>JAFYGB010000021.1 GCA_017543445.1 Lachnospiraceae bacterium | reverse complement strand
GGGCTACGGCGTGTCCTACCCCGGCGTTTCATTGCCCAGAAGTGTTCCGGGCATCATCTACGGCCTGCAGCACTACGCAGGCGGGCCGAGCGAAATGCTCGAGTGGCACGGCCACAACGATTTTTATAAGGGTGTGATCAATGCTTCCACCGCCTGGCTGTACGGCGCGGGCGCGGTAAACTGCTCCTTGCTCGGTATCGGCGAGCGTACGGGCAATGTCCCGCTCGAGGCGATGGTATTTGAGTATGCTTCCCTGCGCGGCACCCTCGACGGAATGGACCCCACGGTCATCACGGAGATCGCGCGCTACATGGAGCGGGAGACCGGCTACGAGATCCCGCCGATGACGCCTTTTGTCGGAAAGAATTTCAACGTGACCCGTGCAGGCATCCACGCCGACGGTCTGCTGAAGAACCCGGAGATCTACAACATCTTCGATACGGAGAAGATCCTGAACCGTCCGCCGCTCGTAGCAGTGTCCAACACCTCGGGCCTGGCCGGCATTGCCTGCTGGTACAACCAGTACTACGGCCTCAAGGGTGATCAGATGATCGATAAGAAACTGCCGGGTGTTATGGCGATCAAGAAAGAGATCGACGAGGAGTTTGAGAACGGACGTATCACGGTCATCAGTGAGAACGAAATGATCCGCTTTGCGCAGAAATATCTGGACGATGTTCTGCCGCAGGCGTTTGACATCGACTGAGTTAACGTTCATTTGCGACGGCGAAAGACAGAGAGGTAAACCATTATGATGGATGGAGATTCCTTACGGATCCGTGTGTTTAACACATTGGAAAATCAAATACTGAACGGCGAATTGGTGCCGGGCGACGCGCTGAACGAGATCAAACTGTCGAAAGAACTCGGCGTGTCCCGTACGCCGATCCGCGAGGCGCTGCGTCAGCTCGAGCTGGAGGGCCTGGTGGAAAATGTGCCGAATAAGGGCTGTGTGGTCATCGGCATCTCGGAAAAAGATATCGAGGACATCTACGCGATCCGCGTGCGGATGGAGGGTCTGGCGGCCCGCTGGAGCGCGCTGCACATCTCCGAGGAGGATAAAAACCGCCTGAATGAGATCCTGGACCTGCAGGAGTTCTACCTGCAGAAGGACGACTACGACCGCATCTGGAAGCTCGACACCGAGTTCCACAGCATCATTTACAAGGCGGCCGACTCGCGCCCACTGCAGAACATGCTGACCAGTTTTCACAATTACGTTCGCCGTGCCCGCGGCTTCTCGATGAAGGCGGAGGGACGTTCCGTGAAGACGGTGGCGGAGCACCGCGAGATCGTGGCTGCGATCTGCGCCGGCGATCCCGACGCGGCGGAAGAGGCCATGAAGCGCCACATCCTGAAGGCACTCGAGAACCTGAAGGAGAACTTGAAGAAGAGCGGAAAGAGTTCCGTTTAAATATGAGATAACGAAGCCCGCCGGGCGACGAAGTATGTGACACGACTTCGGGCCCGGCGGGGTTTTTCTATGGCCATGACAATTAACTCGGACAAAACTGACTCGGTTTTATCCGAGTTAACTATTTACAACGGGGTGAAAGTGCTGTATAATAGCATTAACTCGGATCAAACTGAGCCGGAAGGAGCTGAGTAAATGAAATTCTTAGGAAGAAATCATCAATTATCGCAGTTACTAAATGAAATGAGCTCCGATGAAATGCGTATGGTTCTCATATATGGAAGACGCCGTATCGGAAAAAGCGAATTGGTTAAGCAAGCACTTCGAACAGCCCAAATTAAGAGCGTATATTATGAATGCAAGCAGGTCACCCAAGAAAGCAATGCGAAAAGCATATGTGACGTATTGTCCGACACGATTGATTTACCCAAATTAGGATTTACTACCATTGAAGAGATCCTGGATTATGTGTTCAAACTGGCAGAACATCAAAATATGATTTTTGTTCTGGATGAGTATCCTTATCTTAGGGAAAATGTTAAAGGCTTGGATAGTATCCTCCAGACCAAGATAGATTTATACAGAGACCGTTCAAAACTTAAATTGGTTCTTTTAGGATCGTATGTAGACGTCATGCAAAGCCTTACGGAACACGCCAGTCCGTTGTTTGGAAGAGCGGATTTGATCATGAACCTCGTGCAGATGGATTATTATGAGTCAGCTCTTTTTTATCCTGCTTTTTCTGAGGAAGATAAGGTTCGGATCTATTCGGTATTTGGAGGGATTCCGTATTTTAATCGGCTGATCGATGACCGCTTAAGTGTTAAGGAAAACCTGATCCGTCTGATCGTTGCCCCCGGTTCTCGTCTGGAGAATGAAATATCGATGTATCTGAAAGCAGAAATATCAAAAATCGTAAATGCTAACGAGGTGTTTGAGGCATTGGCTGCCGGCTATTCAAAATACAGCGATGTTTTAAGTCAGTCGCATGTTTCGAGTGGCCCGGCTTTAGTGGACGTGCTTGATAAACTTATGAAGATGGAGGTGGTCGAGAAGCGCGCTCCGATCAATGATGAGGGGAATAAACGAAAGGCCGGTTATTACATCAAGGATAACCTTTCACTTTTTTACTTTCGATACATCTTTAAATACGCATCGCAGCGAAGCATCATGGATCCGGATACGTTCTATGAAAAATATATCGCGAAGGATTTTGAGGAGAACTATGTTCCGCATAAGTTTGAGGAGGTCTGCAGACAATATCTGGTTCGACAGAACAAACTTGGAAAGATCGAACCCGTGATCGAAAAAATCGGGAAATACTATTATGATGATCCTAAAGCTCACACAAACGGTGAATTTGATGTGGTAACATTGGATGAAAAAGGGTATGTGTTTTATGAAGCTAAATTTCGAAAGCGGAAGATATCCGACGAAGTCATAAAGGAAGAGATAAGACAGGTAAAGAAAACAGGACTTGATTGTTATAAATATGTCTTTTTCTCTCGCACCGGGTTTGATGATAAAACACCCGAGGCTGTGGAATGCATCAGTCTAGGCACTATGTATATGTAGAAAGGTTTAAACAATGATAGCGATCTGGTACGTGGCCCTGCTCGCACTTTTGTTTTTCGGGGCACATTTCTGCAAAAAAGGCACGTGGAACACAGAGAACATGTCCTTCGTACAGACGAAGAATTTTCTGGGCTTCTGCGCGGTCATCATCGTATTTCACCACATTTCCCAGGCCACCTGCGCGTCCTGGCTGAACCCGCGATACATTCGCCACGGCCTGGACATCTTCGTGACCGCCGGCTACCCGATGGTCGCGATGTTCCTGTTCTGCTCCGGTTTCGGCCTGTATAAGAGCGCGAAATCGAAGCCGGATTTTTTCAAACGCTTCCTGCCGGTGCGCCTGATCCCGATCCTGATCCCGACACTTCTTACGTTGGCGGTCTACATCGGTTTTCGCATCTGGCGCGGCGTTCCGCTGGACTACGATTTCCCGTTTGCGGTCAATGACCACACGACCTGGCATCCGTATGTCTGGTACGTTCCCTGCATCATTTGGATGTATATCCTGTTTTTCATCGGCTTCGGAATATTTAAAAAAGATAAGGCCGGCATCGCCGTGGTCGCTACCGGTACCGTTTTCTACATCCTGTTTTGTATAGGGTTCGGGTACGGGACCTGGTGGTTCAACACCGCCCACATGTTTTTGGTCGGCATCCTCACCGCGAAGTACGAGGAGCGCATCCTGGCCAAAACGAAAAAGCATTACATTCGACGGCTGGTCATCACGCTGATCCTGTTCCCGGTCTTCTGGTATCTGGGAAATTACGCCGGCGCCATGTATCTTTGGGCTACCCACCATTCGTATAACACGCATGGGTACATCTCCGAACTGTTTTGTTGTATATTCCAGATCATCTACACATTCGTTTTTGTGTCCATGTATTACCTGCTCAGCCTGAAGATCAAACTCGGGAACCGCGCGCTTTCCTTCTTTGGAAAATGCACGCTGGAACTCTACCTGGTGCACGGAATCTTCATCCACATGTTCGGTTTCTTCATGATTCGGGAAGGAATCAAGCCGGTGTACTATATCGAGAATGTAACGTTGTTTACACTGGTTGTGTTCGCACTCTCCATCCCGATCGCATGGGCATTGAGCTTACTGGATAAGAAGGTTGGGAAAATGCTGCGTCCGAAGAAGCGCTCAGGTGAGGAAAAATGAAGAAACGAAATATCGTATTTGAGATTGCGTACGAAGGTACGCGCTATAGCGGCTGGCAGCGGCAGGGCAATACCGATAAGACCGTTTCCGGGCGCATTGAGGAAGCTCTGCGGCAGCTTTACGGCGACGAAAGTCAGGAGGAGATCGAGTTGGCGGGCGCCGGCCGTACGGACGCGGGCGTGCACGCTATGTGTCAGGTGGCCAATGTCCGTCTGCACTGCGAGGATGCTCCGGAGCGGATCCGGGAGAAACTGAACGCCATACTGCCAACGGACATCCGCATCCTGCGATGCTACGAGGCGGACGACCGCTTCCATGCTCGTCTGAAGGCGACCGGAAAGGTCTACGAATATGTGATCGTGACCGGTCCGGTGGAAGACTTATGGCTACGTAACCGCGCCTGGCAAATGAAGGACGAGCCGGACGTTGCGGCGATGCGCGCCGCGGCGGAACTGCTCATCGGTGAGCATGATTACCTTGGCTTTTCCTCACTGAAGGCATCGAAGAAGAGCACGGTGCGCCGCGTGGATTCGATCGAGATCCGAAAGCAGGAACGCCCGGAAGGCGGCAGCATCCTGCGACTTACATTTACCGGCACAGGCTTTTTGTACCACATGGTCCGCATCCTGGTCGGAACGCTGCTGGAGGTCGCGCGACATGAGCGCAGCGTGGAGGACGCCGCACGGGCCCTCGAGACCCTCGACCGCGCCGACGCCGGCCCCGCCGCACCCGCTATGGGCCTGTATTTGGTGAAAGTGATATATTAATTGAAAAGAACTGATTAAATACTTCCACATTCACATAACGGCAACCAAGTGCACACGAAAGAGCGCAATTGGTTGCCTTTCGAATGTCTATGGGGATATAAATCTGTTGCGGTGGCCACCGGGAAACGCAGAAAAGCTTGTTTTGGTTGCTTTCTGTAGTCTTCGGAGGCCATAAGCCTGGATCAGTGGCCACAGGATACGGCATATAGCTGGAAAACAATATTAAGAGCGGAATAAAAACCGCTTGACAAATCATGAAATCTATGTAATACTATGGTTGTTTACCGCACTAAAGCGTTAAAATTTAACGCAGTAAAGCGTGCGGGGCAGTGGTTAGAAAAGAGCGGCCGATCTATGAGAGACGGCTGCAGGTTAGAAAGGCGGCCGCCCGGCGGCCGAATGGAGGCTTTTATGTTTGTCAAGATTTTGCTCCTGATCGTGTTTTTCGCGAGCATGATCCTCATCGGATTCATTTCCCGCAAACACGCAAAGAACGTCAATGATTTCGTCCTGGGCGGACGCAGCGTGGGCCCGTGGCTTTCCGCGTTCGCATACGGAACGTCTTATTTCTCTGCCGTTGTGTTCGTCGGTTACGCCGGACAGTTCGGTTGGAAGTACGGTATCGCTTCGACTTGGATCGGTATCGGAAACGCCGTGATCGGCAGCCTGATGGCATGGGCCATCCTGGGACGCCGCACACGTGTCATGACGCAGGCATTGTCCGCAAAGACCATGCCCGACTTCTTCGGAAAGCGTTTCGACAGCAACGCGCTGAAAATCGCGGCTTCGGCCATCGCGTTTGTATTCCTCATTCCCTACACGGCATCCGTTTACAACGGCCTGTCCCGTCTGTTCGGAATGGCATTTGATATCCCGTACATCTGGTGTGTTATCGCCATGGCGGTCCTGACCGCGGTGTACGTTCTGCTCGGCGGCTATATGGCGACCGCGCTCAATGACTTCGTCCAGGGTCTTATCATGATCGGCGGTATCATCGCGATCATCGCTGCAGTTCTGAACGGTCAGGGTGGTTTCACGCAGGCGCTGATCAAACTGTCAGAGGTAAAGCCAGCGGAAGGCGAGACACTCGCAGTCGCTCAGACCGGTGTATTCGACTCCTTCTTCGGACCCGACCCGCTGAACCTGCTGGGCGTTGTCATCCTGACTTCCCTCGGTACCTGGGGTCTGCCGCAGATGGTACAGAAGTTCTACGCCATCAAGAGCGAGAAGGCCATCAAGACCGGTATGATCGTATCCACCTTCTTTGCGGTCGTTATCGCAGGCGGTTGCTATTTCCTGGGCGGTTTCGCGCGTCTCTTTGACGGTGAGGCGATCCACGGCGCAAACGGCGCCATGGTATATGATGCCATCATCCCGTCCATGCTTTCCTCACTGCCGGATATCCTGATCGGTATCGTGATCGTTCTGGTGCTGTCCGCATCCATGTCGACCCTGTCTTCGCTGGTACTGACATCCAGTTCCACCCTGACCCTCGACTTCATCAACGGTACCATCGTTAAGAAGATGAGCGAGCGCAAGCAGCTCCTTTGCATCCGTATTTTCGTCGTATTCTTTATCGTGATCAGCGTTGTGATCGCGGCAGATCCGCCGACATTCATTGCCCAGCTCATGGGTATTTCGTGGGGCGCGCTCGCAGGCGCATTCCTGGCACCGTTCGTATACGGCCTGTACTGGAAGGGCACGACGCAGCTCTCCGTTTGGGCATCATTCGCGTTCGGCGTCGGCATCACCGTGGCCAATATGTTCATTAAGTTCATCGCTTCTCCGATCAATGCAGGTGCCATCGCTATGGTAGGCGGCCTGATCATTGTTCCGATCGTAAGCCTTCTGACACCGAAGATGTCGAAGGAGCACACGGACAAGATGTTCAAGTGCTATGAAGAAAAGGTCGAGGTAACCAGAAAGACCGCGATCGAAGATAAGTAATTCTTTGAGACATAATAGAAAGATAAGAAACCGGGCCGCTCGCGAGAGTGGCCCGGTTTAATGTTTTGGTTACCTTTGATCGGGGAGATGCATCCTTTAGCGCGACATTGCCCGTATAGGATGCAATTTCTGAGCCCCACTTTAGGCCAATGCATCTTATAGCGAGACAATGCTCGTGTAGGATGCATTTTCCGAGCCTGGGCGCAGAAGAATGCATCTTATAGTGAGGAAAAGCTTGTTTAGGATGCATTCTCCCAAGAGAGGGCGGATGAAAGAATTCAAGTAGTAATACCTTTGAAAATACGTTATAATGTTGAGGAAAGCAATTAAAGATAAGTGCGAGAATTGCTGATAATTCGGGAGTTTTGGTCAAAGCGCGAGTATTCGCAAAGGAGGTTGAAGGAATTATGAAATACGATGTTTCAAGATTTCTCAGCAACTTTAGGAATATCATTCAAGATTATTATGATGAGGATGCCTCTCAGGCAAGTTTTGTCATAACGCCGATGTATGATTCTGAGAAATTTGAAACAGGAGAAGACAGTGCATTTAGGTTGATCATTCTATCTGAGGAGAATATTAGTGGGAAAAGAATCAGCTTTGAAGATGCAGGAGATATTTTGTGCTCTTTTGCACCACTTTTTCCTACGAAAATCGAAGTGAGAAGAATAGCGGCAGATGATCTTGGGCTATTTGAATTGAGATGTAGCACGCGCGTGAGAAAACCGTCTGCTATAGCTAATATCACTTCGGAATATGCGCCATTTACTATTTCAAATTCAGAAACAGCAAGTTCATAGATGGCTAAACTTGCATGATTTATTTGCCCTTGATATAATTATGGAAGTATTGAATTGATGTTCAGAGGAGTCCCTACGATGTTTTGGCTGGAAGATAAGGTGGCTGAATATATGAAGCGGCAGCAGATGCTTACGCGCTTTCGGCGGGTCTATGTGGGTCTGTCCGGAGGGGCGGATTCGGTCTGCCTGCTTTTGGTGCTTCGGGCGGCTGCGCAGGCGGAGGGTGTTGAACTTCGCGCCATCCACGTGCATCATCATATCCGGGGCGCGGAGGCGGACCGGGACATGGCGTTTTGCGAAGCACTGTGCCGAAAACTGCAGGTTCCGCTTACAGTTGAACACGTGGACGTTCCGGCATTGGCGGAGGAGACGAAGGAGAGCGAGGAGCTCGCAGCGCGCCGGGCGCGCTATGCGGCGTTTGCGCAGGTGATCGCACGGGATGTTTCGGAGCGACCGAAAGAAAGCAGTGCCACAGCAGACGTAGCCATCGCCGTCGCGCATCATCGGGACGATGAGGACGAGACCATGCTCTTTAACATGATCCGCGGCACTGGCCTTACGGGGCTGTGTGGGATGAAGCCCGTGCGGCAAATGAAGACGGAGGCGGGCGATCTGTGGATCCTCCGGCCGCTGCTTTGTGTCGGCCGCGGGCAGATCGAAGCGTACTTGAAGGAATGTGGTCAGGACTATGTCAATGACTCGACGAATGCGATGACGGACTATACACGAAATAAGATCCGCCACCAGGTGCTGCCGGCGATGACAGCCGCGCGCGGGGAGGAGCAGGAGAGCCTCTCCCAGACGTGGGCTCGAATGCGGGGGCAGCTATCACAAATCGAAGAATATATGCAGGACGAAGCGGCTCGCTTCACGGACGAACAAGCAGTGACCGAGAATGGAAGCATAAGCGTTCCCGTGGAGGCGCTGAAAGCATTGCCCGAGGCACTGCGGACGTACGTGGTGCGGGAGTGCATCGGACGAGCGAAGGGCGACGACCTCACGAATATCGAGGCGGTGCACATCGACGATGTGTGCGGGCTTCTGGAGAAGCAGTCGGGGCGGCGCGTGATGCTGCCGCAGGGCGTATGTGCGTGGCGCAGTTTCGACCGGCTGAAGATCGGAACGAAGGAAGCCACGATGCAGGCTGAGGCCGGTTTCGAACACGAGACCGCGGATGCCCGACCGGTTCTCGGGGAACTTATGGTCCGCGTCTTCGACGGCGGTGTGGATTTCTACCGGGCGAATGAAGAGAAAATCCGCAGTTCGGTCTATACGAAATGGCTGGATTATGATAAAATAGAGGCGTCGTTGTGTTTGCGGACTCCGCAGGGCGGCGATCTGGTGAGGATCGGCGCGGACGGCGGATGCAAGAAGCTGACACGCGTACTGATGGAAGCGAAGATCGATGTGAACGAGCGCAGCCTGTGGCCGGTGGTCGCGGACGGCGAGAAGATCGTCTGGGTGTGCGGTTTCCGGATCGGCGAGGAGTATAAGATCACCGAGGAGACGCGGCACGTGGCAGAAGTAGCATTGCCCGAAGAGACGATCGCTTGGATCGAGAAACATAAGAGATAAATCGAGGTGTCCGTATGAAAGAGAATATTTCCGTGATGATCCCTGAGGAGGATGTGGAGAAACGTGTGAAGGAGATCGCCGCGCAGATCAATGCGGACTACGCCGGGGAGTCGGTGCACCTGATCTGCATTCTGATGGGCAGTGTGATGTTTATGACGGAACTGGCGAAGCATCTGACCATGCCGGTGACGTTTGATTTTATGTGCGTGTCCAGCTACGGCGGCGGCACCGTTTCGAGCGGTACCGTGCGCATCGCGAAGGACCTGGCACACCCGATCGAGGGACGCAACGTCATCGTGGTGGAGGACATCATCGACTCCGGCCGGACGCTTTCCTATTTGTTGAAGTTTTTGAGCGCGCGCAACCCGAAGAGTTTGCGGCTTTGCACGCTTTTGGATAAACCGGACCGACGCGTGGTGCATGATGTGACCGTGGACTACACCGGTTTTGTCATCCCCGACGCCTTCGTCGTGGGCTATGGTCTGGATTACGACCAGAAGTACAGAAATCTTCCCTACGTCGGCGTAGTGGAATTCTCGGAGGAGTAATTTGAAACAGAGAAGCAACACAGGTTACAAGATCTACCTATTTACCATGCTTGTGGTCGTCGGCCTTTTGGTCTGGTATTCATACAGTCATAATCAGGCGACCGAGTGGACCTATTCGAGACTGGCCGAAGAGCTCGGCCGCGATCCGTCCAACCTTACGGAGGTGCAGATCAGTCAGAATGCAGAGATCCCGACCGGTAAGGTCTACTTCCGACTGAATAATTCAGCGGATAAATACGTGGTCAATGTATCCGATGTCAATGAAGCAGCGAGCGTCCTGCAGAACGCGAACGTGTCCTTCACCTTCGGTGATGTGCCCCGGCAGAGCTACTTTATGACGACCATCCTGCCGGTGCTTTTGATCATCGTGGCGCTCTACCTGCTGCTGGTGTTCTTCAACCATTCCATGGCAGCGGCGGCGGGCGGCGGACGGAACATGACCGACTTCGGTAAGAGCCGGGCGACCATGATATTGCCCGGAAAGAACTCCACCACATTTGCCGATGTGGCAGGCATGACTGAAGAAAAAGAAGATCTCGAGGAGATCGTTGATTTCCTGAAGGATCCTAAGAAATATCTGGAACTCGGGGCGCGCATTCCGAAGGGCGTACTGCTCGTTGGACCGCCCGGAACCGGTAAGACCCTCCTCGCGAAGGCAGTTGCCGGCGAGGCAAATACACCGTTTTTCTCAATCTCCGGTTCGGATTTCGTGGAAATGTTCGTCGGTGTCGGCGCGTCGCGTGTCCGCGACCTCTTCGCGCAGGCGAAGGTGAACGCCCCTTGTATCGTATTTATCGATGAGATCGACGCGGTCGGCCGTCGGCGTGGTACCGGTATGGGCGGCGGCCACGATGAGCGCGAGCAGACGCTGAACCAGCTCTTGGTAGAGATGGACGGCTTCGCGGTCAATGAAGGCATCATCGTCATGGCGGCGACGAACCGCCTGGACATCCTGGATCCGGCGCTTCTGCGTCCCGGTCGTTTCGACCGCAACGTCGCAGTTTCTCCGCCGGATGTGCGCGGACGTGAAGAGATCCTCAAGGTACATTCGAAGAATAAGCCGCTTGCGGACGATGTGGACCTGAATGAACTGGCGCGGACCACCATCGGCTACACCGGAGCGGATCTGGAAAATCTCATGAACGAGTCGGCGATCGCGGCAGCGAAAGACCAGAGGAAGTTCATCACTAAGAAAGATATCGAGAAATCCTTCATCAAGATGTCTGTCGGGACCGAGAAGAAATCTCGGATCGTGGCGGAGATCGAGAAGAAGGTCACAGCTTATCATGAAGCTGGACATGCGATCCTGCTGCATTTGCTCCCGAACGTAGGACCGGTGCATACGGTATCCATTATCCCGACCGGAACCGGAGCTGCCGGTTATACCATGCCTCTTCCGGAGAAGGAGGATCTGATGTTCCACACAAAGGCGAAGCTTCTGGACGATATTTGCGTGGACATGGGCGGACGGATCGCCGAGGACATCATCTTCGGTGATATCACGACCGGAGCCACCATGGATATCAAACACGCGACGAAGATCGCTCGGCGTATGGTGACCGAGTTCGGCATGTCCGAGAAGGTCGGCGTTCTGCACTTCAGCGAGGACGATGAGGTCGTCGTCGGACGCGATCTGGGCCATGTACGCACCTACAGCGAGGACACTGCCCGCAAGATCGACGAGGAAGTGAAGAGAATCGTTGACGAATGCTACGCGAAAGCGTATGATTTGATCAAGAAGAACGAACATGTACTGCACAGTTGTGCAGAACTTCTTCTGAAGAAAGAAAAGATCATGGCGCCGGAGTTTGAGGCTTTATTCGTATCTGAACTCTAAAAATGGGAAAAATAGATACGAAAATAGTAAAATACAGTACAAAGTGCACAAAAAATCTGTGGGAAATTCCTGAAAGTTTGTGCAGACTTTTCCGAGAACCTGTGTTATACTATATAGCGTAAACCCCCCCAATACATTATTTGGTTTTCACGTCGTGAAAGCGGCGTGACTGCGATTTAATGCGAACCCGGCCCAACCCGCCGGGTTTTTTTATTTCACTCAAGTGAGGATCCCCACATGTCAGGAACACTATTGCCGCGTAGCAAGGACAGTATGCACGCGGACGAGACGGCGCAGTTTCGCGCGCCGTACCAGCCGAACATCGGAGACGACGTGACGCTTACGATCCGCATCGGCCGCGAAGACGAGGCGGATGTCTGGCTCATCATGGACGGTCGCGAGGACGTGCCCATGAAGCGTGTACGGGAGGATTCTCATTTTTCCTATTACGAGGCGCAGACCGGCCGGCTTAGCGACGCTCCGCTTTCCTACCATTTCCGGGTGGATTACGCGGATGCCGTCCTGTATTACAACAAGCTCGGCGTTTGCGAAGTCGTGAATACCGATTATGATTTCCACATCTATCCCGGCTACTATGTGCCCGAATGGGCGCAGGGCGCGGTCATTTACCAGATTTTCGTCGATCGCTTTTGTAACGGTGATCCGGCCAATGACGTGCAGACGGGAGAGTATGCCTATATCGGCGGCCAGGTCAGCCACGCGGATACGTGGGACGCGCTGCCGGGACGTTTCGACGTGCGTCGTTTCTACGGCGGCGATCTGCAGGGCGTTCGTCAGAAACTGGATTACCTGCAGGATCTGGGCGTCGAGGTCATCTACCTGAACCCGATCTTTGTTTCACCGTCGAACCACAAGTACGACGCGCAGGATTACGATCATATCGATCCGCATCTGGCGGTCATCCCCTTCGATGAGGGAGAGGTGCTGCCGGAGGGGAGCTTCGACAATCATGAGGCGACCCGCTACATCAACCGCACGACCCGCAAAGAGAACCTCGAGGCGGCGGATGCGTATTTCGCCGAGCTGGTGCGGGAGATCCACGCGCGCGGCATGAAGATCATCCTCGATGGCGTGTTTAATCACTGCGGTTCTTTCAACCGCTACATGGACGCGGAGTTCCTGTACAGCGACCGCCCGGGATACGAGCCCGGCGCTTTCATCACAGGCTCCAGCCCGTACCACTCGTATTTCTCATTCGAGGAGGACTCGTTCTGGCCGTGCAACCGTGCGTACAACGGCTGGTGGGGACATCGCACGCTGCCGAAACTGAATTATGAAGCTTCGCCCGAGCTGGAGGCGGACATGCTGCGCATTGGCCGCAAATGGGTGTCCGAGCCGTACTGCGCGGACGGATGGCGACTGGATGTCGCGGCAGATCTCGGACATTCCGAGGCGTACAACCATGAATTTTGGAAGAAATTTCGCACGAACGTGCGCGAGGCGGCGCCGCAGACGCTGATCCTCGCTGAGCATTACGGCGACCCGGCGGCCCATCTTTCGGGCGGCGAATGGGACACCGTGATGAATTACGATGCGTTTATGGATCCGGTCACGTATTTCCTGACCGGACTGGATAAACATTCGGACAGCTATGACGGCGGCCGTTTGGGGAACGGTGACTGGTTTTTCCGCAACATTACCCACCACATGAGCCGCATGTCCGGACCGTCGCTCCTGGCGGCGATGAACGAACTGTCCAACCATGATCACTCGCGTTTCATGACGCGCACCAACCACACGGTCGGCCGGCTTTCCTCACGCGGAAGCGAGGCAGCCGAGCGCGGGATCAACAAGGCGGTCTTCCGCTTGGGCGTGGTGATGCAGATGACGTGGCCGGGTGCCCCGACCGTCTACTACGGCGATGAGGCCGGACTGGTGGGCTGGACGGACCCCGACAACCGACGGACCTATCCCTGGGGCCGCGAGGACCTCGAGATGATCGAGTTCCATCATTATATTATCGGCATCCACAAACGGACGCAGTGCCTGCGGACCGGCTCCCTCGTCCTTCTGACGGCGCAGCCCGGCATGATCTCCTACGGACGTTTTGACGAAAGCGGCTATGCGGTCGTCGTGGTCAATGTCAGTGAAGCACACCAGAAACTGTATGTTCCCGTATGGCGCGTGGGCGCACCGGAAAATGATCCGGAGGCGATCTGCCGCGTCATGCAGACCGGGATCTCCGGTTATAATGTCGGCCGCGTGCCTTATGAGACGCGCGACGGCTACATCGTGGCGGACATGGCTCCGACCTCGTGCGCGGTATTTACCGGCACGTTCGGAGATTGACCGCTCGTAATGATTGAGAGGTTTACAAAGAGGTAACTATGAAAGCTATGAAAGCACAGAAGATCTCGCTGGTCATCTTAGGCGCGATCACGCTCATCCTTTTGATGGTCGTGCTCTCGACCGTGGGAAGCCTGTCCTCCATCGCGGAGCAGCGCGCGGCAAATGACGCGAAGATCGCTGCGATCGAGCAGGAAAAGGCGGCCGTTCAGTCTGTGTGGGACTCCCTGCAGGATGAATACGAGACGAAACAGAAGGAATCTTTATCCTATGCTGCGCTGGAGCGTGCGGACGGCCGCGTGCAGGAGAGTGCAGACCGGCTGGAGGAGCAGATCAACCAGATGAAGGAACAAATCGCCGAGCAGTCTGCCGCGATCGCTCACGATGAGGCGATCCTGGCATATCTGAAGCAGAGGGCTGCCGAGTCTTCATTGGCCGTGGAAGAGACCGAGTCTCTGCCCCAAATCGATTTAGAGGAGGACAGAGAATGACCGAACGAGAGAGAGCATTACGCATTAAACGATTAAAGGAACAGCGCAGACGTGCGTGGAGACGCATGGCGATCGGCCTGCGTTTGCTGGTCGCAGCGATCGCTATTTTGCTCGTAGTCTGGCTCCTGGTCGGCGTGACGAAGCGGGTGCGCATGAGCGAACTGGCGAAGCAGAACGCACAGCTGACGAAACTGGAAGAAGATCTGACGAAGCTCGAACAGCAGAATAAGACGGTGGAGGATCTGATCCGCGCGTGCGACGAGGCACTTGCGAAGTATAAGGATGTTCCGAAGACTGAGCAGCAGAAACGTCTGGAGCAATACGAAGATGAGATCGTGAACTTAAATCACGAGATCGAGGATGCTTCCTTAGAGGCGGCTGAGGTGCAGAAGCAGATCGCAGAGTATAAGAAGCTTTTGTCGATCAGCGCGAAGGAAGAGGTGACGCTTCCCGAACCGGTGACGGAGGAGGTTCTGCCCACCGAGGAGAACCCCGGCGGTGAGGTCGTGGAGCAGCCGACGCAGTTGGTTCCTGTGGAACAGCCGACACAGCAGGTGCCTGTGGAGCAGCCGACACAGATCATCGAAGACGACGAGTTCGAACATGAATGATCGTTTTTCGACGTTTTCGACCATTTTTTGTAAGAAAGATGCGGTGGACATTTTCCGCCGACTTCGCTATACTGATGATATGGCGCGCGGGGCGATCCTAAGCCCGGCCGCATAGAAAGAGGTAGAACATGGATTTCTTGATTGAAGGTATAACACATCTGACCTGGGAACAGGGCGTGATGTTTGTTGTCGGTGCCCTGTTGATCTGGCTGGGCATTAAAAAAGGCTATGAGCCCGCGCTTCTTATTCCTATGGGCTTCGGTGCGATCCTGGTGAACTTCCCGTTCTCGGCAGTTCTGAATACGCCTATTCAGACATCTACGGGAGATACCATCTGGGCAGCCGGTATCATCGAGTGGTTGTTTAATGTCGGCATCGATGCTTCCGAGATGATGCCGATCCTGCTTTTTATTGGTATCGGTGCGATGATCGACTTCGGTCCGTTGCTTTCGAATCCGAAGATGTTCCTCTTCGGTGCAGCGGCGCAGTTTGGTATCTTCTTTGCGATCTCGATGGCGGCTCTGCTTGGATTTGACTTAAAGGATGCGGCGTCCATCGGTATCATCGGTGCTGCGGACGGTCCGACCTCCATCCTGGTATCTCAGGTGCTTCATTCCAAATATGTCGGCGCGATCGCGGTTTGTGCCTATTCCTACATGGCGCTCGTTCCGATCATCCAGCCGGCGGTCATCAAGCTCATTACCACGAAGAAAGAGCGTAGGATCCGCATGGCATATTCCGCGTCGAATGTTTCTAAACGTACACGCATCCTGTTCCCGATCGTCGTTACTTTCGTAGTCGGTCTGATCGCGCCTTCGGCACTCGGCCTGGTCGGCTTCCTGATGTTCGGTAACCTGATCCGTGAGTGTGGCGTGCTCGGCACCATGAACGAGACGGCCCAGAATACATTGACCAACCTGATCACATTGCTTCTCGGTATCACCATCGCATTCAGCATGCGAGCGGAGCATTTCGTGACTGTGGAGACCCTGATGATCATGGCGATCGGTCTGACGGCGTTCATCTTCGACACCATCGGCGGCGTTATGTTTGCAAAGTTCATGAATCTGTTCTCGAAGAATAAGATCAACCCGATGGTCGGCGCAGCCGGTATATCGGCCTTCCCGATGGCTTCCCGTGTCGTTCAGAAGATGGCACAGGAAGAGGAGCCCGGAAACATCGTGATCATGCATGCAGCCGGCGCGAATGTTGCAGGACAGGTAGCCAGCGCGGTAGCCGGCGGTATTGTCATCAAGCTTGTGCTTGGTATGCTGTAGGAGGTGCACTATGAACGTATTATCATCCCTTATGTTATTGACACAGGACGGGGCCGATGCAGTCGGTGCCGCTGCCGATGCTGCGAGCGAAGCTACGATGGAACAGAGCGAAGTTATCGCGAAGTCCTTTGAACTGATGGGTAAAGGTCTGATCGGTATCTTCGTTACGATCACCATCATTATGATCTGCGTATTCATTCTGATGCATCTTTCTAAAGGCGAGAAGTCCGAAAAGACTGAAAAATAATAACTATGCGATGGACGCAGATCCGAGAACGAAATACACGGATCTGCGTCGTTTCATGTTCCGAAAATTAGCGAAATCGATTAAGTTGAGAGAAAAACTGCAAAAATTGTGAAAGATTGCAAAAAATAAATAAGCCTTCGAGCAGTTTGACCAAAAAAACCACAGGATTCATGGCTCTGGGGCATAGGTTCGTTATACAAGAAGTGCCCAAAATATGAATGAAATGTGAAAAAACCATGAACGGAGCAAAGTTTGGGCGAAAAATCGCAATATTTGCGAAGCACGAGAACGGGTTATGGTGTAAAATGACAGTGTAGCGTGAGGGAATGAGTTCTCTTTTTGTGCGATTATCACAAAATGAAGCGATCGAAACGGGTTGGGGTGCGTTGCACCCGGTCACTGATCCCGGGTCGAATAAAGAGAAATCGAGCCTCATAGCATTTCCGAAGCGAAGCGCTTCGGGTAATTCTTAACTATTTAAGGAGGAAAAAAATGGTTAAAAAGAATTTAACTAAGGTTGCAGCTCTTGGTATGGTTTCTGCTATGGCAGTTACATCCATGTTCGGTTGCTCCAAGGACGACAACAAGGACACCACTACACAGGCTGGTAACACCAGCTCAACTCAGGCTCCGAGCGGAAAGAAGACTACGATTGAAGTTATGGCTTTCACTGAGGAAGTTCCTAACATGTTCAAGAAGTACGTTTCTACTCATCCGGATTTCGCAGCTAAGTATGAGTTGAACTACACGGTCGTTGCTACAGACGACGGTGCTTACCAGAAGGCTCTGGACCAGGTTCTTGCTGACGGCGGCGCTAAGACCCCGAACATCTACATGGCTGAGGCAGCTTTCGTTAAGAAGTACACCACCGGTTCCGCTTCTTCCTATGCTTGTACATATGAAGATCTCGGTATCGACGTTGAGAAGAAGATTAAGGATGCTGGTATCGCTCAGTACTCCGCTGATATCACCAGAAGAGACGGCAAGGTCGTAGCTCTTGGTTATCAGGCAAACGGCGGTGCATTCATCTACAACCGTGAAGTTGCTAAGGACGTTTTCGGCGATGATAAGCCCGAGACCGTTGAGGCGGCAATCGGTAAGGATTGGGATAGCTTCTTCGAAGCAGCTGAGAAGTGTAAGGCTAAGGGCTATGCTATCGTATCCGGTGATGGTGATATCTGGCACGCAATCGAGAACAGCTCCGATAAGGGTTGGGTTGTAGACGGCAAGCTCTACATCGATCCTAAGAGAGAAGCTTTCCTTGACTACTCCAAGAAGTTAAAGGATAACGGCTATCACAACGATACTAAGGACTGGACAGAAGGCTGGTATGCTGATATGGAAGAGATCGGACCTAAGAAGGTTCTTGGTTTCTACGGTCCTGCTTGGTTGATCAACTACACCTTCAAGGATCACTGTGGTTACAAGCTTTCCGAGGATGGAAAGACTGTTGAGTCCATGGGTACCTACGGACAGTGGGGCGTATGTAAGCCTAATGTTGGTTTCTTCTGGGGCGGCACATGGCTTGTTGCTAACAAGAACGTACTTAACAACGCAGACATCAAGGCTGGTGTTAAGGAACTCATCGAGTATGTAACTCTTGATACATCTGATACAGGTCTCCAGTACGAGTGGGCTAACGCTAAGTTCTCTGACTCCGTTAAGACTAAGGACGTTGTAGCATCTAGCGTTGTTATGGAGAGATCCAATGGTACTCTTGAATTCCTGAATGGTCAGGATGCATTCCCTACCTTCATCGCAGGTTGCGCATATGCAAAGGGTGACAACCTTACCGAGTATGACGAAGCTATCAACACTCAGTGGAGAGATGCTGTTCGTGCTTACACAAGCGGTGAGAAGACTCGTGAAGAGGCTATCAAGTGGTTCAAGCAGCAGATCAAGGACAACATGCCTAGCATCACGGTTGAATAATTTGCCTGTTAACTGAATAATAGTTACAGTCAGCCAGTGGGGGTAAGCAGTTTAGGCTGCTTACCCTTACTTTCATAATAGAAAGGAGGGCTTACGCCTTGGAACCTTTTGATAATGAAAAAGGGGCTGCAGACGAGACTACGACTGTGAACGCGGGCGAACAGATCGCGACTGATATGAGCGCTGTTCCGACGAGAAAGAGAAGAAGCCTGAACCATAATGTCTTCGGTTACATTTTCTCCATTCCCTTTGTACTTGCGTATCTTGTTTTTCACTTGTACCCGACATTTTATACGATTTACCTGAGCTTCACAGACGCTATGGGTTTGACTCAGGAAAAAATCAGCTTCCTTACGGATGATGTTTTCAACAACTACAAGCGTATTCTGGATAACTCGGTTTTCAAAGAGGGATTTATAAATACGTTCCTTATTTGGATCATGAACTTCGTTCCGCAGATGCTTCTGGCGCTTCTTTTGACCGCATGGTTTACCCGCCATCGTAATAAGATCCGCGGACAAGGCTTCTTTAAGGTCGTATTTTATATGCCGAATATCATCACAGCGGCATCCGTTGCACTTTTGTTCAACTCGCTTCTCGGATATCCGGTTGGACCGCTCAACGGTATTTTCCAGAGTATCGGATTATTCGATAAACCTTTTGACTTCCTGGATAATAAGCTTGCGGCACGTATCACAGTCGCATTCATTCAGTTCTGGATGTGGTATGGTTACACCATGATCATCTTGATCTCCGGTGTATTGGGTATCAGTCCCGAGATCTTTGAATCCGCGGATGTTGACGGCGCGAGTGAGTTTAAGACCTTTATTCATATTACACTTCCGAACCTGAAGCCGATCATGCTTTACACATTGGTTACTTCATTGATCGGTGGTTTGACCATGTACGATATCCCTGTTTCGATCACAAATGGTAAGGGCGCTCCTCGTAACGCTACCATGACGAACACGATCTTTATCTACAATCAGGTCTTCGGCGGTTCCTACAGTTATCGAACTGCATCCGCTGCAAGTATGGTCATCTTCCTCGTTATCATCGTTCTTTCCGTCTTTGTATTCAAGATGCTCTCCGATAAGGATGAAGTACGCGAGAAGAAAGAGAATAAGAAACGTATGAAAGAATTTAAGCGTGCGCAGAAGCTGCAGCAGCAAGGAGGTGCGTTCTGATGACATTGATCACTGAGAATAATGACGTTCAGACCGGATTTGCACCTGAGGAACCGATCATCGTAAAACGCAAGAAAAAAAGCATCGCTTTTAAGATCATTGCGTATGTTGTATGTATTTTCCTGGCATTGCTCAGCATTTTCCCGTTCTGGGTAATGTTCATCAATGCGACCCGTAGTTCAGGTGAGATCACCGGACATCCCGTATCCCTGATCCCTTCGAACCATCTGTCGCAGAACATCGAATACATCACAAAGTATGACGACTTCAAGCCGCTGAGAGGCTTCACGAACTCGTTTATCGTTTCGGCCGGAACTACACTCTGTGCCGTATACTTTTCGACCATGACCGCTTTTGCGCTCGTGGATTACGAGTGGAAACTTAAGAATGCGTTCTTTACCTTCATTATGGCCATTCTCATGATCCCGGCACAGCTTACCGGTATCGGTTTCTACAAGTTCATGTATCAGATTCATCTGACCGGAAGTTTCCTTCCGCTCATTCTTCCTTCCATTGCAGCCGCAAGTACGGTATTCTTCATGCGTCAGTACATGAAACCGTCCCTACCGATGGAGATCCTGCAATCGGCGCGAATCGACGGCGCAGGAGAGATACGTATCTTCCATACGATCGTTCTCCCGCTTATGAAGCCCGCGATGGCTACACAGGCGATCTTTGCGTTCGTTAACAGCTGGAACCAGTTGTTCATGCCGCAGATGCTCCTTCTGTCTGCAAAAGAGAAGAAAACCATGCCTATGATGGTCAGCCTTCTTCGAGGCGATATCTACAAGACAGAATACGGTTCGATCTACGTGGGCCTTTCCATGTCCGTCCTTCCGTTGTTCGTGATCTACTTCTTGCTGTCTAAGTACATCATTGCCGGTGTAGCTTTGGGCGGCGTTAAGGGTTAAAGCATGGCTCAGTACAGAGATAATACGCCATTTGGCACTATCATGCGGGCATTGGGGGATCTCATTACCTTGAACCTCTTATGGTTCGCATGTGCGGCTCCGATCATTACGTTCGGAGCATCCACGACCGCTATGGTATCTGTGATGTTTAAACGTCGCAGGTACCATGGCGTTCCTGTCATTAAGACATTTTTTGAGGAGTTTGTTAAAAACTTCAAAAAGGCTACGCTCATCAACCTCGTGTTTCTGGCGTTCGGCGTTATCGCCGTAGTGGATTATATCTTTGTGTTCACTCAGGCGTCCGGCGCGATCTACTATGTATACATAGGCGTGGCATCTATCGCAGCGCTTTGTGCGCTGATCCTTTTGACCTTCGGCTTTGCGCAGCTTGCCGTATTTGAAAATAAGGTCAAAAACTACATCAAGAATTCGTTTATTCTGGCTTTTATCGCCCCCGGGAAGATGATCCTGTGCTGGATCTTTTTTATCGTTCCCTGGGCCATCCTGCTTCTCGTTAAGAATCCGATGGAGTTTTTGGAGTATTTTGGCGCGTTTTACCTGATGTGGGGCTTTTCGGGGCCGGCTTACCTGTCGGTCATCCAGCTCGAGAAGGTATTCAGCCGTTTCGGATATGATCGTGAGCCGGGTTCGCCGGACGAATAATTTGCATAGGTCGGGTAAGCCCGGCCTATCTTCATTTTTGGAAATATGATGAAAGATACGATCGATCAGAACACGATACCGGTCACGGTATACATATATAAGACCGACTCTGCGGTCGCGCCCGGCCGACAGCACGAACTGGGCGAGATGCTGCTGGACCATGCGCTGGCGGACGCAGGGTTTACGCGGTATGAGCGGATTCGTACGAAGAAGGGGAAGCCCCTGGTGTACGCCACTACTCCAGCGGAAAATGCTGACCGCGGGCCGGAGATCTGCCATGTTTCGCTCAGTCACACGTCCGGCTACGTGATCTGCGCACTTTGTGTTTCGCGCCCGGTCGGCATCGACATCGAGATCCCGGGCGGACATAAACTCTCGGTTTCGCAGATGCGGAGGACGGAGAAAAAACTTCTGAAGAAAGAGTTCGAGCCTGAGTTTGAGGTTGCATTGCTCCCGGCAAATGAACAACTGCTCCGACAGAGGACCATCCGTTTCTACGAGCGCTGGACCCTGGCAGAGGCCTTCGGTAAGATGAAGGGTGTCGGCCTCGCGTTTTCCGAGGGATATGATGAGATCATCCGATGTCCGCATGAAATACGGCACATCGAAAACACCATTATTACCGTGCTGGCGGACGGGTCCGAGCAGGAGCACCTGACTATCGAACGGAAAGAGGTTTCTATATGAAATAACGGTGGAAATTTCCCGCTGGATTCGGTATAATGTTAACATGAGGATTTTGCGCAGAAGGCTGGTTTCCGACGCGCATGACATACAAAAAAACAAAATAACAAGGAGAGATTTATGGCATTTACGATCCCTGAAGCTTATGAACTGGTGAAAAAGCAGGACCTCCCGCGCATCCATTCTGTCGGCTACATTTTGCGCCACAAAAAGAACGGAGCCCACGTGGTCCTTTTGGAAAATGACGACAATAATAAGGTATTCACCATCGGCTTCCGCACACCGCCGAAGGACAGCACCGGCGTTGCACACATCGTCGAACATACGACACTGTGCGGCTCGGAGAAATACCCGGCAAAAGACCCCTTCATCGAACTGGCGAAGGGTTCCCTCAATACCTTCCTGAATGCAATGACCTACCCGGATAAGACGATCTACCCGGTAGCGTCTTGCAACGCGAAGGACCTGAATAACCTGATGTCCGTGTATCTGGACGCGGTATTTCATCCGAACATTTATAAGAATAAGGCATTCTTCCTGCAGGAAGGATGGCGCTACGAGCTGGAGAGCCGTGAGGCGCCGCTGACATATAACGGCGTGGTTTACAGCGAGATGAAGGGTGCATTCTCCTCTCCGAGAGAGCAGTTGGACTATGAGGTGAACCGCAGACTGTTTAAGGGCCATACGTACGGCATCGAGTCCGGCGGCCTGCCCGAGGATATCCCGACCCTCACCTACGAGGATTTCCTGAAATTCCACAGCGTTTTCTATCATCCGTCGAACTCCTACATTTGCCTCTATGGTGATATGGACTTCACGGAGCGCCTGGAGTATATGGATTACGAGTATCTGTCGAATTATGAGCAGATCTCACCGGATTCCGAGATTCCTGTTTATGAGCCGCAGTCGGAGATGCTTCGTGAGGAAGATTACTATGGCATCGCCGCTGAGGATAAGGAAGATCACAACACTTTCCTGGAATGGATCCGCTTATTCCCCGAGATCAAAGATCCGGTGATGCTGGCGGCCTGGAACATTCTGGAAGGACTTTTGCTGACTTCGACCGGCGCTTACATAAAGGACGCCATGGCGAAGGCAGGCATCGGCGCGGACACCTATGGCGGTATCGCGACCTATCGCCGTCAGCCCACCTTTGAAGTTGTTGTACAAGGCGCGGAAGCGGACCAGCGCGAGGCATTTGAGAATGTCATCGTGAATACACTTACCGATGTTGTTAAGAACGGTATCCCGAAGCGGAAACTGCAGGCCGCAATCAATTCCTACGAATTCCGCGAGCGCGAGCAGGACTACCGTGGTACTCCGAAGGGCCTGATGTTCACCATTCGGATGCTTTCCGACTGGCTCTACGACGATGACGCCGCATTTGATACCTTTGCGGATAATGAAGTCTTTGATAAACTTCGTAAGCTGTCCGAGACGGATTACTTTGAAAAGCTGATCGAGACTTACCTCTTGGAGAGTAAGGGCGGACTGGTTCTCTCATTGATTCCGAAGAAGGGCTTGAGCGAGGAACGTGACGCCGTTCTGGCGCAGAAACTGGCTGAGAAGAAGGCGACATTGTCCGACGAGGAACTGGACGCGCTGATCGAGCAGACGAAGGAACTCAAGAAGTTCCAGGAGACGCCCTCGACGGAAGAAGAACTCGAGAAGATCCCGATGCTCGAGAAGGACGACATCGCGAAGGAAACACGTCGGATCAAATACGAGGTGAAAGACTACGCTTCCCGTCCGCTGATCTTCTGCAAGACCGAGACGAACGGCATCATCTACACAAACTATATGTTCGACGTTCAGTTCCTGGATGTCGAGGAGATCCCGTACCTGGAAGTCCTCGCCACGGTGATGTTCGATCTGGACACAGAGAACTACTCCTACAGTGAATTCGACGACGAGATTAAGTTCGTATCCGGCAGCGTTTTCAATCAGAATTATACATTTACCAAATACAGAGGCGAGGAGACGAAGACCTACTTCCGCATCATCTTTAAGACGCTGGAGCGTTGCCTTGAGCCGATGCTTAAGTTGATCGAAGAGGGTATGTTGCGCACGAAGTTTACGGATGAGCGGAGGATCCATGAGTTGATCACCCGCAGCCGTTCGCAGATGGAGTCCAACATCCAGTATTCCGGCCACGCGTTTGCGGTTCGCCGTGCGGGATCCTATTTCTCCGATGCCGGCTGGATCGATGAGCAGCGCAGCGGCGTGACCTACTATCGCTTCCTGCAGGATCTCGATGAGAACTGGGATCAGAAGAAGGACGCGTTGATCGCGCATTTGCAGGATCTGTATAAGAAGGTCTTCACGCAGAACCATTTGAAACTGATGATCACCGCAAAGGATGCTGCGCCGTATGAGGCTGCATTTGCCGCGGCGATCCGCAATATCCCTGTGGGTGAGGCAAATGAAACTCGTAAGGAGTGGAAGCCGATCCGTGAAGTACGGGAGCAGGGCGAGGGCTTTAAGACCGCAGCCCAGATCCAGTATGTGGCGCGTACCGGTAAGTTCGACCGTGACGCCTACCCGGAAGTAGCCGATGGAACGATGCAGGTACTGCGCGGCCTTTTGGGATACGAGTATCTCTGGACGCAGATCCGCGTGCTCGGCGGCGCGTACGGATGCTTCTTTAACGCAAGTGCAAACGGTAACGTCAGCCTGGCGACCTATCGCGATCCGCAGCTTCGTGCTTCGGATGAAGTATTTGATAAACTCCCGGACTATGTGGAGACCATTGACCTGTCCAAGCGTGATGAACTGAAATATATCATCGGCGCGATCGGCGACATTGATTTTCCGAAGACTCCGCTAGATGAGGGCAATACCGCCATGGCGTACGTTGAGACCGGCATGACGGATGAGATCCTGCAGCGCCAGCGTGCCGAGGTGCTTTCGACAGACAGTGAGAAGATGCGTCAGTTGGCACCCGCCCTTCGCGAGGCCCTGAAGAAACGTTACTTCTGCGTGATCGGAAACGGCGAGACGATCGAGAAGGAAAAAGACCTGTTCACATCGACCGAGCAGCTGTTCGCCTAAG
This sequence comes from Lachnospiraceae bacterium, assembly GCA_017543445.1. GTDB lineage: Bacteria > Bacillota > Clostridia > Lachnospirales > Lachnospiraceae > UBA1201. The sequence goes on along the minus strand of JAFYGB010000021.1, from coordinate 5,096 downwards.
AAACGCCGAAGAGATCAAAGGATAGATCAACATGGAAGACATGAAAAACACAGAAACGACCCGGTCCGGCTTTGTGACGCTGATCGGACGTCCGAACGTCGGCAAATCCACGCTGATGAACCATCTGATCGGGCAGAAGATCGCGATCACGTCGAAGAAGCCGCAGACGACCCGCAACCGGATCCGCACCGTCTACACCGACGAGCGCGGCCAGATCGTGTTCCTGGACACGCCCGGTATGCATAAGGTGAAAAACAAACTGGGCACGTATATGGAGGATGTCGTCTTAAAGACGATCAAAGAAGTCGACCTCATTCTCTGGCTCGTCGAGCCGACGACGTACGTCGGCGCCGGCGAGCAGGAGATCGTGAAGCTGCTGAAGCAGCTGAAGGTACCTGTCCTTCTGGTGATCAATAAGACCGACACCATCCAGAAAGAAGAGATTACAAAGGTCCTCGAGACCTACAACAGCCTGATGACCTACACCGGCGTGGTCTGCGTGAGCGCACTGAAGGATAAGGGCGTAGATGACGTTCTGACGGCCATTTTCGAACATTTGCCGTACGGACCCATGTTGTACGACGAGGAGACCGTAACGGACCAGACCATGCGCCAGATCGCCGCGGAGATGATCCGTGAGCAGGCGCTTCGGCTTCTGTCGGACGAGATCCCGCACGGGATCGCGGTGGAGATCGACCGCATGAAAGAGCGGAACGAAAACCTCACCGACATCGAGGCGACCATTATCTGCGAGCGCGACTCGCATAAGGGCATCATCATCGGAAAGGGCGGCGCCATGCTGAAGAAGATCGGCTCCGGCGCGCGAAAGAACATCGAGGAGATGCTCGAGATGCAGGTGAACCTGAAACTTTGGGTGAAAGTGCGCGAGAACTGGCGCGATGACGCCATGCTCTTAAGCAGCTTGGGCTACGACCCGAAGGAACTTAAAGGAAAATGATCTATGAATGCTGAGACGATCGTGACCGGAGTGGTGGCGAAAAGTACGCCGGTCGGGGAAAATGACCGGGTGCTCGAACTGATCACGAAAGAGCGCGGGAGAATAACGGTATTCGCCAGGGGCTGCCGCCGGCCGCGGTCGCGTCTGGTCGCTTACACGCGCCCGTTTTGCTTCGCCGAATTCACGATCATCTGCGGAAGCAGCAACCACCTCCAGGACGCGAAGGCCATCAGTTTCTTTGAAGACCTGCCGCTGGACTACGAGGCGTACATCTATGCTTCGTACTTCATGGAGTTTGCTTCTTACTTTGTGCTGGAGGAGATGGAGAGCACGGACGTTCTGAACCTGCTGTACCTGGCTCTGAAAGCATTGACCGCGAAGAATAAGATGCCGCGGAAGCTGGTGCGCTTTGCCTTCGAGATGCGCATGCTGGTACTGGGCGGTTTCGGCCCGTACATCCACGAATGCATCGAGTGTGGAAAGGCTTGCGAGGACGGCTGGTTTTATCACAGCCGCGGCGGCCTGGTCTGCCGGGAGTGCCGTGGGTCGGACACCGGCGGCGTGTACCTCGGTAAGACGGAACTCTTCACGCTGCGCTACGTTTGCGCGGCACCCTTAAAGGAACTCTTTGGCTTTACGCTTTCATCGGAAGTGGAGGCGAGCGTGCTGGAGTTCTGCGAGGCCTACAAACGGCGTAACATCGAGCGGCGCCCCGGACAGTTCCCGTCGCTGGACGAACTGAACCGTATGGGGACGATGCCGTGATCTGTAGCGCGTGTAGGAACGCCAAATCACAAAATTCACATATGCACTTGCAGAGTGCATGAAAATAGTGTATAATATTTTGCGACAGTTTTTTGCGGAAGAGCAAACAAACTGCGGCAGACTCGCACGATCGGTGCGAGTGGGAGGAGATCGTATGAAGAAATTCAAGGCCGGAATAACATTGGCCGCGCTTTCTCTGGCGGCTGTGACTGCGTTAAGCGGTTGCAAGATCGTAAGCCCGAGTGATGAGACGAAGCCCGTCGGATCGGACGCGACTTCATCATCGACGAGCACGAAGCCCGGTGATACAAACCCGGGACAGACGAGTGCCCCGCAGGGTTCGACAGCTGTATCGGTTACCATGCCGGCGAAAGGCGCCTATACATTCGCAGCGACAGACACCAGCCTGTTCATCTACTGCGACGGAACACTCGAGTCGCTGGAGACGGACTCGAAATTCGATAAGGCATACTACAACGTCGACGAGTTTAAGCAGGACATGATCACACCGATCATCAACAAATACACGGCGACGACTTCATCGAAGACGGCAGTCACGCTGGCACAGTGTGATCTGAAAGACACGACATTGTCCCTGAAGTTCAAATATGAAACGACCGAGGATTACCTCAAGTTCAACAAATCGTTTAACGAGTACTTTGAGAACTGGGAACTCTTCGTAGTATGTAAGGTTTCCGATATCGGAGACTTCAATACCGACATCGTCGGCGCGTTTGTAGATACCGAAGGAAACGCCGTATCTTCCACGAAGATCAAAGAGTCCTGTAAGGACTACTACGTTTGTGCGGTGAACTTCAACGGTAAGCTTCCGGACGGCGTCAGCGGACAGTTCTTCTTCGAGGGAAATGTCTACTATGTGTCGAATGGTCTGAAGATCGAGGATAAAAACTCGGTTAAACTTTACGAAAGCAGTGACGTACAGTACGTCATCTTCTATTGATCCTATAGTAAATATTCACAAAGCGGATGCCTGCATTCGCTTTTGTGTCTTTTTATACCAAAAACGAAAAGTACGAATGTGAGGTTCACGATATGGAAAAGACATTAGATAAGATCGTCGCTCTTTGTAAGAGCAGAGGTTTTGTATATCCCGGCTCCGAGATCTACGGTGGCCTGGCGAACACCTGGGACTACGGCAACCTGGGCGTAGAACTGAAGAACAACATTAAGAAAGCCTGGTGGAAGAAATTCATCCAGGAGAGCCCGTACAATGTCGGCGTAGACTGCGCCATCCTGATGAACCCTCAGACATGGGTGGCTTCCGGCCATCTGGGAGGCTTCTCCGACCCTCTGATGGACTGTAAGGCCTGCCACGAGCGTTTCCGCGCAGATAAACTCATCGAGGACTATATGGCGGAAAACGGCATTACCATCGAGGGCAGTGTCGATGCTTGGACGAATGAGCAGATGAAGGCTTACATCGACGAGAAGGGCATCTGCTGCCCGACTTGCGGTAAGAAGGACTTCACCGACATCCGCCAGTTCAACCTTATGTTTAAGACCTTCCAGGGCGTTACCGAGGATGCAAAGGCAGTCGTTTACCTGCGCCCCGAGACCGCTCAAGGTATTTTCGTAAACTTTAAGAACGTACAGCGCACCTCCCGTAAGAAGGTGCCGTTCGGCATTGGCCAGATCGGTAAGAGCTTCCGTAACGAGATCACTCCCGGTAACTTCACCTTCCGTACCCGTGAGTTCGAGCAGATGGAACTCGAGTTCTTCTGCAAGCCCGGCACGGATCTGGAGTGGTTTGCATACTGGAAGCAGTTCTGCATCAACTGGCTGAAGGAACTGGGCATCAAGGACGACGAGCTGCGCGCTCGTGACCACTCTCCGGAGGAACTTTGCTTCTACAGCAAGGCAACGACCGACCTCGAGTTCCTGTTCCCGTTCGGCTGGGGCGAACTCTGGGGTATCGCAGACCGTACCGACTACGACCTGACCCAGCACCAGAAAACGTCAGGCGAGGATATGGCGTACTTTGACGACGAGTCTAAGGAAAAGTACATCCCGTACGTAATCGAGCCTTCTCTGGGCGCTGATCGCGTTACACTGGCATTCCTGTGCGCTGCTTACGACGAGGAGACCATCGGCGAGGGCGATGTTCGTAACGTAATGCATTTCCATCCTGCCATCGCACCCGTGAAGATCGGCGTTCTGCCGCTCTCTAAGAAGCTGAACGAAGGCGCAGAGAAGATCTTCGCCGACCTGTCGAAGCTCTACAACTGCGAGTTCGACGACCGCGGCAACATCGGTAAGCGTTACCGCCGCCAAGATGAGATCGGTACTCCGTTCTGTGTAACCTACGACTTCGAGAGCGAGACCGACGGCTGCGTAACCGTTCGTGAGCGTGACACCATGGAGCAGGAGCGCGTAGCGATCGCTGACCTGAAGGCATACTTCGAGAAGAAATTCGAGTATTGATCCACCGACGTGGCGGGCGTATCCCGCCCACACCGATGGATGCGTCGGATGCTTTCCGACACCTATACAAAACGCCGCCGGCAAAACGCCTGCGGCGTTTTTTGCATATTCCTAGGAGGCCTTTGAACGCGCTTTTGAACATGAACTTTCTGTATGACCGTGAATGGACGGATGACCAGACGGAGCCGGACCGGTGCCCGGTTTTTCGGTTTTCCGTGGAAGATGATCGGCTTGGCTTAAACTTACCGGCCGAAAATGCGCCGGAAGCGCTCCGAATACGGGAAAATCCGAAAAAAATTGAAAAAAGGACTTTACTAGAAGTCGTAAAGTTGATATAATCGACGTATCGCAGTGAGTTTCTCGCGCCGGTCTTTCTTGCGCGGCTCACTTGTGTTGTGTCTTATTCTAGATACACACCATGTCATTTTGAGTGACATATTCAGTAACTACGGCAGATGCCGAATGATTAGGAGGTTTTAACAAATGGCAAAAAAGTGGGTCTACATGTTTAGTGAAGGCGACATGACCATGCGTAATCTTCTCGGTGGTAAGGGTGCAAACCTCGCTGAGATGACCGGCATTGGCCTCCCTGTTCCGCAGGGCTTCACGATCACAACCGAGGCTTGTACACAGTACTACGAGGATGGACGTAAGATCAACGACGAGATCATGGGTCAGACCATGGAGTACGTAGCAAAGATGGAGGAACTCAACGGTAAGAAGTTCGGCGACCTCAAGAATCCTTTGCTCGTTTCCGTTCGTTCCGGTGCACGTGCTTCCATGCCCGGTATGATGGATACGATCCTGAACCTTGGTTTGAATGACGAGGTAGTTGCAGCGATGATCGCTGGTAATCCGGATCCCGCATTCGAGCGTTTCGTATACGATTCCTACAGACGTTTCATCCAGATGTTCTCGGATGTCGTTATGG
>JAFYGB010000020.1 GCA_017543445.1 Lachnospiraceae bacterium | reverse complement strand
GCCGCGAAATAATACTGGTCCGAACCGTAGAGGCGGGTCGGCGTCTTCAGTTCCGGCTCCGACAGCCCTGCAGGGATGGGACGCAGCGGGATCCCGAGACGAGTCGCGATCTCCATCGCTTTTGTGTAGGCCTCGGCGCGCACCAGTTTGTTCTCCTGGTAAGCACCGCCGTAGGCGAACAGGTGATCGCCCACGCCCAGGCAGTCCAGATTGATGTACAAGCTGACGCGGCCAATGTCCGGCGACATGTTTACGTAGAAGTACGAGCCTGCGCAGCCCTGCACTTCCTCGCCGTCCCAGAAGCAAAAATCAACATCATAGGGCAGCGGGACTGCGGCGAACCGTTCGGCGAGCTCCAGGACCATGCCCACGCCGGTTCCGTTATCTTCGGCGCCGTGGCTTTCACGGCTGTCATAATGTGCACCGATCACGACCAGACGTGCGTTTTCCAGGCCACAAGGTTTGCGGAACGCATAACTCTTCACGGGCATGCCGGACACCGGTGCTATGTTCTCGTAGTACGTCGGCTCGTAGCCGAAGCTCTTCATTTTCTTTTCGATCCAGTTACCACAGGCGTCCTTCTTCTCCGGGCCATAGTTGTTTCCATTCAGGCGGAACGCAAAATGATCGTTGATGTAGCGAACGTGCGAATAGGCGATCTCTCCGTAACCGGGAAATGAGATCAGCGGCTCGTCGGCGAGGTAGCCCGTCGCAACGTAGCCGATGAGTCCCTGGTAGATCACGCGGCTCCAGACCGCGCCCTCCTCGAGGCATTCGACCGGCGTGTTTTCCGGGATCGTAAGCAGGATCTTATGGTTCAGGCTCGGACCTTCGCGCAGGTTCAGAGCGCTGGTGGTATACCAAACCGAAACTACAACAGGTGCGGGTTCGGTAGGTGCTTCCGTCGGAGTTTCCGTGGGCGGGACCACAGGTTCTGTAGGTGCCTCCGTGGGTACCTCCGTCGGCGGAACTACAGGTTCCGTGACTACTTCCGTAGGAACCTCGGTCGGAGGTACTACAGGTTCCGTGATCGCTTCCGTGGGCGCCTCCGTCGATGGTATCACCGGATCGGTCGGTCCCTCCGACAACGTTTCCGCGGGATCTGTCAAATCTACCGATTCGGTCGTCTCCGGCTCGGTATCCGCAGGAGCCTCCGTAGCAAACTCGCTGGATAGTTCCGTAGAGATCACCACCGGGATCTCGGGAATCGTTGTCTCGTCTGTAGCGTCCGTCAGAACCTCAGCCGTGGTCGTCTCCGCCGCCTGTCGAGCCTCGGAGGCACATCCGAAAACGCCCATGCACAGAAATGCACAGGCGAAAGCGGTTCGTATTTGTTTCTTTTTCAATGATTTCTTAAACATAGGTCTTTACTGGGATTTACGTTTGTAGATCACCAGAATATCTCCGTTTTTGATTACGCTGGAACCGTTCGGGATCTGAAGTTTTCCTTTTCTTTGGATCGTCAGGACCAGTTCCTGGCGGGAAATATCCAGTTCTCGAAGTTCGTGGCCCACCCAAGGATGATTATCCTTGATGCGGACCTCGCGCAGATCCAGATCGCTCGACTCTGTGGTCGCACGCTTTGCAGCGATGATGAGTTTATCCTCCGTTTGCAGCGTCACTTCCGGTCCGGGGGCGATCTCATTTTCCTTACGCAGGATCACCAGCAGCAGAAGCTGCGGCGGGAATACGATATCTTTCAGTTTCTTCCCGCACCACGGATGCGTCGAATACACATTGGCCGTGACGAAACGAAGCGGGTGCTCCTCCGTCGTCGCCAGCGACTTAAACCGTGTATACTGCTCGACGAAACCGGCGGAAATAATACCGGTAGGGATGGCGACCATGCCGACGCCCAGGAACGATATGACGATACCCATGATTTTTCCTAAAAACGTGATCGGGTAAATGTCACCGTAGCCCACCGTCAGTAGCGTCGATGTGGACCACCAGATACCGGAAAATGCATTTTTAAACGCTTCCGGCTGCGCCTCGTGCTCGAGGCTGTACATGCACAGCGATGAAGCGACCATCAGAATCAGGATCAGCGACATCGAAGACAGTAACTGGTTTTTCTTCTCCGTGAGGACCGCGGTGATGACGTTGAACGCGTCATACTGGGAGTTGATCCGAAACAGTCGGAAGATGCGGATTACACGGAAGATACGGAAGGCGACCACGCCTGCCGGGAACACGATCGGCAAAAAGTACGGGAAGAACGTCAGAAAATCGATGATTCCGTAAAACGAGAAGAAAAATTTGATCGCGGCAGGAACCGGTTTTTTATCCGGATACAGGTACCGCGCCGTCCACAGCCGCAGCGCGTATTCGATCGTGAATATAGCGATCGTAACGCCCTCGATGATATCTATAATACCTGCGTACGGCTCGGATTCATCGAACGTAGAGAACAACGTAACAAAGAGATTGACCGCGATCACTATAACGATAAAATAGTCAAACGCACGACTGACCCAGTCGGTCCTGTGGCCGATCTGGATCGTATCAAACACCCTTTTTCTGCTTCGTTCCATGCTGCTTTCCATGGGATACTCCTTATATATACTACCGATACGATTGATACTGCGGATTTCTTCGTGTGGCTATATTCCTAAAGATCCGGGCCACACCATCATGGTTTCATTATAAACGATGGGCGCGTTTTTTTCAAGATATACGACCAAACGCCGCCGGGGACACCCCCGACGGCGTTTAATGTGCTTCATCATCCGAACAGTTTCCGGAAGGAGCCTTTCTTTTCTTCGACCTGGACCACTTCGATCTCGTTCACAGTATAACCGGTTTTTTCGATCGTAGCTTTGATCAGATCCCGGTCCAACTCCTCTTTGGAAAAAATCACGGTCTTTTTATCCTTATGGGAAGATGTGACCTTATCGACTTTAAGGTTGTTGCGGATTGCGTCATTGACATGACTTTCACACATTCCGCACATCATCCCATCCACAGAAACAACAGTTTTATACATACTTACGGTTCCTTTCTGAACGACCGGTATGTCACCGATCCCGGATAAGTATAGCACAGTTACCCTCTGCTAACAAGAGGCTGATGTATTACTTCTGCAGATTCAGTATTATTTCAGAGCATCCGTCATGGACTTTACGAAATCCTTCACATAGGTCGCCGCCTCGCGTCCATGCTCCCCGATGATGCGGACGATCGCCGAGCCGACAATTGCACCGTCGGAAACCGCTGCCATGCGGGCTGCCTGCTCGGGTGTCGAGATGCCGAAACCCACCGCGCAGGGAACCTTCGCGCTCTTGCGGACCTGCTCCACGATGGCGGAGATGTCCGTCTTGATCTCGCTGCGAGTACCTGTAACGCCGAGACTCGAAACGATATAGAGGAAACCTTCGGCCTCCGCCGCGATCATCGCGATGCGATCTTCAGAAGTCGGTGCAATCAGGGAAATGAAATCGATCCCGTTCGCACGGCAGATCGGTGCGAACTCCTCCTTCTCCTCGAAAGGAACGTCCGGGAGGATGATTCCATCGATTCCTACTTCCACGCATCGTTTCACGAAGCGCTCCGTTCCGTAGGAAAAGACCACATTGGCATAGGTCATGAATACCAGCGGAACTTTCACATCGGTTCGCAGGTCTTTCACGAATTCAAAGATCTTATCGGTGGTCACCCCACCCGAAAGCGCACGTACATTGGCCGCCTGAATCACGGGGCCTTCCGCGGTCGGATCCGAAAACGGGATGCCCAGTTCGATCAGGTCCGCCCCCGCTTCCTCCATGGCACGGACGATGCGGCCCGTGGTCTCGAGGTCGGGATCGCCGCAGGTGACGAACGGGATAAATGCTTTATGTCCGGCAAATGCCTGAGAGATCCTACTCATAGATGTCCTCCCCTCTGTAGCGGGCAATAGCCGCCACGTCTTTATCGCCACGTCCGGAGATCGTGACCACGATGATCTGATCCGGATCCATCGAAGGTGCGATCTTGATCGCATGCGCTACCGCATGCGCGGATTCGATCGCCGGGATAATGCCTTCCGTGCGGGACAGGTACTCAAACGCCTGTACAGCTTCTTCGTCCGTGATCGCGACATATTCCGCGCGGCCGATGTCATGCAGATATGCGTGCTCCGGTCCGATACCGGGGTAATCCAGGCCGGCGCTGATCGAGTATACCGGAGCGATCTGGCCGTATTCGTCCTGGCAGAAGTAACTCTTCATGCCGTGGAAGATTCCGAGCTTTCCGGTGTTTAAGGTCGCCGCCGTCTCGAAGGTGTCGATGCCGCGGCCGGCAGCCTCACAGCCGATGAGGCGGACCGAAGGGTCATTGATAAAGTTATAAAACGTTCCGATCGCGTTGGAGCCGCCGCCGACGCAGGCCATGACCGCATCCGGAAGTCTGCCTTCCAGCTCAAGCATCTGCTCCTTTATCTCCTTTGAGATGACCGCCTGAAAATCGCGGACGATCGTCGGGAACGGGTGCGGGCCCATGACAGAGCCTAAACAATAGTGCGTATCATCGATGCGGCGCGTCCACTCACGCATGGCCTCGCTTACCGCATCCTTCAGGGTCGCGGTACCGGTTTTTACCGGAATGACCTCGGCTCCCAGAAGGCGCATACGGTATACGTTCAGCGCCTGGCGCTTGGTATCCTCTTCGCCCATGAAAACGACACACTCCATGCCCATGAGGGCCGCTGCGGTCGCTGTAGCAACACCGTGCTGGCCGGCGCCGGTCTCCGCGATCAGACGGGTCTTTCCCATCTTCTTCGCGAGGAGTGCCTGACCCAGCACGTTATTGATCTTATGCGAACCGGTGTGGTTTAAGTCCTCGCGCTTCAGATAGATCTTTGCGCCGCCTAAGTCCTTCGTCATCTTCTCCGCATAGTAGAGAAGCGACGGACGTCCCGCATATTCGTTCAAAAGCTTTGTAAGTTCCCGGTTGAATTCGGGATCGTTTTTATAGTGATCGTACGCTTTTTCCAGTTCGATCACTGCATTCATCAGGGTCTCGGGAATGTATTGTCCGCCGTGGACTCCGAATCTTCCTTTGCTTTTATTATCCATTGGTTCTACCTCTTTTTCTCATGTCCCATCTGCGTCCGCTTCGCGCACCCAGCCGATGAAGGTCCGGACCTTCTCCGGATCTTTGAAACCGTCGGTCTCCACACCGGAGCTGACATCCACGCCGTACGGTTCGAAACGTTTGATCGCCTTCGAGATATTCTCCGGCGACAACCCGCCCGCCATAAAGTACGGATGGGGAAATCCCTCCAGGAGCGACCAGTCGAAGGTCTGCCCGGTACCGCCGTTCCCGTTATCTAGCAGGACGTAGTCGGCGGGGCTTTCCTTAGCCGATGCGAGGACCTCCTCGTTGTCGACGCGGAAGGCTTTGATGACCGGAAGCCCGGTCCGCCGCTGCACCTCGCGGATGAAATCGGCATCCTCACTGCCATGCAGCTGCACGACGTCGATCACATCATTGGCCGCGATCTCGCAGATATAGTCGAGATCCTGGTTTTGAAATACGCCGACGGTCTGCACATAAGTTTTTAACTGTGAGCGGAGCTCGATCGCCTCTTTGATGGTGATCTTCCGGCGGCTCGTCGGGACGAACATGAAGCCGACGTAATCCGGCAGGTACCGGTTCGCGACCTCGATGTCCTCCATGCGGCGCACTCCGCATATCTTGATCTTCGTCATATTTACCTCTTCTCTTTCATCTCGTTAAGAAGCGCCCGTTTATCGGTCGCCCGCATCAGCATTTCCCCGATCAAAACGGCGTCGGCGCCGATCTCACGCAGGAACTGCGCGTCGGATGCCGCGGAAACGCCGCTTTCGGCCACGTAGAGGCAGTTCTCGGGGATGAGACGGCGAAGTCTGCGTGCGTTTTCAAAATCGACGGAAAAGTCCTTTAAATTGCGGTTATTGACCCCGATGATCTTCGCGCCGGCCGCGATCGCGCTCGCGATCTCGTTTTCGTCGTGTGTCTCGACCAGGGCGTCCAGCCCCAGTTCTTCGCAGATGGCCAGGTCGGCCGCGATCGTCTCGGTGTCCAGCAGCGCGCAGATCAGAAGGACTGCGTCCGCGCCCATCAGCCGCGCCTGGTAGATCTGGTAGGGATCCACCACGAAATCCTTGCGGATCATGGGGACCGATACCGCCTCGCGCACCTCGCAGAAGATGTCATCCGAGCCCAGGAACCACTTCGGCTCCGTCAGGCAGCTGATCGCGTCCGCGCCCGCCTGCTCGTACTCTCGCGCGATGTCGAGGTAGGGGAAGTCTGCGGAGATGACGCCCTTCGAGGGCGATGCCTTCTTCACTTCGCAGATGAAGGACAGGCCCGGTTTTGCGAGGGCCGCGGCGAACCGGTGCTCCTTCTTCGGCAGCGCGAGGGCCGCCGCCTTTACCTCCTCAAACGAGGCCTCCTGCTGGTCCAGCGCCACACGCTCTCTGGCGTATGCCGCGATCGTATCTAAAATGGTATTCATCAGCGATTGCTCTCCGTAACAAACTCTTCCAGTTTCTTGTATGCCTTACCGGTGTCGATCAGATCTGCCGCCATCAGAATGCCCTCGCGCATGCTGTCCGCCTTACGGGCAATGTACAGCGCCGCGCCGGCGTTCATCAGAACCGCGTTACGCTTCGGTCCCTGTAGCTTTCCGCTCAGGATGTCACGAGTGATCTGCGCATTTTCCGCCGCGGTTCCACCCACCAGGTCTTCCTTGAAGCAACGCTCGAAACCGAAGTCCTCGGGCTTGATCACGTAGGTGATGTACTTTCCGTCGTTGAACTCGCAGATCTTCGTCGGGCTGGAGAGGGAGATCTCGTCCAGCTTATCGAGACCGTAAACGACCATGCCGCGCTTTACGCCGAGGCTGGTCAGAACCTGTGCGAGCGGCTCAACGAGTGCTTCGTCGTATACGCCGAGCAACTGGTAGGTCGGGCTCGCCGGGTTGGTGATCGGTCCGAGGATATTGAAAACGGTACGGAAGCCCAGCTCCTTACGGATGGCTCCGACATATTTCATGGATGTGTGATATTTCTGTGCGAAGAAGAAGCACATGCCGACGCTGTTCAGCAGCTCGACCGCCTTCTGCGGATCCTGCTGGATGTTGACGCCGAGCGCCTCTAAACAGTCCGCGGTTCCGGACAGGGAGGATGCCGCACGGTTGCCGTGCTTTGCGACCTTGATGCCAGCCGCTGCCATAACGAAGGCCGATGTGGTGGAAATGTTGAAGCTGTGCGCTCCGTCACCGCCGGTGCCGACGATCTCCATGACCTCCATGCCGGGCTCTACCTTCAGCGCATGGTCGCGCATCGCTGCCGCACAGCCGGAGATCTCATCGATCGTCTCCGCCTTTGTGCTCTTCGTGGTGAGGGCTGCCAGAAACGCCGCGTTCTGCGTCGGTGTGGTCATGCCACTCATGATCTCGTTCATAACGCCATATGCCTGCTCGTAAGTCAGGTCTTTCTTAGAAATCAACTGAATAAGTGCTTCCTGGATCATTTGTAAATCCTCCTTCTACATCTCTAAAAAATTCTTTATTATCTGCTTTCCGTCCGGGGTCAGGATCGACTCGGGATGGAACTGTAATCCATAGATCGGATACTGTGTGTGTGACACTGCCATGACCTCGCCGTCTTCTGTCTTTGCGATGACCTTCAAGCTTTCCGGTATCGTATCTTTATCTGCGGCCAATGAATGGTAGCGCGCCACGGGGATCTGCCCCGGCAGTCCGCGGAAGATCGGGCTTTCGTTGTCGACCGTCGCGATGGACTGTTTTCCGTGCATCAGCTGTTTCGCGTAGGTTACGGTCGCGCCGAAGGCCGCACAGATGGCCTGATGTCCGAGGCACACGCCCAGGGTCGGGATCGTCTTTCCGAGCACCTTCGCTGCCTCCAGGGTCACGCCTGCATCCTCCGGGCGTCCCGGGCCGGGCGAAAGGATGATCTTCTCGGGCTTCATGGCCGCGATCTCTTCGACCGTGTAGGCGTCATTTTTGATCACATTGATGTCGGGGCGAAGTTCGCCGACGAGCTGGAACAGATTGTAAGAAAAACTGTCGTAATTATCGATAAGTACTATCATCCGTCGATCTCCTCCGCTTTCTTCAGGGCGCTGATCACGGCTGCCGCCTTATTGATGCACTCCTGATATTCTGTCTTCGGCACGGAGTCGGCCACGATGCCGGCGCCGCTTCTCGCGAAGACTTTTCCGTTCTTTCGGTAAGCCAGACGGATGGCGATGCAGGTGTCCATGTCTCCGTTGAATGCCACATAGCCGACCGCTCCTCCGTAGATGCCTCGTTTGTTATTTTCCAGTTCACCGATGAGCTGCATGGCCCGAATCTTCGGCGCTCCGGAGAGGGTTCCGGCCGGCAGGACTGCCGAGATCGCATCCAGGGCGTCCTTATCTTCGCGGATCTTACCGCGTACCGTAGAACCGATGTGCATAACATGCGAATAACGAACCACATCCCGCAGACGCTCAACTTCGACCGTACCGAACTGACTTACGCGGCCCAGGTCGTTCCGTCCCAGATCCACGAGCATGTTGTGCTCGGCCAGTTCCTTCTCATCCGCCAGCAGCTCCTGCTCGAGCCGCTTATCCTCCGCGTCAGACTTCCCTCTCGGGCGGGTGCCCGCCAGGGGAAATGTATGGAGGATGCCGTCCTCGAGTTTCACCAGAGTCTCCGGTGAAGCCCCGGCGATCTCCACATCCGTGCCGCTGAAGTAGAACATGTACGGCGACGGATTGATGGTCCGCAGCATGCGGTAGGTGTTCAGCAACGTTCCGCTAAACGGCGCTGCCAGGCGGTTCGACAGCACGATCTGGAAGATATCTCCCTCGAAGATGTGGTGCTTCGCTTTCTCGACCATCGCGCAGAACTGCTCTTCGTTGAACATCGGCGTGACCTCGCCGGTCAGGTGACCGGGCTCATCCTCGGCCTTTTCGCCGTTTTTGATGAGGTCTGCGAGTTCGTCCAGTTCGCGGATCGCATTCTCGTAGTTTTCCTCGATGTCCGTGAGCGGCATGTTCGTGATCAGCAGAAGCTTCTTAAAGAAGTTATCGAAGCAGATGACCTTATCGAACAGCATCAGGTCCAGATCCCGGAAGTCCTCCGTATCTTCGGCCACGGTCTTCGCCTTCGGCTCTTCATAGCCCAGGAAATCGTAGGAGAAATATCCTACCAGTCCGCCGGTGAACGGCGGGAAGCCCTGCAGTTTCGGGCTCTTATAATCTGCGAGAACCTTGCGGATCTCGTCCGAAGGGTTCTTTGTGGCAAATGTCCGGTCCCCGATGGTCATTTCCCCGTTCTTGCAGAAGACCTGCAACTTCGGTTCAAATCCGAGGAACGTGTAGTGTCCGGTGCCGACCGACTCGGTCGCGGACTCCAAAAGATATGCGTGCTTCGATGCCTTCTTCAGCACCCGCAGCACCTCCACCGGTGTGTAACGATCCGACAACAACTCGCGGACCACCGGTACCACGCGGTATTTACCCTCCTGCGCCAGAGCTCTGATCTCTTCGATCGACGGTTTGATCATACTGTCACCTTCGGCCTTTTAAGCCTTCCTTTCGCTGCCTTCGATCGGGATTTTGAACAAAAAAAACATCCCATCGAAGCTTCTGTGTGCTTCAAGGGACGATAATTATCGCGGTGCCACCCTTTTTGATCGTATATTTACGACCCACTCACAAGATACGGATCCTTCGGACCTTATATCTCTTCCCTTTACGCGGGATCACGGCTCAGGCTACTTCTTTCGGTTCACCCTGCTCCTCACAAAACCATTCACAACTGCCGTTCATACCGCGCTCTCACCACCGCGCGACTCTCTGGGATGACAAAACAGATGCTACTTCTTTTGCTCATCGGATTTGGTGTTTTATTCTTTTTTGTTACAATACCACTGATGTTTTTGATTGTCAAGAGGAAATTTCAAAAAATCAATCCAAATGTTTCCGAAGAAGTTCCATGGCTTCATCGATGTAAACACTCTTTGTTTTCTTCACCAGGAGATCCCAGTTGGGTCTGCGTTCCTTCAGGTTATGAGCGTCCGACCCGAAGATCATCGGGTAGCCGTCCTTCAACATGCCCTTGATCATCTTCTTCTCTTTACGTGTCTCCAGGTATTCATTATTCGCCTGGAAGATAACGCCGCTCATGGCTAAAACGCGGTTGATCTGATCCTCAGTGAAGAAATCGAAATACCGGTGTACGTGGGCAATGATCGGGGTCAATCCATAGGAATCTGCGATGTTATAAACCTCCTCGATCATCCAAGGCGCGAACTTCGCGTACGGAAATTCCATCAGGATCAGGTCACTTCCTTCGAAGGCCAGTTTCTCGATCCCAGGGAGCCGGGAAACGCCCTGTTCGATGCGCACCTCGGCGCCCAGCCGCATATTATCCGGGCGCCCGAGGGCATCAAACGCTGCCTCGCGTTTTGCGAGATAGGTCGCTACATCTGTTTCACGATGCGCGTAGAAATGCGGAGTCGCTATAATGCGGTCTACCCCCTGCTGACGCAGGATCTCCATCATCTGTTTGGATGTTTCTACGCTGTTGCTGCCGTCATCAATACCTGGCAGCACGTGAATGTGTGCTTCGATCATTATTTCTTCCTCAGAGGCTGTCTTTGCGGAGCGGGTTTGGAAGCACCCGCATTTTCGGAGTCTTCCGACTCGTCGTTGTTATTATCCGCACCATAGGTGCTGTACTTGCTGTATTTGCTGTAATAGCCGCCGTGCGTCTTTACATCAATGCCATTCAATACAAAACCTACCAGGTTCATATTCGCCAGCTCAACACGCTTAACGGCTTCACCAGCATCTTCCTCGGTCGTCATACCATAACGGAATACCAAGAGGATACCGGCGATGCGGTCGCCCAGCGTCAGGATATCGGTCGCTACGCAGATGGGCGGGCTGTCGATGATAACGAGGTCATAGATCTCCGAAAGGAAATCAAACAACTCACCGGCCTGGCGGGAAGCCAACAGTTCCGACGGGTTCGGCGGAAGCGGACCGGAAGTCATGATATGAAGGTTGTCGATCGAGGTCGCCTGGATACATTCCTCAACGGGATGCATACGGCTGATGACGGAAGACAGACCCTTTTCATTCTTTACTTTAAAGATACGGTTCTGTACATTCTTACGAAGGTCGGCGTCGATGAGCAGTACTTTCTTACCACTTTCCGCCATGGTGATCGCAAGGTTCGCAGCCGTTGTCGACTTACCCTCGCTCGGGTTCGCACTGGAAACGGCCAGTACTTTCTTATCATTTGTGGAAAGAGCAAAGTTTACATTCGTACGAAGAGATTTGCAGCTTTCAACTACATAGAACGGAATATCCTTATCCATAAGGGTCCTGCGCTGTTCGTTCTCCAACAGACTGACCTTATGCTTTCCGAATCTTCTCTTCTGTGTTTCTTCGATATTCTGGATCTCTCCGAGGATGGGCTTCTTAAACTTCTCGGACAGTACTTCCGTTGTCTTAACGGTATTATCCATGAGGTCGAGGACAATGATGATCAGAGCTACCAGGAATGCTCCCGCAAAGCCTGCGAGGAATGCGTTCTTCTTCGCATTCGGAGATACCTGGACCCGGTTCACCTTAACTTCACTGCCCTTAATATAACGCACACCACCGAGTTTAACTGCTTCGGTGATAAAACCGTTTGCCTCTTCGCGCAGGATCTCACATACCGCTGCGGATACCTCGGGATCCTTCGTAGTCGCAACGATGCGGATAACGTTCGTATCGGTTACGGAAGTGATCGCCAGACAGCCCCTGATCGAGGACGCCTTGATCTGCTTTACGGCCGCTCCGGTCTCTTCATCGGTCACGGTCTCTACGGAAAAGCACTCACGCATCTTGCTTTCGCTGAAGCGATCGAGCAATCTCTTTCCTACCGCTTCCATCACGGGATCATCTTTCAATACTTCGATGTACGTATTGATCAACTGCTTGGACTTGCTGATATCGTTCGTCGTGCTTTCGTTATTCTCCTGGTATGTACTCTGCGCATAGATCTTCGTACTAGAAGAATACTTCTTCGCGATGAACATCTTGGTTCCGAGAAAACCTGCGATCAGACACACGATACCCACTGCAGCGATCAACCAGATCTTTCTCCAAAGCAAGAGGGCGAGTTCTCTTAAATCAATCTCTCTTTCCATTCTTAACCCTTTCAGGAGACCTCATGATTCGCCGACAAGGCCAGGTCTCCAAGCATTCGGTTTGCATATGCAAACCGCCGTCGGCAAAGCCCATACAAAATGTGGGCACACACCGAGTTTATTATATACGGTTTTGTTTCGCCTGTCAACATAAAAAGCGACGGAAGGATGTGTCTTCCGTCGCTGGATTTTTATGCATTTTCTTTCTGTGAGACTGCCGCAGCGACCAGTCCCGCAAACAACGGATGCGCCTTATTCGGGCGGGATTTAAACTCCGGATGCGCCTGGGTCGCGGTGTAATACGGATGTCCTACGATCTCGATCATCTCGACGATGTGTCCGTCCGGACTGGTTCCGCAGATCTTCATGCCCGCGGCCTCGAGAGCTTCGCGGTAGTCGTTATTGACCTCGTAACGATGGCGATGACGCTCGCTGATCGTCTCGCTTCCATACAGTTTGTATGCCGCGCTGTCCGTTGCCAAACGACAAGGATAAGCACCGAGTCTCAGCGTTCCGCCTAAGTTCTCCAAATGTGCCTTTTCGGGCAATATATGGATCATCGGATGGCTGCTCTCGGGATCGAATTCCGTCGAGTTCGCGTCCGCATAACCCAGTACGTTCCGTGCAAATTCCACGATGGCCATCTGCATGCCGAGGCAGATGCCCAGGAACGGCACTTTGTATTCTCTCGCATACTTCGCGGCCAGGATCATGCCTTCCGTTCCGCGCTTTCCGAAACCGCCGGGGATCAGGATGCCATCTGCCTCCGACAGCACCTGCTTTACATTTTCCTCGGTCAATGTCTCCGAGTCCACCCAAAGGACATCCACGTGGCTCTTGCAGGCGATGCCGCCGTGCTTCAACGCTTCCGCTACACTCAGATAGGAGTCATGCAGCTGTGTATATTTTCCGACCACGGCGATCTTCACCGTGTGTTCGGGGTGTTTCAGGTTATCCACCAACTGCTTCCACTCGGTCAGGTCCGGCGCCGGTGCAGTCAGTTT
Organism: Lachnospiraceae bacterium; assembly: GCA_017543445.1. Classification (GTDB taxonomy): domain Bacteria; phylum Bacillota; class Clostridia; order Lachnospirales; family Lachnospiraceae; genus UBA1201. The sequence continues at coordinate 3,601 of JAFYGB010000020.1, read as the reverse complement.
CAGCGCCTTCAGCGCTACATCCGCCAGGTGCTCCTGCTCCATCACGAGCGGTGCCTCGTAAAGGTATTCCACATCGAGGTTCTGGATGACATTTTCCACGGAAACGTTGCAGAACAACGCGATCTTCGCGCGGATGTCGTCCGTCAGCGGATATTCCGAACGACAGACGATGATGTCGGGACGAAGACCCAGGCTCTGCAGTTCACGGACCGAAGCCTGCGTCGGCTTCGTCTTCAGCTCACCGCTGCAACGCAGGTACGGAACCAGCGTTACATGGATGTGAATGACATTTCCCGGCTCCTGATCGGCACGGAACTGACGGATCGCCTCCAAAAACGGCTGGCTCTCGATATCACCCGTCGTACCGCCGACCTCAATGATGGCGATTCGGTTCTCCTCCGGCGTCTCGCCCTTGTAAAACCGACTTTTGATCTCATTTGTGATATGAGGAATGACTTGGACGGTACCGCCGCCGAAGTCCCCGTGACGCTCCTTCTGCAGGACCGCCTCATAGATCTTACCGGTGGTCACGTTCGAGTTACGGTTCAGGTTCTCGTCGATGAATCGCTCGTAGTGGCCCAGATCCAGATCCGTCTCCGTTCCGTCTTCCGTCACATAGACCTCGCCGTGCTGGATCGGGTTCATGGTTCCCGGATCGATGTTGATATAGGGATCAAATTTCTGCATGGTCACGGAAAAACCACGTGCCTTCAACAATCTTCCCAGACAGGATGCCGTGATGCCCTTACCCAGGCCCGATACCACGCCTCCGGTGACAAATACGTACTTAACGCCCATTTATGCCTCCTCTTTTAACATCGCGCGGATCTTATCCGCAGTTTCGCGCAAGGTGCTTCCGCTTTCCATGCTGGCCTTACGCAGGTACTTATGCGCTTCCTCCTCCGTCATGTTTTTCTTATTCATGAGGAGGAGTTTTGCGCCCATGATGATACGCTCATCCTCCGCGTTTCGTTTTCTGGGCAATTGATTCCTTCGGTGTTCCTGATCCTCCTGCTCGAGCTCGTCGATCAGCGAGATGATCGTCTGGATCTTGAAGGGATTTTGCACAAAACGTCCGCGATATTCGGGAATCTCATAATCTTCCGGTTTTTGGTCCGCGATCACGATCATCCGAAACGTGCGGGGCAGACATTCGAACAGATCCATGTACATCATGTCCGGAAGTTTGCTCCCACAGATCACGATTCCTTTTTCGAGGTGGTCGGCACCGGATAGCACCATAGAAGCGGAGCGGCATACCATTTCTACGGGATAGCCGCGCATTCCGAGATGCGCAGCGATCCTTCTCCCGGTCTCAAGACCGGAAAATGCCACGATCAGGTTCGCCATATATTATCCTCTCAAAAAGTATTTATCGATCTCCCACTCGGATACGGTCTTAATATATTCGGCCCATTCCTCTTTCTTCTGTATGATATACTTTTCGGAAATATAAGCACCCAGGACGCCCTGCACGAAGGTATCCTGTTCGAAGCACTCGATCGCCTCGCCCAGGCTCTGCGGCAGGCCTTGCGGCACCAAAGCACCGCCCTGCTTATACTTCGACGCGTCAGCCCCGCGCTCGATACCGTCCAGGCCGGCAGCCAGGATCACTGCGATGGCCAGGTACGGATTGCACGTTGCGTCCGGGTTCTTAAGTTCGATACGCGCGTGCTCCGGGCGCTCGAAATACGGGATGCGGATCGCCGTACGTTTGCCGAGATTTGCGTATGCGACCTGGTTCGGAACATAGATATTCCCGTCCAGACGTTTATAGGAATTGACGATGGGGTTGGTGATTAGGCTCATGCCGCGCAAATGATCCAGGACGCCGGCGATAAAGCTGTAGGCCTCCTTAGACAGGTGGTTCTCATCCTTTTCCCCGTAGAAAATATTCTCGCCATAACGGTCGAGGGAAAAATTGATGTGCATTCCGGAGCCGACCATGTTGTTAAGAGGCTTCGGCATGAAGGTTGCGACCAGACCGTGCTTTTTCGCCACGTTCTTCACGGCCAGTTTAAAGGTCATGATGGCGTCCGCTGCGCCCAACGCATTCAGGTATTTGAAATCGATCTCGTGCTGGCCGCGGCCCTTTTCATGGTACGAAGCCTCGATATCGAAGTTCATGTCTTCCAGGGTAAATACCATGTCACGGCGAACGTTCTCACCCTGCTCGGAGTGGCCGGGATCGAGGTAACCCTCTTCCGGTGCCGATTCCAACGTGGGGCGGCCCATCTCATCGGTCTGGAACATGAAAAACTCGCAGGCCGGGCCTACATTGGCCAGAATGCCCTTTTGCTGTGCCTTCTCCAGCACACGCTTCAGGACGTGGCGCGGATCATATTCGATCGCCGAACGCTCGGTGGTATAAACGTCGCAGATCAGGCGGGCTACCTTGCCGGCCTGGGGACGCCACGGGAAGATCTCAAAGGTATCGAGATCCGGGTATAGGAACATCTCGTTGACGGTCTCGCCCTCGGAAGAGTCGAAACCATTGATATACGTGCCATCGAAAATAAAGCGGTTCTCGAGGGCTTTCGACAGGTTGTTCTTCGTGATGGCGACATTCTTCATGGCGCCGAAGATGTCCGTGAACTGAAGACGGATGAACTCGACATTCTCCTCCTCTACGATTCGTTCAATATCTTCTCTGGTGTAGCGTCTTTCGTTTCCGATCATGGTAAATCCTCCGTATAATTATCTCTTCTTAGGTCCTGTGACCTTTCTATCATTTATTCTATCGTGAAAGCTCCGTGATATCAACTATGCAGAGGTCTTTTTTTCGGTTTTCCAGCGAGGTGACGAGGGCCTGCGCCGTGTCGATCGCCGTGAGGACATTGACCCCGGTCTCGACCGCATTGCGGCGAATGAGGAAGCCGTCGCGGTGGTTTTTCGCACCGTCCCGCGGCGTGTCGATAACGATATCGAGCTCATGTCCGAGAACCAGATCCAGGATATTCGGGCTCTCCTCTTCGACCTTCCGCGTCTTCTCGCAAGGAACGCCGCCCTTCTGCAGGGCTTCGTAGGTTCCGCGGGTCGCGTAGATCTTGTAACCGATCTCGGAGAAACGCTTTGCGATCGGAACGATGTCTTCTTTATCCTCGTCCTTTACCGTGATGACCATCTTGTAATAGTGCGGCAGTTCAACGCCGGCGCCGAGGAAGGCCTTATACAAAGCTTCCGAGAAATCCGGGGAAATGCCTAAGCATTCGCCGGTGGACTTCATCTCCGGTCCTAAGGAAATGTCTGCGCCGCGGATCTTCTCGAAGGAGAATACCGGCATCTTGATCGCGTAGTAGCCGGCCTCCGGCTGCAAGCCCGGTGTGTAGCCCAGCTCGCGGATCGTATGACCGCAGATCACGCGGGTCGCCAGCGCGACGATCGGGATACCCGTAACTTTCGAAATATAGGGAACCGTTCGGGACGAACGGGGGTTCACTTCGATGATGTACACATCATCGCCCTTTGCGATGAACTGGATGTTGATCATACCGATGACATGCAGTTCCCTCGCCAGCAGGCCCGTGTAACGCAACAGCGTCTCCTTCGCCTTCCGGGAAATGGACTGCGCCGGATAAACGGAGATCGAGTCGCCGGAGTG
>JAFYGB010000019.1 GCA_017543445.1 Lachnospiraceae bacterium | reverse complement strand
ACCGAACGGACGCTGGCGTCCGGTTCGGACCTTGAGAGCCGAACAAACATGAGCCATACCGATTTCCGAAGGAAAGCGGATCGTATGGCGAATGATTGTAGGATTTCGAGAGTGCGAAGCACGGAGAAATCCGTAGTATCACGAAAGTATAACGGCCGGAAAGACTTCGGCCGGGAGGAGAATGAATGGAAGAGAATTTTGATCAGGAGGTGCGTGCGCTGCGCCGTGAAAAGCGAAAACGTCGCAAGCGTCTCCGTATTATAAAATATACGGTGGTCTCCGTTCTGGAAGTGCTGCTTTTGATCGCGATGTGCGGTTTGTATTATCTGCGTACGAAGATCAGTGTGGCCAGCATTTCGGTTTTGCCGGATGGCCAGAAGATCGAAACCAACGCTTTTGTGGAACCGAGTTATCAGGAGACCATTTCAAAGCAGTTTTCGACATTTGCCCTGTTCGGTATCGACAGCTCGGAGAATCCGGAGAAATCCAAGCAGCGTCTGGCGAAAGGAAGTAATGCCGACGTTATCATGCTAGCTGTCATAAACAACGAGACGAAGGATGTCAAACTGGTATCCATTTTCCGTGATACCTACTTCTATCGCTCGGACGGTACCTTCGGTAAGATCAACTCCGAAGCGACGCACGCCAGCACCTACAGTCTGATGCAGATGCTCAACAAAAACTATGACCTCGACATCGATGGTTACATCGCGGTCGACTGGTCCATCGTCGCGAACCTGGTCAATGACCTCGGCGGCCTGGAACTTGACATCAAAGAGAACATGATGACCGTTACGATCAATGGCGAGACGGTACCGTATATCAATGGTCTGATCACACAGATCGTGCAGTCGACGGGAATTCCTTCGATCCATATCGAAAAGCCGGGTCTGCAGCTTTGTGACGGCGTTCAGACCGTAGCATACTGTCGCCTTCGTAAACGTGACTCCGACTTCATGCGTGCGCAGCGTCAGCGTGAAGTTATTTCCAAGATGCTGGTGAAAGCGAAAGCGGCTTCCATCGGAACTCTCGACACCATGGTCGATCATGTATTCCAGTCGACATTGATCGGTGCCAGTGAAGGTACGGCTGAAGCAGCGCAGGCGATCATCGATTATTTCGTAGGGATGGTTCCGGATATCGGTAAGGTACACATCAACGATTCGCAGGGCTTCCCGTTCGCACAGCGCACCGAGATGGGCTATATGGGCAACTGTGTCGTTCCGATCAATCTGGAGCAGAATGTTTCCAAACTGCATGAGTATCTCTATGGAACGCAGAATTACCAGTGTTCTCAGTACGTAAAAGACTTGAGCGAGCAGATCCGCGTGAACGGTGGTTTTGACTCCTCGTTCAATTATGTCGGAGTGCAGTGATCCTTCATGAAATTGTTAATGTTTCATCACACTTTTTTCACAGACTCGGCTTATCATAGAGCCATAAAGTGATGGAAAGACAGATCACTGAAAGGAGAAATAAGGTTATGGATGATAAAGATTTCTACTTTGGTTTTGATAACGAAGACAAAGATAAGCAGACGGGAGAGCCGGAAGCAGTAAAAGAAGCGGAAGATACCGCATCGGCCGCGACAGAGCCGGAGAATAAAGAGCAGGAGCAGCCGCAGGAACATGAGGTTCCGAAGCAGGAAGCACCGAAAGAGCAAAAGCCGGCACCGTCGTATTACGATTATTACCAGGCGGGCTACTACAACAATAATCAGGCGTCGGGTTCGGGTTCCGGCGGTAAGGGCGGTTCTTTCATGGGACCGGTCATCGCGATCCTGACCATGCTGGTGATCATCGGCAGTATCTTCGGACTCAGCAAGATCCTGAATAAGGATAAACAAGAAGATTTGGCAGAGTCCACATTGTCCGGTGAAGTTGCAAAGAATGAGACCACAGAAGCGGCTCCCACGAAGGAGAACACAACAACAGCTCCGACCTCCGTTCTGACACGTAGCGATATCAATACGACGAAGAACGTGAATGCGACGTTCCTCGATGTATCCCCGATCGTTGACGAGGTAATGCCTAGCGTCGTTGCAGTTACGAATAAGACCGTTTACACGACCAGCTTTTCTCGTTATTTTGGCTCCGGTCAGCAGGAGATGCAGGGTGCAGGTTCCGGTGTTATCATCGGCAAGAATGACGAAGAGCTCCTGATCGTTTCCAACGCACACGTAGTTACACCTGAGAAATACTACAACGCAGACATCGCGTCCAATGAGATCTCCGTCAAGTTTGTAAACGATAAAGAGATCAAGGCATATATCAAGGGTACGGATGAAGAGCGTGACCTTGCAGTCATCGCCGTAAAACTGGACGATATCGATAAGGAGACCCTGGATGCGATCAAGATCGCACAGGTCGGCGACTCTACCAAACTGAAGGTCGGCAACGGCGTTATCGCGATCGGTAATGCGATGGGCTATGGCCAGTGCATGACCGTTGGTTATATCAGCGCACTCAACCGTGAAGTTACATTTTCCGATGGATATACCCGTTCGTTCCTGCAGACCGATGCAGCGATCAACCCCGGTAACAGCGGCGGCGGATTGTTCAACATGGAAGGCGCTCTGATCGGTATCAATTCTGCGAAGCTTTCTGACGAGTCTGTTGAGGGTATGGGCTATGCGATCCCCATCACAGATGCGGAAAAAGTTATTAATGAACTCATGAACCGTGCAACTCGTACGAAGGTCTCCGATGAAGCGAAGCGTGGATCTCTCGGCGTTAAGTGCTCGGCGCGTTACCAGTCCGTATACGAGGGCAATGGAGCATTCATCGAGGAAGTCGTTGAAGGCGGCGCAGCAGATAAGGCCGGCATCATGGCTTACGATATCATCACTTCCATCGACGGTGTGAAGATCTCCTCTTGGAATGATCTTTTGAACGAGATGGCATATCACGAAGGCGGCGAGACCGTTAAAGTGAAGTATATGACTTTGGATGTTTCCGACGGACGCCGTCAGTATATTGACCGCGAAGTAGAAGTAACACTTGGCTTCTACAAAGACATGGATACTTCCACAGATAAAGAAGAGAAATGATCCGCTCCTACGGATATTTCATACAAAGACCCGGCTTCGGCCGGGTCTTTTTTATGTGTCAAATGGAACCGTCCCTGTTGCAGGTCTGAGACCTGCAACGAAGACACATTCCTACTGCATAAGGGGCAACTGTAAGGAAACCTTAAGATTTACCACCTTGTAAAAAAGTGGTCGGATGGTATAATTAAAACCGTATTTCAAACAAGAAAGGATGATAATGGAATGTCACTTGTTGTTACTAATCTTTCGAAGAAGTATGGAGATAAGACAGTAGTTGACCATATTTCTTTTTCGTTGGAACACCCGGGTGTGTATGCGTTTCTGGGTACCAATGGTGCAGGTAAGTCCACGTCTTTGCGTATGATGCTCGGGATGCTCGCTAAGGACAGCGGTACCGTTACCTGGAAGGGCGCGCCCCTCGATACTATGGAGACGAACGTGGGGTATCTCGCAGAGGAGAGAGGTCTGTATCCGAAGTTTACTCTGATGGATCAGCTCATGTATTTTGCGTCTTTGAAGAATGTATCCAAGGAAGATGCGAAGAAGCGCATCGATTATTGGGTAGAGCGTTTGGAACTTACAGAGTATTTCCATCCGCCGGTAGTTGGTAAGAAGAAGCCGAAGCCTATGACTGCGGACCAGCTGTCAAAAGGTAATCAGCAGAAGGTACAGCTCCTCGCTGCATTGATCTCCGATCCGGAGCTGCTGATCCTGGATGAGCCGCTGTCCGGTCTGGACCCGGTAAATATGGACCTGTTTAAGCAGGTGATTCATGAGCAGGTAGATGCCGGTAAGTACATCATCATGTCCAGCCATCAGATGGAAGTCGTAGAAGAGTTCTGTGAGGATATCACGATCCTGCATCATGGTAAGGCGGTCGTACAGGGGAACCTGAACGAGATCAAAAAGTCCTACGGACGTGTCAATATGTTCGTTAAGACGGAAGAGCCGATCGATGACGTGATCGAGGCTTCCGGTCTTCGTGTGATCAATAAGACCCCGAACGGCATCCAGCTTCGTGTCAATGGACAGGAACAGGCCGATCAGTTCCTCGATATGCTTTTGACAGGAAAGGGATCCGTCGAGCCTACACGTAAGACGATCGTTCGCTTCGAACTTCGTGAACCGTCGCTGCATGAGATTTTTGTTGAGAAAGCAGGGGAGAATGTAGAAGATGAAGCACAGTAGATTTCATGGAACGGGAAAGGTGTTTAAGTTCACATTTTCCCAGATGATGAAAGCGAAAGGGTTTCGTACCACGTTGATCCTGATGATCTTATTTGCGGCTCTGTATTACCCGATCTCTCAGGCCTTCGGCCGTATCGGCGGAGGCGGACTTTCCGAGGTTACAGAAACATCGATCGATACCCTTTACGTGATCGATGAAAGCGGTCTTTCGTTCATGGACTGGTTCCATTTTGATAAGGCCGGTCTGGATCCGATCGAGATCCCGACGATCGTTTCATCCGATATAGCTTATGATGCATTTGTTGAAGAATTGAAGGAGAGCGAAGACGCGATCGCCCTGTTGCATGTTCATCGTGTGGCGGACGAGGGATCCTTCTACTATACGCTGGTCCAGGGAACGAAGACTTCGGTCAAGACGAAAGACCTGGAAACACTGCAGAAAGCGCTCCAGAGTTCTGTGTACACACAGTTGCTGGAGTACATGAAGGTCACACCGGAGCAGATGACCCTCCTCAATATGAGCATCGAGACCGACACGAATTATGTGGAAGTTAAGAGCATTGGTGAGCCCGGCGGTGACGAAAGTGAAAAGAAGGGCGTAAACCAAGATCAGTATACATTGATCCTGCTCTTGATCGTTCTTTCGAGTATGTTGATCTCCATGAGCGGCGAGTATATTTCCAGTTCGATCGTTATGGAGAAGAGTTCGAAGGTCGTTGAGTACCTACTCACCAGCATTCGCCCGATCGCACTTTTGTTCGGTAAGATCGCGGCGGTATTCCTGATCACTCTGTTCCAGATCCTGATCATGGTATTCAGCTACGTGCTCTCGGTGGTTTTGTTCCATATGATCGCGGACGGATTTACCGTTTCGAAGGCACTCGAGAAGGTTTCTTCAATCATTCCGGTAAATGTTGATATCACGATCAGCCCACTTAACCTGGTGATTTTGGTTTGCTTCCTGCTTGCAGGTATGCTGTTCTACACATTGATCGTCGGCGTGATCGCGGCTTCCGTTAAGAATGTCGAGGAGATGCAGGAGCGTATGAAGTCATATACGCTGCTTCTCTTCATCGGTATGTTCTCGACCATGGGTATTACCATTATGAATATTTCCGGCGGCACTCCGCCTATCCTGGAGCAGATCTGCTCGTTTATTCCGATCACATCCCCGTTCCTGGTACCGGGTTACCTGTGCTCGAATCGCATTTCCATCTGGATCGCACTCGTTGGCCTGCTGATCCTGTTTGCAAGCGTACTTTTCCTGCTTCACTTTGCAGCAAGATGCTATGAGTATCTTATCTATTATCAGGGTCAGAAACTGAAACTGAAAGATTACTTAAACATCTTTAAGAACGAGAAGGGAGGAAATGATAATGCGTAAGCGCAATGGTTTATTCAGCGGCTTCGGTAAAGTTTTTTCCTTTACGTTCCGTCATCAGACCGAGGGTAAGGGCTTCCGCTTCGCAACGTATATCGTACCGTTTATTCTGTGCGGTCTGGTCGTGCTGATCATGGGTCTGGTTTCCTTCAACAATGTTAAGAAGAATGAACAGGAACAGGTCAATATCGAGAAACTGTATGTTTTTGATGAGACCCCTTATAATGAGTTTAACGGCATGGTAAGTTTCGCGATTCGTGAAACGGACCTTAAGGATGTGGAGTTCAAATCAATCTCGAACACGAAGGGCGAGGACTTCATGAAAGAGAATAAAGACGCTCTTGCTGAGGATATGAGCTGGGGCATCCTGTCCCTTTCCGTTGAGAAGCACAAGGCGGAATTCGGTGAAGAGACGACCGAAGATCAGGACATCCTGATGGTACGTCTTACATTGCCCGAGGGATCCGAGGTCAATAAATCCACACGCGATAAGATACTGAGCCTCGGTACCATCGCTGCAAAGAGTGCTACGGCCAGTGCTTCGCAGGTCACAGCTGAACAGTACGTGATCCTGTCCGGAAGCCATATGTGCCAGATCATCGAGGCCGGTAAGAAGGAAGATAACTTCGTTCTGATGATGGTTCGTTACATCGGACCGTTCGTATTTACGATCGTTATGTACGCGATGCTCCTGATGTACTGCATGGGCATGGGTAAGAACCTCGTTGTCGAGAAGTCGTCGAAGTTGATGGAGATGCTTCTCACATCGATCTCGCCGGTGGCTCTGGTCGCAGGTAAGGTCGTTGCCATCATTTGTGTGGCTTTGTTGCAATTCGCAGTCTGGATCGCTTCGATCGTTCTCGGCTTTGTGATCGGTAATGTAGTAGCACAGGCGATCGATCCTACTTTCTCAAATCCGATTGGCAAGCTGATCGATCTGTTGATGGAGTATGGACATATATCGTTCACCCCGTTCCAAATCGTTCTGGCACTGCTGACTCTGGTGTTCGGTTTTGCCGTATACTGTGTGTTTGCAGCCGTGATCGCTTCGACTTGTGCGAAGGCAGAAGAGGTTGCACAGAAGCAGGGTATCCTGAACCTTCTTATCATCGCAGGTTATTTCCTTGCGATCTTCGTGGCTGTGCGTGAATTGAATAATTCCGGTAATCACACGATGCTTTATGTTGCAGATCTCGTTCCGTTCTCGGCGGCTTTCCGCTTGCCGGTCGATGTCCTGCTCGGTAGTATTTCCAATGGAATCGCATTGCTTTCGCTCGGTATTATGATGATACTGACTGTGGTCCTGTCGATCCTGGCCGGTAAGGTTTACAAGGCACAGGTATTCCTTGCAGGTAACTCGATCGTTTCCAACGCGAAGCGTGCGCTGTTCGGAAAGAAGAAAGCAAAAGAATCTAAAGAATAATGTCGAACCTGCAGATGTATGCAGTCGGCGAAAAAGGATAAAAGAGACGCTCTCGCATCGAATTGCGGGAGCGCCTTTTCGTTTCCGGAGAGGGCAATGTATAAGAACGAAGATCGTTTCGGATCGGAATAAAAGCACTTGCATATTTACATTTTGGTTGCTAAAATAGAAATGGTATGAATATTTGCTCGGCACCTCGCCCTTTTGGGAGGAGATATGCCGAAACAATATGAAAAGAAACGATGGGCAGCGGTTATTTTGGGGATTTGTTTGCTGTGCCTGTCCGGCTGCGGACTGCCGGATCTGTTTTCCGATCCGGAAACGCAAGAGACGGAATTTGTATTTCAGGCATTCGCCGAGAGTTCCACTGCCGTGGATGCTGAGGATACGACCGAAGGAACGATCTTCGTATATATCGTCGGCGAGGTCTTGCATCCGGGCGTTTATGAGATTCTGCGACAGGATCGTCTTGAAGCCGTGGTCAATGCTGCCGGAGGCTTCACGGAAGATGCGGAACCGGCCAGCGTAAACCTGGCGCGGACAGTCACCGACGGGGAACAGATCGTCGTCTTAAGCCGTGCGGCATATGCGACCGCGGGAGCTGCTATCGGTTCGCATGGGGATGCTTCGTCGGGCCTGGTGAATATCAACACGGCGAATGAGAAAGAATTGGCTACATTGCCGGGCATCGGAACGACCCGGGCGCAGGCGATCATTGCCCACCGAAATAAGTATGGACCCTTCGAGACGATTGAGGATATCATGCAGGTGAGCGGGATCAAACAGGCTGCGTTTGAACAGATTCGGGAGCGGATCACGACCGGCAGATAACAGGAGAAAGATATGGCTAGGATTTTGGTGGTAGATGATGAAAAGGTCATCGTAAAGGGATTGAAGTTTTCGCTGGAACAGGAAGGCTATGAGGTCGATTGCGCCTACGATGGTGAGGAAGCGATCGCGCTCGCGAAGAAGAACGATTACGATGCAATGCTTCTGGATGTTATGCTTCCGAAGTTTAACGGTTATGAAGTGTGCAACATGGTACGTGAGTTTTCACAGGTGCCGATCCTCATGCTGACCGCGAAGAACGATGACATGGATAAGATCATGGGCTTCGAATATGGGGCCGACGATTATATCACCAAACCGTTTAATATCCTAGAGGTAAAGGCGCGCGTGCGCGCGATCATTCGCCGCGCAAAGAGCACCGAAAAGCAAGAGAGTAAGAGTAAGGTCGAGCCGGTTGGGAACATGGAGGGCATCGTTGTCGACAGCGAGAGCCGCAGAGTTATGATCGATGGCGTGGAGATCAACCTGACTGCCCGTGAATTTGATATTTTGGAATTGATGGTGAATAACCCGAATAAGGTCTATTCCCGTGAGAGCCTTTTGCAGATCGTCTGGGGTTATGATTATCCCGGCGATGTACGTACCGTGGATGTGCATGTCCGCCGTCTGCGTGAGAAGATCGAACCGAACCCCGGCGAGCCGAAATACGTACAGACCAAATGGGGTATCGGATATTATTACAAGCAGGGCTGAGAAAGAAGCGCATAGATGAAAGAGAAGGATAAGAGCGTTCGGCGTGCACACGGACTGCCGTTCCGTCTCGTTATGTTCCTGGTGCTTCTCCTGATCGGTATCATTCCCATGATCGTGTATCTGTTCGGAATGAGCCGGTCCGTACGCGACGCCCTGGTCAATGAAACGAAAGAACGGATGTATTCCGAATGTTCCAATATAGCACAGTTTATATCCTACATAGCCGCGCCGGAAGACAGCGCGGTTCTTTCGGATGTCCATTCACAAATGGTAGACAGTGCGAAGCTTCTGAACGGCCGTATGCTTTTAGTGGATCCTTCGTATCGTTCGATCGCCGACACCTATGAATACGACCGCGCTCACTATGTTGCGTATCAGGGCGTATTGTCCTTACTTTCCACCGACCGTGAATCGATCACGGAGGTCTCGGAGAGTAATATCCGCTATTATCTTAAGGTGACGCCGAAGGACTCCGGAAAGAACTATGTCCTTTGTTTCATGGCGCCGCTGCAGACGAAGATCACACTGATGAGCGCGATTCGTCAGAAGAGTATCCTTCTTATGACGATCATTTTGCTGGTCACGGTTTGTGTCGGTTTCTATTTTGCGTTTATGCTGGGACGGCCGCTGAAGGCTTTGAAGGATTCCTCGATCTCCCTATACGATGGACAGCGTGAGGATATCGTTGGTAAGCATTATACGGAACTCGTAGAGACCTCCGAAACGGTCAATGAATTGATGGAGCAGCTGCATGCGATCGATGCTTCCCGTAAGGAATTCGTTTCGAACGTGTCGCATGAACTCAAGACGCCCATCACGTCGATCCGTGTGTTGGCCGATTCTTTGATGTCCATGCCGAAGGGAGAAGTCCCGATCGACTTGTATGAAGACTTCATGACGGATATTTCCGACGAGCTGAACCGTGAAGCGAAGATCATCGACGACCTGCTCACGCTCGTTCGTACCGATGAGTCGAATACGACCTTGAACTATTCGATGGTCGACATCCATGCCATGCTGGAGGGGTTGCTGAAGCGCCTGCAGCCATTGGCCGGAAAGAAGAACGTCGAGCTGGTGCTCGAGAGTTTCCGCCGGGTCGATGCTTTGGTCGACGAGGTGAAACTCGTACTGGCGATCTCGAACCTCGTGGAAAATGCGATCAAGTATAACCGCGAAAGCGGCCACGTGCGTGTTTCGCTAAATGCGGACCATAAGTATTTCTATATTAAGGTAGAGGATTCCGGTTTCGGTATCCCGGCTGAGTCGCAGACGAAGATCTTCGAGCGCTTTTACCGCGTTGATAAGGCGCGGTCGCGTGAGATGGGCGGTACCGGACTCGGACTGGCGATCACGCGAAACATTGTCCAGATGCATAAGGGTATCATCCGTGTGTTCAGTAAGGAGAACGAAGGAACGACCTTTACGGTACGTATTCCGCTGAACAACATCGCGGACAGTAATCCGGAAGGGAGCGGCGAATGATGCGAAATATCAAGATCCTGCTGCTTCTTTCGGCAGTAGTATTGCTAGCGGTCTGTGGTTGTAAAAAAGGCTCTGACACGGAGCCGACGGCAGTGAAGCTGGCAGAAGGAGAATACGAAGTTTATTATCTGACCCAAGATGGTTTCCATCTGGAGACGGAGATCCGTAAGACTTCCGGCGAGCAGCCCGAGGAGCTGGCGCGGGAACTGGTGAAGATCATGCAGGACCCGAAAGAGCGCGGCCACAACTGCGCGTTCGGTTCGGGGGTTTCCTTACAGAACCTGCGTATCACGGAAGGCGTGCTGAACCTGCATTTTTCGAAGGAGTACAACTCGTTAAAGAGTTCTCGTGAGATATTGGCACGTGCCGCCGTCGTGCGTACGTTAAATGCGATCCCCGGCGTGGATTCGATCCTCCTGTATGTGGAGGATACGGTCTTTCGGGATTCAAATGGCCGCATTCCCGGGGAGTTGACGGCCGGCGATTTCGAACTGACATTCTTCGAGAACCTCGCCAGTGCTCGGCTGAAACTGTACTTCTCCGATGCAGAGGGACGCGAACTCTGTGAAGAGGAGCGTGAGGTTTCGTATGGCTTCGGAACGACGCTGCATGAGATGGTGCTCACGCAGTTGATCGCGGGACCGGAGGACGACACGTTACGTGCGGTTCTGCCGCAGGATACACAGATCCTTTCGGCGAATCTGAATAACGGAATCTGCTACGTACTCCTTTCGAATAACGTCATCGGTTCTTTGGAAGAACTGGGTGTGAAACCGAAGACCATGGTGTATTCGATCGTCAATTCATTGACCGAACTGGCCAATGTCAACCGGGTCGTGATCCGGTTCGAAGGAGTGGAGGGCGAACCCTTCGGCGAGGATCTGCCGCTGACAGATGCACTGGAGAGAAATCTCGACATGAATAAAGAAGAACAAAACGGAGAACAGTAATGAAACGACCGATGGTGGCTGCCGCGTTCTCCTGGGGAGCCGGGATCCTGGTATCCGGAGCGCAGGCGGGTAGAAGAGTAAATGTGGTCATGGCCGTTGCGGCCACCCTCATTTACGCCATCGTGATCATACATATTGTACGGAAACAGTTCGGGAGCAGCAGGCCGGTCGGCTATTTGCTGCTCCCGCTTTTGTTCCTGCTCGGGATGTTTCGCGCACAGACGCAGGGGCGGGAAATGTACGATGCAAATGAAATATTGAAAGAAGCACAGGAGGGAACGAATGGAGGGAGCCGCCTGCGCGGGAGAGTCATCCTTTGGGAACGAAAGGAAACGGAAGAAGGCGTAACGTATGTATTGACGTTGGACGGACTGTCGATCGGGGACGAGGCATTGCCCGGACAGGCACGGGTATATACAGCGAAAAAGGCCGATATAGGAAACCGAATCGAAGTCAATGGTGCAGTAGACGTTTATACGAAAGCGAAGAACCCCAGGGGTTTCGACGGATTTACATATTATGGCTATCGAGGTGTTTATTACAATGTATACGAAGGAAGAATGGAGTCTCAAAGATGCGCTCATACGATCGCGGACCGCATAAAGGAGAATATCCTGCGACTCCGCATCCATTTGTCGCAGGCTCTGAAAGAAATATCTCCGGTGGATGTATATGGTTTTTTTCAAGGGATCCTGCTGGGAGAAAAAGATTCGATGGAAGAGGAGAAACGCGACAGCCTGCGGCGGGCGGGACTGGCACATATCCTTACGGTGTCTGGCCTGCACATTTCGTTGCTCGGATCGTTGCTTCTCAGTTTCCTGAAGAAGATCCGCGTGTCATTTTTTCTGCGCCTGGTACTTAGTGCGATACTGATCGGTGGCTATGTTTATCTCACCGAAGCCCGCTATCCTTCATTACGAGCCTACGATATGTTCCTGCTGATGACGATCGCGCGATTTTTGGGACGTACCTACGATGGAAAATGCGCCCTCGCCGGCTGCTTTCTCTATCGGACGATCCAACTGCCTCTTTTACTGTTTGATCCCGGCTTTCAGCTTTCTTTTCTCAGTATGACGGCGATCCTGTTTTTTGTACCGCATGTGCAGGCATTATGGATACGGAATAAAGAGGAGCAGAAGAAACGTTTGTCAAAGATACGGGCGGCATTGCTGACTTCCTGGACCGTTCTGGTCGTGATCAGTCCCGTGATCTGCATAGCCTATTATGAGACTGCCCGCTATGCGATGTTTCTAAACCTGCTGGTATTGCCGATGATGGGCGTTTTGTTGTTTTGCCTGGTGCTGGGCCTCGCACTTTTTGTGATGCTTGCGCCGTTTTCGTCGGTGCTGTGCCGCATTGCCCTGGGGCCTGCGGTGTGGATCGCCCGTGCGGTGCTGCGTCTGTCCCAGGTCTTTGAGGCGCTTCCGGCCAATGTATGTGTGACCGGACGCCCGCAGAATACGGAACTGCTCCTGTACATCGTATTCTATGGAGGTGGATTGATCCTGCTGTGTCTCGCCTCGAGGTTGGAAGGGTTCGGACGTACGCAAAGCCGAAAGACCGGTATAGCATACCGGCCGGATCGCCGCGGTTTCCGAATGATGCTGTTCCTCCTGCTTATGATCAGCGGTTTGATGATACCCAATGCGTTGAAACGACGTGCGCCGGTCTGCATGGAACTGACCATGCTGGATGTGGGGCAGGGCGACGGTTTTATCTTTCGCTTTCCAAACGGTGAGAACCTGGTGATCGATTGCGGGAACAATTTCCGCGACGACCTTTGGGAACACGTCATCGAACCAGCGTTTTTATACTATGGGATGGATACCGTTGACGCATGGCTGTTGACGCATTTTGATATGGATCATATCAGTGGTTTCGTTCAGATGCATAAGGAAGCCGAGGATCGGCGTTTGATAAGGTGTCGCCGGGTTTTGATCTCCGAGGCAGATGCGATCGATACGCTGGCGGATCTGTGCGGGAGTGTTCCGGAGGGTGTGATCCATACATTGACCGCAGGAGATACGTTCAGGATCGGAGGCGCGATGGCATACTGCGTGTTTCCGCATCCCGGCTTTCCGTCCACATCGGAAAATGATGCATCCGTCGTGCTTCGTATCGAATACGGAGAGTACAGGCTTTTGTTTTGCGGGGATATTTCCGAAACGGCAGAACGATGGCTGATCGCGAGAGGAACGGATCTTTCGGCCGATGTTCTGAAGGTGGCGCACCATGGATCGCCTCATAGCAGCTGTGATGCGTTTGTCGATACGGTCGCACCGAAGATCGCACTTATAAGTGTCGGGAAAAACAATTACGGACATCCGTCTCCCGATGTTTTGACTAGGCTTTCGCTGGCCGATTCTGAGGTTCAGATGACGAATAACAAAGGTGCGATTCTCTTGCGCTTTAAAGGGGTAAATCGTATCGAAACGTCACTCCCGTAAACGTTCATTTTCACTTGCGAATTATCATAGATATTTGATGCCCGTTTTGCTAAAATAAACCCGTGAGACTGGGAAAATAGGTAGAGAGAGTTTTTGACAGTTCTTGCACACATTACCACAATATTTGACGCGACAGCAGGTCAGATATATGTTAAAATAGTAATAATTTACAATCGGGGTAATATTGGGGTCATCCCGATGTAGATTAAGGATGTGTTTTAGAGGAGGTTATGTATCATGAGAGGAAAGGTGAGTGCATTCAAAAAGGCTTTGGCCGTGGTGATGTCTGTTCTGCTCATCGTGACAGGAACAGCTATCACCGGTACATCTTTTTATGCAGATTACGCTTCAGTTAACGGGGATCAGATTGCAACGATCGTAGGGTCTTACGACGACTACAGCAATGGATATAATATCCTTGGCGTTGCAGGTGATTTCCATCTTTTTGCCCAAAATCGGGTAGATACGATGGTCCATACGAATGGTAACATCGCTGCCGATATCGTCTCAACGGGAACGAATTTCGGTACGAACCAGGCTGTGGATCATAATATCGCAGAGTATTCCTATGCAAGATATCTGTTCCCGATCGCTTCGCAGATCTCTTCTTCCAGTATGATCCTCGGAAGACAGAACTACGTTGAGAAGGTCGGCGGCCAGACGAAGATAAACGGCACTATCACAGACTGCAATCTTCAGAAGGATCCCTATAAGGTCCTCTATGAAGATGAGAATAAATACTTTATCGACCTGGATAATGAATTCCTTTATCTGGAAGCTTTGTCGCGCGCTCTTTCCGCTATGAAGGGCACGATCAATAAGCTTTCGGGCGGCGATAAGAACGATATCGGTGTGATCACACTTGCTCCCGGCACCACAAACGTTATCAACATGACCGGAGCAGAGTATTATAACCTCAGCAACAAGCTTCTCATCGAAGGTGTTCAGTCTGAAAACGTAAATTACGGCGGCGTTTCGATGAAGCGTGCTTCCTCTACACAATCTCTGATCATCAACCTGGACCTGAAGGGCGTTACGGATTACACCATTCGCCAGCAGATGTCTTATAAATTCGAAGATGGTACTGTAGTTCGCAACAGCGAGGATACCTTCTTCTATGGAACAAACATCCTTTACAACGTATATGACTCTTCCGCAGCAGACGGCATCTACCGTGGTAACCTCAGCAATGCTGCCGATATGACGGCCTGCATCCTGGCACCCGGCGCGAATGTGACCGCAAACGCAGTCAATGGTACCATCGTAGGTAAGAACATCGTTACCCGCGGCGGTGAGACTCACAACAGCCGTTTCACGGTCGTTTCTCTTCCTAACATCAAAGTCGTTCCTACTCCTGAGAACCTCGTTAAGATCGTTCTT
Organism: Lachnospiraceae bacterium; assembly: GCA_017543445.1. Taxonomy (GTDB): domain Bacteria; phylum Bacillota; class Clostridia; order Lachnospirales; family Lachnospiraceae; genus UBA1201. Next base: position 182,049 of record JAFYGB010000019.1, on the reverse strand, counting down.
AAGAAGGTATCTACCGATGGTAAGGCTTTGGACGGAGCTACATTCCAGATCCGCGACATGGAAGGTAAGATCGTATCTTTTAAGACCAACAGCAATGGCGCAGACACAACTTCCGTAATCGTTGCAGCTGCAGGCACCACCATCTGGATCAAGCCCGGTAACTACTATTTGGTAGAGACGAGTGCTCCGGCTGGTTATGTTCTGGACCACGAGCGTATTCCTTTCCAGGTAACTGCAAAGGGCGGCATCAACGCAAACTTCAACGTTCAGGTCATCAACCAGAAAGAGATCCAGAGAGTTATCGCTCCGCTGACCACAGCAGGAGATGGCTTTAATGTAGTAGCAGGCGGCGCTTACGCGCAGCTTCCGAGCGAGCCTTACGGCAGCGTGATCATGTCGAACATCGACATCACCGCGAAGTTCTCCGAAGCAATCCCTGCAGGCGTAAAAGTCGGCGCAGAGATCATTGACGTTCAGACACAGCAAGTCATCGCATGCTCCAGAAAAGCTAATAAGTTTATGAGCGCCGATAAGAACGGCTATACCGTCAATCTGCTGCCTTTTGCAAGCCAGATGTACGGCGATCATGAGTTCATGCTTCACTTCTTTACTCTGGATGATCAGGGTAATGTAACCTATATTCCTTTTACCGAGATCAGCGCGACCCTTTATGGTTACCGTCCGGTACAGTCTGCAACGCATGTTTTGAGCATGCCTGCATTCGCAAGTGCAAATGGCAACACCATCACGGTGCAGAACGCTCCGGATCACGTGGAAGAGCCGACGACCGAGCCTGAGACGACTTTGGAGGAGACCACTCCCGAAGAGAGCACTGAGGATACAACTCCGGAAGAAACCGAAACACAGGGACCGACCTACGCTGATGTAGTGATCAGCAAGAAGGTACTGGGCCTGGGCGAGGAACTCTCCGGTGCGACTCTGCAGTTGTACGGAACCAGTGCTGATGGAAAGACTGCAGTTGTAATTGCAAAGTCTGACGTAGAAGTAAACGGCGGCGCTCAGATCCTGACACAGGCGGATGCTTCCACTGTTATGGAGATCCGTTCCGGTTCACAGCCTACTGTGATCCATAATCTTCCGGATGGATCTTATACGCTTCATGAGGAAGCGGCTCCGAAGGGATATAATGTTTCTACAGATATCACATTCGATATCAAAGATAATAAAGTCATCAATGTAAAGAGTAATTCTTACTGCGAGAACAGCGATAACATGATCGTTATGTTCGACGATATCCAGCCGGTACTGACCGACGTGGAGATCAGCAAGCAGGATGTTTACGGTGTGGAGATCTCCGGCGCATTGCTTTATGTGAGCGGTGTTGACGCGAAGAATAATCCGATCGTACTTACAAAGGATAATTTCAAGCCTGCAGATGATGCTGAGTTTATCGGCATCGAGAACAACACGATCCAGTTCAAGTCCGGTTCCGCTTCCTCGAAGATCGTAAATCTTCCGGATGGTACCTATACGCTTCACGAAAAAACAGCTCCTAAGGGTTACCTTACTGCGACGGACATCACGTTTACAGTTGCAAAGGGCGTTCTCCAGAAGGTCGATAATGTAGCGGTTTCCGCTTCTTCGAATTTGATCGTTATGTATGATGCGGCTGAGCCGGTCTACACGACCGTTGAGCTTTCTAAGAAGGCGACCGGCGGTGAGGAACTGGAAGGTGCAGATATGTACCTGACCGGTAAGGATGAGAAGGGTAATGCAGTTGTATTTACCGACGCTCAGATCGCTGAAGCTGCGAACAGCCCGAAGATCATTAACGATGGTAAGACCATCAACTGGACTTCCGGCAAGACCGAAACGAAGATCAAGGATCTCGTAAACGGTGTTTATGTACTTCATGAAGAGACCGCTCCGAACGGATACTTCGTTGCTACAGATATTACCTTTGCTGTATATGAAGGCGAAGTGGTTTCTTGCAGCTCTAAGTCTTGGTCGAACGGTGATGCTGTTATCGTGATGTACGATGATGCTATCCCTGCAAAGTCTGATGTTAAGATCAGCAAGCAGGATGTACACAGCAAGGAACTCGATGGCGCACTCTTAGTCCTGACAGGCGTTGACGCGAGCGGTAAGACCGTGATTTTCGATGAATCTCAGTTTGACGGAGGTAAGGGCGCAGAGCTTAAGGACTCCACAAGTGATATGCTTGCATACATTTCCGGTTCGGAACCTTCCTACGTGAAGGGCCTCGGAGATGGTAAGTATACATTGACCGAGATGGTTGCTCCTAAGGGATATAAGGTCGCTACTGCGATCACCTTCGAGATCAAAGAAGGCAAAGTTACAAACAGCACTTCTACCGTTAAGGTCGAGGGTAATGTCATCGTCATGGTCGATGAAGCAAAAGAAGAGCCGAAGAAAGCAACCGTTAAGATCAGCAAGCAGGATGTTTACGGTGTAGAGCTTGAGGGCGCTGACCTCAGACTTTACGGAAAAGATAAAGATAAGGCTCCGATCGAATTTACCTCTGATAACATTCAGTTAGCAAGTGATGCGAAGCCGGGTCTTTCTTCCGGAACATTTATAACATTTACCAGCGGAAGCTCACCTTCTACATTTAAGGATCTTCCAGATGGAACCTATACTTTGGAAGAGACGAATGCTCCCGAAGGATATGTAGTTGCCACAGCGATCACCTTCGTGATCAAAAATGGCGCTCTTTATAGCATCGATGGCGTTACCGTATCCGCAGGTTCGGATGTAGTCGTTATGTACGATGCGGCTAAGAAGGCTGACGTATACATCAGTAAGCAGGATGTTTATGATGTTGAACTTCCCGGCGCTACTCTCATTCTGACAGGTGTCGATGAGAAGGGTAATACGATCAGCTTCAAGGATTGTGAAGTTAAGCTTGGTAACAAGGCTGAAGTTACGATCAAGAACGCGGATATGCTTGAGTTTGTTTCCGGAACCACTCCTACTCAGATCAAGGGTCTGGTAAATGGTACGTACAACCTGCACGAATATGCAGCTCCTAAGGGTTATGTTTGTGCATCGGATATCAAGTTCGTTATCAAGAAGGGTGTTCTCTATTCGATCGATGGCGTTACCGTTTCTACCGGCAGCGACCTCATCGTGATGGTAGATGGTGCAGAGCCCGTTCCTACCACGGAAGAGCCTACGACTGCAGAGCCTACCACAGCAGAGCCTACAACTGCAGAACCCACAACGGCTGAGTCTACAACGGAAGAGCCCACGACTGCAGAACCTACAACGGCAGAACCTACGACCGCAGAACCTACAACTGCAGAGCCCACAACGGCTGAGCCTACGACCGAAGCACCTACGGAAGAGCCTACGACCGCAGAGCCTACTACGGAATATGTAATTCCTACGGAGGCACCTACGGAAGAGTCTACCGGTTATGTCGAGCCTACGACAGAATATGTAATTCCTACGGAGGCACCTACGGAAGAATCTACCGGTGCTGAAGAGCCTACGACCGAGGCACCTACCGAAGCACCTACGAAGCCTGAGCCTACAACGGAAGCTCCTACGGAAGCACCGACCGAGGCACCTACACAGGCTCCTACGGAAGCACCTACCGAAGCACCTACCGAGGCACCTACACAGGCACCTACGGAAGCTCCGACCGAAGCACCTACACAGGCACCTACCGAGGCTCCTACACAGGCTCCGACAGAGGCTCCTACGGAAGCCCCTACATTGATCGGTGGATACAATGAGACGAAGGCACCTACAGAGGCTCCTGAGACCACAGAGTACGTGATCCCGACCGAAGCTCCGACTGAGGAGTCTACCGGTGAAGAGGAGACCGAGACGGTTCCTGAAACTGTTCCTGCAACCGAGCCGGAGACACTTCCTCCGGAAACCAGTCCGGTTGAACCGACGGCAGGTTATGTTGCAGAGACGAAGCCGGTTGAGACATCGGTTGTCGTTAGCGAGACAGAGGCTTCTTCGCAGAATGTACTTCTGGGCGGCGGAAACGAATCCAGAAAGCCTGAAGAGACCGAAGCATTTGCAAATGAGACACAGGCTGAGACCGAACCGGTCATCAAGCCTCCGGTAATCATCGGCGGCAGCAGCCAGACCTATGTTCTCGGTATTTCCGATTACGCGAAGGCGATCGGTATCACCATGATGATCCTGGGCTTCATCTGCCTCGGCACATGTGTTGTAATTCTTAAGAAAAAAGAAGAAGAATAAATAAAGGAGTCCCGGCATGAAAATGTCGGGACTTTTTTTGGGGATCCCGATGCCAAAACATACATGAATAACTTGACGAAATGACTTTCATTCGATATACTTAGATACAGCACTGCGACAGGTCTTCTGTTGCATAAGTTTCAAGGAGACAGTTATGGGAAAGATTATTTTAACAGGCGATCGTCCTACCGGTAAACTGCACGTAGGTCACTATGTCGGCTCACTTCGCCGACGTGTGGAACTGCAGAATTCCGGAGAGTACGATCGTATTTTTATTATGATAGCGGATGCGCAGGCCCTCACGGATAATGCGGATAATCCTGAGAAGATCCGTCAGAACGTGATCGAAGTAGCACTGGACTACCTTTCGGTCGGACTGGACCCGACGAAGTCGAACCTCTTCGTTCAGTCCTACGTTTCCGAACTTACGGAGATGACATTCTACTACATGAATCTGGTTACCGTTGCGAGACTGCAGCGTAATCCTACCGTTAAGAACGAGATCATTATGCGTGGCTTCCAGAATACATTGCCCGTAGGTTTCTTTACGTATCCTGTCAGCCAGACCGCTGATATCACCGCGTTTAAGGCTACGACAGTCCCGGTGGGTGAGGACCAGCTGCCCATGATCGAGCAGGCACGTGAGATCGTGCGTAAGTTCAACCAGATCTATGGTGACGTTCTGGTCGAGCCGGATGCGATGCTTTCGGATAACAAAGCCTGCCTGCGTCTGCCCGGTATCGATGGTAAGGCGAAGATGAGTAAGTCGCTCGGTAACTGCATCTATCTTTCAGATCCTGCGGATGAAGTGCAGAAGAAGATCATGAGCATGTTCACAGACCCGAATCATCTGAAAGTCAGCGATCCAGGCCAGGTCGAAGGCAACCCTGTATTTACTTACCTGGATGCGTTCTGTAAGGACGAGCACTTCGAGCGTTACTTCCCGGATTACGCAAATCTCGACGAGATGAAGGCGCATTATACGCGCGGCGGTTTAGGAGATGTGAAGATCAAGCGTTTCCTCAACTCCGTAATGCAGGAGGAACTCGAGCCGATCCGCAAGCGCAGAAAAGAATACGAGAAGGATATTCCTGAGGTATACAACATCCTTAAGAAGGGTAGCGATATCGCACGCGAGGCAGCTGCAGAAACTTTGGCAGAGATGAAAGCTGCCATGAAGATCAACTATTTCGATGATGCTGAACTGATCGCCGAGCAGGCTAGAAAGTTTCGTGAGGAATAAAGATGAATTTGATCATTAAGAACGGAAGAGTGCTGGATCCGGCAAATGCCATCGATGGCGTACGGGATATCTATGTGAAGGAAGGCGTGATCGAGGCGGTCTGTAATGCGGGTGAACCATATGAACTGGCAGATGCGGAGGTGATCGACGCGAAGGGCATGTATGTGATGCCTGGTTTGATCGATCTGCACGTGCACTTCCGTGAGCCCGGTTTCGAGTATAAAGAGACCATCGAGACCGGTTCTAAATCTTGTGCAAAAGGCGGTTTCACAGGCGTATGCCCTATGCCGAATACCAAGCCGGTTATCGACTCTGCAGAATTAGTTCGTTTTGAAGTAGAGAAGGCGAAAGCGGTATCCCCGATCCATATTTACCCGGTCGGCGCCGTGACCCTGGGCCAGGAAGGACAGGTCCCGACGGACGTCGCTGCCATGAAGGAAGCAGGTATCTACGCGATTAGTGAGGACGGAAAGTCCGTTATGAATTCACTGGTTTATCGAGAAGGTATGATGCGCGCGAAAGAAAACGATATCGTTGTAATGGCGCATTGTGAAGATAAAAATCTCGTCGGTAAAGGTGCGATCAATGCAGGCGTTGTAGCGCAGAGACTGGGCGTAGAAGGCATTCCGAATGCCGTAGAGGATATCATCGTTGCGAGAGATATCCTGCTGGCGAAGGAGACCGGAGCTCGACTGCACTTGTGTCACTGTTCGACGGCAGACAGCGTTGAGATGGTGCGTAAGGCGAAAGCAGACGGCGTAAATGTGACTGCAGAAGTATGCCCGCATCATTTTGCTATGACTTGCGATGAGATCACATCCAATGATGCAAACTTTAAGATGAACCCGCCGCTTCGTTCGAAGAACGATGTGGAAGCACTGATCGCAGGATTGGCGGATGGTACGATCGACACGATCTCCACCGATCACGCACCGCACAGCGAAGAGGAGAAGAGCCGCGGGATCGCTGCGGCGCCGTTTGGTATCGTTGGTTCCGAAACGGCCGTTTGCCTTACCATTACCCATCTGGTGCGTCCCGGCTATATCACCCCGCTGCAGATGGCAGAGCGCATGAGCACGACGCCCGCGAAAGTCATTAAGGTCGATCGCGGAACGCTCGGCGTAGGAAAGGCTGCGGATATCACGATTATTGACCCCGAAGCACATTACACCATCGATGCGAGCACCTTCGTGTCGAAAGGACATAATACGCCGTTTAACGGCCATGAAGTGTATGGAAAGGTCATTTATACTATTGTGGACGGAAAGGTCGTATATAAGGCTTAAAACGCGAAATAGACGCATATTAGGAGAGCAGATATGATTGATACATTGATCGAGAAGATCATCGATAAAAAGGCACCCGTTGTTGTGGGACTGGACCCGATGCTGGCTTACGTTCCTGAACACATTAAGGAGAAGGCTTTTGCTGAGCATGGTGTGACGGCGGAAGGTGCTGCGGAGGCGATCTGGCAGTTCAACAAGCAGATCGTGGATGCGGTTTACGACCTGATCCCCGCTGTGAAGCCGCAGATCGCGATGTACGAGCAGTTCGGCTTGCCGGGCGTGGAAGCGTTCGTTAAGACTGTGAACTACTGCAAGGAGAAGGATCTCGTTGTCATCGGCGATATCAAGCGTGGTGACATCGGTTCGACATCGACAGCTTACGCTATCGGCCATCTGGGCCATGCGCCCCTGGCCGGTGAGGCTTTTGCGCCGGGCTTCCGTGAGGATTTTGCGACGGTGAACCCGTACCTCGGTTCGGACGGCGTGCTTCCCTTCGTTAAGGTCTGCAAGGAAGAGAATAAAGGTATCTTCGTGCTGGTTAAGACTTCCAACCCTTCGAGCGGTGAATTCCAGGATCGTATCGTAGAGGGTGGCCGGCCTCTGTACGAGATCGTGGGAGAGATGGTCGACCAGTGGGGATCGGAATACATTGGCCGCCATGGATACAGCGCCGTTGGCGCAGTCGTTGGCGCGACCTATCCCGAAATGGGCGCGGTGCTCCGGAAGATCATGAAGCGTGCATACATCCTGGTGCCGGGTTACGGCGCGCAGGGCGGTACGGCGGCAGATCTGGCTCCGTATTTCAACGAGGATGGACTCGGCGCGATCGTCAATTCTTCCCGCGGCATCATCGCTGCATATAAGGCGGATAAATACAAGGAATTCGGTCCCGAAAACTTCGCGCAGGCGTCAAGAAAAGCCACCGAAGATATGATCGCGGATATCGCTGCGCATGTTGACATCGCGTAGTATTTGTGCTACCATGAATTAGGCATCAGTGTTTACCCGACCGTGTGTTCGGGCCCTGACCATAAGGAGGCGAATGAATATGAAAAGAGCCGAGTATTGCCCTTATTGCGGCGAGAAATTCATCATGGAGAACCCGGACGGCACTTATCAGTGCTACAAGTGTAATTCTCTTTTCTCGGTTGTTGAGGGAGTTGCCGAGGATAATCGAAGCGACGAAGAAAAAATAAACGATATGTTTGATCTATAAGCAGCCGGCCATGGCTGCGAGCCAGGGGAACCGGAAATCACAAAACGGTTCCCTTTTTTACAGAGGATGATTATGAGTAATTACGGTATATTATTTGATCTGGACGGCACGCTTTGGGATTCCGCAGAGCATGTGGCGACGGCGTGGAACGAGGTGTTTGCGAAGCACCCCGGGCTTTCGCTTACATTGACCGCGGATGACATCCATGCGGTCATGGGCATGCTACTTCCGGATATCGCGAAGAAACTCTTGCCGGACATGCCGGAGGAGGAGCGTACGCCCTTGTTTAAGGAAGCGATGGATAATGAGATCGCGACCCTGGAACGCCTCGGCGGACAGTTATATCCGAACCTGGTCGAGACGTTGATGAAGCTTCGTACGAAATATAAGTTATACATCGTAAGTAACTGCCAGTGCGGTTATATCGAGTCGTTCCTGAACCACCATAAGATGTGGCAGTATTTCGACGGAAAGCTAGCGGCAGGCGACACCGGATTGCCGAAGTGGGATAATATCAAGAAGGTCGTGGAAGACGAGCATTTGACTCGCGCGATCTACGTTGGCGATATCTATGCGGACTATATGGCGGCGTCCCGTGCAGGCATTCGCTTCATTCATGCATCCTATGGTTTCGGATCGGTTCCGAAGGGAACCTTAAGCATTCCGTCGATCGATGCATTGCCCGAAGTCGCAGACGCGTTCTTCTGCGGTAAGGAGGATAAAGTGAAACAAAAGATCACGGCAAAAGTGGTTTCCCAGAAAAAACTGTGCGACGGAATCTTCAGTATGGAGATCGAAGCCTTCGGCATTGCGGCGTTTGCGAAGGCGGGCCAGTTCATTTCTGTATATACAAACGACGGTGCACATTTGCTGCCGCGTCCCATCAGCCTCTGTGAGGTGGATCCGTTCTCCGGTACACTGCGGATCGTTTACCGCGTCGCAGGCTTCGGCACGGAAGCATTTTCCAAATATCAGGCAGGGGATCCGATCGAGATCCTGGGCCCTCTGGGCAATGGTTTCCCGACCCGTGCGGACAGCAAAGCCTTCCTGATCGGCGGCGGCATCGGTATCCCGCCCATGCTCGAGATGGCGAAGACTTTAAACGCGCAGGGCATGGTGAAGGAAGACATCATCGCCGTACTCGGTTATCGCGACGTTCTGTTCCTGAACGAGGATTTCGCGAACTATGCGACCGTTGTCATCGCGACCGAAGATGGTAGCGCTGGAACGAAGGGTAACGTACTCAACGCAATCCAAGAAAACGGTCTGACCGCCGACGTGATCTACGCCTGCGGACCGACTCCGATGCTTCGCGCGATCAAGGCTTACGCGGTGGAGAAGGGCATCACTTGCTACGTTTCCATGGAAGAAAAGATGGCCTGCGGCGTTGGCGCATGCTTAGGCTGTGTATGCCAGAGCACGGAAGTCGACGAGCATTCACAGGTACACAATAAGAGAATCTGCAAAGACGGCCCCGTCTTTGACGCAACGGAGGTGGTACTCTGATGAAAACATCCGTTAATATCGCGGGCGTTGAACTGAAAAACCCCGTACTCGAAGCTTCCGGAACATTTGGTTCCGGTATGGAATACAGCGAATTCGTGGATCTGTCCGCCCTGGGCGGCGTAGTTACGAAGGGCGTGGCCGATGTACCCTGGCCCGGGAATCCGACGCCCCGTATCGTAGAGACCGCGTCCGGAATGCTGAACGCCATCGGCCTTCAGAACCCCGGTGTAGAAGTCTTCTGTAAGCGTGACTTACAGTTCTTAAAGCAATTTGACACGAAGGTGATCGTGAATGTCTGCGGACATACGACCGAAGAGTATCTGGCGGTCGTGGATCGTCTGGCGGATGAGCCGGTCGACCTTCTGGAGATCAATATTTCCTGCCCGAACGTAAAAGAGGGCGGCATCGCTTTCGGCCAGGATCCGAAGGCGGTCGAGGCGATCACACGCGCGGTGAAGAGCCACGCGAAGCAGCCGGTCATCATGAAGCTTTCACCGAATGTGACCGACATTACCGTGATGGCCCGGGCTGCGGAAGCCGGCGGAGCGGACGCATTGTCCCTGATCAATACCATCACCGGCATGAAGATCGACGTGGAGCGTCAGAAGTTCGCCCTGGCAAATAAAACCGGCGGCCTGTCCGGACCTGCGATCAAACCCGTGGCGGTTCGCATGGTCTATCAAGTGGCGCGCTCGGTATCGATCCCGATCATCGGCATGGGCGGTATTGCCTGCGCTGCCGATGCTTTGGAGTTTATCCTGGCAGGTGCGACCGCAGTCAGCGTCGGCACCGCGAATTTCTTTGATCCGTACGCAACGGTGAAGGTCGCAAAGGGTATCGAAGACTACCTTCAGCGCCATGGTTGCGAGGATATAAATGAGATCATCGGAAAGCTTGCGAAAGAGGCGTAAGCCTTCGGAAGTACTTGCATATTCGGTGGTTTCTGTGTTAGAATGATTGCGCAGCAATCGACAAATTGTAATTTCACGGAGGTATCCCAAATGGAACGTTACAAGGAAGAGTTTATCGAGTTTATGGTGGACAGCCAGGTGCTTCGCTTTGGTGAGTTTATCACGAAGAGCGGACGTAAGTCCCCGTTTTTCATCAACACCGGTTTCTACAATACCGGCGAGCAGCTTCTGCGACTCGGCAAGTACTACGCAAACGCCATCGCGACCGAATTCGGAACCGATTTTGATATTGTTTTCGGCCCGGCCTATAAGGGTATCCCGCTTGCTACGACCGTTTCCATGGCTCTGTTTTCGGAGTATGGCGCAACGGTAAGATATTCCTCCAACCGTAAGGAGGTCAAGGATCACGGTGATGTCGGCATCCTGCTCGGCAGCCCGATCAAAGACGGCGACCGTGTCATGATGGTCGAGGATGTTACAACATCCGGAAAATCCATCGCGGAGACCATGCCTATCATTAAGGGCGCAGCTCCCAACTGCAAGGTCTGCGGTCTGATGGTATCTGTAAATCGCCAGGAGCGCGGCACCGGCGAGAAGAGTTCTTTCGAGGAGATCGAAGAGAAGTACGGTATGAAGGTCCGCGCCATCGTCACCATGGATGAAGTTGTAGAGCATCTCTACAACAAGCCTTATAACGGTAAGGTCTACATCGATGATAACATGAAGAAAGCCATCGACGAATACTACGCACAGTATGGTGCAAAATAGAAGATAAAGAGAAGGAGAAAACTATGGGAGAGAAATTATATCGTTCATTGACAGCATCCGGCGCGGCTAATATTGCAGTCGGTATCATTATTATTGTTGCAGGTGTAGCAACCGGTGTTGTTGCGATCGTTAACGGAGCGCGGATGCTCATTAACCGCAAGACCATCACATTCTGAGAAACATGAAACAGTTATCCAAAAAACAGAAGAGGATCTACATTCTTCTGTTTTTGCTGTATCTGGCTCTCGTCGTCTACCTGACTTGTTTTGGAGAACGCATGGCAAATGCAGCCGAACGGGTACCACGGTATAATCTACATCCGTTTCATGAAATTCAGCGCTTTTGGAAGCATCGCGATATCATAGGCTTTCGTGGCATGTTTTACAATATCTTTGGAAATGTGCTTCTCTTCATGCCGCTTGGTGCTTTTTTATGCGCGGTCCCGAAGAAAACGAATATTCTTATTTGCTTCGTGATTTCCGCGTTTTCCAGTCTGCTGATCGAAACTTTGCAGTTTTGTTTCGACCTGGGCTGTTTTGATGTGGACGACCTGATTCTGAATACCACAGGAGGCCTGCTCGGCTACATACTGTATTGGATCTTTCGTGCGATCGTGCGGTGGATCCGATTTGAGAGCCGAACGAAGGTCGGAAATCAAAAATAATTATTGAGGGGAGCTTCGCGATCGTGGAGAGCATGCGTATTCCGGACCCGGATCCGGAACTGATGGAACGAGATGTACTGGCGGACAGCCGGATCGAAGAGTTGATCAAAGAACTCGACGCATCCGAACAGCCGGTATATCAGTATTTTCGTGCGCTGTTTTCCCTGCTTTGCGAGAAGGATCCTGCGAAGTTCTATTCTACATTTGCCGAAGGATACGAGACCTCGTATGCGAGTGTTTCGGCGCAGAAGAATGAGGCAACGCAACTTCCGGAGAACTGCGAACAGGCGCTTCGCCTGTTGATGCGTGAGTGTGCGGATTGTCGTACATTTGCGGAATGCGCGGATTTCCTGGCGGAAGAAAGCACGATCTTTACGTTCGGTGCGGAACTGATCTATAAGGAGCTGGCTCTGGAAGTTTGGAGTTACGTATGCGAAGTTCTGGAAGGGCGAAAGGATGCATTTGATCAGATTTCAGGAGAAGTGATCCTTGAGAAGATCGTTTCCATGCATCTGGCCTACGATCCGGCGTACATCGAACATCGTTACGACAGCGTGTTTAAAGCATCTCCGGATGCGGATCCCGAGACCATCGGCTTTCCGTTTATTCGGAGCGGAAACGAGCTGTGGCAACGCTTCTGCGAGGATCCCGCATCGTTTTATTGCGGCCTGCCGTTTGATGCAGAGGCACATGAACATATGATGCAGAAGATCGTACAGAATCCGGAGGAGAACCGCTACGCGGATGTGATCGCCTACCTGCTGGAGAATGCGGTCGGCCAGACGGTCGGGTTTAACGGAAATGTTGTAAAACTGCCCTTCTTCCTGAAGGCATTGTCCGAGATAGAAGATTTACCGTTTCGTGTATCTTTCTACGCGGTCGAATATCATCCGGCACTGTATACACAGGGCTTCGGCGGTCTCTATACGAAACTGTCCGAGGAGTTCATAAAACAGCGTCGCTCGGACGCGCAGTTTTTGCAGAAATATCTGCCGGCGGAGGGGATCCGCAAGCAGATCACAAACATCGAGAACCGACGGAAGCAAGGTCTGGAGACCCTGCATATCGTCAAGTTATAAACACGCGCCCTACGGGGAGGAAAGAGAGGCTAACAAATGGCAAAAGTTGGGATTGTTATGGGGAGTGATTCGGATCTGCCCATCATGAGCAAAGCAGCAGCCATGCTGGAGAAATTCGGGATCGATTACGAGATGACGATCATTTCGGCGCATCGTATGCCCGACATTTTCTTTGATTATGCGAAGACAGCGAAGGATAAAGGCTTTCAGGTCATTATCGCGGGAGCAGGCGGCGCGGCCCATCTGCCCGGCATGTGCGCGGCGATCTTTCCGCTTCCGGTCATCGGCGTGCCCATCCATTCGAAAGCATTGTCCGGCGTCGATTCTTTGTATTCCATTGTTTCCATGCCCTCGGGTATCCCGGTAGCGACGGTAGCGATCGATGGCGCGGCAAATGCAGGCATTCTGGCGGCGAAGATGATCGCGATCAGCGACGAGAAGGTCTACGAAAAGATCGTAGCCTATAAGGACGAGCTGAAGGATGGCGTAGTTGCTAAGAAAGAAAAGATCGAGAAGATCGGTTATAAAACTTATATGGAGCAGATGTGATCATTTGATCATAAACGAATCTACTGAAAGAATAGCGGAGGATTAAACATGGATTACAAGAAATCAGGAGTTGACATCGAGGCCGGATACAAGTCCGTCGAACTCATGAAGGAGCACATTAAGAAGACCATGCGTCCCGAAGTATTGGGCGGTATCGGCGGTTTCTCCGGTGCATTTTCCATGGCAAAGATCAAAGAGATGGAGGATCCGGTACTTCTGTCCGGAACCGACGGCTGTGGTACGAAGGTGAAGCTGTGCTTCCTCATGGATAAGCACGACACCATCGGCATCGACGCGGTTGCTATGTGCGTAAACGACGTTGCATGCGCCGGCGGCGAGCCCCTGTTTTTCCTGGATTATATCGCATGCGGTAAGAACTATCCTGAGAAGATCGCACAGATCGTGAAGGGTGTAGCGGATGGCTGCGTGCAGTCGGATTGTGCTCTGGTCGGAGGTGAGACCGCAGAGCATCCCGGACTTATGCCCGAGGATGAGTACGATCTGGCGGGTTTTTCCGTAGGCCTGGTAGACCGTAAGGATATGATCACCGGTGACTCGATCCTGCCCGGTGACGTTCTCGTCGGCATCGCATCCAGCGGTGTTCATTCGAACGGTTTCTCACTGGTACGTAAGGTATTTGAGATGACGAAAGAGTCCTTGAATACGTACTATGATGAGCTGGGCGCAACCTTAGGCGAGACATTGATCACACCCACCCGCATCTACGTTAAGGCACTTCGCGCAGTAAAGGAAAGCGGCGTTACGATCAAGGGCTGCAGCCACATCACCGGCGGCGGTTTCTATGAGAACATCCCGCGTATGCTGCCCGATGGCGTATGTGCAGAAGTGAAGAAGGACAGCTATCCTGTACTTCCGATCTTCAAACTCATGCAGAAGGTCGGCGACATCGAAGAGAAGATGATGTATAACACCTTCAACATGGGCCTCGGCATGGTTTTGGCGATCGAGCCGAAGGATGTCGATGCGACCTTGAAGGCTCTCGAGAGCGCAGGCGAGAAGGCTTACGTTGTCGGCCGTGTGATCGCAGGTGAGAAGGGCGTAAAACTCATCTGATCGATGAATCAAGAACTTCGAAACTAACATAAATCGAAACTTATAAGGAGTGCGACTATGTCCGCATCAAAGTTTAAGATCGGCGTTTTGGTGAGCGGCGGCGGGACGAACCTGCAGGCCATCATGGATGCCGTTAAAAATGGCGATATCCCGAATACCGAGATCTCGTTCGTGATCAGCAACAACGCGAATGCATACGCGCTTACCCGCGCGGAGAATGCGGGAATTCCGGCGAAATGCATTTCCCCGAAGAATTTCACCTCGCGTCTCGATTTCGAGAACGCGCTTACCGAGGCGGTCGTTTCATATAACGTCGATCTCGTTGTAGCGGCCGGCTTCCTGGTGATCATCCCGAAGGCCATGATCCGGGCTTACAAAGACCGCATCATCAACATTCATCCCTCGCTGATCCCGTCGTTTTGCGGAACCGGCTATTACGGGCTGAAGGTGCATGAGGCGGTGCTGGCGCGTGGCGTGAAGGTGACCGGTGCGACTGTACATTTTGTGGATGAGGGAACCGATACCGGCCCCATCATTTTCCAGAAAGCAGTCGAGGTTTTACAGGACGACACGCCGAAGAGCCTGCAGCTTCGTGTAATGGAGCAGGCGGAGTGGATCATTCTGCCGAAGGCGATCGAGTACATTTCCCGCGGCCTGGTTTCGGTCGATCCCGAAACGCGGACCGTTAAGATCAAACAGTGATAACGGAGGAACGAAAAGATGAAAGTATTGATCGTTGGCGGCGGCGGCCGTGAGCATGCGATCGCATGGAAGGTCTCCCAGAGCCCGCGCGTAACGAAATTGTATTGTGCACCGGGCAATGCGGGCATCGCGAAGATCGCGACCTGTGTGCCGATCGGTGTTATGGAATTTGATAAGATGGTCGCTTTCGCGAAAGAAGAAGGCATCGATTTCGTGATCGTAGGGCCGGACGATCCGCTGGTAGGCGGTATCGTAGATAAGTTCGAAGAGGCGAATATCCGCGTTTTCGGACCGCGTAAGAACGCAGCGATCCTGGAAGGCTCAAAGGCTTTCTCGAAGGATCTTATGAAGAAGTACGGTATTCCTACGGCAGCATATGAAACCTTCCACAGTCCTGAAGCTGCGCTGGAGTATGTGAAGACTTGCCCGATCCCGACCGTTCTGAAGGCAGACGGCCTGGCTCTCGGTAAGGGCGTTCTTATCTGCAACACACGTGAAGAGGCGATCGAGGGCGTAAAGACGCTGATGCTGGATCGTCAGTTCGGCAGTGCAGGCGACACCATCGTTGTCGAGGAGTTCATGACCGGACGCGAGGTTTCCGTGCTTAGTTTTACGGATGGTAAGACCATCCGCATCATGACGAGCGCGCAGGATCATAAGCGCGCGAAGGACGGCGACCAGGGCCTGAACACCGGTGGTATGGGAACATTTTCCCCGAGCCCCTTCTATACCGAGGAGGTCGACAAATTCTGCCGTGAGAACATTTACCAGAAGACCGTAGACGCCATGGCAGCCGAAGGTCGCGAGTTTAAGGGCGTGATCTTCTTCGGCCTGATGCTGACACCTGAGTGCCCGAAGGTTCTCGAGTTCAACGCGCGTTTCGGCGATCCCGAGACACAGGTCGTTCTGCCTCGTATGGAGAACGACATCATGGAAGTATTCGAGGCTTGCGTAGACGGAACCCTCGATAAGATCGAGCTTTCCTTTGCGGACAATGCAGCGGTTTGCGTCGTTCTGGCATCGGACGGTTATCCGGTTTCCTACCAGAAGGGTTTCGAGATCAAGGGCCTGGAGAACTTCGACGGAGCAACCGATAAGTTTGTGTTCCATGCAGGTTCCAAATTCGACGGCGATAAGATCGTGACGAACGGAGGACGTGTCCTCGGCGTGACCGCGATCGGTCCCGACCTGAAGACAGCCCGTGCGAATGCATATGCAGCTACAAAACTTGTATGTTTCGGCAACAAATACATGCGTAACGACATCGGTAAAGCGATCGATGAAGCATAAAGAATTGAATTAAGATGATCAGCCCCGTTCGTCGAAGGTGAAAACCTAATACGGACGGGGCATTTTGTTAGGATATGCATTGGCTTGCAAATACGATATTACTTGATTCCTATGTCCTCCTATGTTATGCTTCTGCTATACAAGTGAGAGAAGTGAAGAAGAGAAAACAAAGGAAATTAAAGGAGGAGAAATTATGAAAAAAAGACACACGTGACGTTATATTGATGTTCGTCGCCTATTTGGTTCTCGTGTTTATCGTTGTTTCCGTGATCAAGTTATACTTACTCGTCAAAGATATGGGAAATGAAGAAAATGCTTGGCAACGTGAGACGACACGTCCATGGAGTACCGGAAATACTACATTGGGTCCGTATTCCGATGCAGAAGTTAAAGCGGGTAATGTTGGGGATTTTATAACCTTCGGTTCGTATGAACAGGATAATGATCTGCAAAACGGTAAAGAGGATATCGAATGGCAGATCCTGGAGGTGAAGCAAGACCGTATGCTGGTGATCAGCAGATATGCCCTGGAACATCAACCCTATCATTCCCAAAATGAAGATGTGACCTGGGAGACCAGTTCGATCCGGGCATGGTTAAACAATGACTTCCTAAACAGTGCATTCAGCCGCGAACAGCAGGAGAAGATACTGTCCTTACCAGTTGCAGCGGATAAAAACCCCGATCATGATACTCCGGTCGGACTTGATACCGAAGATGCGATCTTTCTGTTAAGCTGCAAAGAAGCATCAAAGTATTATACCTATGGTTCGCTTTTGAGTTCGGAATGTAAAGGAACGCCATATTTCTATGCGTCAAGTATGATTCCTACTACGTTCAACGATAATTGCAGCTGGTGGCTGCGCACACCGGGAGCTTCTGCTACCTATGCCGCAGTGGTCGGCAAAAAGGGTGTAGTTTACACCAATGGCGAGCGCGTCAGCGGCAGGTCATTTGCCGTACGCCCGGCCATGTGGTTAAAGATAGAACCATAAAGAAGACCATAAAATACAACAGCCGGTGGCTGCCACGTTCGTGGAAGCCACCGGCTTTGAAGTTTCTTATGATCAAACGAATGGATTTACTTATTCATCCATATCACCATCGTCATAGGCCCCGCTCAACTCGATGTCGGGATCATCGCCGAAGAGCGAGCCATCTATGTCAGTGTGCGAGCCGCCCTCCATGCTGAAGAATTCTTTTCCGACAACGCGTTTCTTATCACGGGCCGTCTCGACCAGTTCGGATATCAGGTTCTTTACCGCGAGCGGACGTTTGATGTTCTTAAGAACGATCTCGTGGTCGGTATCTGCCTTCGTGCAGATGGTTACGGAACCGGTTCCGAAGATCTTTTGCAGGAGATTCCTGCGAAGTTTAAGGTCGATCACACGATAGAGCAGGAGCTCGTCGTACGTGGAAGAGAAGAAACCTTTCTCTGTGTAGAGACGATCCTGCGAAACGCGATATCTATCGAAACTAAGCGGGAACCACATATGGTGTTTGCGATCCTTCCAGATGATCTCGGGCTCAGCCGCTGTCATGGTAGCTTTTGACATAATCTTATTCTCCTTCCCGATACGCAAATCAGCATGCCCTGCATATCTTGATTAAATTATAAGGGGAAATGCGAAAAAATACAAGAGATTTCGACTGAATTTAAGAATAATAACCCAGAAAAGACGGAAAAAAGTTAGAAAAGGCTCTTTACTTTTTTGGAAAAATGTAGTAAAACTTATATAGACATTAGCACTCGCATGCTAAGAGTGCTAATCCGATAAGGAGATGACATTTATGAATATCAGCAGATTTACACAAAAGTCTACCGAAGCGGTTCAGCAGAGTGAGAAGCTGGCGTATAAATACGGGAACCAGCAGATCGAACAGGAGCACTTTTTGCTGGCTTTGCTGCAGCAGGAAGACAGCCTGATCGCGAAACTTCTGGAGAAGATGGCCATTGACCCGAAGCTCTTGCAGCAGCGCGTTGAGGAGATCATTGAGAAGAAGGTAAAGGTATCCGGAGACGTACAGGTATACTTTTCCGGCCCGTTGAATAAAGTAATCATCAGCGCGGAGGACGAGGCGAAACTGATGGGCGACGACTATACATCCGTCGAGCATCTGTTCCTGTCTTTAATCAAATACAGTGCCGGTGATACCAAGACATTGTTCCGTGACTTCGGGGTAAACCGCGAAGGTTTTTTGATGGCCTTGAAGTCCGTCCGCGGTAATCAACGCGTGACGACCGATAATCCTGAGGCGACTTACGAGTCTCTCGAGAAATACGGTACCGAGCTCGTGGAGAAGGCACGCCAGCAGAAGATGGACCCCGTTATCGGACGTGATGAAGAGATCCGTCGTATCGTGCGTATCCTGTCCCGTAAGGCAAAAAATAACCCGTGTCTGATCGGTGAGCCGGGTGTCGGTAAGACCGCGGTCATCGAAGGTCTGGCGCAGCGTATCGTACGCGGCGACGTTCCGCAGGCCTTAAAGGATAAGAAGATCTTCTCCCTCGATATGGGCGCACTGGTCGCAGGCGCGAAGTACCGTGGTGAGTTCGAGGAGAGACTGAAGTCCGTACTCGAAGAAGTTAAGAACAGCGATGGCCAGATCATCCTGTTCATCGATGAACTTCACCTGATCGTAGGCGCAGGTAAGACCGACGGCGCCATGGATGCCAGCAACATGCTGAAACCCATGCTCGCGCGTGGTGAGCTGCGTTGTATCGGTGCGACGACACTGGATGAGTATCGTCAGTACATCGAGAAGGATCCGGCCCTGGAGCGTCGTTTCCAGCCTGTTCTGGTCGATGAGCCTTCCGTAGAGGATACCATTTCCATCCTGCGTGGTCTGAAGGAGCGCTACGAAGTATTCCACGGCGTAAAGATCACAGACGGTGCCCTCGTGGCAGCGGCTACATTGTCCAATCGTTACATTTCCGACCGTTTCCTTCCGGATAAGGCGATCGACCTCGTGGACGAGGCGTGCGCGATGGTAAAGACCGAGCTCGACTCCATGCCGGCAGATCTTGATGAGATCTCCCGTAAGGTCATGCAGATGGAGATCGAAGAGGCGGCTCTGAAGAAAGAGACGGATAAGCTGTCCCGTGAGCGTCTGGCGGAACTGTCCGAAGAACTCACGAAGAAGCGTGAAGAATTGAATATCCAGATGGCGAAGTGGGAAGAGGAGAAAAAACAGCTCGAATCCATTTCCGTCATCCGTGAAGAGATCGAAGATATCAATAAGCAGATTCAGGCGGCGATGCAGGAATACAACCTGGAGAAAGCGGCTGAGCTGCAGTATGGTAAGTTGCCGGATGCGCAGAAGCGTCTGGCGGCGGCCGAAGAGGCACAGCAGAAGCATGATTATTCACTGGTACACGAAGCCGTGACCGAGGAAGAGATCGGAATCATCGTGTCCCGTTGGACCAACATTCCGGTCACGAAGCTCAACGAGAGTGAGCGAAATAAGACCCTGCACCTGGACGAAGAACTTCATAAGAGAGTCATTGGCCAGGACGATGCGGTCACGAAGGTCTCCGAAGCGATCATTCGTTCGCGTGCGGGTATCAAGGATCCCGGTAAGCCCATCGGTTCCTTCCTGTTCCTGGGACCTACCGGTGTTGGTAAGACCGAACTGGCGAAGGCATTGGCCCAGAACCTCTTTGACGATGAGAACAACATGGTGCGTCTGGACATGACGGAATACATGGAGAAGCACTCCGTATCCCGTTTGATCGGAGCGCCGCCCGGATACGTTGGCTATGAGGAGGGTGGTCAGCTGACCGAGGCCGTACGTAGAAAACCTTATTCGGTTATCCTCTTTGATGAGGTAGAGAAGGCCCACGCCGACGTTTTCAATATCCTCTTACAAATTCTCGACGATGGTCGTGTAACCGACTCTCAGGGCCGTACCGTCGATTTTAAGAACACGGTAATCATTCTTACCAGTAACATCGGTTCACAGTATCTGCTGGACGGCATCGATGAGGATGGTGTGATCAGCGAGGACGCGAAGGAAATGGTCTATAATGACCTGCGTGAGCATTTCCGTCCGGAATTTCTGAACCGTCTCGACGAGACGATCCTCTTTAAGCCGCTTACGAAGGAGAACATCACGGGCATCATGGATCTGATGCTGGCTTCGGTCAATAAACGTCTGGTGGAGAAGCAGCTCGTGATCAAACTGACTCCGGAAGCGAAGCAGTACGTTATCGACGAGGGTTACGATCCTGCTTACGGCGCACGTCCGCTGAAGCGTTTCCTGCAGAAGCACGTTGAGACATTGGCCGCAAAGCTGATCCTGGAAGGTTCCCTGTCCATGGGCGATTCGATCCTGATCGATCTGGATCCGAAGACGGAGCAGCTGACAGCAAAGGCAGTTCCTGCCGGGCCGGAAGATGCTTCCGAAACAACAAACACACAAAACGAAGAAACCAAGGAAGATTGATCCCCGCGTTTCTGAAAAATATGCTATAATTAAGACGGTACGACCCGTAAGCGTTTTTGCGTGAACAGCCGTGCCGTCTTATGATTTTTTAAACAAGGAGTATACCATGCAGCAGTTTCAATTGCCTTACCACCTGATCGTGGAGGAAGGAGTTTTCTCTCGCCTGGATCAGGTGATGAAAGATTGCATTCCGGATATAAAGAAGCGTAAAGCGATCCTGGTCACCGATGCGAACCTGAAGGATATTTTTGTAAATGTGATCCGTGATATTCAGGGCGACCTAAAGCACTGCGAGGTCTATCTTGTCTCGGACGGATCGTTTGACAGCGCGGTCGCGCTGGCGAAGCACATTTGCGTGGAGGATATAAACCTGGTCATCGGTCTGGGCGGCGGCTCCGTTCTGGATCTGGCGAAATATGCTGCTTTTGTTTCGAAGCGACTGTTTCTGTGCCTGCCCACGACCTTGAGCAACGACGGCATCGCTTCGCCGCATGCAGTTCTGGGGACCGAAGGCAGAGCACGTAAGACCTTTGGCTGCGGCATTCCGGCGGCTGTCATCGTGGATGCCAATGTGATCCTGAGCGCACCGAAGCACCAGCTGCTGTCCGGTATCGGCGACACCGTCAGCAAATATACGGCGCTGAACGACTGGAAGCTGGCTGCGCAGAAGAACCAAAGCACGATGGAAGACTTCGCATATATGATGTCGAAGATGGCATTCAACTCCATCTGTTACAACGAGAATAAAGAGATCTACAGTAAGGATTTCATCAAGATGCTGACACATGCGCTGGTCATGGGCGGTCTGGCCATGGAGATCGCCGGAAGTTCCCGGCCTTCTTCAGGCTCCGAGCATCTGTTCTGTCATGCTCTGGAGGAGTGCTACGCGGATCAGGTATCATTGCCCCATGGGTTAGCCGTTGCGGTCGGAAGCTACGGCGCCTGCGTGTTCCAGAACCGTAATCTGGCGAAGATCACGAAGATGTTAAAGGATTACGAGATCCCTGTATGTCCGTCAAAACTGGGCATTTCCAAAGAGGTCTTTACCGGTGCCTGGCAGAAAGCTGCCGGTACACGCGCAGACCGTTATACGATATTAAACGAAACGGACCTTTCCGACGAGAGACTCGGAAAGCTTTACGATCAGATGGAGGAAGAATTCGGTGCGTAAAGAAAACCTGCTACAAGGCATTGATTGCCGCATGGTTTATGAGGGAGCGGCGGCCGCTTCAACGGAAGTGACCGGCGTGACTGCAAAGATGGATAATCGCCGCATCATCCCCGGCGATCTGTACGTTTGCGTCCGCGGCGTGCGTTTTGACTCACATTCGGTGATCTGTGATGTGATCAAGCGCGGCGCGGCACTTGTCGTTATAGAAGAAGATCAGACAGAGCGCGTTTTGAAGGAGATCCGGGCGCAGGAGACGGTGGATACCGGCTTCGCGGCCGCACTTTCGCGTGCAACGATTGTTTCTACGGACAATGTCCGTAAAACGAAGGCGCTCTTGATGGCGAATTATTACGATCATCCGGAGCAGAAGATGAAGATGATCGCGCTCACCGGTTCAAAAGGTAAAACGACGACCACGCATATGATCTCGGAGATCCTGAATGCGGCCGGTTTCAAGTGTGGAAGCATCGGTTCCAGCGGTGCTATCGTGGATGGCAACATGGAGGAACTCCCGAACTCAACACCGGATTCCGACGAATTGTTCCGCATCCTGGACGGCTTCGTGAAAGCGGGCTGTACGTGTGCGGTGGTCGAGTGTTCGTCCGCCGGCATCATGATGGATCGTATCGCCGGCATCACCTTTGACTATGCGCTGTTTTTGAACATCGTCGAGGGCGATCATATCAGCCCGATCGAACATAAGAGTTTTGAAGAATACCTGCATTTTAAGAGCATGCTGATGGATGTTGCGCGTCAGCCCATCGTCTGTTATGACTCGCAGCACCTGGATGCGTTTCTGTCTGAGATCCGAGGCCGCGGTATCACGAATACCGTCTTTTTCGGAACCGGTCCGAAGCCTTCGAATCTGCAACTGCAAGGCATGGAGCAGGCGTTGTTCTACGCGGATAATGTTCGTGAGATCTCCGATAAATTCCGACCGATGGTCCACATGGATGTTTACGAGGAAGGCGCGGCAAATGCGCCGGCTGCTTCCGTGGACGTGAACTTCCCGGGTTTGTATCAGGTGGGCAATGCGATGGCGGCCATCACTGTCACGCGTCTGATGGGTATCTCCTATGAGACGATCGCGGAGACCTTGAGTCATATCCACGTACCCGGCCGTCTGGACATGGTCTACCAGAGCACTCGTTTCTCGGTTTGTGTCGATTTTGCACACAACGGTTACAGCACACGAAATCTTTTGGTTTCCTTGCGGAGGTTCTTACCGAAGCGTTTGGTGTGCGTATTTTCCGCGGACGGAAACCGTGCATTGTCCCGTAGATTCGAGATGGGCGAGGCTTGCGGAAGACTGGCGGATCTGTCCATCGTGACTTCCGGTCACAACCGCTATGAAACCTTTGAAAATATCTTCCTGACCATCGCTCAGGGACTGAAACTGACGAAGGGAAACTACGTAGTGATCCCGAACCGTAAGAAGGCCATCCGCTATGCGATCGAACATGTTCAGGAAGGCGATCTGATCGCGATCATTGACCTGGGACAGGAGACGTACCAGGAGATCAATGGCGTGAAGATCCCGTACAGCGACACCGAATTTGTACGTCAGGTCATCGCCGAGGTGATCCCGAACGAGACTTTGGAGATGCCGTAAACAGGAGAACTATGAGTACATTTGTAAAATTGATCAAAGAGATCTGTGAAGAAAAGGGCATCACCTGCACCGGTTTTTCCGGCGACTGGGCGTTTCTGCTGACGAAGGAAGATAAGAAAGCGTTTATCTTCGGCTACCAGTTCGGCCTCGACCTGGCGTCCCAGGCAGCCGTTTGCAAAGATAAGGCGATCGCTGCGGATATGATGGAGCACTTGGACATCCCTTGCGTGCCACATACCTGCTTTATGTCGCCTGCACATCCGGAGTATATCTTCGGTGAGAGCGGCTATTACGCCGATATGATCGCACTGCTCAAGAAATATAAAAAAGTGGTATGTAAGGACAATCAGGGAACCGGCGGACATCTGGTGTTTGTGGCGCAGACGCAGAAGGAACTGGAATATGCTGCGCACTGCATCTACGCAGAAGCGCCTTCCATGTGCATTGCCCCCTATGTTCCGATCCGCGATGAACTGCGTTGCATCATGCTCGATGGAAAACCCGCGGTCGTATTTCGCAAGTGCCGTCCGCAACTGATCGGGGACGGGGAGCACAGTGTGCAGGAACTGCTGGCGATGAAGGTGGCGGAGGATTCTGCATTTGCCGACCGGTTACTGTCCGGCGAGACCGTTTCCTATGATTTCGAGCATGGCGATAAAAAGCATAAGAAGGGTGCGTACGTGCCGAAGAAGGGCGAGACGTACGTGCTGTCATGGAAGCATAATCTGGGGCAGGGAGCAGCGCCGGAGATTCTGTATTCTTTTGATCATTCGAAGATCCACGTGTCCAATGAGGATATCGAAGTCGTTTCGAAGTCGATCGAACTGGCGAAACAGGTCACGGACGCGTTTAAACTTCGGTTTGTATCCTGCGACGTGATCCGTACCTATGATGACCGCTACATGATCCTCGAGGTCAATAACGGCGTCATGATGGAGAACCTCGCATCCTATAACGATGCATACTATCGGCTTGCGAAGAAGATCTATACGAAGGCGATCGAAAAGAGCCTGAAGGCGTGAAAAACATTGCATATACATACAACAATCCATAGAGCCGGCCGTTTGCGCCGGCTTTTTTGGAAGAAAGACATGAAAAGCCTAATAAATTTACAATAAAGAAGATTTGAAAAACGTGCAACCAACTCAAAAAAAAGTTGATATATATAGTAGAGGGGTAAGCATTGAAAGGAGGATACATCTATGAAAAGATCCTATACAGTAAGATCCGTAATGATGCTTCTGGCTATATGCATCATGCTTTTCGCTTGCAAACAGAAAGACCCTGAGCCTACGGGCGAAGCAGGCACCGAACCGAAGAGCGGAGCAGAAACGGTTGCTTCTTCGACCCCGTCGAGTGCGAGTACGACCGAAGATCCCAATCAGAGACCTGCCGACGCGGAGCCTTTTGTTTGCGAATGGAGCAGCGCGAGGGATTCTTTCCTGACCGAAGACTACATCCTATATCATGATAATCACGGAAGGGTACAGATCTTCGATACAAAAACGAAGAAAGACTTAGTCTATTGTTTTGATCCCGGCTGCGAGCATAAGATCGCAAAACGGTCCATGACCGGTGAGATCCTGGAGCCCGGCTGTATTGCATATGAACTATCGTCGAAAACGGTTATGATCTGGGACGACAAATTGTATTTTGTCGCGGATAAGGAGGTCCGTGTTTCGGATCGGCAAGGCCTGAACCAGCGGGTGATCGGGAAGATCCCGGGATATGTCACAGGTTATGATATCTTTTTCATGAAGGATAAGCTCTTCTTGATATGGGGTACCCAAAATGAATTGATCGAAGTGAAAGACGATAACGGAGAGTCACGCTGGATCATGGGAGAACAAAAAGAAAAAGAGACTACGGGGATTCTGTGCTTTGACCTCAATGAGAAAACATGGACGAAGATTTTCGAGGCGGAGGATTTTCAGTCTTATTTGTCACAGTATGACATTCGCGGAGATCATATGCGCTTTGCGTACTGGTATTGGGGATTGCCATACATGGATATGAACGGCGAGACCTACGGACGCAAGATCCCGGAAGAATATACGAATCTGACTCCCGATGAATACCGAGCCGAGATGGACAGACAGTGCTGGGTCGATATCTATGACTATAACAGCGTGACCGGAGAGTTGAAGGCAGCACTGAAGCAAAAGCATTTGCCGGCAGGGCGTATCGCCATGTGTAAGGATTTCTTTGCGCTTCCGGAAGATGGTGAGACCGTGTTCTACAGATATGACGGAGAAGTTTTCAACCGCATCGAAGGGGCGTTCGTTTTGAATGCATGGAGTGACAGCCATTTGGTATGTAGTATGGAAAACGATCCGACGAACTATGTTTTGATCGATGAAACAACGGGTGAGATCCTGAAAAAAACGGCGAAGCCCATAACGCCCGGAACCTTATATCCGGCCGCCATCATCGGTAACAGTTGCTATGGTTCACTGACCGTTGATGGATTATGGAGTATCGGATATATCTCGACTGCAGATTTTTGGAACGGTGATCTGACAAACGCAGTTCAGATGCATTATTATAGCGACACATCTATGCAGTCTGGTGCGATCTGGTCGACGATTCCGCCAACACAAGAAGAGACGACAGAGACGACAGAAACGACAGGAACGGAGACGATGGCCGAAACTACGGAAGTTCAGACGGAACCAACGGAAACAACGGAGCCTACGACCTTGTCTCCGGAAGAAGAAGCTTATGAAGCGTCACTTCCCCGTGTAACCTGGAAGCTCCATTACAGTTCCATGATCGATCAGCAGAATCGGGATGCGATCAACCGCCTGCTGAAAGAAAAAGGAATGGATTTTCGAATCGATTTTTCCACGGCAATGGTAGATTTTGACGATTATCCGAAATGGCTGCAGACTCAGATCGACAACAATAACATGCCGGATATCGTTACGACACCGGCATTAGCCCATGGAATTTTTGACCAAGTTGCATTTGCAGAGAAAGCACTTCTTTCGTTGAATGATTATCTGGAAAGTGAAGACGGAAAGGCATTGTGGGAAACCTTCAGTGATCTGCAGTGGAATCTGGTAAAGGTGAACGGAAACATCTATTCGATCCCGGATAAAAAAGGAGGGGACAACGGTGCTGTCCTCTATGTCTGAGATTCTTACAAGAAAGATTTTGAAGAAGCATTCGATGGCACCTATGTATCTTTAAGTAATTTTTGTAGGAGTCTTTCCGGGCCCAAACGGACGATCGTTTCCAGATATGAGTTTAATATAGGCATAATTACTGCTTTACTCGGAGATCTAACTGTGTTTGACGCAACGTATGATGCAGATGCAGGTGCGTTTATAGATATTTTGAATGAAGAACGCACGAAAGAATTCTTAGAGCAATTATACGAGGACTATCGGGATGGTTATTGGGTAAATGATGGTAATCTGGATAATATTCCGGAGGATGCATTGGCCATAATAACTCTAGGCAATGGGTGGGATCTGCACGGTTTTACTCCTTATGCGCTTACTGAGAATCTGTTTCCAACGAATATCGCGGAAACGTATGGAGTTTCCGCCTCTTCACCGAATAAAGCTCTGGCACTGCGCGCGCTGGTGATCTGTTACTCCGATCCGGAAATCGCATCGAAACTGACCTATACGACGGATCTTAGCGCACAGGAGTGGAAACAGAGGAACGAAGCTACGAGGCAGTATAAGTCTACGGAGTTTACCGGGTTCATTCCTTACTTGAGTGAAGAACAGATCACAAAATTGTATGATTCTGTGGCAGATCTCAATAAACTGACATCCGAACTGTATGAGGATAAAAATACACAAAAGGTGTAAATCCGAATTACACCGATTTCCTGGATCGATATTTTAAAAAGAAAAAGGATTATTCGGATGTTGTCGAAGAGTTAAACCGCCAGCTTCAGATCTGGAATACGACGAAAGAGAATAGCACGAAGTAGTTTACAGACTTGCATTTTCCGCGTAAAGGAGGATCCTGCATTTGCCGACCGGTTACTGTCCGGCGAGACCGTTTCCTATGATTTCGTGCATGGCGATAAAAAGCATAAGAAGGGTGCGTACGTGCCGAAGAAGGGCGAGACATACGTGCTGTCATGGAAGCATAATCTGGGGCAGGGAGCAGCGCCGGAGATTCTGTATTCTTTTGATCATTCGAAGATTCACGTGCCCAATGAGGATCTCGAAGCGGTTTCGAAGTCGATCGAACTGGCGAAACAGGTCACGGACGCTTTCAAACTGATCTGCAAAACTATGTTTTGATCGATGAGACCAGCGGTGTGATACTGAGATAAACGGCGAAGCCCATACAGGCCGGGGTTTTATATCCTGCGGCTATTATCGGAAACACCTGCTACGCCTCACTCACCATTGACGGGATCTACAGCATCGGATATATTCCGACCTCGGATTTTTGGAACGGTGATCTGGCGAACACCGTACAATTCAAGTATTACAATGATTGATAAAGGCAAAATAAATGAATAGGGGTGTTTCTATGAAACTAGTAAAACGAATAACTCTGTTGCTTGTGGTGTTGTGTTTTATGATCACAGCATGCAAAAAAACGGGAGAGATTGAGTCTTCTTTGAAATCTGATAACGCTTCCGAAACGGGGGCATTCTCAGGCGAGAGCGTTTCATCTTTCGTATGCTATTGGAATGCACACAACATTGTTTTTTCTTCGGATTACTGCCTATATCACAATGACCATGGTCGCCTTCAAATATTTGATACGAATAGTAAGAAAGATCTTATTTACTGTTTTGATGTGGGATGTGAACATAAGCAAACCAAACGAAGCATGACCGGTGAAGTACTGGAACAGGGGTGTATCGCCTACGAGATTTCTGCAAAAAGTGTCTTGATGAAAGACGATAAACTGTATTTTCTAAATGCCTCCGGTGAATTATGTGTTTCGGACCGACAGGGTGCTAATCGAAGGGTAATCGGGCATTTGCCGGATTATATGAATTATGTAAATATATCCGACCTTTTTTACTCTGGAGATAAAATGTTTGCAATCTATTACCTTCCATATGAGTTGATTGAGATAAAGGATAATGACGGCAGTTCACATTGGATCTCTGGCGAAAAGAAAGAGAAAGATGTTCGTGGAATGTTTAGTATGGACCTGTCCGATGGTAAATATACGGAGTTTTTCAACGCTGAAAACTATGGATCCTATTTATGCCAGTATGATGTTCGGGGAGATCATGTGTATTTCGCATATTGGTATTGTGATATTCCTTATATGGGTATAACGGGCGATACGTTTGGGCTGGTGATTCCTGAGGAACTTATAGAACTAAGCGTTGAAGAATATCGAGATGAAATGCATAAGCGTACATGGCTGGATATCTTTGATTATAATTACAAGACAGGAGAACTGAATACCTGTATCAAACATATGAATATCCCCGAAGGTAATATTGTATTTTGCCGTGACTTTTTTGCACTTTCATATGATAAAATCGCGAAGACCGTATTATATCGCTATAATGGTGAGAGCTTTAATGAATTAGACTATTCAATATATTCTTCAGCATGGAGTGATGAGCATTTATTCTGTTCAAAGCGTGAATCGAATGCACAGGCTTCGAGCATTTATATGTTAGTTGATGAAGCGAATGGAGAGACGATCAGAACTACATCCGAACCCATCCCGAACACTATCATGCCTATAGTAGTCTATGGGGAAAGTGTCTACTGCAACATGAATTTAACGGGGGATTGGTGTAAAGGATATATACCTTTGGAAGATTTCTGGAATGGTGATATATCGAATGCCGTACAGCTTAATTGCAGTTGACTAATTTATCTGGTTTCAATAAATTATTCGAAAGGAG
This sequence comes from Lachnospiraceae bacterium, assembly GCA_017543445.1. Classification (GTDB taxonomy): domain Bacteria; phylum Bacillota; class Clostridia; order Lachnospirales; family Lachnospiraceae; genus UBA1201. The sequence goes on along the minus strand of JAFYGB010000019.1, from coordinate 152,475 downwards.
GGGAGACATGTATACTAAATACAGTTTCGAGGCTTTTCTTAAAGAGATCCCACCATGATGAATTCGAGCTATTGTTAAAACTAAGAACCATGGAAATGCATTTGATACGTTACATAAAAAAGAAACACATATTAATGAGGAGAGAAACTATGAAGAATAAGAAGATTATAACATTATTGGTATTTGTTCTTACGTTTGTAGTGTCAACATGTTTTGTTTTTGCGAACGCTTATGACTACGGATATATCGGGTCTATCTTTATTGAAGCAGAGAATGATATTAATCCTGGTCAGACATCTGCTTGGGCAGAAACAAGATCTTCCTACCAGTACACGGATACATATGTAACGGCTACTTTTTACTGGCATAATAACAACACACAAACCTATGGCTCAGATCCTATTTCTGCCGGAAAAGCAGGATATGTGACTGTGAGCCCGAATTCAGCCAGCGGGAAATACTTTTATAGAGTAGTATCCTCTCATAATGCGTGGTACGGAAGTGGGAGTCTATCCTTTTCGAACCTGACCACCGAAGCCCCTTGATCATTCTTTGGTAGATTTATTGAAGGATGGATTATTTGAAAGGAGACTTTTTGTGAGGATCTATAAATTCTATATCGTTATGGGCTTGCTGATGATTGCTTTGCTATTCGTTTCGTGCAAGAATAAAGATGTTCTTGAAGTTACTGATGCACATGAGGTTTCTGAATCTAATCAAGATACATTGTCCGAGATAACGATAGAAAGTATTTCGGGTGAGGATAATAGTTTGTTTCATAGCACATCTGCTGGAGAAAATGAGATGGATAACGAACACGTCAAATGGGCGATCCATGTTTATCCGCGTTTCTCAGTAGAATTGCAACAGGCAATAATCCATTTCATTGAAGAAAGAGGAATCTGTGAAGAAATTGAATTCATTTATGTTAGTGAAATGGGAGACGACTACGCAGAGTGGTTAAATGAACAGAAAACTACAGGAATGGCTCCGGATATTCTTTCTTCGGTATATTGGTTGAATGGAGCGTATGATGCCGCTGATTTTGTGGCGAGTGAATTCCTCCCATTGAACGAATATTTATCCTTAGATGGACGTGATCTCTATAATAACTTCAGTTCCTTGGAATGGGAACAAAAAAAGGTTAACGGAGTCATTTATTCGATCCCGACACGTTTTAGTAATTTAAATGAAATGTACGTATATGTTGATAGGCAATATGCAACCCTGTTTGAGAATTCCTTTGATGGTACATACGATTCATTAAGAGACATTTGTCTTTCCTGTGGGAAGGAAGATGCAATCATAGCATCCTACTTATTTGGCGTTGATGAAGTAACAGCTTTTTTAGGATATAAAAACGATCTTTTGGCATCTTATGGGATTTCATCAGGAAGCTTTGATGATTTGACAAAGGATAGTAGATTAGCTTCTCTTTTGCGTACGATTTATTCTGATTTTCAAAATGGAGTTCGAGTTGCCGGTATTACGCCAGATAATATTCCGAGTAATACATTCGCTTATATCTCTTCTGATAAGGTTGAAGATGATCGATTTAAGGAGTATATTCTGTGCCCAAACCTTTTCACTACGGTAACAGGAATATCTTTTGGTGTTTTAGCTTCTTCTCCACGAAAAGAACTCGCACTTCAAGTTTTAGCAGCGTGTTGTTCAGATCCGGAAATGGCCTCATATATTTATTGGGGTAATCCGGATAAGAACGGATGGTCTGCCAGAACTGAATACTATAACGATTGCAGTGAAAGCCTGATTACAGGATTTCTTCCAAATCTTTCCCAGGAAGAACGTGAAATAGTAAGTCAGTATAATAAGGATTTGACCCGTTTGGTCGAGCAGATGGTTACGATTCAGTCGAACCAGGTTAAAGTCAATTCCAATTACACGCGTGTGCTGGAAAGCTTTTTTAATAAAAGCAGAGACTATGGAAACGTATTTGATGAGATTAATAACCAATTGAATGAGTGGAGAAGCAGATGAACATCTGATATCTGATAAAGCTGCGTTGCAGGACCGTTCCTGCGGCGCGGCTTCTTCGTTTACGTGCTTGCATTTTCCGAGGAAAAAAAGTATAATAAAATGTAAACTTTCCGCGGAGGTTTCCCATATGCTGAATTTTGAAGAAGAATTGGCGAAATTTAAGCCGAGCCTCGAGTTAAAGGATACCGAGGAGACGATAAAGAATACCCCTTTGGTCGATGTTACGGACATTCTGGCCAGGATTCTGAAGGATGCATCGGATAAGGAGTAAAACATGCAATGTTTGATATGCGGGGCGAAGCTGTCAAAGCAGGACGTCTGCTTGACGTGCGGTACCGATATCCGGTTGTATCGAGAGATCATTCAAACGTCGAACTCCTATTACAATCTGGGATTGGAACGCGCGAAGCGACGGGATCTGACCGGAGCGCTGACAGCATTGCACCAATGTTTAAATCTGAATAAGAAAAACTACGAAGCGCGAAATCTCCTCGGGTTGATCTATTATGAACTCGGCGAGTTGGTTTTCGCCCTGCGTGAGTGGGTCATCAGTAAGAACCTGAACGATAAGGATAATCCTGCCGACGGCTATCTTAAGCAAGTGGAAACGACGCAGAAGGCACTGTCGGCGAACCTGCACCGATATAATAATGCACTGCATTATCTGGAGGTGGGCAGCCGCGATCTTGCTCTGCTGTCGCTGAAACGTATCGTTTCCAAACCGTACAACAATGTTAAGGCATATCAGCTGCTGGCGCTTTTGTACATGCAGGACGGCGCTTACACGAAGGCGGAGCGTCTGTTGAAACGTTGCGCGGCCATCGATTGCGGTGACTCGACGACCATCCGCTATTTAGAGGCGATCAATGAAGCCCGTAAGAACGATACATCATTGTCCGATGTAGTAAAAGGTCGTTTCGCATCGGAGGAAGATGGCGTTATTACGCCGACGTCCGCGATCCGTGAATACAGTTCCTATGTTGTCTACGCGATGTATATCGCGATCGGTTTCCTGCTTGGAGCGCTTCTGATCTACTTTATCGTCGTGCCTTCCGTGCGACGGATCGAGCAGGGTGAGTCCCGCGCCATGCTGACGGACAGCCTGACGCAGATATCGAACCTGCGAACGGAGATCATGCGATTGCAAACCGATAATTCGAACTTGCAAGATGAGGTCGACCGGTTGCAGCGTAGTGTAAATGAGAGGGACAGTGCCGCATCGACCGCCACCGAAACCATCGCCGGACTTCGCGAGCAGATCACGTCCTACCAGACGTTGATCGGCGTTATGAAGATGTATGTGGATGAGGATTATCTGAAGGCCATGAATGCTTATCTGGACCTCGATTCACAGTCCGAGGATAAGTTTTACGCCGAAGCCTACCGCGCAATTAAGGATGATATGCACGAAACGATGTGGTATCGTTTGTATTATGCAGGCTTGCGTTATCGTGACCAGCTCGATTATGAGCGTGCGATCGAGTACCTGTCGCAGGCGAATAACCTCCAGCCGACGTCCGAACCGGTCCTGTATTACCTGGCACTGTGTTATGAGTCGGTCAATAATATCAACGCCATGACAAACTGCCTGAACCAGCTGATCGCCATCGATCCTGAGAGTCAGTGGTCTGCGCAGGCATATACAAAGTTGGAAGCTTACCGCGGCAGATAATGCCGCGTGTGATCGGAAACAAAGAAGGGAGGTCTTTCTTTGCGTAGAGTAGTCCGTTTCCTATGTTTGCTCATATTAATGGTCGGTACATGCGCCTGCCGAGGCGAACATGTTTCCAAAACCGAGCCCGACACACAGGAAATCATTCGAACGACTGCTTCTGTAGAGGGGCCTTCTTTTTCTGCGCCGATTGATGAGGGCACGGACACAAATGCTTCCACCGCGGGCGCGGCTGAAACGACGGAAGAACCGACGACGCAGGAACCTTCCACAGAGGCACCTCGCAAACTGATTGTTTCTTATGTAGGACCGCAGCGATATGAGATGGACCGCGTTGCGATCGGCGATTTTCAGATCCGCGTTATGCAAGGAGAGGATATTCTCGAGGAGAATCCGCAAGGCTGGTCTTCGGACCTTTCGCCGCTGCTGAAAGCCGGGGAGAATACGTACCATATCGCTTACGAGGATATGGCGTGTGAGGTCACAGTCACTGCGCTTTCCGGCATGGCGGATGGGAACACCCTCTGTCGTCCGGGTGAAGCCTCGACGAAGAAACTATCCGGACATAAGGCCCTGGTTTCTGCACTTACATACCTTTCGAAAGCATATGATCCGGAGAAGAACGACCCGTTTACGATCATGGCTCTCGGCGACCGAGAACTGACCCAGAAGGATCGTTCCGCGTTATTTGTTCGCGAGATCTTCGGGAAATATGACATTCGCCTCCCGTATGAGACGGAGGAGATGGAGACATATGGTACCGAGGTGCCCAGAGAGCAGGTGAAGGTTGGCGACCTGGTGTGCTTTACCGATATGCAGGCGGAGGACGACCGCGAGCAGAGACTGCTCGGCATCTACGTGGGCGGGGATTTCGTATTATCCCTGAATGCAGACAGCAAGGCGGATTTCTACTGGATGCATGATACGACCTGCCGTCGTCTGTTTGACAACACGTGCGATTTATCCGGTGAGGAGAGCTTTGTTTACGTGGTCGATGCGTTTAAGAAGCAGAAGATCTACGGGGAGTGGGTGACGTCCTATGTGGACGATGTTCCCTACATGATCGGACGGATCCGTAATTTCTTCTTTACTATCGACTTGAGCTCCTGTGTAGACGGGCTTTATCCGACGTATTTCTGCTATGATACGTTTTTTCTGCCCGAAGAGTTCGTTGAGCAGTGGAAGCAACAATATCTGAAGAAGAACGCGCTTTGCGAGGTCATGAAGAACGGAGAGTATATCCGCTTCGACGCCGCAGGCCAATATCATTTTAAGGTCGATTGCGACCGGGCGACATGGAAGAGTCTGACGCCGGGGGTTTACGGCGAATACTGGAATATGGACTGGTCCTTCCTGAGGGAGTAAACCGTGAATATAAAAAACAAATCAGGTTCCGGAAGAGTGGATATGCTCGAGGGACCTTTGTTACCGAATATCATTAAGTTTGCGATACCGCTGATGCTGTCGAGTATCCTGCAGCTTCTGTTCAACGCTGCGGATATCGTAGTTGTCGGACAGTACGCGGGCGATTCGTCGCTGGGAGCTGTCGGTTGTACGGGATCGCTGATCAATCTGCTGACCAACCTGTTCGTCGGGCTCTCCGTGAGTACCGGCGTTTTGGTCGCGCGTTATTATGCATCGAAACAACAGCAGAAACTGAAGGATACCATCCATACTTCGATGGCGATCAGTGTGATCTCCGGTATCTTCCTGGCGATCATTGGCATTCTCTTCGTTCGTCCGATTCTGATCCTGATGAATGCAGAAGGTGAGATCCTGGATAAGGCGGTCATTTACCTGACGGTCTATTTCCTCGGCATGCCCTCGATGATGGTCTACAATTTCGGAAGTTCCATCCTGCGTGCGGTCGGCGATACGCGTCGCCCACTGATCTACCTGACGATCGCCGGAGCGCTGAACGTAGTGCTGAACCTGATCTTTGTGATCGTATTTCAGATGGACGTAGCCGGCGTTGCACTTGCGACCATTTTGTCGCAGACATTGTCCGCTGCCTTAGTCGTACGTTGCCTGGTGAGAGAGAAGGGCGATCTGCACTTTGATATACTGCATCCGTACATTAAGAAGCATATCCTGAAGCGGATCGCACGGATCGGTCTGCCTGCCGGTTTCCAGGGTGTGATCTTCTCTCTGGCGAATGTAGTGATCCAGTCCTCGGTCAATGAACTCGGCGATCTGGTCATCGATGGTAATTCGATCGCTATGAACCTCGAAGGCTTTGTCTATGTGTCGATGAATGCCTTTCATCAGGTGTCGATCTCATTTACCAGCCAGAATATCGGAGCAGGAAAACTGCACCGCGTTCGCCCGATCTTTTGGAAGACCGAAGCCTGTGTTATAGCTGTGGGAACGGTTCTGGGCTATACAGTGCTTTTCTTCGGAAGACCGCTTCTCGGCATCTATTCCGACAATCCGGCCATCATTGACGCGGGCATGGTGCGCCTGTGGATGATCATGACGACTTATATGCTTTGCGGCATGATGGATGTCTGCGTCGGCTCGATCCGCGGCATGGGCTATTCGGTCATGCCGACCATCGTATCGCTGATCGGGGCCTGTTTCCTGCGCCTCGTATGGCTCTGGACGGTATTCCGGATCCCGCAATTCCACAATGCGAGCATGATCTACATCACCTATCCGATCTCGTGGGCATTGACCTTCAGCGTCCATCTGATCTGCTTCCTCGCACTCAGCAGAAAATTCACGAAAAACAGGTTAAAAAATGCTTGACATACTGGGGGCAATGTGTTAACATAACGTAAGTCATCTTTAAGATGACCTGGTAACATACCGAAAAAACATATGGTTGCTTCTGTAGCGCAGCTGGTAGCGCGTCGCATTCGTAATGCGCAGGTCGGGGGTTCGAGTCCCCCCAGGAGCTTATTGATAGTAGCGATGGAGATATCTCGTCGCTACTATCTTACGTTTTAGAGGTATTTGTCGGAGCCGTACATCATATAGAGGAATGTCCGCGCGGGACGGAAATTTGCCTTTTCACGGTGGACATCGGAATGGAGGACATTATGAAGAGATTGGACAAAAAATTAAAAGTAGGCGTTTTGGGCGCAACGGGTATGGTAGGCCAGCGTTTCATTTCTATCCTGGCTGAGCATCCGTGGTTTGAGGTCGTTGCAGTTGCAGCGAGCCCGCGTTCTGCCGGTAAAACATATGAGGAAGCTGTTGGCGATCGCTGGAAGATGGATACTCCCATGCCGGAGGCAGTAAAGAAACTGGTCGTTCTGAATGTAGACGAAGTCGAGAAGGTCGCATCGCAGGTCGATATGGTATTCAGCGCTTACGAAGGTACGAAGGAAGCCATTGCCGCTGCAGAGGAAGCTTATGCTAAGACCGAGACACCCGTTGTTTCCAACAACAGCGCACACCGCTGGACACCGGATGTTCCGATGGTGGTTCCGGAGATCAACCCCGAGCATTTCGAGGTGATCGATGCGCAGAAGAAGCGTCTGGGAACGAAGTACGGTTTCATCGCTGTTAAGCCGAACTGCTCCATCCAGAGCTATGCTCCGGTACTTACCGCTTGGAAGGAGTTCGAGCCGTACGAGGTAGTTGCTACCACATACCAGGCGATCTCCGGCGCAGGTAAGACCTTTAAGGACTGGCCCGAGATGGTGGGCAATATCATCCCGTACATCGGTGGTGAGGAAGAGAAGAGCGAGAAGGAACCGCTTCGTCTGTGGGGAGAGGTAAAGGACGGCGTGATCGTTCCGGCTACCAGCCCTGTGATCACATGTCAGTGCATCCGTGTTCCGGTATTGAATGGTCATACGGCAGCAGTCTTCGTTAAGTTTAAGAAGAAAGTTACAAAAGAGCAGTTGATCGAGAAGCTCCTTGCATTCTCCGGCGAGCCTCAGAAACTGGAACTTCCCAGCGCTCCGAAGCAGTTCATCCAGTATCTGGAAGAGGATAATCGTCCGCAGGTCGCTCTCGATGTTGACTACGAGAACGGCATGGGCGTAAGTGTCGGCCGCCTGCGCGAAGATACCGTCTATGACTGGAAGTTTGTCGGCCTGTCCCACAATACACTTCGCGGTGCTGCGGGCGGTGCAGTTCTCTGTGCGGAAATGCTGGTCGCAAAGAACTATATTTGTGCGAAAAGTGAAAGAAAAAAGTAATAAAACTTGGCCTGCTATCTGATATAATACACTTGCGGGTAGAAAAAACGGATGTTTTTACGATATCGTTTTCTAAAAGCGGAACCGGTCCTTCGGATTTCGCTTTTAGTTTATAAAAAGGAGAACGGATCGCGAAGACAAACGAAATTTAAGATCTGCCGCGGGGAAGGAGGGAGCTTCATGGATACGGTATATACGATATGTATAGTGATCGGTTTTGCGATCCCGTTGATCACGCTGCTTCTTGGCGGAATATTTGATGCTTCCGTGGACTCAGACGGAGACGGCCCGGATGTAGGGTTCGATTTTGGTTTTGATATCGGTGATATCTCAATCGCCCTTTTGCCGGCTTCGCTCCACAGTATCTGTGTAGGCCTTATGCTATTCGGTGCCATGGGTAAGATCCTGGGCGACTCCATGAAATTATGGATGGTCGTACTTATCGCAGTCGGCGTCGGATATCTCGGTGCGGTCATCATCCAGAGTTTGATCCGCACGTTGCGTAAGGTGGAACACACCACAGTAAACCGCGAAGATTTGGTAGGATGTGATGGCCATGTGGTCAATACGATCATAGCCGGCGGTTTCGGTTCGGTCAGCGTGACGACCTTTGACGGCATCACGACGAACTATCCCGCAAAGGCGGACAACCCTACGCAGGTGATCCGTCAAGGATCGACCGTGACCATCGTTCGTGTTGAGAAGAACGAGGTCATCGTCCGCCCGAAAGATATGGCGGAGAAATATCACCTAGGGGACGAATCATAACGTGCCCATCAACTTGAACCATCCGACGGATCGTCGGACATGATAAACAGGAGGAATAAAATGTTAACATTAACGAGCTTTGAGATCCCTAAGGGATTGATCATTGGTGTGATCGTAGCGATCGGCATCATCCTGATCCTTTCCGTCATCTTCTCCATGTGGAGAAAAGTTCCGCAGGATAAGGCTGCGGTAGTTACCGGTCTTCATAAGCGTATCATCACCGGTGGTGGTGGTCTGGTCATCCCCGTTCTCGAACGTGTGGACACCATTTCCCTCGGTAATATCCAGTTGGATGTTACCACCGATGAGAGTATGTCTTCCCAGGGCGTACCGATCGCTGTAGTTGGTACCGCGGTTATTAAGGTTAAGAACGAAGCGAACGCGATCTTCAACGCGATCGAGCAGTTCACCGGTAGAAACGAGACAGAGATCGAGCGCTCCATTCGTGATACCGCTACGAACGTACTCGAAGGTAAACTTCGTGAAATCGTTTCTACGATGACCGTAGAAGAGATCTATCGTGATCGTGAAACATTTTCCGCAAAGGTACAGGAAGTTGTTGGTACCGAGCTCATGGAGATGGGCCTCGAGGTAAAGGTATTTACCATTAAGGATATCAATGACTCCAACGGATATATTCAGGCACTCGGTGTTAAGCAGATCGTTGAGAAGAAGAAAGACGCTGAGATCGCGAAGGCAGAAGCAAACCGCGAAGCTCAGATCGAGACTTCGAAGGCGAGAAGAGCCGGTGAGCAGGCCAGATTGCAGGCTGAGACTGAGATCAGTGAAGCTGCTAAGGCGAAGGCGGTTCAGGAAGCTGCTTACATGCAGGAACAGCAGGCCGCTAAGGCGAAGGCTGACTCCGCATACGATATTCAGAAGAATATCACCGAGAAGGAAGTTGTTGCTGCAGCTCTCGACGTAGAACTTATGCGTCAGGAGCGTCAGAAAGACATCGAAGCTGCTCAGGTACAGATTCAGATCGCTAAGGAGCAGAAGAACATCGAACTGGCCGCGAAGCAGGCAGAGCGCAAGAAGGAAAGCCTTCGTGCTGAAGTTGTTGAGCCCGCATTGGCCGACAAAGAAAAAGCACAGACCATCGCAGATGCCGAGAAGTATCGTAAGATCGCAGAGGCAGAAGCGGAGGCAGAGGCTCGTAAGAAATTCGCAGAAGCAGAGGCAGAAGCAAAGCGCATTAAGGCAGTTGCAGAAGCCGAGGCGATTAAGACCACCGGTCAGGCAGAAGCTGACGTTATCAGCCAGCGTGGTATGGCAGAAGCTGCAGCGATCCGTGCAAAAGGTATCGCAGAAGCTGAGGCGATGTCCAAAAAGGCTATGGCTTATCAGCAGTACACCGGAGCAGCGGTTGCAGAAATGCTCATCCGTGTTCTCCCGGACGTTGCAGGTAAGATCGCTGAACCTCTGAGCCAGATCGATAAGATCATGATCATGGACAGCGGCAGCGGTAACGGTGTTACCAGTGTTGCGGGCAATGTTACCGGCGTTATGGCGCAGGTATTCGAGTCCATGAAGGAAGTTACCGGCGTTGACCTTGCAGACCTCGTTAAGGCGAAGGGTTACGATGCTCAGGTAAACCGCAATGTGACCATCAACGCTTCTCCGGAGATGGTAAGCGCAGTTAAAGCTGCGACCACCGTTGAGAAAGTAACTGTAGATCCCACTACGGATGTTGAGTAATCAGTTAACTATAGTATAATGATTTATATAAAGCACATCCGCGAACTCATTCGTGGATGTGCTTTTTTATAGGAGGGGAGTTTGGTGTTTTTTAAGATATTATATATTATTGAGTGGGTCGTGATGAGGATCGGCCTGACAGTAGCTGCCATAATCATGGTTCTGATGACCACATCCGATGATTATTTCTTTAGACTTGATTTTTTATGCGTTTTGATGGTCATCGCCCTGATCCATCGTTTTATCATCTACTTGTTTTACAAGTGCCCTCATTGTCAGGAGAAAATGTATACGACAGGTTTTAAACTATATTATCGTTTGGGGAATCCCTGGAAAGGATGCCCTTGTTGTGGACGGAAACCGGACTGAACTATGGTTTTTAAGGCTTTTCGTAAAAATTTTCGATTTGGGTATTGATTTTACGAAAAAAGTATGCTAAACTCTGTTACAGTTGTTATAGTGAGTATGTTAAGTGGGCTGCAAAGCCCACTTTTCTATTTGCTTTTTACAACGAGATGCATAGAGTATTCAGTATTCAAAAACGAGGGATTTCAAATGAAAAGATCCGAGGATATCGTTGCATTGGCCGAGCAGATGGTTGCGCCGGTCATCGCCGAGAACCATTTTGAACTGGTGGACGTCGAATATGTCAAAGAGGCGGGGACTTATTACCTGCGTTACTATATCGACAAAGAAGGCGGCATCACCATCGATGACTGTGAACTGGTCAGCCGTTATGTGAGTGATAAACTCGATGAGACAGACCCGATCGAGGATAATTACATCCTGGAAGTGAGTTCGCCCGGCTTAGGACGACCTCTGGTAAAGCCGAAGGATTTCGCACGAAACGTCGGTAAGGATGTAGAGATCAAACTTTACAAACCGGTTTTGTTGCATGAGAATTCGCAGGCGGAAGAGCCGACTTCCAAAAAGAAGAAGGCGGAGCCGAAGACCAAAGATTTTACGGGAACCCTGGTTTCCTACGATGAGGAGACCGTGACGATAGCGCTTTCGGATACCGAACAGCGGACATTTTCCAGAAAAGAGATCGCATTTATACGTCAAGCGATCGATTTCTAAACGAAGACAGCACTAAGAACATAGAGGAGGATTTTAAAAAAATGAGAAAGGCTGCAAAGGATACCAAAGAAAATAAAGACAGCAGAGAGTTGATCGAAGCTCTCGAGCAACTGGAGAAAGAGAAAGGCTTTAAGAAGGAAGTCATTCTGGATGCAGTTGAGCAGTCCCTGCTCGGCGTTTGCCGTAAGAATTTCGGCAAGGCGGACAATGTTTTCGTAACCATCGACCGTGAGACCGGCGAACTTCGCGTATGGGTCGAGAAGACCGTTGTTGAGACAGTCGCCGATCCGACTTGCGAGATCTCGCTTGAGGCTGCAAAGGAGAAGGATCCCGGTGTAGAACTGGGAGATATCTTCCGTGATCAGAAGGAGTCGAAGAACTTCAGCCGTATCGTAGCGGGCGAAGCGAAGAATGTCATCATTCAGAAGCTTCGTGAAGAAGAGAGAAAGAACCTTTTCGAGATGTACTACGAGAAGGAGAAGGATCTCATCACAGGTATCGTTCAGCACTATGTGAAAGATAAAGAGGATGTCAACATCAATCTCGGTAAGATCGAGACGAACCTGAAGGCATCCGAGATACCGAAGGGTGAGGTTTATCGTCCGGGTCAGAGAATCAAGCTGTATGTCGTTGAAGTAAAGGACGCCTCCCGCGGACCGCGTGTGACCGTATCCCGTTCCCATCCGGAACTGGTCAAGCGTCTGTTCGAGAACGAAGTTACCGAAATCCGCGATGGTATCGTTGAGATCAAGGCGATCAGCCGTGAGGCTGGTTCCCGTACGAAGATGGCAGTCTGGTCGAACGATCCGAACGTAGATCCGATCGGTGCATGTATCGGTATGAAGCGTGCACGTATCGACGCTGTGGTCAATGAACTCAACGGCGAGAAGATCGATATTATCAACTGGAACGAGAACCCTGCGCTTCTCATCGAGAATGCACTGAGCCCTGCAAAGGTCATCGGTGTTTGGGCCGATGAGGAAGAGCGTGACGCCATCGTCATCGTTCCTGACTATCAGCTTTCACTGGCCATCGGTAAGGAAGGCCAGAACGCTCGTCTTGCAGCGAGACTTACCGGCTACAAGATCGACATTAAGTCTGAGACCCAGGCGAAGGAAAGCGGCCTGTTCGAAGAACTCGGCTACGACGGCGAAGAGTACGAGGGCTACAGCGAATTCGAAGAAGGCGAAGAGGGTTCTGAGGAATACTACGACGAAGAAGAGGATTATGAGGAGCCGGGAGAGGCTTCAGAGGAGACCTCCGAAAACGAAGAGGAATGATCATTGCAGATCATAAAGAGGTGAGAAAGCATTCGTGACAAAGCAAACTTTTAAGAAAGTTCCGCTGCGGCTTTGTGTCGGCTGCGGAGAGATGAAACCGAAGAAGGAAATGATTCGTGTGGTGCTTACGCCGGAAGGTGAGATCGTACTGGATGTCACCGGTAAGAAAAACGGCCGCGGCGCATATGTATGCAAGAGCCCGGAATGCCTGAAGGCGGCGCATAAGAATAAGGGCCTAAACCGCTCGCTGAAGACGAACATTTCCGAGGAGATCTTTTCGGTTTTGGAAAAGGAGATGGATACGCTTGGATAAAAAGATATTGTCGATGCTCGGTATCGCGAAGAAGGCGGGCAAGGTCGCATCGGGCGAGTTCCTCTGTGAGGAGTCGATCCGAAACGGCAAGGCGAAAGTCGTCATCGTGTCCGATGAAGCATCCGATAACACGAAGAAGCGGTTCCGGGATAAAACGACCTATTATCAGGTACCTCTTTATGAGCGATTTAGCATGGAAGCACTTGGAAAGGCGATCGGGAGTGAAACGCGTGCGGTCATTTGCGTAAATGATGCAGGCATTGCCCGTACGATCATCAAATATTTCACAAACGAACAGCAGTAACGGAGGAGATATATGGCAGAGATCAACGATAAGGATAAAAATGAGATAAAGAAGACGCCGGCAGCAGAGGAAGCGAAAGCAGCTCCCGCTGCGGAAGACGGCGCTAAGAAAAAACGCTATGCGACGGTCGTTCGCCCGCAGCACAGCACGACGAAATATGCGACGGTCGTTCGTCCGCAGAACATGAAGACGGACGTTGCGAAGAGCACCCGTCCGACCGCTAAGAAGGTTTCAGATAAGGTCGAGGAGCCGGTAAAGACACCGAAGGCTGCACCGGTCGCAGAGCCTGCGGTTACCGAGACGAAGCCGGAGAAGGCGACTGCAAAAGCAAAGACCGAAGCGACTGCAACAGAAGCTACTGTTGTAGCACAGGAGCCTGTGGTTACCGAGACAAAAGAGACGAAACCCGCAGCAAAGGAAGCAAAAGAAACGAAGGAAGCAGCGCAGCCTGAAAAGATGGGTGAACTGGCAAATGAGATCCGCAGCGCGGATCAGGTCATCGTTGCTAAGATCGAGATCCCGGTAGATACACCGAAGACGAAGACCGTTCGTCCGATTCGCGGTGAAGCGAGACCGGCACGGGGCGAGGGTCGTCCGAGACAGGAAGGCGGCACATTCCGCAAGGATGGTCAGGGTCGTCCTGCAGGTCAGGGACAGCGTAGCGGCGGTTTCTCCGGACAGGGTCGTTCGGAAGGTTCCTTCGATCGAAACGGTTCGCGCAGAGGCCCCGGAACCGGTGCTCCCGGCCAGGGTGGACGTCCGCAGGGCAATCGTTTCGGCCAGGGCGGTCAGGGCGGCCGCCCGGATTACAGAAACGCAGGTTTCGGTAAGGACGAAGGCTTCAACAAGGATAAGGATGCCGATTACGAGAATAATAACAACCGCAAGCCCGCAGCACGGAAGACTTCTTCCTCTTCGGGCGGCATGGGATTCGGCCAGACGAAGACCGAAATGCGCGGTGGTAAGGCAACGAATAAGAAAGAGCGTGAGACGCGCGAGAAGAGTAAGCAGTACGGAACCGGAATCCGCAAAGAGGAGAACATCAAGAACCTCAGCAAGATGAAGGGTGCTGCGCCTAAGAAGCCGGAACACGAAAAAGAAGAAGAGAAGATCAAGTCGATCCTGGTCGGCGATTCCATCACCGTCAGCGATCTGGCAGAGAAGATGAAGATCCAGCCCGCAGCCTTGATCAAGAAGATGTTCTTAAAGGGTAAGGTCTACACGATCAACAGTGACCTGACATTCGAGCAGGCCGAAGAGATCGCCATCGATTACGAGATCCTTTGCGAGCATGAAGAGAAGGTCGACATCATCGAGGAGATGCTTCGCGATACCGAGGATCCGGCGGATACGCTGGTTACCCGTCCTCCGGTCGTCTGCGTTATGGGTCACGTTGACCATGGTAAGACTTCCCTTTTGGACTGCATCCGTGATACGAATGTCATTGCCCGCGAGGCAGGCGGTATCACACAGCATATTGGTGCGTACATGGTAGGTATCAACAACCGTATGATTACCTTCCTGGATACGCCCGGACACGAAGCGTTCACTGCGATGCGTATGCGTGGCGCGAAATCTACGGATATCGCGATCCTCGTTGTTGCAGCAGATGATGGTGTAATGCCGCAGACCATCGAGGCGATCAACCATGCGAAGGCAGCCGGCGTTGAGATCATCGTTGCTATCAATAAGATCGATAAGCCCAGTGCGAATATCGAGCGCGTTAAGCAGGAACTCAGTGAATATGAACTGGTTCCGGAAGATTGGGGCGGCAGCACCATCTTCGTACCGGTTTCTGCTAAGACCGGCCAGGGCATCGACGAACTGCTGGAGATGATCCTCCTCGTTGCCGATGTGAAGGAACTGAAGGCGAACCCGAATCGTAACGTTCGTGGTCTCGTCATCGAGGCAAAACTGGATAAAGGTAAGGGCCCCGTTGCGACCATTCTGGTCCAGAAGGGTACCCTGCATGTCGGCGATAACATCACCGTTGGTTCCTGCTATGGTAAGGTGCGTGCGATGATGGATGAAAAGGGCCGTAAGATCGAGGCTGCAACGCCTTCGACCCCGGTCGAGATCCTTGGTTTGAACGACGTACCTAACGCAGGTGAGATCGTGATCTCCACGACCACCGATAAAGAGGCGAGACATTTTGCCGAGACATTTATCGCCCAGAACAAGGTGAAGCTGCTCGACAACACGAAGATGCAGCTCACACTGGATGGTCTGTACTCACAGATCCAGGCAGGTAATGTTAAGGAACTCAACCTCATCATCAAGGCGGACGTTCAGGGTTCTGTAGAAGCCGTAAAGCAGTCGCTGATGAAGCTTTCCAACGAGGAAGTCGTTGTCAAAGTCATCCACAGCGGTGTCGGCGCCATCAACGAATCCGATGTTTCCCTGGCTTCTGCTTCGAACGCGATCATTATCGGTTTCAACGTTCGTCCGGATGTCATGGCAAAGTCCGTAGCCGACCGCGAGAAGGTCGACATCAAACTGTACAGCATCATTTACCAGGCGATCGCAGATGTGGAAGCTGCCATGAAGGGCATGCTCGAGCCGATCTACGAAGAGAAGGTCATCGGTCACGGCGAAGTTCGCGCGCTGTTCAAAGCTTCCGGTATCGGCGTGATCGCGGGCTCTTATGTAAAGAGCGGTTCGTTTACACGTGGCTGCAAGATCCGCATTTTCCGCGGAGAAGAGAAGATCTACGAGGGCGAGCTGGCTTCCCTGAAACGTATGAAAGACGACGTGAAGGAAGTCAAGGAAGGTTTCGAGTGCGGTATGGTATTCGAGAAATTCAATGATATGGCCGTAGAAGATACCATCGAAGGCTACATCATGGTAGAAGTACCCAGATAGTTATAAAATGGGCTTTCGCGATAACGCGGAAGCCCACTTTGCAAAGTATTTATGCTTTAAGGAAAGAGAGACTTCATGAGAAGAAACAGTAATAAAGCTACCCGTATCAACGGGGAAGTGATGAAAGAGCTGAGCAATATCATCCGCAGCGAGATCAAGGATCCGCGCATCAGCCCGATGACGAGTGTGACCGCGGTCGAGGTAACGCCGGATCTTAAGTATTGCAAGGCATATATCAGTGTGCTCGGTGACGAGAATGCGCTGAAAGAAACGATGGCCGGACTTAAGAGTGCGGCTCCCTTCGTTCGCACACGTCTGGCACATACGGTGAACCTGCGCAACACGCCGGAGATCCGTTTTATCGCCGACACTTCGATCGCTTACGGCGTTAATATGTCCCATAAGATCGAAGAAGTCATGGCGCAGATGCCGGACCGTTTGGATGAAGAGGACGAGACCGAAGTAGCCGATACGGACAATGAATGATATGGAGTATCAGGGCATCATCAATATCTACAAGGAAAAGGGTTTCACCTCCCATGACGTAGTCGCGAAGATGCGAGGGATCCTGCATACGCGCAAGATCGGCCACACCGGGACGCTGGACCCGGACGCCGTCGGCGTATTGCCGGTTTGCGTCGGGGAGGCGACGAAATTGTGCGAATTCCTGACGGATCATGATAAGGTGTACGAGGCGGTGATGCGGCTCGGCGTCGTAACGGATACGCAGGATGCGACCGGAACGGTACTGAAACAGACCGATGCGTCGGTTTGCCTTGCATTGACCGAAGACGAAATAAAAAGTGCCTGTGAGGCGTTTACAGGCCCGTACGACCAGATTCCGCCGATGTACAGTGCACTTAAGGTAAATGGTCAAAAACTCGTGGATCTGGCCCGTAAGGGCATTGAGATCGAACGGAAAGCGCGTCCAGTCACGATCTATGCGCTGGATATCCTGGAACGCGACGGTTTGTTCGTCAAATTGCGCGTGCATTGCTCGAAGGGCACATATATACGGACACTGATCGATGATATCGGTCAGAAGCTCGGTGTCGGTGCCTGCATGCAGTCGCTGATGCGCACACGGGTCGCCCGGTTTGAACTATCCAACGCAGTGACTCTCGCACAACTCGAGGAAGCAATAGTTTCACCGGAGGGTGCAGGGCATCTGTTCTTAAGTGTTGAGCGGTTTTACGATGGACACGCAGCCTATCGGATATTGCCCGAATATGCACGTTTTCTCGAGAATGGAAACGTGATCGCGGCCGACCGAATGGTGACGATCCGTCCGGGGGAGGAAGACCCGGTCCTTTTATATGACACCGAAGGCCGTTTTTGCGCGACCTATCGGGCAGAAGAAGCGAATGACGGGGGTACGGTACAGTACCGTCCGGTGAAGATATTTCGCACCAGACAGTAAACATGCTGTGGATGCACGAATGAAGCGTGATCCATAGCGGAGGAAATACATGGAGATCATCGAGGGAAAGAGAGCTCAGGTGCTTCCGGTCGCCGGGACGGTAGTCACGGTCGGAAAGTTTGACGGACTGCATCTGGGCCATCAAAAGATATTCCGTATGTTAACGGAAGAAAAAGAGAAGACCGGCTACCCCGCCGTTGTCTTTACGTTTTCGAGTTCTCCTTATGAGAAACTCGGAAATGGCCGCCAAAAGCGCATCATTTCCACCGAGGAAAAGAGAAGTCGTTTGGAAGCGATGGGCATCGACTATCTGGTGGAGTGTCCGTTTTCCGATAAGATCATGAAAATGTCGCCCGAGGAATTCGTTGATGAGTTCCTCCTGCGGAGAATGCATGCGAAAACGGTCTGCGTCGGAACGGATTTCCGTTTCGGCTATCATCGCGCCGGGGATCCGGAGGTTTTGCGCGAATTAGGCGTGAAAAAAGGATTTACCGTGCAAGTACTGGATAAAGAGTATTATCGGGGCGAGGCGATCAGCAGCACCCGTATCCGCGAGTGTTTGTTGAAAGGGCAGATCGAAGAGGCCAATACGATGCTGGGCTATCGGTATCGTTTCATTGGCGAAGTCATGCATGGACGCAAAGTCGGCCGCACCATGAATATGCCGACGATCAACCAGTTCCCGGAGGAAGATGTCATCCTTCCGCCTTTTGGCGTTTATGCATCCCAAGTCACATTGCCCGATCAAAGCAAGTGGGCAGGGGCCACGAACATCGGCATCCGTCCCACGTTTCGCGAGGACAATGATCAAAAAGTGATCACGGCGGAAACCCATCTGATCGGTTTTGAAGGGGATCTGTATGGACAGATCGCATGTGTCGAATTGCTGAAAATGATACGTCCGGAGATCCGTTTTTCTTCGATAGACGAACTGATCTTACAGATGCAGAAAGACAAAGAAACCGCCCGAATCTACGAGCCTTGACAAGGTAAAAAAAGTTTGTTATAATTGCGTCGTAACAATTTTGTAACATTTATGGGGGCATCGGAAGTGTGCAGTTTACACCATTGCCCATGTAAAAGCTACGGAGGTTATTGATTTGAAAGAAAAAGTGCTTCCGTTCCTCTCAAAGCATCGGAAGTTGCTTATTTCCGCTCTCTGGGGCACCGCTATGATCGTGCTTTTGCTCGTAGCGATCCTGTCAGGGCGTGGTGAGTCGGATTCGACCGGTAAGGTTTACGGCTCGGCAACTACGTTCAACAAAGATGAACTGGAACAGAATTATGCAGCAAGCCTGAATAAAGGTTATATATCTCGTTCGCAATATGACCGCATCCTGGCTATCTTAGACGCATTGCCCGAAGATGGTGAGTATTCGGTTGCCCAATTAGAAGAGATCCTGGCGCCTGTTGCCGCAGATGAGGACATTACGTATGATCCCGCTTCTCTGAATGGCTGGTCGCAGATCGTGGAGACTGTGCCCGAATCCTTGGAAAATGATCCTACATCGGAGCCGGAAACAGAACCTGAGACTACCACTGAAGAGGCAACGACACAAGAGCCGACTACCCAGGAACCGACCACAGAAGCTCCTAAGGCGATCGGACCGAATGGCGAGCGCCTGGCTGAGATCGTTGCGACCTTTGTAGGTCCGCGCAGATATATCGGCGATGATTCGGCTCGTTCCGACATTCAGGTACAGGGTATTGTCGAAGATGGTGAGATCATAATCCTGGACGACTGGGAATGCGATGAGATCGGTAAGGTTTATGAAACCGGAACGAATGTTTTTCATATCCGATATCAAGGACTGGACACGATCTTTGAGTTTGTAGCAGCGGATCCGCGTGAAAGCGTTATGGATGGATTTACGAATCTCGCCGTTGTCACCGCGAAGAATTATTTGAATGTTCGTAATGCACCTAACATTAAGGGTAAGATCGTCGGTAAACTGTATAAGAACAGTGGTGTCGATCTTTTGGAGGCTTCGGCGGATGGACAGTGGTTCCATATCGTTTCCAATGAGGTGGATGGCTGGATCAATGCCGGCTATATCGCGACGGGTGAAGAGGCGCGTCAGCTTGCGATCGCGGCTTGTTTTCCCGGCATCAAGGTTACGGCAAAACATTTGAATGTACGTTCTGGTCCTTCGACGAAACACGAGATCATCACCCAGATATCGAGAGGATCCGTGTTTGTTGTCACCGGATTTGAAGGCGAATGGATCAAGATCGATCTCGGTTCCGAAGATGAAGGTTATGTACACAGCGATTATACCGACTGGTTTTACATGCTGCCGGAAGCGGTGGAATATACAGAGCCGGAGATCAGCCCGATCCGCAGGCAGATCGTGGATTTTGCGATGGAATACCTCGGCGGTACTTATAAGTACGGCGGAACGAAACTCGGCGTAGCCGTTGATTGCTCTGGATTTACGATGCGTGTATTCGAGCACTTTGGTTATGAGTTGTCCCGTACGGCGGCTTACCAGATGAAGAATAACGGCGTTCCGGTCGATTATAAGGACATGAAGCCTGGCGATCTGATCTTCTTCTGGAGTAATAAACGTAACTGTGTCGGCCACGTAGGCATCTACATCGGTAACGGTAAGATGATCCATGCGGCTAGTGAAAAGAGAGGAATCGTCATCGACCGTTATGACTACATGACGCCGATCGGTGCGAGAAATGTCATCGGTGACTGATCTTAAGCCGCAGATGCCTTTGAAAGTAAGAAATATAGCACGATTCCAGGATCCGGAGAAAACTCCGGATCCTGTTTTTTGAGCACTCTTATACTTGTATCTTTCGGCATGTTTTGGTATAATATCAGATGTGGGACTATGTTCCATTATTTTGCGTGCAAAACTACGAAATGAAACGAGTTTTTGTTTTGTAAAACCCCGGAAGAGGAGGTCAGTACATTGGCTGTAAGTAACAATCGATCCGGAAATTCATCGTCGGGCAGCAAGAGCCGTTCAGGAGCGACGCGTACCACGCGCAGTGCATCCGAACGAAGCAGCGAGAGTTCGTCACGTTCGGAACGGAGCATGACGAAAAACGCGGACGTTACGCTGCGGAACGAGATTCTGGTCTTGCTGATGTTTGCTTTGTCGATTCTCTTGTTCTTGAGTAATTTCAAGCTTTGCGGACCGATCGGTGAGCTCTTAAAGAATCTCACGTTCGGCCTGTTCGGAATCATCGGCTACATCGTACCGGTTTTGATCATCATTGCCACGGTCTATTACATCATCAAGCGTAAGGAAACATCGATTTCCGCAGGTAAGATCGTATGTCTGGCGACCATGGTCGTTGCCGTGTGCACATTTACCGAACTGTTACGTCATTCGGGCGCGGATTCCGACATGAGCATAAGCTCCATCTATAAAACTGCGATGGAAGGTAAGGGTGGCGGTCTGATCGGATGTATCCTGGTGAAGATCCTCGTGCCTATCTTTGGTATCATCGCATCCTACGTCATCGATATCGTGATCTTCCTGATCGCCATCGTGCTTCTTACCCGTTTTTCCATCACGGAAGCGATCAAGGAACGTTCGACATCGGTAGCCCGTCATGCGAACCGGGACCTCGAAGCGCGTAGAGAGCGTAAAAAGATCCGCGAGCAGGAGCGGGAAGCGATGCAGCAGATCAAACTGGATCAGGAGCGCATCGACTCCGAGCGCCGTCTGGAGATCGCGCGTAAAGAACAGCAGGCACGTGCAGGCCTCGGCGGCTTGCCTCTGCCCGGCGGGAATTCTGCCGATGCAACTACATCGAAGGATGGTAAGGTCCTTAATCCTGTTTATGACGAAGTAAAGAAATCTAAGGCCGGAAGTTTTTCGGTCACCTATAACAATCAAACAAAGATCGTTTCCATGGATCCGAATGAGGATATTCCTCCGATCGAGACGATCCATGGAGATATCGAGGAACCCTTGGTTCGTCCGGGCTCGATGGATGTTTTGCATTCGTCTTCGCGTCCGATGCGCGCACCGGGAACCGGAAGCAGTACTGAGTCTACAACGGTACGCAATGCGGTTGCGGCGGCTGCGAGCGCTGCGATGGGAAGAAAAGATCTTCCATCGACCGGAAGTTCTGCAATGCAGGGCAGTTCTTCGCAAAGCGGTGCTGCACAGAGTACCCGTCCGTCGGGTGGTAATAACATTACCGCGGATGCATTGACCCGTTCCTTGGGAGACGATCCGGATGTGAAGACCATCGTTACGTCCTCCGGCCGCGTGATCACCCATGAAGTCGGACAGGGCGGACAGAGTAAGGTGCCTTCGATGAAACGCGAGGGGGAAGCGACGATCTTCGAAGAGGTCTCTGCGGCACTGGCTCCGGTCAAGCCTTATGTGGAACCGAAAGAATATGTATTCCCGCCGATATCGCTCCTGAATAAAGGCGTCGGTAAGGGCGGACGCAATATGGACAATGAACTCCGTGAGAACGCTTTGAAGCTGCAGCAGACGTTGCAGAACTTTGGCGTTGGAGTTACCGTTACAAATGTTAGCTGCGGACCTACGGTCACACGGTATGAGCTTTCGCCGGAACAGGGCGTTAAGGTCAGCCAGATCGTGCGTTTGCAGGACGATATCAAACTGAACCTCGCCGCTCCGGACATCCGTATTGAGGCGCCGATCCCCGGAAAGGCAGCCATCGGTATCGAGATCCCGAACCGTGAGAGCGCATCCGTTATGCTGCGTGATCTTTTGGATACGGATGATTTCCGAAATGCATCGTCCAAACTGTCGTTCGGCGCAGGTAAGGATATCGGCGGCCAGAACATTATCTCGGATATCGGTAAGATGCCCCACCTTTTGATCGCGGGTGCGACCGGTTCCGGTAAATCGGTCTGCATCAATACGATCATCATGAGTATCCTCTATAAGGCGAAACCGTCGGAAGTTAAACTCATCCTGATCGACCCGAAGGTCGTAGAACTTTCGGTTTATAATGGCATCCCGCATCTGATGATTCCTGTCGTTACAGATCCGAAGAAGGCATCCGGAGCCCTGTCCTGGGCAGTTTCCGAGATGACCCAGCGTTATAAGAAATTCGCCGATCTGTCCGTCCGCGATCTGAAGGGCTATAATGAAAAGATCGCCGAGCAGGCGAAGGCTGAGCCGGATAAACCGGGACTCAGACCGCTGCCACAGATCGTTATCATCGTCGATGAGCTTGCCGACCTTATGATGGTCGCACCCGGCGAGGTGGAGGATTCCATCTGCCGTCTGGCTCAGATGGCACGTGCAGCCGGCCTGCATTTGATCCTGGCGACCCAGCGTCCCTCGGTCAATGTCATCACCGGCGTCATCAAAGCGAACGTACCTTCCCGTATCGCATTTTCCGTTTCCTCCGGTGTGGACTCACGTACGATCCTCGATATGATCGGTGCGGAGAAACTGCTCGGACGCGGAGATATGCTGTACTATCCGGCAGGCATCCAAAAGCCGCTGCGTGTACAGGGCGCATTCGTCTCGGATAAGGAAGTCTCGGCGGTAGTCGAGTTCCTAACGAAGCAGAAGAACGTCATCGGCGGAGCGACGGAAGAGGCCGACGAGATCAACCAGCATATCGAGGCATCCGCATCCGGTAAGGATAAAGCGGCAGAAAGCGAAGCAGATTCGCAGGAAGATGACCGTTTTGCCCTCGATCCTTTATTCCGCGAGGCAGGATTGCTGCTCGCAGGTAAGGAAAAGAGTTCCATCGGCATGCTGCAGCGTGCATTCCGCATCGGTTTCAACCGTGCGGCACGTATCATGGATCAGCTGGCGGAAGCCGGACTGGTCGGTGAAGAAGAAGGAACGAAGCCACGCCGTGTCATGATGACGGAAGCGGAGTTTGAGCAGTATTGCGACGAGAATAATATTTCACGCTAGAATGGAGATAAAACATGAAGACCGATATTGAGATCGCACAGGAAGTCGAGCTTTCACCGATCACGGAAGTTGCACAAAAAACACTTGGGATCGATCCCGACGATCTGGAACTCTACGGAAAATACAAGGCGAAGTTTTCGGATGTCCTCGAGAAGAAAGTATCCCGAAAGAAGAACGGTAAGCTGATCCTGGTGACGGCGATCAATCCGACCCCTGCCGGCGAGGGTAAAACGACCGTTACGGTCGGCCTAGGACAGGCGCTCGGACGTCTGAAGAAGAAGTCCTTGATCTGCCTGCGTGAGCCCTCCTTAGGCCCGTGCTTTGGCATCAAGGGCGGTGCGGCCGGCGGCGGTTACGCACAGGTCGTTCCCATGGAAGATTTGAACCTGCATTTTACCGGCGATTTTCACGCGATCACATCGGCGAATAATCTGCTGGCTGCTTTGCTGGATAACCACATCCAGCAGGGCAATGCACTCGGTATCGATCCGAGACAGATCACTTGGAAGCGTTGCGAGGATATGAATGATCGTGCGCTTCGTAATATCGTGATCGGCTTGGGTTCCCGTACGGACGGCGTTCCGCGTGAGGATCACTTCGTCATCACGGTAGCGACCGAGATCATGGCTGTTCTTTGCCTGGCTTCTGACATGGAGGATCTGAAAGCGAGACTGGCTCGTATCATCGTTGGATATCGTTATGATCAGACACCGGTCACTGCTGCAGATCTGCAGGCAGTCGGCGCTATGGCTGCACTTTTGAAAGATGCGATCAAGCCGAACCTGATCCAGACATTGGAGCACACGCCGGCGATCGTACATGGCGGTCCGTTTGCAAACATTGCCCACGGATGCAACTCCGTACGCGCTACGAAGCTGGGCCTGAAACTGGCAGATTACGTAGTTACCGAGGCGGGCTTCGGCGCGGACTTAGGCGCTGAGAAGTTTTTGGATATCAAGTGCCGCGTTGCCGGATTGAAGCCGGATGCTGTTGTTCTGGTAGCGACCGCACGCGCACTGAAATATAACGGCGGGGCACCGAAGGATCAGTTGAATGTCGAGAACCTGCCGGCTCTGAAGGCAGGTATCGAGAACCTCGGAAAACACATCGAGAATATTCAGAAGTACGGTGTTCCGATCATTGTTGCGTTGAACGCATTTGTTTCGGATACCGAGGCCGAATATAAGATCATCGAGGAATATTGCCGTGAACGCGGCTGTGCATTCTCTCTGGCACGTGTTTGGGAGAAGGGCGGCGCCGGCGGTGAGGACCTGGCGAAGACAGTCCTTAAGACGATCAAAGAGAAGCCAAGCGAATATAAGCCGCTCTATGAGCTGGATCGTCCGATCCGCGAGAAGATCGAAACGATCTGTAAGGAGATCTACGGAGCGAAGGAAGTTACCTACGCGGCCGCAGCATCTAAGATGATCGACAAATTCGAGAAGATGGGCTTTGGGAATCTGCCCATTTGTATCGCTAAAAACCAGTATTCCCTGTCGGATGACCCGACGCTTCTGGGACGTCCGAAGGATTTCACCGTAAATATCCGCGAGGTTTATGTAAATGCCGGCGCCGGTTTTATCGTCGCGCTGACCGGCACGATCATGACCATGCCCGGACTTCCGAAGACGCCGGCGGCATTCTCCATCGATGTCAATAAAGAAGGACGGATCACCGGATTATTCTAAAATGACCGTTGGATCGAGTAGGCGTGATTATTCCCACCTACTCGATTCCGTTAAAAACACAGAAAGGACCGATCGCCGATGCAATTCGCGAATGTAATCATTGACCGAAAAGTAAAAGAACTCGATCGGTACTTTCAGTACGTGATCCCGGACCATATGTCAAATTCCATCCATGTCGGCAGTGTGGTCGCTGTTCCGTTTGGAAATGGTAAGGCCCCGGTCCGCGGCTATGTTTGCGAGATCACGGAACATCCGGAATTCGACGTCGAAAAAACCAAACCGATCCATGAAGTGCTCGAGCAGAGGCTCATGGTCGACGACGAGATGCTCGCGATGGCACACTGGATGCGGAATCGCTATGGTGTCACGCTGAGTAAGGCTCTGCAGACCGTTATGCCGGTCAAGGCAACGATCAATGTTCGAAAGAGCGCCCATTATGAGGCGGCCGTCCCGAGGGAAGAGCTGGAGGCGATGCTGGACGGCATCCGCCCGAAGAAGAATATGCAGGCGCGTGTGCGCTTCTTAGAAGCGTTGCTCATGGAAGGAAGACTGAGCACCGAACGCGTGACGAAGGAACTGAATGTTTCCGCCTCGACTACGAAACCGCTTTTGGAACAAGGCATTATCCGCAAGGTAGAAGAAGGCTATTCCTTCGGAGACTTTGGCAATATGAGTGATGCGCAGAGTCAGGAAGACATCACGCCGAATGAAGAGCAGCAAAACGCGATCGATGCGATCTGGGAGGAGCATATGCGCGGTGCAAACCGCACGTGTTTGCTCTATGGGATCACCGGTAGCGGAAAGACGCTCATTTACATGGAGTTGATCGAACGCATCATTCAGAGCGGGAAGCAAGCCATCCTGCTGGTGCCGGAGATCGCATTGACCTATCAGATGGTCAAACGCTTTTATGATCGTTTTCATGAACGTGTGGCCATCCTGAATTCCAGAATGTCGCAGGGCGAGCGCTATGAGCAGTACCTGCGCTGCAAGGAGGGGCAGGTGGATGTCTGCATCGGCCCGCGCTCCGCACTGTTTTCACCGCTTCCCGACATCGGCATCATCATCGTCGACGAGGAGCACGAGGACAGCTACAAAAACGAAAATAATCCTAAATATGATACGCGCGATCTGGTCACCTATCGCGCACAGGTCTCCGGGGCGCTAACGATCTTCGGATCTGCGACGCCCAGCGTAGAGAGTTATTACTCCGCGAAGCAGGGCCTGTATAAACTGGTGACACTGACCCATCGGGGCAATGCAGACAGCCACCTGGCGCAAACCCACATCGTCGATATGCGTGCGGAGATGAAGACGGGGAATTCCTCCATTTTGAGCCGTACTTTGCATGAGATGATCCGTGACCGTCTGTCCAGAAACGAGCAGGTCATGCTGTTTTTAAACCGCCGCGGCTTCTCGAATTCATTGTCCTGTTATTCCTGCGGATATGTAGAGAAATGTCCGAAATGCGACATCGCACTGACGTATCACCAGGACGATTTCCTGCGTTGCCACTACTGCGGCTACATGCGGCCTGCGACGCACATCTGTCCGTCTTGCAAGGCCGGCCGGATGACGCCCATGGGAATCGGAACGCAGAAAGCGATGCTGCTGGTGCAGAATGCTTTCCCCGAAGCGAAGATCCTGCGCATGGACCAGGATACGACTGCGAAGAAAGATGCCCATAAGCAGATACTTTCCGCTTTTGCGAACCACGAGGCCGATATCCTGATCGGAACGCAGATGATCGTAAAAGGACACGATTTTCCGAATGTGACGCTGGTCGGCGTTTTGCTGGCGGATCGCTCCTTAAACATGCCGATCTACCGTGCGGCAGAGAAAACGTTCCAGCTGCTCACACAGGCGGCAGGGCGTTCCGGACGCGGAAGGCTGGCCGGAGATGTCGTCATCCAGACCTATCGTCCGGAGCATTTCTCTATTCAGTCCGCTGCGGATCAGAACTACGACGCATTCTTTGAGCGCGAGATCCAGTACCGCAGAAATGCGGGCTATCCGCCGTCCATGTGTCTTCTGTCCATCCGGCTGCACAGCCCTTCCGAGATCTACGCGGAACGGGCGGGGGCTGAGATCGCGTACTTTATCAACGAGAACTTCGTCAAACCTTGCGCGGATCTGAGTTGTGCACCCTCGGTCTATGGGCCGACCCTGGATGGTCTGCCGAAGATCAATTACGTATACCGCAGGCGCGTTCTGGTGAAGGCTTCATCGACCTTTGTATTGACGCAGATCCGCGATGCGGTCCTTAAGAAATTTGCCTATCCGTTGCTGAATGAGGCTCGCGATCTCGATGTCGTGGTCCTACAGAAGGAAGAGCAAAACTACTTCAAAAACCATACCCAAAAGGTATTGTTGGAATTCGACGTCACGGGTACGTGATGCGGATCTTATATATTCACATAATTCGAATGCATAGATGAAACGGAGGTTTTTATGGCAATTCGCAAAATAAGAGAGTTCGGGGACAATGTTCTCCGCAAGCAGTGCAAAGAAGTCAAAGAGGTGACAGGTCGTGTACGCACATTAGTCGAGGACATGATCGACACCATGTATGAAGCGAACGGCGTAGGTCTGGCGGCTCCACAGGTCGGCGTGATGAAGCGTATCGTTGTGATCGATGTAGGGGATGGTCCCATCGTTTTCATCAATCCGAAGATTCTGGAGTCCGACGGCGAGCAGTTCGGAACGGAAGGCTGTTTAAGTCTGCCCGGTAAGATGGCCTATGTGCGCCGTCCGAACCACGTGAAGGCGTGCGCTTATGATATCGACATGAACTATTTCGAGATCGAGGGCGAGGAGCTTCTGGCGCGTGCGATCTGTCACGAGCTCGATCATCTGGACGGCGTGTTGTACATTGACCGCATGGAAGGCGAACTTTTGGATAACACATACGTTCCCGAGGAAGAATAAGCCCCGAAATAGATTTTGATGGAATAGGGAGAGATAAGGATGAGGATCGTTTTTATGGGAACCCCGGATTTCGCGGTCGCATCGCTGGATGCTCTGATCAAGAATCCGTTTTTGAATGTGGTTGCGGTATTTACGCAGCCGGATAAATATCGCGGAAAGAAGGCGCAGGTCGCTTACTCTCCGGTGAAGATAAAGGCTATGGAATTCAACATTCCGGTCTATACACCGGTGAAGATCCGCGAACAGGAGAATATCGATATTTTGCGTGAGATCGCGCCGGATATCATAGTTGTAGCTGCTTTTGGCCAGATCCTGCCGAAGGAGATCCTGGAATTACCAAAGTACGGCTGTGTGAATGTACACGCTTCACTGCTTCCGAAATACCGCGGGGCGGCGCCGATCCAGAAGGTGATCCTAGATGGCGAGAAGGAGACCGGCGTAACGATCATGCAGATGGCGCAGGGACTGGATACCGGGGACATGCTGGCGAAAGTGAAAACGAAGATCCTGCCTACCGATACTGGTGAGTCATTGCACGACCGTTTGGCAGAGCTTTCCGGTCCGTTGCTGATCCGTACGCTCGATGCGATCGAGGCGGGAGAGGTGAAGCCGGAAGTTCAGGATGATTCAAAGAGCTGTTATGCAGGCATGATCCACAAGGAAGACGGTATCCTCGATTTTACACAGTCGGCGGCGGCTCTGGAGCGTGCGGTGCGCGCCTACTATCCTTGGCCGGGTGCCTATACATATGTAAATGGTCAGCAACTGATCATTTTGAAAGCGAAGATCCTTCCGGGAAGCACGACGAAGCAACCGGGTACGGTTACGTCCGTAACGCCCGGCGGGATCAGCATTCAGACCGGCGATGGTATATTGACCGTCACGGAACTGAAACTTCAGGGTAAGAAGGCGATGTCGGTCCGTGACTTCTTAAACGGAAACCGACAGATCGAAAACGGCACGGTGTTTACAACGAAGCCGGAAATGTAAGATCTGCGTAGGTTACGACTTACGGGATCCGGAGAGGGACTATGAACGAGCAGGTAAATACGGTCGATCTTCGCGCGGTTGCGCTGGATATCGTCACCGAGGTTTTGGAAAATGGCGGATTTTTAAATCGCCTGCTACGGCAGGTGCTTAGTAAGTACGCCTATTTGGACCGCCGCGACCGAGCCTTTCTGTCCCGACTCTGCATCGGAACCGTAGAGCGGAAGATCACGTTGGATGCATGCATCGATCACATTTCGTCGCTTCCGGTCCGTAAGATGAAACCGTTCATTCGCAATCTTTTGCGCATCAGCGCTTATCAGATCTACGAGATGAATGGGGTTAAGGATTACACCATTTGTGATGAAGCCGTAAAGATCGCGAAGAAGCGTAAGTTTACGCAATTGACGGGCTTTGTAAATGGCATTTTGCGGTCATTGATCCGAGAGAGAGACTTGATGACTGAGGAAGATGCTGTCAAACCCGGCGATCCTCGCACGGCTTCCGCATTTTACCGAAAACTGCTTCCGAAGGCCCCGGACCATGTGATCTATAGCCTTCCGGAATATATGTATGATCTTTTAAAGAGTTCTTATCCGGACCGCGCTGAGGGTATTTTTGAAGCCTTCATGCAGCATGGAGAGCTGCCTACCTCGGTGCACTTGCTTCGGACGAACCGAGGCATTGACGCGGATCGGATCCAGGATCTGGTCACACGAGGCATTTTGGATGTCCATCCATGCGAAAAACGTACGGCAGCAGAGGCGGAGATGTTCATTTGCCCGAGACTGGATGTTTTGATGGCAGAACCTACGTATCGCGACGGCTTCTTCATGGTACAAGATATCAGTTCCGCCATGGTGGGCCGGTTGCTTCCGCTGAAGGCGGGGGATTGCGTGCTGGAACTATGCGCCAGCCCGGGAGGAAAGACTTTTCATGCGGCGGACCGGCTTCGGAGACTTACTCCGAAAGACGGCACCATGGAGCCCGTGATCGCTTGCGATCTTAGCTTGGAGAAAGTCGAAAAGATCGAAGAAAACCGAGCATTTTATCATATGGACGATATGGTCACGACCTGCGTCTGGGACGCGACTCGTCCGGATCTTTTGGATCATCTGGGATGTGGCCCTTTCGATATCGTAATCGCCGACGTGCCTTGTTCCGGCCTCGGAATGTTGGGAAATAAGCCCGACATCCGTTATCGTTTAAAGCCCGAGGATCTGGAGGACCTGGTCCGTTTACAGAGTGCGATCCTTACACAGGCGGCTTCGTATGTGAAGCCCGGCGGTACCTTGCTATACAGCACTTGCACCTTAAATCCTGCGGAAAATGTCGCACAGATGCAGCGCTTTTGCGAACGTTTTCCGTTTGCGCCCGACCCTTCGGCGGCACAGGAGGTTTACGAAGCGTTGAGTGGCTGTGGATACGGCGGCTTCCCTGATTCCTACGGGATCACCTTGCTTCCGGGTGAATATCCTGGCGAGGGTTTCTATCTGTGCAGATTGAAGAAAAACCGCTCTTTTTGACAAATGTGTTACATTCTGTTACGAAAGTATGAAATCCTGTTTCAATCTTGTTAAAGTTTGTTACAGTCGTGTTATGTTTTCGGTCGGAATGTTGATTTTCCTATATTCCCTTGCTAGAATCAAGATGTAGCAGGGGACAGGCCGGATCTTCCGGCAGTAAGTAAGAAGGAGGCTTATGGAATGAAACCGGATATATTGTCCCTGAGTCTGAATGAGATCCGTGATCTCATCGCAGAACTGGGAGAACCGAAGTTTCGCGCGGACCAGCTCTACCGCTGGCTCCACGTCAGCAAGGCTACTTCTTTTGATGAGATGACGAACCTCCCAACGAAACTGAAAGAGGCGCTTAAGGAGCGCTTCATCGTCGATCCGATCCGCCTGATCACGTATCAGGAGAGTGCGATCGATGGAACACGCAAGTACCTGTTCGCGTTGCCGGACGGAAACCTGATCGAGAGCGTTCGGATGATCTACCATCACGGCATTTCCGTTTGCATCTCGACACAAGTCGGGTGCCGCATGGGATGTGTGTTCTGCGCATCTACGCTGGACGGCCTGGAGCGTAATCTTACCGTAGGTGAGATGCTGGGCCAAGTGTATGCCATCATTCGCCAGACGAAGGAGCGCGTCAGCAACCTCGTCCTGATGGGATGTGGTGAGCCGATGGATAACTATGACAACGTGGTTGCCTTCGTCCGTCGTATCTCGGATGCGGACGGCGAGAATATCAGTCAGCGCAACATCACCGTTTCGACCTGCGGCCTCGTTCCGAAGATCCGGCAGCTGAAAGACGAGAACCTGCAGATCACATTGGCCATATCCCTGCATGCAGCGGATGACGAAAAGCGAAAGGCTTTGATGCCCATCGCTCGGGTTTACAGCCTCGATGAACTGCTGACAGCTGTCAGGGAATACTACGACGAAAACAAACGCCGGATCACATTCGAATACAGTCTGGTGCGTGGGGAAAATGACTCCCCGGAGTACGCCGAAAGGCTCGGAAGGCTGCTCAATCGTTACTTCGATCACGCCCATGTAAACCTGATCCCGGTCAATCCGATCCGGGAGCGAAACTTCTCTTCGACAGAGGCTTCCTCTGTATATGCATTTCAAAAAAAACTTGAAAAATTTCAAATAAATGCTACTATTAGAAGAGAAATGGGACGGGATATCGACGGTGCTTGTGGACAGTTGAGACGCCGGTATTCCGAGCAAAAACCGTCGTCCGATCCGGTAGGAGAATGATCGGAAACGGTACGAGAAGAAATAAGGAAAAATACGTAAGGTCTGTTCTAAGACCTGCATAAGGGAGGAGGTGGTTTGTATGCGTTCCTTCGGCATGACCGATGTCGGAAAGGCGCGTTCCATGAACCAGGACATGTTTTTTTGTTCCGATTCGTCGGTAGGTTCCTTAAAGAACCTGTATATCGTGGCAGACGGCATGGGCGGACATAACGCCGGTGACTTTGCGTCGCGTTATACGATCGAAAACATCGTTCGATTACTGGAAAGCTCGACAAACCCCTTCTTGATTTCGAAGATCGATACGAGTATTCATCAAGTCAACCGCATGCTGGTACGGCAGGCGGATGAGAACCTCGAGATGTGGGGCATGGGAACCACACTGGTCCTGGCCACCATCGAGGATAATGTATTATACGTGGCAAATGTCGGAGACAGCCGTCTCTATGTAGCCAGTCACGAAATGTGTCAGATCACCCGCGACCATTCCTACGTGGAAGAGATGGTCTCCATGGGTAAGATGACACGTGACTCGGATGAATACCGATTAAGAAAGAATATCATTACCCGTGCCATCGGAAGCCCTTCGGGCGTCACGGTCGATTATTTTGAGATCGAACTTTCGCATGGCAATCAGGTGATCCTGTGTTCCGACGGACTGACCAACATGGTCAGTGACGCGGAGATCTTCCAGGTGGTTTCCCGGGAGATATCGCTTCATTCGAAGTGTGAGCAGCTGATCGAGGCTGCGAACCGCAACGGCGGACAGGATAACATAAGTGTGGTCATTATTGACCCCGAGATTTAAGAGGTGAGTTGAATGTTAAAAGAGGGTATGTTTTTAGGCGACCGATATGAAATACTGGAAAAGATCGGCGTCGGCGGAATGGCAGAGGTGTATAAAGCCAAATGTCATAAGCTCAACCGTTTGGTCGCTATCAAAGTCCTCAAAAAGGAATTCTGTGATGACGAGAACTTCGTTGCTCGCTTTAAGGCCGAGGCACAGGCTGCAGCCGGTTTATCCCATCCGAATGTCGTAAGTATCTTCGACGTCGGTGACGAAGGCGAGCTGCACTATATCGTTATGGAACTCGTGGAGGGTATTACCCTGAAGGAGTATATCCAGAAGAAGGGTAAGCTGGAGATCCGCGAAGCCATCGGAATCACGATCCAGATCGTTCAGGGTATCGGCGCAGCGCATGAGCGTCACATCGTACATCGTGACATCAAGCCGCAGAATGTCATTATCTCTAAAGAAGGCAAGGTAAAGGTGACCGACTTCGGTATCGCGAAGGCGGCTTCATCGAATACTATTAATTCCGATGCTGTCGGCTCGGTCTACTATTTTTCTCCCGAGCAGGCGCGCGGCGGCTATTCCGATGAGCGAAGCGACATTTATTCGCTGGGTATTTCCCTGTATGAGATGCTGACCGGTAAGGTTCCCTTCGACGGTGATTCTACGGTCTCCATCGCATTGGCCCACCTGAATAACGAGATGATCCCGCCGAGACAACTGGATCCGCTCATCCCCATCAGCCTGGAGAAGATCATATTGAAAGCGACGCAGAAGAAACCGGAGCGTCGATATAATTCCGTGACCGAACTGATCACGGATCTGCGTAAAGCACTTTTGATGCCGGACGAGGATTTCGTTACGATCCCCGGCCAGGCGACGGAAGACGAGACCAGCCCGACCGTTATCATGTCGGACAATGATCTCATGCAGATCAAGCAAATGAAGAATACCAGCATCGTTATCAACGACACCGAAACCGAAGAGACACCGGAAAAACCGGCCCAAGGTGCCGCAAAAGGCAATGATGTCATCTCGATTCCGGAGGATGACGATGAAGATGATGATGAGGACAGCGGAGCGATCTTCGATAAGGTGATCCTCATGCTTGGTATCATCTTGTCTGTACTCATTTTGTGTGTTGCATTCTACTTCTTGGCGAAGACCATGAACTGGTTTGGTAAGAAGGATACGCCTTCGGTCGAAACGACTGCCACTCCTCGTACGTCGTCGGTAGCAGAATCAACGGCAAAGGAAACTACTTTGGCCGCGGATCAGGTTCGCATGCCGAATGTAGTTGGAATGAAGGCGGATGAGGCAGATAAGCTTCTGAAGTCGAAGAACCTCGGATATCAGCATTCCAAAGAAGAATACAGCGAGACCTACGAGAAGGGTGTTGTTATCGCGCAGAGTTATGAGGCAGACAGCATCGTCGATAAACACAGCACGGTCCACCTGACCATCAGTAAGGGCAGTTCGATGGTCGTAGTTCCTTCGAACTTAGTCGGAGAGGACGAGGTCGACGTTATCAAGACGTTGAAGGCGCTCGGACTTGAGGTCAGCCCGATCTATGAAACCAGCGAAAAATATAAAAAGGGTGCAGTCATCCAGACCGCGCCGAGCGGCGGCGGTAAGCTGAAGGCCGGCGACCGCATCACCGTATATATCAGTTCCGGCGAGCAGATCGACGAGTTTTATTGCCCGTCCCTGATCGGAAAGGATATCGAAACCTTGGATGAGTTCCTCTCGGAGAACCAGATGGTACTTGGAGAAGTAACCGAAGAATATAACGAGTATTACAGCGAAGGCCTGGTCATCGATCAGTCCATTCCGGTTAATGAAAAGATCACAGCCGGTACGAAGATCAACGTAAAGGTCAGCAAGGGCAGCGAGTATGTGGAGATGCCGGATCTGAGCGGCAAGACACGCGACGAGGCTCAGAAGATATTAGTTGAATTGCATTTGAAGATCCGCGGCGCTACCTACGAGTACAGCGACGAAGTCGAGAAGGGAAGGATCATTTCCCAGTCTGTAAAAGAGGGACGCAAGGTGAAGTTCGACACCGAGATCGAAGTTGTGATCAGTGATGGTGTAGCTTTAGTAAAACTTCCCGACACTTTGATCGGACGTAAGCTCGAAGATGTTAAGAAAGAACTCGAAGCTCTGAAACTGAAGGTCGAAGTCGAAGAGAAAGAAACGAACGAGGTCATGGAAGGCTACGTTTATTCCGCAAACTATCGCGGCGGCGTAGAGGTACCGTATACGACCACCATTTCCCTCGTAGTTGCAAAGATGCCGCCTACGACTGCGGCACCTACCACGGAAGCACCGACGGAACCGCCGACCGAAGCACCGACGGAACCGCCTACACAGGCACCGACCGAAGCGCCGACGCAGGCTCCGACCCAGGCACCGACGCAGGCGCCTACACAGGCTCCGACGCAGGCCCCCACACAGGCACCGACCGAAGCGCCGACGAAAGCACCGAAGGACGAAACTCCGGAAACGGCGGCCGCTTCGAAAGAAGCCTGATCTATGCAGGGTAGGATCATCAAAGGTGTGGGAGGTCTGTACCTGGTCACGCCGAATGAAGATAAAGAAAACAAATTATATACATGCACCGCGCGTGGTTTGTTCCGCTACCAAAAGATCAAACCCGCGATCGGTGATTACGTAGAGATCGAAGAAGACACGGCGAATAAGAAACCGGACAGTGCCGCCATCGTGAAGATCTTGCCGCGAAAGAATCTGCTTTTGCGTCCTACGGTGGCAAATGTCGACCAGGCGATGCTGGTCATGGCGTGCTCGCATCCGGAACCCAGCTACAATCTGGTGGATCGTTTTCTGATCTCTTTGAAGATACGCGAGGTCCCCATTCTGCTATGCTTTAATAAGTGTGAACTGATCGATGAAGCAGCGATGGAGCATTGCCGTAAGATTTATGCGAACAGTGGCTGTCAGGTCCTGTTTATGAGTGCGCTTACCGGTTACGGGATCGAAGAGGCGGCATCTTTACTTCGCGGTAAAACGACCGCGCTTGCCGGCCCTTCCGGCGTCGGAAAGTCTTCCTTTGTAAATGCGGTATTTCCCGATGCAAAGTCACAGACGGGAACCCTTTCGGAGAAGATCTCCCGAGGTAAGCATACGACGCGCCACAGCGAGTTGATGCGTATTGCCGAGGATACCTATTTGTGCGATACGCCCGGTTTTTCCAGTTTGTTTCTTGATGAAACGGACTGTGAGAGCCTACGGGATTATTATCCCGAATTTGAGCCGTTTGAGAGCGGCTGTCGCTTTCCGGGATGCATGCATGTGAAGGAGCGCGACTGCAAAGTAAAAGAGGCAGCGGGCAGGGGAGATATAGCCCCCGAACGCTACGAGAATTATGTTTTGATCTATGAAGAATTGAAACGAAATAAAAAGTACTAGAAAGCGAGACTTGCGATGGATATCCTGTCACCCTCCATACTGGCGGCCGATTATGCGATACTCGGCGATCAGATCTGCCAGGCAAAAGAAAACGGCGCGAAATATCTGCACATCGATGTAATGGACGGAGCTTTCGTCCCGAGTATTTCCATCGGATTTCCCGTGATTTCATCCTTACGAAAGTCGTTTGATGACATCGTTTTTGACGTGCACCTTATGATCGAGGAACCCATCCGCTATGTGGAACGTTTTGCAAAAAGCGGAGCTGACATCATCACCGTACATGCAGAGGCATGCAGCGATATCAAGCAGACCCTCGCTGCGATCCGTTCGCAAGGCGTCAAAGCCGGCATATCCGTGAAGCCGGGAACTCCGGTAGAGGAGATCTTCCCGTATCTGCCTATGCTGGACATGGTTCTCGTCATGACCGTTGAACCGGGCTTTGGCGGACAGAAGCTCATCCCGCAAACGCTGGATAAAGTACACGCATTGTATACCTATTTACGGTCGCATTCGATGTCAGTCGATATCGAGGTCGACGGAGGCATCACCGTAAATACCATCAAAGAAGCAAAGAAAGCCGGGGCGAATGTTTTTGTTGCCGGCACCGCGGTATTTCGCGGAGATATAAAAACTAATATGGAAGCATTGTTCGAGGCATTGAAGTAACAGGTAGGGCTTAAGGAGAGAGGCCCGGGAGGTACGATATGACCGGTCTTAAAGCACTTAGGAAAAACGAAGAAGCTTATAAGGAGATGCTCAACGACGGCATCATTGCTTACGGAAACTTGGACCGCATGAAGATGCTGTTCGAGAAACAGGAGTCGGGGAAACCGCTGGTGATCGCTTTCATCGGAGGAAGCGTTACACAGGGTTTTGCGGCTACCATGCCCACCACCTGCTATGCATATCGCGTCTATGACTGGTTCTGCAACCGCTTTCCGGACACTCAGGTTTCGTATGTAAACGCCGGGATCGGCGCTACGGATTCGTATTTCGGTGTTGCACGCGTGCAGGAGGATGTTCTCGCATATAAGCCGGACTTCATCCTGTTTGAGTATTCGGTAAACGATCCTGACAATGAATTCTACAAAGAGACGTATGAAGGTCTGGTCCGCCGCCTTCTGAAAGCGCCTGGCTTCCCGGCTGTGATGGCGCTGGATAACGTGGTTTATGCAGACGGTTCCGGATCTCAGCGCGTACATAACGAGATCACGAAGGCTTACGGTATTCCGACGGTCAGCATTCGTGAATCGGTCTATCGTCGCATACTGGATGGTCAGATCGCCATGTCGGAGATCACTTCGGATGGTCTGCATCCGAACGATGCGGGACACAAGCTGGTGGCCGATGTGATCTGCAATCTGTTGCGTTTCATTGACCGCTCAGACGGCATTTCCGTGCCCGTGACGGATAATCGTTTCGAAAACTGTGTACGCTTGACAAACAAAGAGATCGAGCCGATGCAATGCTACGGTTTCTCGAAGGATGAGATGCGTCTGGAAAACAGCGCCGAGATTTTTAAGAACGGCTGGTATGGTTCGCTGGAAGGCAGTTTCATGACCTTCCGCATCAAATGTACCGGCATCGGCATCCAGTACCGCAAAACGAAGGATCTGCCTGCGCAGGTCGTGCGTGTAACGCTGGATCATGATCCCGCTACGGTTCGCATTCTTGATGCAAACTTCGACGAAACATGGGGGGATCTGGCAGCTCTCGAGTGTTGTTATCATGATCTTCCAAATGAGGAGCACGAACTGTCCCTGGAGATCATCGAAGCACACGAGGACGATGTAAAACCTTTCTACGTCGCCAGTCTGATCGTAGTCTGAAGGAGATTTTATGTCGATTCAATACTGTGAAAAGTGCATGTCCTTCTTCCTGCATACACCGAACACCACGTACATCATGGGGATCGTGAACGGGAAGTATCTGGGACATATCTACTACGGAAAGAAAATACAAAACCAAAACCTGCGTCATTTGATGGGTGTGAAGGCGGATCCATTCGTCGACAACATCAATCCCGGTGACACGGGCATTTTCTATGATAATTTTCCGTTCGAATATAACTTCCGCGGAATCGGCGATTTCCGGGAATGTGCGCTGGATGTACATACGATGCAGGGCCATCACGGCGCCCTGTGTGAATATCGTTCCCACCGCATCTTTAAGGGAAAGCCCGCACTGGAGAAACTTCCTGCGACTTTCGGAAGTGAGAAAAACTGCGAGACGCTGGAGATCGAACTTTTCGATCCTGTGATCGACCTGACACTGACCCTGTCCTATACGGTTTTCGCGGACAATGATGCGATCTGCCGCCATGTTCGCTTACATAACGGCGGAGGCGCGGCTCTCTATTTGGACCGCGTGCTTTCCGCACACTTGTATCTGCCGGAGGCTTCTTACGACATGATCACGCTTCATGGCTCGTGGGGACGGGAGCGCGGCATGTGTCGTCGCCCGGTATCCTACGGCATCAGCCGTGCGTATTCATCCCGTGGCGTTTCGAGTCATCAGGCGCACCCGTTCATTGCCGTGATGTCGCCGAATACGACGCAGACGAGCGGAGAAGTCTATGCGATGAACCTGGTATATTCCGGAAACTTCATCGCCCAGACGGACGGCCTGGTCAATGATGACGTGATCGTACAGATCGGTATCAACCCCGACGATTTCTGCTGGAAACTGGAGCCCGGGGAGACGTTTACGGCTCCGGAGGCGGTTATGGTCTACTCTTCGCAGGGTTTAGGTGGCATGACGCGCACCTTCCACGATCTATACCGTAGCCATCTGATCCGGGGAAAATATAAGGATCACAAGCGTCCGGTGCTCCTGAACAACTGGGAAGCTACGTATTTTGATTTTAATACAGAAAAGTTGCTGGATATCGCCCGCACTGCATCGAAGAGCGGTATTGAGATGCTGGTCATGGATGATGGCTGGTTCGGAAACCGCTTCGATGATCATCGAGCCCTGGGCGACTGGGTGGTAAATGAAGAGAAACTGCCGGGCGGGCTTAGTTACCTCGTCTCGGAAGTCAATAAACTCAATATGAAGTTCGGTATCTGGTTTGAACCCGAGATGGTATGTCCGGATTCCAACCTGTTTCGCGCACATCCTGACTGGGCCATCCAGATTCCAGATCGAGAGAACACGACGCTGCGCTGGCAGTATGTTCTGGACATCACACGTTCCGAGGTTCTGGATTA
Source organism: Lachnospiraceae bacterium (assembly GCA_017543445.1). GTDB lineage: Bacteria > Bacillota > Clostridia > Lachnospirales > Lachnospiraceae > UBA1201. The sequence goes on along the minus strand of JAFYGB010000019.1, from coordinate 113,242 downwards.
TGTCTGGGCTAGCCTCTGTAAGGTCTTAAAGAGCGCGAATATCGAATATGTGAAGTGGGATATGAACCGTGCTCTTACGAACATCGGAAGTAAGGATCTTCCGGCAGACCGCATCGGAGAGTTTTTCCACCGCTATACATTGGCCGTCTATGAATTACAGAGACGTCTCGTTAGCGAGTTTCCGGACTTGCTTTTGGAGAACTGCTCCAGCGGCGGCGGGCGTTTCGATCCGGGCATGTTGTATTACAGTCCGCAGATCTGGTGTTCGGATGATACCGACGCCATCGAGCGTCTGAAGATCCAGGAGGGAACGGCCCTCATTTATCCGCTATCCACGATCGGCGCCCATGTTTCCGTCTGCCCGAACCATCTGACGGGACGCAGTGTTCCGTTTGAAACGCGCGGACACATTGCGATGCTTGGTACCTTTGGTTACGAACTGGACATCACGAAACTGTCGGAAGAGGATCTGGCGATGATCCCCAAGCAAGTCGCGATGTACCATGAAAGCAACGATCTGGTGCGTGAGGGAGATTATTATCGACTCGCTTCCTACGCGGAGAATCATTTCGCAGACGCCTATATGGTGGTTTCGAAGGATAAGTCGCGCGCGCTTCTGACCATGGTAGCGGTCACTTACCGCATCAATCATCGGCCGTTTTTGGTCCGCCTGCAGGGACTGGATCCGAACGCGAATTACTTCATTCCAGAGATGGAGCGTCATTTTACGGGCGACGCCCTTATAAACGCGGGAATATTTATCCCGAACCCGTGGGCTGGCGGTGACTACCGTTCTTTCGTCTGGAAGATCGAAAGAGAAGATTAAACCGCGAAAGCGGAATCAAATATAAGGAGAATGATTATGATACTTGTAAACTCTGTATTTGGAACGACAAAGAAAGGTGAAGAGATCCGCAACTACGTGATGACGAATAAGAAGGGCATGGCCCTCACCGTCAGCAATTACGGCGCATTGCTTGTAAGTCTTGCAGTTCCCGATAAGAAGGGAAAATGTGCAGACGTAGTCCTCGGTCTCAAGACCCTCGAAGATTACTACAAAAACTCTTGTTTTCTCGGGGCAACAGTAGGACGTCACGCGAACCGCATCGGCGGCGCGAAGTTCACGATCAATGGAACAACGTACGAACTCGAGAAGAACGACAACAAGATCAACAATCTGCATAGCGGTAAAAAGGGGTATCAGAACCGTGTATGGAAAGTGACCGATACCCGAGTGGATGACGAGAGCGCATCGGTTACCATGACCCTGCACAGCCCGGATCTGGATCAGGGTTATCCGGGAAATGTCGACATTTCCCTCACCTACACTTTGAAGGAAGATGGCTCTGTCATGATCGGCTACTTTGCAGTTCCGGATCAGGACACCATCATCAACCTGACGAATCACAGCTATTTCAACCTCGCCGGTCATGATAGCGGCGACGTTCTGGATCAGATCGTCTGGATCGATTCCGATTATGTGACTGAGACAGATAAGAAGTCGATCCCGAATGGTAATCTGGTAGCGATTGCCAACACGCCGATGGATTTTAACACACCGAAGACGATCGGACAGGATATCAACCAGAACTACTACATGCTTAAGGATGCAGGCGGTTACGATCACAACTACGTTCTCAAAAACCCGGGCGGCATCCACAAGGTCGCTTTCATGTTCGATCCGAAGAGCGGTCGTAAGATGGAAGTTTACACCGATCTTCCCGGCATGCAGTTCTACACCGGCAACTATGTCGGCAAGAATAAGGTGACCGGTAAGAGCGGCACCGTTTATGTAAAGCGCGCCGGTGCATGCTTTGAGACCCAGTATTTCCCGGATGCGGTAAATCATGAGAACTTCGTTTCTCCTGTGATCCGCAAGGGCAATGCATACACATCGACCACGATCTACAAGTTTTCTGTAGAAGGATAATACAACGAAAGGAACGGTTCTTATGGAGTGCAAGGAAGCATTGTCGTTAATTGATCAGTACAATGAAGATAAGCTGCGCGGTACCCAGAAGGAGCAGTTCCTTTTGCATGTAAAAAACTGCTCTTCATGCTATGAGGAGCTGGACATCAAGTTTATCGTCACGCGCGGTCTGAAAGGACTGGATTCAAAGGAGCCGACGGATTTCAACTTCTCTGGGATGCTTCATTCGAAGATCGAGAAGGAGATGGGGCACATCAAGCGCCATCACAGTGTCCTGCAGACCGTCCTTCTGTTCATCCTCATCTTTCTGACCGCCGTGATGATCATTCTTCTGTAAATGCGAAGGTGCTATGGATAAGATACTTTTGATCGACGGATACAGCATAATCAACCGTGCATTCTACGGCCTGCCGATGCTCACGAACGCGCAGGGCGAGCCGACGAACGGCGTGTACGGTTTTTTGAATATTCTCTTTAAACTGCTCGATGAGGAACATCCGACCCATCTGGCGGTCGCTTTTGATGTGAAAGCGCCCACGTTCCGCCACGAGATCTACAAAGAGTATAAGGGTACGCGTAAACCCATGCCGCAGGAACTTCTCGTTCAGGTTCCGATGCTGCAGGATATGCTGCACGCTATGGGGGTTCCCTGCGTTTCGAAGGCGGGCCTAGAGGCGGATGATATCATTGGTACATTGTCACGCAGGCTGACCGACGGGCCCGATGCGATGCAGGTCGTGATCGTTTCCGGTGACCGCGATCTTTTGCAGCTTGCAACCGACACGATCCTGGTACGTATCCCGAAGACGCAAAAAGGAAAGACAGAGATCTTCAACTATTATGCGAAGGACGTATTTGCGGAATACGGCGTAACGCCGACCGAGTTTATCGACCTGAAAGCACTTCAGGGAGATACCTCGGATAATATCCCGGGTCTGCCGGGCGTCGGACCGAAGACTGCGACCGAGCTTATCCAGAAGTATCACACCGTAGAAAATGCAGAAGCGCATATCGAAGAGATCACGAAAAAGAGTGTGCGTGAATCCTTCGAGCAGAACCGCGAACTGGCGCATCTGTCGAAGATCCTGGCAACGATCAATGTTCATGCGGAGTTTGATTTTACACCTGCGGATGCAGAGATCGAAAACCTTTATACGCCGGAAGCTTATGAACTCGTAAAACGGCACAACTTCAAATCCCTGTTTTCTCGTTTCGCCGAAGGAAGCAAGGCTTCGGCTGCTGTTGCTTCGAATTCCGGAACAGAGAAAAAGGAGATTTCCTATACATTTGTTTCTTCGATCGAGGAAGCCTTACGCATTCTCGATCAGGCACAGAAGCATTCCGAGGTCGGCATGTCCTTCTGTGTCAGCAGCGACGCTTCCGACCGCCAATGGTTTGGCATCGGCGTTGCATTTGAAAATGAATCTTACTACCTTTCGGCCGGGGATCCGTTCTCGGTGATGCAGTTATACGAACCGGTCCGTAAGGTATTCGAACATACAAAGGTCAGTGTTTATGACTTAAAGAAAACCCTGCATCTGCTGGCGGATACTTCCCAAAACGATGTAGAAGCGTTTTTGGAGCCTCTTATGATGCGTTCGGATGATGTTTCCGTTATGGCGTATCTGCTGAGTCCGCTGTCGCCGCCGGAGGATGCATTTTCCTGTGCGGCTTCCCATCTGGCAGAGACACATACTTCGCCTGCCGAGATCCTGGGAAAGAGTAAGGTGCAGGATGTCTATCCGGTCATGGAGGATAAACTCGGACCGGTATATGCTGCGGAGGCGAGCCTGGCATTACGACTCGGCAACTATCTGAAAAACCTTTTGAAAGAGCAGTCCATGCTGAAACTTTACGAGGAGATCGAACTGCCTCTGGTATATGGCCTGTTCCGAATGGAGCGTTATGGTATCTGCGTGGACGCTACAGCACTTCGAGAGTTCTCCGTTGTGCTCGGAAAGCGGATCCATGAGGTAGAGGAAACCATCATTTCCCTAGGCGGGGAAGCCGCGCGCGGCGTGAACCTGAATTCTCCGAAACAGTTGGGAGAGTTTTTATTTGAAACCTTAAAACTGCCGGGTGGAAAGAAGACGAAGAGTGGTTATTCCACAGCGGCGGATGTACTCGATAAGTTAGCGCCGGACTATGAGATCGTTCAGAAGATCCTTCTATACCGGCAGCTGACGAAACTGAAATCCACGTATGCAGATGCATTGCCCGGCTATGTACGTGCGGACGGACGCATCCATGGTACGTTCAATCAGACTGTGACAGCGACCGGACGTATCAGCAGTGCGGACCCGAACCTGCAGAATATTCCCGTTCGTAACGACCAGGGTAAGGAGATTCGGAAACTGTTTGTGCCGGCTCCCGGCTATGTTTTCGTGGACGCCGATTACTCGCAGATCGAACTGCGTATCCTGGCGCATATGTCCGAGGATGAAAACCTGATCGCAGCCTACCATCAGGATAAGGATATCCACGCGATCACAGCAGCGTCCGTGTTCCATGTGCCGCTGTCCGAAGTTACGCCGCAGATGCGCCGCAACGCGAAAGCCGTGAACTTTGGTATCGTGTATGGTATCAGTGCTTTCGGCCTGAGTGAGGACTTAAGCATTACTCGGAAAGAGGCGGAGCAGTACATCGAACGGTATTTTGCGACCTATCCGAAGGTAAAGGAACTACTCGACCGCCTCGTGAAGGATGCGGAAACAAAGGGCTTTTCGACCACATTGCTTGGGCGTACGCGCCCCATTCCGGAATTGAAGGCGTCCCAGTATATGGTTCGCGAATTTGGTAAGCGTGTCGCGATGAACGCGCCCATCCAGGGCACGGCAGCCGATATCATAAAGATCGCGATGAACGCGGTCAATGCAGAACTGGTGAAACGAAAGCTTGCTTCCCGCATTGTTTTACAGGTGCACGATGAATTGCTGATCGAGGCAAAAAAAGAAGAAGTGGAGCAGGTGAAGGAATTACTGGTTTCCTGCATGAAGAATGCGATGAAGCTTTCTGTGGATCTGGAAGTTTCGGTCGCAACCGGGGAGAATTGGAATGATGCAAAATAAGAAGATCGTCATCGGCGTGACCGGTGGCGTCGGATCAGGAAAAACCGCCGTGTGTACGACATTGGCCGAAGAATGCAACGCAAAGTTGCTGATCGCAGATGACATGGCAAATCAATTGATGGAGCCCGGCGGCAGAACGTACCAGGCCCTGATCGATGCATTCGGTGCCGACATCGTTCGTAAAGAAGACGCAACGATCGACCGGAAACTTTTAGCCGAGCGTGTGTTTGAGAACGGTGGTTCGACTGAAACGATCAATAAGATCGTCCATCCGATCGTGATCGATCAGATCAAAACCGAGATCGCAGCGTTTCGTAATTCCAAGCCGAATGCCGCCGATACACCGGACTTTCTGGTGATCGAGGCAGCGTTGCTTTTGGAGACAGACATCCCAGAGTTTTGCGACCATATGTGGTATGTATTTGCTCCGGAAGATACGCGCATCGAGCGTCTGATCGGCTCCCGCGGTTACAGTGAAGAAAAGTGCCGCGCCATCATGGCGAAACAACGCAGTGTCGGCGATTTCTTTCAGGCGGCAACAGCCGTCATACCTACCGGCTACGGCTTTGATGTTACGCGCGAACGAGTACGGCAGATCCTGACATCGATCGTATCGGATTGACGTATCGTGCAAATGCTACTATAATGGCATGGTAATCGAAATACTAAACACAAAGGTTAGTTTGTTATGAAACTTACGAGTATTGCCAGCGGAAGCAGTGGAAACTGTACGCTGGTCAGCGGGGGAGAGACGAACATTCTGGTGGACGCCGGCATCTCCTGCAAACGAATCAAGGATAATCTGACATTGCTGGGGGTGTTGCCCGAAAGCCTGCGAGGTCTTTTGATCACCCACGAGCATTCCGACCACATCGGCGGTCTCTATGTTTTTGAGAAACGCTACCGAGTTCCGATCTACGCACCACAAGAGACGATCGAGGAGATCCGCCGCATGGATAAGAAAGGCGAGATCGATCCGGAACTGTATCGTCCGATCGTTGCGGATGAATGGTTTACGATCGGGGATCTTTCGATCCTGGCGTTCAATAATCTGCATGATGCGGCTTGTCCGGTCGGCTATCGCATCGAGTGCGGGGACCGCGCCGCGGCCGTTTGCACCGACTTGGGTAATTACACCGGCTACACGGTCCGTAATCTTCTGGGCTTGGATGCCTTACTCATCGAGAGCAACCACGATCTGAATATGCTTCAGGTCGGACCCTACCCCTACCAGTTGAAACGCCGCGTGATGAGTGATTACGGACACTTGGCAAATGACCGCTGCGGCCAGCTCCTGTGCGAGATCGCAAACCCGCGACTGAAATATGCAGTACTGGGACATTTAAGCCAGGAAAACAACATTCCGCAGCTCGCACTGGATACAGTAAGGGCTGAAGTTAACGAAGGCATCGATCCGGCATTGGCCGAACAGATATATATTCTGGTCGCAAAACGCGACGAGATGACAGAAACCATTGAGTTCTAAGAGAGGTATTGACATGAAAAAAGCGATAATCACGGTAGTCGGTAAGGATACGGTCGGCATTATAGCCCGCGTGTGCAGCTATCTGGCGGAGAACACCGTAAATATTCTGGACATCTCCCAGACCATCGTCGACGGATATTTCAACATGATGATGATCGTGGATATCTCCGCATCGGAGAAGAAGATCAGCACGATGGTGACGGAACTCGAGGGCGTTGGAAACGACCTCGGCGTTGTGATCCACATGCAACTGGAAGAGATCTTTACTAAAATGCACAGAATCTAGGAGTGCCGTATGATCAATATATTTGAAGTCAATGAAACCAATAATATGATCGAGCATGAGTGTCTCGATGTCCGTACCATTACGATCGGAATCAACCTGCTCGATTGCGTACGTGCGGATGTGAAGACGACTTGTGACGCCATCTATGAGAAGATCACGCGCATCGCGAAGGATCTCGTTTCCACGGGCAATGAGATCGGTAAGGAGTACGGTGTTCCCATCGTGAATAAGCGTATCTCCGTAACGCCGATCGCTCTGGTCGGTTCTTCGATCTGTAAGACGACCGAAGATTTCGTCGAGATCGCGAGGACGCTGAACCGCGCTGCGATCACAGTCGGTGTGAATTTCATCGGCGGTTATTCCGCGCTGTGCAGCAAGGGAATGACGAAATCGGATGAACTTTTGATTCGTTCTATCCCGCAGGCTCTGGCGCAGACCGAATATGTCTGCAGTTCGGTCAATGTCGGATCGACGAAGACCGGTATGAATATGGACACGATCCGTCTGCTCGGTACGATCGTCAAAGAGACCGCGGAGCTTACTAAGGAGCAGGACTCCTTAGGTTGTGCGAAGCTCGTTGTATTCTGCAATGCACCGGATGACAACCCGTTCATGGCGGGTGCATTCCACGGCGTCACCGAGGCAGACGCCATCATCAATGTCGGCGTTTCCGGTCCCGGTGTTGTTAAGTCGGCTCTGACACAGTGCCGCGGCGCGAACTTTGAAGTGCTTTGCGAGACCATTAAGAAGACCGCGTTTAAGATCACGCGTGTCGGCCAGCTCGTTGCACAGGAAGCATCCCGCAGACTGGGCATCCCGTTTGGAATCATCGACCTGTCCCTGGCTCCGACGCCGGCTGTCGGCGACAGTGTAGCTGAGATCCTCGAAGAGATCGGCTTAGAGAAGGTAGGCGCTCCGGGAACGACGGCAGCGCTGGCACTTTTGAACGACCAAGTGAAGAAGGGCGGCGTTATGGCGTCTTCCTATGTCGGCGGACTGTCCGGCGCGTTCATTCCGGTCAGCGAAGACCATGGTATGATCGAGGCAGCGCAGTGCGGTGCATTGACCCTGGAAAAACTCGAGGCCATGACCTGCGTATGTTCGGTTGGTCTGGATATGATCGCCATCCCCGGCGACACCACCGCATCGACCATCTCCGGTATCATCGCGGATGAGGCTGCCATCGGTATGGTAAACCAGAAGACTACGGCCGTGCGTATCATTCCCGTGATCGGAAAGGGCGTTGGCGACATTGTCGAGTTCGGCGGACTCTTGGGCTATGCACCGGTAATGCCGGTGAACCCGTACTCCTGCGAGAAGTTTATTTCCCGCGAAGGACGCATCCCCGCGCCGATCCATAGTTTCAAGAACTGATAAGAATAAAGGAGCCGATATGATCAAGATCCGCGAGATACCATATGCAAAAGATGGTCAGGCGCCCGCACAGGGCGGCGTGGCCGGTATCGTAGCGGAATTCAATCCCTATCATACCGGCCATGAATACCTGATTCGCAAGGTGCGCGAGACCACGGGATGCAGATACGTCATCATCGTGATGAGCGGTAACTTTACGCAGTACGGCGCACCGGCGATCGTGGATAAGTATACTCGCACACGGATGTGCTTGTCCGGGGATTCTCACGCCGATATGGTGTTTGAGATTCCTGCGATCTACGCAACTTCCAGTGCTGAAGGGTTTGCACATGCGGCAGTGTCGCTTCTGGACAGCCTGGGTGTGGTCGACTATCTGTGCTTCGGAAGCGAAGTGATCGATACCGACGCGATGCAGGAAGTTACGAAGATGATGGTCGACGAGCCAGTGGAGGTACGCGAGAAACTACGTTCCTACCTGGAGAGCGGAAAATCATTTCCCGCTGCCTATGACTGTGCAGTCTACGACTATTTTGATGCACGCGATGGTAGTGAGAAGGCAGACAGCATTCGGTCGATGCTTCGAAACCCGAACGCTACGCTCGGATTACAGTACTGCAAAGCTTTGGCCGCGCTCAAATCGAAGATGAAGCCGGTAGCGATCAAACGAGTCGGAGCCGGGCATAACCAGGCGTCGGCATTTGATGAAACCTATGCGAGCGGCTCGTATTTGCGTGAACTGATCGCGAATGGCGGAATGGCGGAAGACCTGGAAGGCTTTTTCTCGAAGCCGGCCGGCGAGGTCCTTACGAAGACGCTGGAGCAGTATGGCCCGGTCTGCGAGGATGAACTGCTCCCGTATTATAAGAAGATGCTTCTGGATGTCCGTTATCGTAACCTGATCTATGAGGCACCATACAATAGCATCGAGCCGACATTGCTGCGTCATTTGGTGAACCGCAGTGCGGAGGCGTCCGCGTGTCGGACATTTGACGATTACATTGTGTCGTTGAAATCGAAGAATCTTACTTACACCCGCATTTCCCGCATTTTGTTCCGACTGCTTACCGGCATCGGAGCGGAGCGCCCGCCCTATCCGGTGTTTTACCTGCGGCTTCTGGGCTTCCGCGATGAAGATACGAAACTGTTGCGGCCGCGCATCAAGGAATGTGCGACATTGCCCATTATTACGAAGGTTGCAGATTATGAGAGGTTTGCCGAGGATTTCCAGCCGTCGGATCGCGGCGCCTGCCTGGCGATGTTTAAGACCGACCTGTACATTTCCGAATTCTATTACCAGCTTCAAAACAGCTCAGATGAGATCGGAGAGTTTACATACGGCGTGATAAGAGTTTGATCATATATATAGGATACACGGACCCGAGTTTTTTGACGGGTCCGTTTTTTGTCAGATAATGTGTAAAATGGAACCTTCCTGTTGCAGGTCACAGACCTGCAACGTAGACACATGTGACAAACGGAACCGTCCCCATTGTCACATCGGGCGTGTGCTTTGAAAAGTACATGGATATACTTGCACGTAAAAGGGATATCTTATATAATATATGCAGTAAAGGAAGCGAAACCTATGGTTTCGTGCCGACGGTGTCCGATGAGCCGATGGACAGCGGCGGGTAGATCAGATAGAACAATAAGGAGATGCGTCACATGAGTTTTATTGATTCCATAAAAGAGCGTGCCCGGAAAGACAAGAAAACCATCGTTCTTCCCGAGTCCATGGATCCGCGTGTATGGGAAGCAGCGGAGAAGATCATCAAAGAAGATATTGCAAACCTGATCATTCTGGGTACTCCGGATGAGGTAGAGACTTACAGTCGTGGGATCGACCGTTCGAAGATCACGATCATCGATCCGCATACTTCACCGGTACTTCCGCTGTATGTTTCAAAGCTGGTCGAACTGCGTAAGAATAAGGGCATGACCCCGGAACTTGCAAAGCAGATGATGATCGAAGACTATATGTACTATGCCTGCATGATGGTTAAGATGGGCCACGCCGACGGCGTTGTAAGCGGCGCCTGCCATTCCAGCGCAAACACGCTGCGTCCGTCGTTGCAGATCCTGAAGACGAAGCCCGGTGTGAAGCTGGTTTCCGCCTTCTTCCTGATGATCGTGCCCGATTGCGAATACGGCCTGAATGGTACGTTCGTATTTGCAGACTGTGGTATCGAGCAGGATCCCGATGCCGAGAAGCTGGCGGCGATCGCCATCTCATCGGCCGATACATTCTCTCTGCTGACCGGTGAGGAGCCTGTCGTAGCGATGCTTTCGCACTCCACGAAGGGCAGCGCATCCCACCCGAAGGTAGATAAGGTCGTAGCTGCGACCCGTATCGCAAAGCACCTGCGTCCCGACCTCAATCTGGACGGTGAACTTCAGGCAGATGCGGCCATGGTTTCCTCCGTTGCAGAGTCGAAGGCTCCGACGAGCCGCGTGGCAGGACGGGCCAATGTCCTCGTATTCCCCGATCTGGATGCGGGCAACATCGGCTACAAGCTGGTACAGAGACTTGCGAAAGCGGAAGCGTACGGACCGGTAACGCAGGGTATCGCCCGCCCGGTCAATGACTTGTCCCGCGGATGTTGTGCAGATGACATCGTCGGCGTTGTAGCGATCACGGTCGTACAGGCCCAGGCACTCGAGGCCGAGGAGAAGGCAGCACAGCAGCAAAATAATTAAAAAAATCGATTGACAAAACCGGAATAGTTGGGTATAATCATTTGGTATGCGTATTATGCCCCGGAAATGGAGGCGTATATGCAGATTGATTTGTCTGAATTGACAGCGGCAAATGACTCCCGAAAGGAATGTACAGTTCCAATCGAAAAAGCGGAATTCTCGTTTCAAAAAGAACAGTATCCCGTAGAGGAAGGTCATTGTGACTTACGCCTGCATCACAGTGCAGACCGCCAGGTCGAGCTGGAAGCCACGATCCATATCGTGCTTATGATGGCGTGTGCCCGGTGTGCGAAGCCTCTGTCCGAACCGTTTGATCTTACTTATTCCTGCAAGCTGGATCTGAATAAGAAAACAGCAACGAAGAAGGAAGAAACGGATGAGGATGACGACGAGGACGCATTTGTCAATTTTCTGATAAACGATCGTTTCCTGGATGTCGATGCGCTCGCGTTCGACACACTCTCGGTGAATATGCCATTTGCCGTCTACTGTACAGAGGACTGCAAGGGATTATGCCCAGTGTGTGGGAAGAACCTGAACGAAGGAGACTGCGGTTGTTCGGCGACGGCTGATGAACCAAAGGATCCGAGGATGGCCAGGATCGCAGACTTATTTAAGGAGGTGTAATGTTATGTCGATCTGTCCTAAGAACAAAACCTCAAAAGCCAGAAGAGATAAGCGTCGTGCGAACTGGAAGATGTCCGCTCCTACGCTTGTAAAGTGCAGCAAGTGCGGCGCCCTGATGATGCCTCACCGCGTATGCAAGGCTTGTGGCTCCTACAACAAGAAGGAAATCGTTGCGAAAGACGCAGAATGATCCTGACTTGATTGAGTTTTAAAAGATATAATATTCACGTGAATCGGGAGGCGCAGAAGCGCCTCCCAAATGATTCTAACCGGACGTGAAAAAATCCGAAAAAAATTCAAAAAAACAGTTGCAGTTTTCAACATCCTGTGGTATAGTTTTATAGATTTAAGGCAATGAATAGGGAGGAAGACATGAAGTCTGCTATGCTAACGAGTCTGAATATGCAGAGTGGAAAACACGGGACATACGATTCTCTCAATTCCGTCCCTTTTATTTCTGTTCCCTATATTTTCGTTTGAGGTCAGTTGTTTTTTCGAGACTGACTTTTTTGTTGCGTTTTTATAGGGCCGCGGTTGTGGAGGCTCCCTGTTGATTGCCTTAATACAAGAATGGTTCGCAGTAAGCGGACCGTATGTTTAAATACTCATATGAGAGATACGATGGAGGACGAAGATGAGCAAAAGAGAAGACATCAAAAAAGTACTTATTATCGGATCCGGCCCGATCATTATCGGCCAGGCTTGTGAGTTCGACTATTCCGGAACCCAGGCTTGTAAGGCGCTGCGTAAGCTTGGATACCAGATCGTTTTGGTAAACTCCAACCCGGCGACGATCATGACGGACCCCGGCATTGCGGATGTTACCTATATCGAGCCCCTGAACGTTAAGCGTCTGGAGCAGATCATTGAGAAAGAGCGTCCCGATGCGATCCTGCCGAACCTCGGCGGACAGTCCGGACTGAACCTTTGCTCGGAACTTTCTACGAAGGGTATCCTGGATAAGTATAATGTAAAGGTCATCGGTGTTCAGGTCGATGCCATCGAGCGTGGTGAGGACCGTATCGAGTTTAAGAAGACCATGAATAAACTCGGCATCGAGATGGCGCGTAGCGAAGTTGCTTATAGTGTTGAGGAAGCACTTGCCATCGCTGATAAGCTGGGTTATCCGGTTGTTCTGCGTCCCGCTTACACCATGGGTGGTGCCGGCGGCGGCCTTGTATATAACGTAGAAGAGTTGAAGACCGTCTGCGCTCGTGGACTTCAGGCCAGTCTTGTAGGCCAGGTACTCGTTGAGGAGTCCATCATCGGCTGGGAAGAGCTCGAGCTCGAAGTCGTTCGTGACGCAAAGGGCAATATGATCACCGTTTGCTTCATCGAGAACATTGACCCGATGGGTGTACATACCGGTGACTCCTTCTGTTCCGCACCGATGCTCACGATCTCCGAAGAGGTCCAGAAGCGTCTGCAGGAGCAGGCATATCGTATCGTTAACGAGGTTCAGGTCATCGGTGGTACGAACGTACAGTTCGCACACGATCCGGTTTCCGATCGTATCATCGTTATCGAGATCAACCCTAGAACTTCCCGTTCTTCCGCACTGGCTTCGAAAGCGACCGGTTTCCCGATCGCGCTCGTTTCCGCTATGCTTGCTGCAGGCCTGACCCTGGATGAGATCCCTTGCGGAAAATGCGGTACGCTGGATAAGTATGTTCCCGGGGGCGACTATGTCGTAATCAAGTTCGCTCGTTGGGCATTCGAGAAGTTTAAGGACTCTGTAGATAAGCTCGGTACTCAGATGCGCGCCGTAGGTGAAGTCATGAGTATCGGTAAGAACTATAAAGAAGCCTTCCAGAAGGCGATCCGCAGCCTGGAGATCGGCCGTTACGGTCTGGGCTTCGCGAAGGACTTCCATGAGTTGTCGAAGGAAGACCTGCTTGCAAAACTGATCTACCCGACCAGTGAGCGCCAGTTCATCATGTACGAGGCACTTCGTAAGGGCGCAACCGTTGATGAACTCCACAACCTTACAAAGATCAAGAAATACTTCATCGAGCAGATGAAGGAACTGGTAGAAGAGGAAGAGATGCTCCTCACCATGAAGGGCAGCGTTCCTTCGAAGGAGATCCTGGAGACTGCGAAGAAGGACGGTTTCTCTGACCGTTACCTTGCTAAGCTCCTCGAAGTGAAGGAGGATGAGGTTCGTAACACCCGTCTTTCCTATGGTATTACCGAGAGCTGGGAGCCGGTACATGTATTCGGTACTCAAAATTCCGCATATTACTACTCGACATATTGCGCACCGGATCACACTACGATCACCGATCGCAAGAAGATCATGATCCTGGGTGGCGGCCCGAACCGTATCGGTCAGGGTATCGAGTTCGACTATTGCTGTGTACACGCTGCATTCGCTTTGAAGGAACTCGGCTTCGAGACCATTATCGTTAACTGTAACCCTGAGACTGTATCCACGGACTATGATACATCCGATAAGCTCTACTTCGAGCCTCTGACCCTGGAAGACGTTCTCAGCATCTACAATAAAGAAAAGCCGGTGGGCGTTATCGCTCAGTTCGGCGGCCAGACACCGCTCAACCTTGCAGCAGATCTGAAGAAGAACGGTGTCAACATCCTCGGTACTTCTCCGGAAGTTATCGATATGGCAGAGGACCGCGATCTGTTCCGAGGCATGATGGATAAGTTGGACATTCCGATGCCCGAATCCGGCATGGCAGTCGATGTAGAAGAAGCATTGGCCATCGCTGAGAAGATCGGTTATCCGGTTATGGTTCGTCCTTCCTACGTATTGGGCGGCCGCGGCATGGAGGTCGTAAATGAGCCCGAGCAGATGAAGCAGTACATGGCTGCAGCTGTTGGTGTGACCCCGGATCGTCCGATCCTCATTGACCGCTTCCTTCGTCACGCGACGGAGTGTGAGGCTGATGCGATCGCAGACGGCAAGCATGCATTTGTTCCTGCTGTTATGGAGCATATTGAGCTTGCAGGTGTTCACTCCGGTGACTCCGCATGTATCCTGCCTTCGAAGAACATTCCCGCAAACCTCGTTGAGACGATCAAGGAATACACTCGCAAGATCGCCGATGAGATGGGCGTATGCGGCCTGATGAATATGCAGTACGCGATCGAGGATGGTAAGGTATACGTACTCGAGGCAAACCCGAGAGCATCCAGAACCGTTCCGCTTGTATCGAAGGTCTGCAACATCAACATGGTAAAGATCGCAACACAGATCATGACCGCGCCTCTGACTGGTATGGAGTCACCGATCCCGACCATGAAGGAGATCAAGCCGAAGTACTATGGCGTAAAAGAAGCGGTATTCCCGTTCAATATGTTCCAGGAAGTAGACCCTGTCCTCGGACCGGAAATGCGTTCCACAGGTGAGGTCCTCGGCCTGTCCACAAATGTCGGCGAGGCATACTTCAAGGCTCAGGAAGCTACCCAGACCGTTCTGCCGAAGGAAGGCTGTGTACTGTTCTCCGTAAACCGCAAGGATAAGCCGGAAGTCGTTGACGTAGCTCGTAAGTTCGAGGCTTGCAACTTCCGCATCGTGGCGACCGGTTCCACCTACGAGCTTCTCGTAGCAAACGGCATCAAGGCTGAGCGCATCAACAAGATGCAGGAAGGCCGTCCGAACATCGTGGATGAAGTGATGAACGGCAAGATCCAGCTCATTATTAACACACCGACCGCTCCGAACGAGAGAATCTTTGACGACAGCTACATCCGTAAGACGGCGATCAAGGCAAAGGTTCCGTATATCACGACCATGGCAGCCGCAAAGGCGACCGCCGATGGTATCTACACCGTCATCCATGAGGGTGAGATCGGCGTAATGAGCCTGCAGGACATCCATGCATCCATCCAGTAAGGGGTAGACATGATCAAAATAGCAATCGACGCGATGGGCGGCGACAACGCGCCTGAGAAGATCGTACAGGGCGCGATCGATAGCCTGGCTCTTCGCGATAATATCCAAATCGTCCTCGTCGGTAAAGAAGACGCGGTCCATGCGGAATTAGCGAAATATCAATACGATAAGTCACGTGTCTCGGTGGTCAATGCCACCGAGGTCATCGAGACCGGTGAACCGCCCGTGGCAGCGATCCGTGAGAAGAAGGACTCCTCCCTCGTAGTTGCGCAGAAATTAGTGCGCGATGGCGAGGCTGACGCTTTCATTTCCAGCGGTAGCACCGGTGCCATCTTAGTCGGCGGCCAGCTCATCGTCGGCCGTATCAAAGGCATTCGCCGCACACCTTTGGCTC
Source organism: Lachnospiraceae bacterium (assembly GCA_017543445.1). Taxonomy (GTDB): domain Bacteria; phylum Bacillota; class Clostridia; order Lachnospirales; family Lachnospiraceae; genus UBA1201. The sequence continues at coordinate 97,527 of JAFYGB010000019.1, read as the reverse complement.
CGCTGATCCCTACGACGAAGGGCGCCAGCCTTCTGATCGACTGTGGCGCGAATGTCGACGCACGTCCGGAGGACCTGGTTCAGTTCGCCCGCATGGGTTCCATTTACATGGAGCGCGTATGTAAGGTGAAGAAGCCGAGAGTCGGTATCGTAAATATCGGTGCAGAAGAAGAGAAGGGTAATGCCCTCGTTAAAGAGACATTCCCGCTTCTGAAGGCATGCGAAGACATCAATTTCATTGGAAACGTAGAGTCCCGTGATATTCCTTACGGAGCGGCCGATGTCGTTGTTACGGAAGCGTTCGTGGGCAATGTCATTCTGAAACTCTACGAAGGCGTCGGTTCCGCGCTCGTCAGCGAGATCAAAAAGGGCATGCTTTCCAACCTGAAGGGCAAGCTCGGAGCGCTGATGGTGAAGAAAAACCTGAAGGGCGTGATCAAGAAGTTCGATGCCTCGGAATATGGCGGCGCGCCTATGCTGGGCCTGAAGGCTCTCGTAGTTAAGACCCACGGCAGCGCGACGGAGAAAGAGATCAAAAACGCGATCATGCAGTGTGTGGATTTCGTAGAGTCGAAGACGATCGATCAGATCAATGCGATCGTAAGCTAAGCCGGAATACATTTTCCGAAAAAAACACAAATATGTATTGCCATACATGCGGCTATACATTATAATGATTTCGGTGTCAGACGTTAGCTGCACCGTTGTAGAGAAGCCGAAGCTTTTTCGCGCGGCATTCATTTTCGAATTCACTTTGGAATTGAAAGGATGGCAATAATGGAGTTTTTTGAGAAATTGCAGAATATCATTTCGGAGGTCCTTTCCATCTCGACCGATGAGATCACCATGGGCACCACCTTCGTGGATGATCTGGGCGCCGACTCTTTGGACGTTTATCAGATCATTATGGCGATCGAGGAAGAGTTTGAAATCGATATCCCCAGTGAAGAGGCTGAGAAGATCGTTACCGTCGGCGATGCCGTTGAGCAGATCAAGAACGCACTTGAAAACCAGAGATAATTACAATTGTTTTCATAACATGAGGGATGATGCCGCAGGTCTCATCCCTTTTGCTGTTTATATGAGGGATGTGTTATGGAATTGGAACGAATTCTTGTGGAATTTCAACAGAAGATAGGTTATACTTTTAAAGACGGCTCGTTGCTGAAACTGGCGCTTACGCATAGTTCCTATGCGAATGAACATCGCCTGGAATACAGCATGCACAACGAACGCCTCGAGTTTTTGGGCGATGCCGTACTGGAACTGGTCTCCAGTGAGTATCTGTTTAAATTGCATCCGGAGATGAAAGAAGGCGACATGTCCAAAAAACGCGCCTCCATGGTCTGTGAGCCTGCGCTTGCGCATTGCGCGGCAAATATCGACCTGGGATCCAAACTCCTACTCGGTAAGGGTGAGGAACTCGGCGGCGGCCGCACCCGTGATTCGATCACATCGGACGCGATGGAAGCACTGATCGGAGCCATTTTCCTGGACGGTGGTTTTACTACTGCAAAAGAGTTTGTAGAGAAATACGTACTGGGTATCACAAGCGATACCACGTTCTTTTATGATAGTAAAACCATCCTACAGGAGCTGTCGCAGGAAAAGTTTGCAAAAGAACCCGTTTATCATCTGGTCGCGGAAAACGGTCCCGATCATCAGAAGGAATTCGTGATCGAGGTCCTGATCGGAGACGTGGTCTATGGTACCGGCACGGGTAAGAGCAAAAAAGCAGCACAGCAGGAGGCCGCGCATGCAGCTGTCCTGAAACTAAGGGAACCTCGTTGATCTGCAATGGTCACGTATTCCCCGAAAGAAAGAGGAATCATACATGTATTTAAAATCCATCGAAGTACAGGGTTTCAAATCGTTTGCAAATAAACTCGTTTTTGAGTTTCATAACGGAATCACCTGTATTGTAGGTCCGAACGGCTCCGGTAAGAGTAACGTAGCCGATGCGGTCCGCTGGGTTCTCGGTGAACAGAGCGCGAAACAGTTACGCGGTTCGAATATGCAGGATGTTATCTTTTCGGGTACGGAGGCGCGTAAGCCGCTGGGCTTCGCATCGGTATCCATCACTTTGGATAACTCGGACCATAAACTGAACATCAATTACGATGAAGTTACCGTTACGCGAAAGGTCTTCCGTTCCGGTGAAAGCGAATACAAACTGAACGGGGTGAATTGCCGTCTCCGTGATATCTATGAATTGTTCTACGACACCGGTATCGGTAAGGAAGGCTACTCCATCATCGGACAGGGTCAGATCGAGCGTATCCTTTCGAATAAACCGGAAGAGCGCCGTGAACTGTTCGATGAGGCCGTTGGTATCGTAAAATATAAGAGACGCAAGCAGAGCACGTTGAAGAAACTGGAGAGCGAGCATGCGAACCTGACCCGTGTCTCCGATATATTGACCGAACTCGAAAAGCAGGTCGGACCGCTGAAACGCCAGTCTGAAACTGCCCGTAAATACTTAAGCATCCGTGATGAGCTGAAGAAATACGATCTTCAGCTGTTTCGTGTGTTCACCAACCGTTCCGAGGAAGACCTGAAGAAGATCGAGGAAAATGATGCGATTGTCTGTGGTGATCTCGAGGATACGAAGAAAGCACTTGCAGAACTGGTGAGCGCGTATGAAGAAGTCGATTCTTTCATCCGTTCCCTGGATGAGAAGAACGCCGAACTTACGGAGCGTATCACGCAGTACATCAACGATAAGAACGAGATCGCTTCGAAGGTCATGCTGTTGAATGAGCAGATCGCTTCGGAAGAGAAGAATCGCGGCACTTTAAACGAACGCCTCGAGCAGATCCGTTCGCAGTTGCTTACGATGGAGGAGGAGAAGCAGGGCTATCTGACACAGAAGTCGGAACTCATCCAGACCCTCGATGCACAGAAGCAGAAAGAAGCCGAACTGACCGCGCAGATGAAAGAACTTGATGACGCGATCGCGGCGAATATGGTCCTGGTCGAGAAGGATCAGGATGAACTGAAGAGATTACTGAATTCCAAGTCTGACGTAGCGGCGAAACTGCAGCATTATGACACATTGTACGAGCAGGTTTCCCGTCGCCGCAGCGAGATCTCTTCGAAGCGTCTGCAGTCGCAGAGCGAACTGGAGACCGCAGAGGAGAACCGCAAGACATTTGCCGACCGGTTAGCTTCCGTCCGGGACAATGTTGCTTCCTACCGTAAACAGTTCCAGGAAACGAAGGAAGTTCAGCAGGAACTGGTGAAGAAGCGCGATGCGCTCGCAGCGGAGAAAGAAGAAGCTTTGGAGAAATACCACGAAGCGTCTTCCCGTGCGGCATCCCTGAAGAACCTGGAAGAGCATTTTGAAGGCTACCAGAACAGCATCCGCAAGCTGATGGAATATAAGCAGAACGGTCCGAAGGATCTGTCCGGGATCGAGGGCGTGGTTTCCGACCTTCTGGAAGTCGATAAGAAGTACGAGACGGCGATCGAGATCGCTTTAGGTGGTGCGATCCAGAACATCGTGACCCGCGATACGGATACCGCGAAGACTTGCATTTCCTACCTGAAGGAGAATAAGTTCGGCCGTGCGACCTTTCTGCCGATGGATGCGGTGAAAGGTAAGAATGAAGGCTTTTCCCGTCCGGAAGCACTGAAGGAACCCGGGGTTCTGGGCCTTGCAAATACCTTGATCCGTTTTGATAAAAAGTATGACGATGTATTCGCCCAGCTTTTGGGGCGCGTCGTGGTCTGCGATCACATGGATCACGCAACTACATTATCAAAGAAATACAAGCAGAGCCTTCGCATCGTTACACTGGATGGCGAACTTTTTACCCCCGGCGGCGCGATCACCGGCGGTGCCTATAAGAATAACTCCAACCTTCTGGGTCGTAAGCGTGAGATCGGCGAATGGGAAGAGCAGGCGGCTCTTCGCAGAAAAGAAGTCGATCAGCTGGAAGCGAAACTGAAGAAGGCAAACGACGAACTCAATACCATCAATAAGAAAGGCCAGGAGATCGTCGATAAGATGCAGCAGGTAGCATTGTCCGAGACCACGATCTCGATCTCTTTGAAGCAATGCGACGATAAGATCGAAACTTTGAAGGGCGAGATCGCCGTTACGGATTCCACGTTTAACGATCTCTGCGCACAGCTGGATGAGATCCGCGCCGACAAGGAGAAGATCGAGGCCGAGATCAGCGCCATAGAGCGTCAAAACGCGGACAATGAACAAACTGTCCAGGACTACGCAAAAAGGCTGGAAAACGACCGTAAAACACGCGAGGAGGTGGCTGTAGAGCTGTCCGATCTCAAAGCGTCCTACGCAAAGGAAGAGCAGACCTTGAATTTTCTCTCGGAGAATGCGGAACGTGTTCGCCGCGACAGCGAGAACCTTACGTATGAAGCCGAGAACCTCATGCAGCGCGTCGATGATTCCGAACAGGCGGCAAAAGACCGCAGGCACGAGATCGAACGCGGACAGGAAGAGATTGCGAAGATGGATGCGGAACTAGCGTCCCTGAAGGAAGAGCAGACCGCATTGACCGAGAAGAAAAACTCCGTCATGACGGAGCAGAAAGACTTCTTCTCGAAGCAGACCGAGATCTCAGATCGTAAGAACGAACTCGAGATGGAGCGCCTTCGTCTGGAAGGACGTCGCGAGAAGATCGAAGAACGTCTGACCGAAATGACCGAATATCTCTTCTCGGAATACGAGATGACGCCGACCCAGGTGCCCGAGTTATCCGAAGAGATCACCGACAAAGAGAGCGAACTGCATAAGATCATCAACCAGTTCCGCTCGCAGATCAAGGGCTTAGGTCATGTCAATGTCGGCGCGATCGAAGAATATAAAGAAGTATCCGAACGTTATGAATTCATGAAGACGCAGCACGAGGACCTCACGAAATCTGAGGCAGCGTTGCAGAAGATCATCGAGGAACTGGACGAGGGCATGCGTAAGCAGTTCAACGAACAGTTCGCTTTGATCCAGGTCGAATTCGATAAGGTGTTTAAGGAACTGTTCGGCGGCGGAAGCGCACGTCTGGAACTGGTCGAGGACGAAGACGTCATCGAGGCCGGCATCCGCATCATCTCGCAGCCGCCGGGTAAGAAACTTCAGAACATGATGCAGCTCTCCGGTGGCGAGAAAGCATTGACCGCGATCTCGTTGCTGTTCGCGATCCAGAGCCTCAAACCGTCACCGTTCTGTTTACTCGACGAGATCGAGGCAGCGCTGGACGATTCAAACGTCAGCCGTTTTGCGGAGTATCTGCACAAGCTCACCGAGCATACGCAGTTTATCCTGATCTCACACAGACGTGGTACAATGGTTTCCGCCGACCGTCTCTATGGCATCACGATGCAGGAGAAGGGCGTTTCTGCACTCGTCAGCGTCAACCTGATAGAAAACGAACTCGATAATTAAGGGGAACAATATGGCTAAAAAAGGTTTATTCCGCCGTCTGTTTGACGGTTTATCCAAAACGAGAAACAACATCCTGTCCAAACTGGACGGCCTATTCTCGGGCAGAGATAAGATCAATGATGAATTTTACGAGGAACTCGAGGAGATCCTGATCACCTCCGATATCGGTGTTCGCACGACGATGGACATCATCGAACATCTGCAGGAGCAGGTAGACGAACTCGGGATCAAAGCTCCGATGGAGTGTCGTGAACTGCTGATCAACGATATCCGCGAGAAAATGAATATCGGGGAAAATGCCTACGAGTTCGAGGAGAAGACTTCCGTCGTTCTGGTCATCGGCGTAAATGGTGTTGGTAAGACGACGTCCATCGGTAAACTGGCGGCGCAGTTAAAGGGTCAGGGTAAGAAGGTCATGCTGGCCGCTGCGGATACGTTCCGTGCGGGCGCCATCGATCAGCTCGGCGAGTGGGCGAACCGTGCCGGCGTTCCCATGGTCGCACAGCAGGAAGGCGCGGATCCGGGTGCTGTCGTTTACGACGCGATCCAGTCTGCAAAGTCAAAGAAGATCGATGTTTTGATCTGCGATACCGCAGGTCGTCTGCATAACAAGAAGAACCTGATGGACGAGTTGAATAAGATCAACCGTATCATCGATAAGGAATATCCGGAAGCCTTTCGCGAGACATTGATCGTTCTCGATGGTATGACCGGACAGAACGCCCTCGTTCAGGCGAAGGAATTCACCGAGGTCGCAAAGATCACCGGTATCATCCTGACGAAGATGGACGGAACTGCAAAGGGCGGTATCGCCGTAGCGATCCAGTCCGAACTCGGCGTTCCGGTGAAGTACATCGGTGTCGGTGAAGGTATCGAAGATCTTCAGAAGTTCGATTCCGAGGATTTCGTAAACGCGATGTTCACGACACCGGAACTCGAGCCGGAGGAAGAAGAGACCATGGTCGGCTTCATCCCCGAATCCGAGCGTACGGAAGCAGCAACTCCGGAAACGCCGGAGGGGACGAATGTTCCTGCTGTCCTTCCGACCGAGGAGGAGACCGGACTTATCTCCCTGGCAGATCTCGAAGAACTGTCCCTCATCTTCAAACAGAAGGCGTGGGGCGTCGGAACCGAAGTCTGGGAGGCTATGGTATCAGCCGTTATCGAAGAAGAGATCGAAGATCCCGAGACATTCGACTGGACTCCTTATATGTTTGAAGCTTGATCTACGGAGGCGCAATTATGAAAGAAGCACTTACGCTCGCTGCATTTGAAGAAGCGGCAGAGCAGGTAAAGAAAGTCACATTGGAAACGAAACTGATGTACAGCGAGTACTTCAGTTCCATGACTGGAAATAAAGTATATTTCAAGCCCGAAAACATGCAGTATACGGGCGCATATAAGGTACGCGGCGCGTATTATAAGATCAGTACATTGACCGATGCAGAACGTTCGAAGGGGCTTATCACCGCCAGTGCGGGAAATCATGCCCAGGGTGTCGCTTATGCTGCAAAGCAGTATGGCTGCAAGGCAGTCATCGTGATGCCTACGACCACTCCGCTGATCAAGGTAAACCGTACGAAGAACTACGGCGCCGAGGTTATCCTGTACGGAGATGTGTACGATGAGGCTTGTGCGCATGCGATGAAGCTGGCAGAAGAGAACGGCTATGTATTCATTCACCCGTTCAATGATCTGCAAGTCGCTACCGGACAGGGAACCATCGCGATGGAGATCATCATGGAGCTGCCGACGGTCGATGCGATCCTGGTTCCGATCGGCGGAGGCGGTCTGTGCACGGGTGTTGCAACGCTCGCTAAAACACTCAACCCGAAGATCAAGATCATCGGTGTTGAGCCGGCCGGAGCGAACTGCATGCAGGAGTCCGTCCGCGAAGGGCATGTCGTTACATTGCCCACGGTCAATACGATCGCTGACGGTACCGCAGTAAAAACACCCGGAGACAAACTATTCCCGTATATCGAGAAGTATGTCGACGAGATCATCACGATCGAAGATGAGGAACTCATCGTTTGCTTCCTGGATATGATCGAGAATCATAAGATGGTCGTAGAGAATTCCGGCCTGCTTTCCGTGGCTGCACTGAAGCATCTGCCGGCGGAAGGTAAGAAGGTCGTTTCCGTTCTGAGCGGCGGTAACATGGATGTCATCACCATGTCGACGGTGGTGCAGCAGGGCCTCATTCAGAGAAGCCGTATTTTCACGGTTTCCGTACTGTTGCCGGATAAGCCGGGCCAGCTGGTCGGCGTGGCAGACGTTATCGCTCGTCTGCGCGGCAATGTCATCCGTCTGGAGCACAATCAGTTCGTATCCATCAACCGCAACAACGCCGTTGAACTTCGTATCACGGTCGAGGCGGAAGGTCCCGAGCATAAGGAGCAGATCCTTCAGGCGCTGGACGAAGGCGGATATCGTCCGAAGGTCGTCCGTGCGATGCTGTAATACATTTAAAAAAGTTGGCGGTTTGTCAAGAAAAAACACTTGACAAACCGCTTTTGCTCATGTATGATAAGTAAGTCAGGCAAAAAATCGACTAGTTTCCGGCACATGGGGTGAGGATTATGGATGAGATTTTCAAGCAGACTTTACTTTATGATTTTTACGGTGAACTCCTTACGGAGCATCAAAAATCAGTATATGAGGACTTTATATTTCAGGATCTTTCGTTGAGCGAGATCGCATCTATGCGCGGCATTTCCCGCCAGGGTGTTTTCGATCTGCTCCATCGCATCAATAAGATCCTCGAGAATTACGAAGAGAAGTTACACTTAGTTGAACGCTTCCTGTCTTTGAAGAAAGACGTTTCGTCGATCGAAGAGATCGTAGGGCGCCTGAAAGAAACGGATCCGAAGATGGACGTTTCGGAGATGGAAGCGGTGCTTGCGCACATGCGCGAGTTGATATAGGAGGTTCCTATGGCATTTGAAGGATTGACATCAAAACTCCAGAGCGTTTTCAAAAACCTCCGGAATAAAGGTCGATTGACCGAAAACGATGTAAAAGAGGCACTGAAAGAAGTTAAGATGGCGCTTTTGGAAGCGGACGTTAACTTCCGTGTCGTTAAGCAGTTCATGAACGCCGTGACCGAACGTGCCGTCGGTCAGGATGTACTTACCGGATTGAATCCCGGACAGATGGTCATCAAGATCGTTAACGAAGAGATGATCAAACTGATGGGTTCTGAAACGACGGAGATCGAGCTTCGTCCCAGTAATGAGGTAACCGTCATCATGATGATCGGTCTTCAGGGTGCTGGTAAAACGACGACCGCCGCAAAACTGGCAGGTAAGATGAAGCAGAAGGGCCGCAAGCCGCTGCTGGTTGCCTGCGACGTTTACCGTCCGGCTGCCATCGAGCAGTTGCAGACGAACGGTCGTAAGCAGGGCGTGGAAGTATTTTCCATGGGCACCGACGTACGTCCGGTGAACATTGCGAAAGCTGCTTACGCGCATGCGAAAGAAAATGGTTACAACGTTATGTTCATTGATACCGCAGGTCGTCTGCAGATCGATGAAGACATGATGAACGAGCTGAAGGAGATCAAGAGTGAACGGAATGTCGATCATAGCATCCTCGTTGTCGATGCCATGACCGGCCAGGAAGCGGTCAATGTATCCAAGACTTTCGATGACGAGATCGGCGTAGAGGGCGTGATCCTCACGAAGATGGACGGTGATACCCGTGGTGGTGCTGCATTGTCCGTAAGAGCCGTTACCGGTAAGCCGATCCTGTATGTAGGTATGGGTGAGAAGCTTTCGGATCTCGAACAGTTCTATCCCGACCGTATGGCCAGCCGTATCCTCGGCATGGGTGATGTCCTCACCTTGATCGAGAAGGTAGAGGCGACCGTCAGCGAAGAGCAGGCGAAAGAACTCGAAAAGAAGATGCGCAACGCGCAGTTCGACTTTAACGACTATCTCGAGCAGATGAAGTCGATGAAGAAGATGGGCGGTCTCATGGAGATCCTGAAGCATTTGCCCGGTAAGATGTCGCAGATGCCCGAAATCGACGAGAAGCAGCTCGACCGCGTGGAAGCGATCATCCTGTCTATGACAGCGAAGGAAAGATCGAACCCGGATATCATCAACCCTTCCCGCAAAAACCGCATCGCGAAGGGCGCCGGCGTGGACATTTCCGAGGTCAATAAACTTCTGAAGGGCTTCGAGCAGTCGAAGAAGATGATGAAGCAGCTGCCCGGTATGATGGGTGGCAAAAAAGGCCGCTTTAAGTTGCCGTTTTGATTTGCATTAACCGCCGATATGGCGTTAATGATATAGAGTTATTTATTCAGGAGGTGAAAGATAATGGCAGTAAAGATCCGTTTAAAGAGAATGGGACAGAAGAAGTCCCCGTTTTACAGAGTTGTTGTAGCAGATGAGAGAGCACCTAGAGATGGTCGCTTCATCGAGGAGATCGGTTACTACAATCCGAACGTAGATCCCAGCGAGATCAAGTTTAATGCAGATGCTGCAAAGAAGTGGCTTTCCACCGGCGCACAGCCTACGGAGACCGTTGCTAAGTTGTTGAAGATTGCCGGCATCGAGAAATAATCTTGCTGCCCCCCGTTTATGGAGGTGTATAGGATGAAAGAACTGATTGAAGTGATCGCGAAATCACTGGTTACTCTTCCTGACGAAGTTGTCGTTACGGAGACGGAGAAAGAGGATACGATCGTGATTGAGCTGAAGGTAGCATCCACAGACATGGGCAAGGTTATCGGAAAGCAAGGCCGCATCGCAAAAGCGATTCGCTGCGTACTCAAAGCAGCTTCTACACAAGAAGAAAAGAAAGTTGTTTTGGAGATCGTATAACTTGTTAAGAGATTTGCCACTGTCGGATGGCCAACATCCCCGGTGGTTTTTCTTTTTTTGTCGGGCCTGGTGAGGCCTGATTTTCGTGTTTGGTTTGTAAAGGAGTTCGTATGGAGGATTTGCTTCGTGTCGGCGTGATCACGACGACCCACGGGGTTTTTGGAGAGGTAAAGGTATTCCCGACCACTGACGATCCCAGACGTTTTGATGACTTAAAAACTGCCGTTTTGAAATACCGGAACGGGCAGATGGACGTGCATATCGTCGGCGTTAAGTATTTTAAGAATCTGGTCATCCTGAAGATGGAGGAGATCACGAGCGTGGAACAGGCGCGCCTGTACCGCAATGCGGAACTCTACGTACGCCGCGAGGACGCGGTTCCTTTAGAGGATGGTGAGTACTACATCGGGGATCTGATCGGCCTTTCGGTCGTGACTGACGAAGGAACAGAACTCGGTACCCTCACGGACGTGATGGAGACCGGGGCGAATGATGTCTATATCGTTACGACACCCGATAAGAAGGAGATCCTTCTGCCTGCGATCGATGAATGTATTTTGGACATCGATCTGGAGAACGGCATTTGCCGCGTCCATGTGATGAAGGGCTTATTGGACTGATGAAGTAAGACCTGCAGTGACAAACGAGGAGGAACCATGCATTTTCATGTTCTTACCCTGTTTCCCGAAATGATCGTTTCGGGTATGAATAACAGTATTACGAAGCGTGCGGTCGAGAAGGATCTGATCCGAATCGACGCGATCGATATCCGCGCTTATACGGCGGATAAAAAACATAATAAGGTCGATGATTATCCGTACGGTGGTGGCGCCGGCATGGTCATGGGGCCGCAACCTGTCTATGACTGCGTCCAGGACGTTAAGAAGGATCTGCCTGCAGATACACCGGTCGTGTACCTGAACCCGCAAGGGCGTGTGTTCAACCAGACGATCGCGCAAGAACTGGCCGCGCATTCCGATATCATTTTTCTCTGCGGTCACTACGAAGGGATCGATGAGAGAGCGTTGGAACTGTGTGTTACGGATCATATTTCCGTCGGGGATTATGTGCTGACGGGCGGCGAGCTGCCGGCGATGATATTGATGGATTGCATTTCCCGCCTGGTACCCGGTGTTCTGGGCAATGATACTTCGGCCGACGTGGAGAGTTTCCACGATAATCTTCTGGAGTATCCGCAGTATACGCGGCCGGAGGAGTTTATGGGGATGCGCGTGCCGGATGTGCTTTTATCCGGACATCACTTGAATATCGAGACCTGGCGCAGACAGCAGTCGATCCGGAGGACCCTCGAGCGCAGACCCGACCTTTTGGCACAGGCGAACCTGACGCCAAAGGAACAAAAATACCTAAAATCGCTGCTGGATGCAGCAGAAAAAAAGGAAAATGAGGAAGAAACATGATTTTCCTCTTGCTTTTTAGAGGAAACCATGTTAAACTTTAGAAGTTAATGTGATGGTCCGCTGGTGTCATTGTCGGATGCTAAGAACGTCTCATATCAATTTTTTATGGAGGTCGCATATGAACGACATTATCAAGAGCATCGAGCAGGAACAGCTCAAGACAGACATCCCTTCCTTCAACATCGGTGATACCGTAAAGGTATACGCTAAGATCAAGGAAGGTAACCGCGAAAGAATCCAGATCTTCGAAGGCACCGTAGTTAAGAGACAGAACGGTGGTTTCCGCGAGACATTCACCGTTCGTAAGAATTCCAACGGTGTTGGCGTTGAGAAGACCTGGCCGCTTCATTCTCCTCGTGTAGAGAAGATCGAAGTAGTTCGCACCGGTAAGGTTCGCCGTGCAAAGCTTCTGTACCTCAGAGATCGTGTAGGTAAGAAGGCAAAGGTTAAGGAACTTGTAAAATAATTAAACAACAGCCGGTTTCGGCTTCCTTGTTTGACTCGTTTTTACGAGATTATTGGAGGACAGAGTCAAAAGATTCTGTCCTCGTTTTGTAGGTGGATCATGAAACTGTACGACGACTCGAATTCCCGACGCGGTCTGCACGCGCTCATCATGCTGATGCATATCGTAACCGTAGCTGCCTGCGTCCTGTTCCTGGGACATATATTCGGCAGTCGTTTTTCCATGGACGGCAGTTCCATGTCGCCCCAGATCGAGGATGAAGAAGTCGTTCTGATCAATCGTGCGGTTTATGTGATCCGCGACCCCGAGCGTTTCGAACCGGTCTTGTTTGAGACGGAAAACGGAAAGCGTACGATCAAACGCGTGATCGGGCTTCCCGGCGAGACCGTAAAGATCGTTGAAGGCGTCATCTACATTAATGATGCGCCCTTGGATCTTCCGGATTATATGATCCCTTTGGCGAATTCGACCAGCTCATCTGCCGGCGCAGTTACGCTTCCCGGAGATTCGTACTATGTGCTCGGTGATAATCCGCAGTTTTCGGAAGACAGTCGCAGTCCGACGATCGGTCTGATTAAGAAAAAAGATATGATCGGAAAACCCTGGAGCGTGATCCTGCCGATCAAAAAGGCCAGGTTCATCCCCTGAATGAAGGAGAGCGGATCCATGAGTGAGAATAAACCGAATATCCAGTGGTACCCGGGCCATATGGCAAAAGCCCGCCGTACCATGCAAGAAGATATGAAACTGGTCGATCTGGTGATCGAGATCGTGGATGCGCGTATCGTACGCAGCAGCCGGAATCCCGACATCGATAAACTGGCCGGTCAGAAATCCCGCCTGATCCTCCTGAATAAGTCGGATCTGTCGGAAGACGCGGAAAATGCGCGCTGGATCGCCCATTTTTCAGCGCAGAATATCGGCGTTGTTGCATTGGATGCAAGAACGCGTACACAAATGAAAAAAGTGGTTGCCGCAGCGACCGAAGCCTGCCGTGAGAAGATCGAGCGGGATCGAAGACGCGGCATCTTAAATCGCCCGATCCGGGCCATGGTGGTCGGCATCCCGAATGTCGGAAAGTCCACCTTTATCAATTCATTTTCCAATAAGTCCGTCGCAAAGACCGGAAACAAACCCGGTGTGACGAAGGGAACGCAGTGGATCCGGATCGATAATAAACTGGAATTGCTGGATACGCCCGGCCTGCTCTGGCCGAAATTCGAAGATCCCGTCGTCGGGATGCATCTGGCGTACATCGGTTCCATCAACGATGACATCATCAACAAAGAAGAACTTTGTATGCACTTTATAGAGGAGATCCTCGTAAGGTTTCCGGACGCTTTTGATAAGCGTTATGAGATCCAGTGCGAGGGTAAGAAACCACACGAGATCATGGAGGCGATCGCGGTGAAAAAAGCTTGCCTGGTTAAAGGCGGCGAGCCCGATCTTTCACGTGTAGCAAACATGATCCTGGATGATTACCGGGGCGGGCGTCTCGGGAAGATCTCCATTGAGGTAGCGGAATGAAAAACAAAAAGAAACCGAATGAACAGAATGGTATCAAGGAACAGGACTTTAAGTATCTGGACGAGGAAAATGCGAACGGTATAACGTTTTATGAAGACCGTACGGATGCGATCAAACATAAACCGGTCTATTATGCACTGATCGGTGTTTTGTATGCTGTGATCCTGCTTCTGGTAGTCGGATTGATCCTGAAGATCTTCTTCTCCAGTGCGACCGTGGATGGTGAGTCCATGGATCCGGTATTGCAGGATGGAGATATGGTCATCACCAGCCATTACATTTTTTCTTCACCGAAGCGTTATGATATCGTGGTCGTTACCATCGACCGCGCAGAAGGGCTGAATTATGTGAAGCGTGTGATCGGACTTCCGGGGGAAACGATCCAGATCAAAGATGGTAAAGTCTACATCAACGGTGAACTTTTGGAAGATGATACCTATGGTTCGACGCCTATTCTCGACGCAGGCATCGCTACTGAGCCGATCACGCTCGGAGAGAAGGAATACTTCGTTCTCGGCGATAACCGCAGTGTCAGCCAGGACAGTCGTAAGGAAGAGATCGGTGTGATCGCGAGAGGTCAGATCCGCGGTAAGGTCGTTTTCCGCATCGGACCGTTTAAACGTTTCGGCGGCATCAAATAAGGAGTTTCTCATGACGATCAAAGAAATCGAGAACATATTAAAGAATACGCATCCGGATGACCTTCCGGATGCGCTTGCATTTTATCAAACTGATACAAGAAGTGCAGTGTCTGCACTTATCGTTAAGTATCAGAAGGTCTATGACAATTATCAGGCGGAATTAAAGCGCCTGGATCAGATGCTCGTATATGAGATAAAGGAGCGAGAGCGTGGACGTAAGATCATCTGCGGTATCGATGAAGCAGGGCGCGGCCCCTTAGCCGGCCCGGTCGTCGCTGCGGCTGTTGTATTGCCCGAAGGAACGAAGATCCTCTATGCGAACGATTCCAAAAAACTTACGGCGAAGAAGCGTGACGAGCTGTTTGATGAGATCATGAATAAGGCTGTCAGTGTTGGCGTTGGTATTGCTTCGCCTGCCCGGATCGATGAGATCAATATCCTGCAGGCCACTTATGAGGCGATGCGTGAAGCAGTTTCCAAACTGTCGGTGGTCCCAGAGGTAAGCTTAAACGATGCTGTAACGATCCCTAAGCTTTCGATTCCGCAGGTCCCGATCATCAAGGGAGATGCGAAAAGTCTGTCCATCGCCTGTGCGAGCATTATTGCGAAAGTCACCAGGGATCGGATGATGGAAGCATATGACGAACTTTATCCGGAGTACGGCTTTGCCGGCCATAAGGGATACGGGAGTGCGGAGCATTATGCAGCACTGAAGAAATATGGAGCCTGCCCGATCCATCGCCGCAGTTTCCGCCTGTTTGAAGAGGAGAAAGACTGATTGGAGAATAAACGCAGACTCGGGAATCACTATGAGCACATAGCCGCAGAATACCTTAAGCAGAATGGATACCAGATCCTGGAACAGAATTTCTATACCAGGATCGGCGAGATCGACATCATCGCCCGCGATAACGACTATTTGTGTTTTGTCGAGGTGAAATACCGGGCGGGGTATCACTACGGATATGCAGCCGAGGCGGTGAATTACCCGAAACAGCGTACCATATGTCGCGTTGCCTCCCTCTATATGCGTATAAAAAAACTCCCCCCGAAGACACCCGTCCGTTTTGACGTGGTGAGCATTCAGGGAGAGGACATTCGTTTATTTCGAAATGCGTTTCCCGCACGATAAGTCGATCATTCGGCTGTATCTTCGGGTTCGGCGGTTTCGTTTTGTTCCTTTTTGGCAGCTGCTTCTTTTTGAGCGGCTGCTTCTTTTTGTGCAGCGGCCTTGCGTTCTTCTTCGAGACGCTCCGGAAGGCCTTCGTTGTATTTGTTGACGATGTTCTGGATACGAGCGGTAGGATCCATGATATCACCGATGGAAACGTCGTGGTTTAACGTATCGATGATGGTTGCCAGGAATTTACTCATATTTGCCTCGAGGTACCAAGGCTTGTTTATGAGTTCCTCCGGACGGTAGTTCAGGTTCGTTGTGATGACGTAATCGATGTACCCTTTTTGATAGTATTCATCGAAGGCATCGAAGCCGTTCGTGAAGAGACCGAAGGTACAGCAGATGATGACACGCTCGGCACCACGTTCTTTTAATTCACGAGCGGTATCCAGCATGCTTTCACCGGACGATATGATATCGTCGACAACGATGACGGTCTTACCCTGGATATCGGAACCTAAGAACTCGTGCGCTACGATCGGGTTGCGGCCGCCTACGACACGGGAGTAATCGCGGCGCTTATAGAACATACCCATGTCAACGCCTAAGTTATTGGCGAAATATACGGAACGGTTCATGGCACCTTCGTCCGGGCTAACGATGCAGAGGTGATCCTTATCGATCTGCAGCGTCTTTTCTTTTGCGAGCAATGCTTTGATAAACTGATAGGGCGGTGTGAAATTATCGAACCCATGGAGCGGGATCGCGTTCTGCACACGCGGATCATGCGCATCGAAGGTGATGATGTTGTTTACGCCCATATTGACCAGTTCTTCGAGTGCGAGCGCACAGTCCAAAGACTCACGGCGGCTGCGCTTATGCTGGCGGCTTTCGTATAGGAAAGGCATGATGACCGTAACACGCTTAGCGGCGCCGATACAGGTCGCGATCATGCGCTTCATATCCTGAAAATGATCGTCGGGGGACATGTGGTTTAAGTGTCCGCAAACGGAATAGGTCAGGCTGTAATTCGTGATGTCGCACAAAATGTATACGTCTGTACCGCGGGCGCTCTCGTAAAGAACGCCTTTTGCTTCGCCGGTACCGAAACGGATACAATCGGACTTCATCTGATAACCGTTCTCCTGATAATCCACAAAACTTAATGCGTCATTCGATGAAAGCGCTGCGTGCATAAGGTCTTCTTCGCGGAATGCGCGAATGTATGAGTCGACCTCCTGTGCCAGCGTTTTGCAGCTTTCCAGTGCCAATATCTTCAGCGGTCCGACCGGAAGATTGTTTGAAAAGTCACGGATCGTTTCTGCCATTACGGGTTCCTCCATGCGAGTGATTCACGAAACATTCGTGGAACTAAATTATAATCCCTAAACGACACAGTGTCAAGGGTAAATGCTCCCGTTATGCTTTACAAAACAGGCTATTGTTGGTATCATGTATATATGACGCAAGTCACGAGAAATCACAGAGGAAGTCCGACATGGCAGAGAAGAAAAACGTTCATTTGATCGCGAAGATCGAACACAACAGCATAGCCGAGCGTCTCGGCATAAAGCCGGGAGATGCCCTCGTGTCCGTGAACGGGGAGAGCGTAGAAGATGTATTCGACTACCGTTATCGGATTATGACCACCGGACTCACTTTGGAGATCCGAAAGAAGGATGGGACGGAGATCTCGTACGACGTAAAGAAGAAAGAGTTTGATGATCTCGGCCTGGAATTTGAAAACAGTTTCATGAGTGAATACCGCTCATGCAGTAATAAATGCATCTTTTGCTTTATTGACCAGATGCCGCCCGGTATGCGGCCGACGCTCTATTTCAAAGATGACGATACGCGTCTTTCGTTCCTTCAGGGAAACTACGTGACGCTGACGAACATGAAGGATAAGGATATCGAGCGTATCATCAAGTACCATCTGGCTCCGATCAATGTATCCGTCCATACGACGAATCCCGAACTGCGAGAGAAGATGCTGCATAACCGCTTTGCGGGTAAGGCGCTGGCGCTCATCGATCGTCTCTATGAAGCAGGGATCGAGATGAACGCACAGGTCGTTCTGTGCCCGGATATCAATGACGGTGATGAGTTGCGCCGTACGATCTCGGATCTGTCGAAGTATGTCCCGACTATGCCGAGTCTATCGATCGTTCCCTGCGGTCTGACGAAATATCGGGAAGGCCTGTATCCTTTACGTGCCGTCACGAAGGAGGACGCATGCAACGTCATCGATATCGTTGAAGAGTTCCAAAAGAAGATATTCAAAGAAAAAGGTCTTCATTTTGTTCACGCCAGTGATGAGTTTTACATCACGGCCGGACGTAAGATGCCGGAGGAAGAACGCTATGACGGCTATCTTCAGTTGGAAAACGGCGTCGGCATGATCCGCCTCATGGAAAATGAAGTCAAAGATGCCATGCGCGAATCCTTGAAAGCCTATGTGAAACGACACCCGCTCGCCCTGAAACATAAGAAGGATGAAAAAGGCAGGAAGCGGTTTTATATCGATATGCCGAAGCGGGAGTATTCATTTGCCACAGGAAAACTCGCAGCGCCTTATATACGTAAGTACGCCGAATGGTTCATGAAGTATGTTCCGAATGCGAAGTTCCACGTATATGAGATCCGCAATGATTTCTTCGGGGAACTGATCACGGTGGCCGGTCTGGTCACAGGCGGAGATCTGATGAAGCAGTTAAAAGGACGTCCGCTGGGAATGCAGCTGGTGCTTCCTTCCTGCATGTTCCGAAGCGGTGAAGAAGTATTTTTGGATGATGTTACGAAGTCGGAAGCAGAAACTACTTTACAAGTTCCGATCCATATAGTAAAATCAGGCGGGCAGGATCTGGTCGATGTCTTTATGGGAAGAGGCATGGAAACGAAGGGACACACCTTCCACAATCCCTACGAACTGGATCGATTAAACCCGAAGGAGACTAAAGATGAGTAAACCGATCGTCGCCATCGTCGGGCGACCGAACGTGGGTAAATCCACACTGTTTAATATATTGGCCGGTGATAACATCTCGATCGTTAAGGATACACCGGGCGTCACACGTGACCGTATTTATGCGGATTGCGAGTGGCTGAATAAGAAATTTACATTGATCGATACGGGCGGTATCGAACCGGAGAGTAAGGACGTCATCCTGTCCCAGATGCGGGAGCAGGCGGAGATCGCCATCGCGACGGCGGATGTGATCATCTTCCTCGTGGATGTGCGCCAGGGCCTTGTGGACGCGGACGAAAAAGTCGCGACCATGCTCCGCAAATCGAAGAAGCCCGTTGTTTTGGTGGTCAATAAAGTCGATTACTTCCAGAAGATGATGGCGGATGTCTATGAATTCTACAATCTGGGCATCGGTGAGCCGGTACCGGTTTCAGCAGTTTCAAAACTGGGCTTGGGCGATATGCTCGACGCAGTGACCGCACATTTTCCGGAGCAGGAAGAGGTCGAAGAAGAGGATAGCATCCCGAAGATCGCGATCATCGGTAAACCGAACGTCGGTAAATCCTCGATCATCAACCGCATCGCCGGCGAGGACCGTGTGATCGTTTCCGACATTGCAGGAACGACGCGGGATGCCATCGATACTGAAGTGGAAGTCAACGGACATAAATATATATTTATCGATACCGCAGGCTTGCGCCGTAAGAGTAAGATCAAAGAAGAACTGGAGCGTTACAGCATCATCCGTACCGTTTACGCGGTTGACCGCTGCGACATTGCGATCCTGGTCATCGATGCCGTGGAAGGCGTGACGGAGCAGGATGCGAAGGTGGCCGGCATTGCCCACGAAAGAGGAAAGGGCGTAATCATCGCGGTCAATAAATGGGACGCTCTGGAGAAGGACGATAAGACCATCTATCGTTTTACGGAGAAGGTTACGGAAGTTCTTTCTTTCATGCCGTATGCAGAAGTGATGTACATTTCGGCGAAGACCGGACAGCGATTTAATAAGCTCTTCGATACCATCGACGCCGTGATCCAGAATCAGCAGCTGCGTATCACCACCGGTGTGCTGAATGAGATCCTCAGCGAAGCGGTTTCGCTGCAGCAGCCGCCGTCGGATAAAGGAAAACGCCTGAAACTGTTCTATATCACGCAGGTTTCGGTAAAACCGCCTTCCTTCGTGATTTTTGTAAACGATAAGGAATTGATGCATTTTTCATATACGAGATACATCGAAAACAAGATCAGAGAAGCGTTCGGATTTAAGGGGACGCCGCTTCGTTTTATGATCCGTGAGCGAAAGGAAAAAGAACAATGAATTACCAAAAGATCGTGATCCTCTTCGTAGGATACCTGTTCGGCCTTATTCAAACCGGATACTTTTATG
Organism: Lachnospiraceae bacterium; assembly: GCA_017543445.1. Lineage (GTDB taxonomy): Bacteria > Bacillota > Clostridia > Lachnospirales > Lachnospiraceae > UBA1201. Next base: position 77,756 of record JAFYGB010000019.1, on the reverse strand, counting down.
CGAAGATCATGCATGTGGACCTTCGTTCAAAAGGAAGCGGCAACACCGGAACGACGAATACGCTGCGTGTCATGGGTAAGAAAGCCGGCGCCATCGTATTTCTCGGCGACTTCTTAAAAGCCTTCATTCCTTGTATGGTAATGAAGTACGTGATCGCAAAACATCTGCCGGACGGCGAGTTCGATGCGATGATCTACACGTTTTACATCGGCCTCGGCGTCATCCTGGGACATAATTTCCCGTTCTTTTTGAAGTTTAAGGGTGGAAAAGGCATCGCCTGCACCGGCGCCGTTGCAATCGCACTGGACGGCTGGCTCTCCCTGTTCGGATACGGTGCATTTGCACTTCTCGTATTCCTGACAGGTTATGTATCCTTTGCTTCGCTTTACTCCGTGTCGCAGACATTCATCCTGATCATTATCCACAACTACGTATGGTCCTATGGCCTGACCTCCCATGGTAAGGTCGAACTGGTGGTTTTGTGCGTGATCACGATGATGCTGGCGTTTTACCAGCACCGTAAGAATATCGCCCGTTTGATGAACGGAACGGAAAATAAATTCAATACGAGAAAACACAAGGAACCAAAACAGATCGTCGAGGAAACACAGATCGATGAGACAGAGGAATCGGATTGATCGCGCGGGGTAGATCCTGCGAATACGTTCCTGCATCAGAAAGGAGATATCATGGCAAAGATCACAATACTCGGAGGCGGCACCTGGGGCGTCGCACTTTCAAGAGTTATCACGGATAATGGTCATGATCTGATCATTTGGTCGAAGATCGAAAGAGAGATCGAAGAACTGTCAACCACACACAAATATAAGAACCTTCCGGGATTTGAACTTCCCGCACAGGTAAAACTGACGATGGATGCAAAAGAAGCGGTGACAGACCGTGACGTTCTGATCATGGCGGTCGCATCCCCGTATGTTCGTCAGACGGCGCATCTTTTGGCGCCCTTCATTCGGGAAGGACAGTTGATCGTCAATGTAGCCAAAGGTATCGAAGCCGACAGTTTGCTTACGATGACGGGTATTCTGCAGGAGGAGATCCCGCAGTGTGAAGTTGCCGTTCTTTCGGGACCGAGCCATGCGGAAGAGGTATGCAATGCCATGCCGACGACCACCGTCATCGGCGCGAAGAAGAAAGAAACTGCAGAGTATCTGCAGGGCATCTTTATGAATCCGAATTTTCGTACGTATATCAGCAACGATATGCTCGGAATCGAACTCGGAGCCAGCCTGAAGAATGTCATCGCACTTGCGGCAGGCATGGTCGAAGGCCTAGGTTACGGAGATAATACATTGGCCGCGTTGATCACGCGCGGTATCGCAGAGATCACGCGTCTCGGCACCGCCATGGGCGGACATATCCATACTTTTTACGGACTGTCCGGTATCGGCGATCTGATCGTTACCTGCGCCAGCAAGCACAGCCGTAACCGTACGGCCGGCGTTTACATGGGACAGGGTATGACGGCAAAAGAAGCCATGGATAAAGTCCAGCAGATCGTTGAAGGCGTGCATTCTACGAAGGCAGCGAAGACGCTCGCGGATAAATACCAGGTCGAGATGCCAATCGTTACCCAGGTCTATGAGATCGTGTTCAACGATAAGAGCGTGAAGGAGGCATTTTCCGACCTGATGAACCGTGACGGCAGAGCTGAGTATTACGGCATCATCTGGGAGAAGGACGAAGATCAATGAAGACCGTTTACAACGTTGTATTAGCCAGTGCTTCCCCACGACGAAAAGAGATCCTCGGGCGTATGGGAATTCCTTTTGAGATCCTCGTGAGTAACGCTGAGGAGCCCGCAAATGACGATCATCTGCCGCCCGCGGAATATGTCAGCTTACTCGCAAAAACGAAAGCACGGGCCGTATACGCGCATGCAGGGGCATCCTACACAGGAAGGCCAACCGTTTGGATCGGCGCCGATACGGTAGTCGTTTATGAGGACGAGATCCTCGGGAAACCGAAGGACGAAGAGGATGCGTTTTCCATGCTATATAAGTTGAGCGGAAGCGGGACAACCGGCGAGAACGTCGAAACGAAGCATTCGGTCTACACCGGTGTTGCTGTTCTGGTTTCCGATGAACGAGGCGAGCTTCTCTCGGAAGAACGGTTTTCTGTCTGCACGGATGTATATTTCGGGCCGATGTCAGCGCAGGAGATCCGCGATTATATCGCGACCGGCGAACCGATGGATAAGGCAGGCTCGTATGGTTTGCAAGGGATCGGCGGGACCTATATCCGCAGAATCGACGGCGACTACAACAATGTCGTCGGCTTACCGCTGTTTGAGTTGTATCGCTTTTTGAAGAAGAAAGGGATTTGGGAGTGAGATCATCGATGTCGAAACGAACGATATCTGTTTTGATAATTGTATCCATGCTGGTCGGCCTCATGGGCTGCTCCGGCCTTTCTAAGAAAACGTCCGATTTCGACTATAATGCCGAAACGGACGTTATCTGCATGGATAAACATACGGTGAATTTCAACGAATTATCCGTGATCTCTTACTTGCTCTGGGATGCATTGACAGCACAGTATAGTGAAGTATATACGAACCCTGCGAAGGTGTTCGCACCTGCGTTTGTCGACAGTGAGATGACCCTGGATGTGTATATCAAGGAGTACGGTCTGTATAAAGAACTCCTGATGCTGACTGCATTTTCCGCCCGCTTTGATGAAGAGAATACGCTATCGAAAGCAGAGGAAAATGAGATCGCAGCTGAAGCGGAGGCGTTCTATGCTTCTAAGATAAAAGCTCCGGCTGTGCGCTTTGAGGCTTCTTCTGACGCGGCCGCTGCAACCGAAGCGGGTACAGAGGCTTCGTCTGTACAGGAAGAAGAAGGTAAGCATCTGGTCGTCCGCATTCCGGACGATGTTACACTCGAGGAGTGTAAGCATGTATTCACCATGTATAAAAAGGCCAGGAAATATCAGGCGATACTGCGAAAAGCAGCGAACCTCGTCATCAGCGATGAAGAGGTTCGAGTCGTTAGCTGTGGAATTGTAAAAAGTTCGGATGAAACGGCGATCCGCAAGTTCGAAACGGATCTGAAGAACGGAAACGATTTCTTCATGCTTGCGGAGTCTTCGGAGATCAACGAACTGCCGAATACACAATATGCCGTGACGCGTTCGGATGATTTTCCGGAAACGATCATGGACACGATCATGGAACTGGAAGATAAAAAGACCAGTCCGGTGATCTTTTGTGATGGCGCATATTACATCGTGACCGTCCTCGATAAATTCGACGAAGCATTGTCCGCGAAGAATCGCGAACGCAAGCTGGAGATCATGATCAACGACTATTACGAAAACGAGTGTTCGAATTATATCGACCGCGCGAAGATCTATTTCAACCGGGAAGGCTGGGAGGCGTTCGAACTATTTCGATGAGCCGTCCTTGATCTCGGTGAGGCCGGAGATGTCCGGCCGTGCGATCATCGAGTAATTCGTATGATAGATAACGAAACCAAACGCGGACTTCGGCGGCTTTTTGATCGCCTTTCGCGCTACATAATCGATCTCGACTTTATCGCTGTCGCGGTTCTGGCAAAAATATGCTGCCAGGGCCGCGGCTTCTTCGTATGCGCGGTCGGACATTTCCTTACCGCCGGTCTTGACGATCACGTGGGATCCGGGAACGTTCTTCGCATGGAACCACATATCGTTGGGGCCCGCAAGAGTGAATGTAACGTATTCATTCTGCAGATTATTCTTTCCGACGAACATATCCATGCCGTCGCAGTTCACGAAGTGGAGAGGCTTACCTGCAACCGCGGGTTCTTTTACAGGCTTTTTCTTACTGCCAGTCTGGACTGTCTTCTTCATGTAACCGGCCTTCTTCAGTTCGTTCGCGATATCGGTCAGGTCGGCCTCGGTTTTGGACAATGAGAGCGAGAGCTGCATGCTCTCTAGGTGGGAAATGGCTTCCTGCGTTTCGGCGAGCAGGCCTTCCGTCGCCTCCTGTGTGCGTTTCAGTTTGTTGTAACGCTCATAAAAGGAGGCTGCGTTTTGGCGGACAGTCTTCGTTTCGTCGAGGGTGATCGTTAAGGGCTTGTTGTCGTCGTAATAGTTTTCAACGGTCACCGTTTTTACCGGCTCCGGATACTGATAGGCATAAGCAGTCAGAAGTTCACCTTGCAGACGGAACTTATCCGCTTTTTGCGCATCTTTCATCTGCTTCTCAAGAAGGGCGAACTTCTTGCGGTTTCGCTCCAGAGCATTATGGATGATCTTACGAAGATCTGCGGATTTTCCCTGGATAAAGGAGTGCTGGCTCTTCTCGTAGTAGAAGCGGAAGATCATCTCACTTACAGACGGGACAGTTTGCATGGTGTATTCCGGATAAACAGAAAGAACGATCGGAGAGAAATCCATCGGCTTATCGCCATTATAGTAGATCGCAGGTGAAAACTCCCCCTGGATCACGGATTGCATTTCCCGTGCGAAAACACGAGAGAAATGAAGCCGTTCTTCCTCGTTTAAGGAAGCGGCGCTGCGATCGCTTTCTATACCAGACAGGTTTAGGATGTGCTGGCAATAGATCGGGCTGAGCCCGGCAAAAAACATATACATACGGGATACCAAGGTATCTGCCGAGGAGAAGAATTCCTCGGGGATGCACTCAGCCGCACCATTCGTGATCGCTTCAGCAACGGGAAGCGGATCCTGTTTCTTTAGTTCATCGGGAAGATAGTAAGAGGCGCCGGGCAGGATGGTCCGCAGCGAACTGACCGAAGGCGGAACATGACGGATCGCGTCCAAAACCCTGCGGTTTTCATCACAGAAGATGATGTTGCTGTATTTTCCCATGAGCTCGATGATCAATTCTTTCTTACAGAGGTCTCCGAGTTCGTTTAGGTGTTCGATGGAAAAGATCAGGATACGTTCCATACCTGGCTGCGTTATGTCGAGGATACGGCCGTTGGCGATGTATTTTCGAAGCATCATGCAAAAGCCGGGAGCGGTAAGCGGCGCCGGCTTGTTTTCATCGGTGAAGCAAATGTAAGGCATACCCGGGCTTACATTGATCAGTAAGCGGTACGGGTCTTTCTGGTTTCCTTTTATGGTAAGCAGGAGTTCATTGGCCTGCGTTTGTGATATCTTGGATAAGCGTCCTTTCTCGAGCGCGTTTTTCAGTTCGGGCAGGAGAGAGGCAATCGTGATTCCGTCGAGTGCCATAGGCGATCCTCTCATTCTTTATGGAATTTTCCGACGGTTTTTCGGTCGGACTTCTCTGAAATAGTAGCATAAATGAAAGGGATAAGCAAGAATATGCTTGAATTATTTTGGAAGATAAAGTATAATGACATTATCTATGTGGTCAAAGGGGTTACTATGCCCTGAACGCCCATAGATCAATGCTGGTTTGCTGTTTCGGACCGAAAGGAGATGCGCGATGGATGGTTTTGTAAGCGTCGGCTTCGGCAACTACATCAACTTAAGCGGCGTTACCGCGATCACACGTTGCGAATCTGCTCCGATGAAACGTCTGGTACAAAACGCGAAAGACCACTTTAAGGCGGTCGATGTTACGCAAGGCCGCAAAACGAAGTCGGTCATCCTGATGAATGACGGAAGTGTCGTACTTTCCGCTTTGCTTCCCGAGACCATCGTCAGTCGTACCCAGGCGGTTCCTTTCACGGACGAAAAGACCATGCAGAACCAGTTGCAGGAGGAACTGCTATGAAACGAGGTGTACTCACCGTATTGTCCGGATTTTCCGGATCCGGCAAAGGCACGATCATCAAAAAACTGCTTTCCCTGTATCCTGACACCTATGCATTGTCCATATCCGCAACGACACGTGCGAAGCGGATGAACGAAAAAACAGGTGTATATGAGCAGGACGGCGTCGATTATTTCTTTTTGACGCGGGAAGAGTTCGAGAAGAGGATCGCCGAGGATCGCTTTATCGAGTACGCGACTTACAACGAAAACTACTACGGAACTCCGAAGGATTATGTCTTCGAATGCCTGGAAAAAGGCCTGGATGTCATCCTGGAGATCGAAGTGCAGGGTGCGCTTCAGATCAAAGAGAAGTTCCCTGACGCGCTTTTGATCTTCATGACTCCGCCGGACGCCGAAACGCTGTATGAGCGTCTGATCGGACGTGGCACGGAGACGCAGGAGGTCGTACAGCGCCGCATGAAGACCGCGATCTTCGAGTCCACATTGATGGACCGTTACGATTACGTTCTGGTCAATGACACCATCGATGAGTGTGCTGAGAAGATGCATCAGATGGTCACTCTGGCCCATGACCGCGCCGTTTGCAGTGAAAAACTGATCGGCGAGATCAAACAACAACTTTCGCAATTTTCATTTGAATCATAGATCATTGGAGGCTTTATTATGTTACATCCGTCCTATTTGGAACTTATGGAGAAGATCAACGCAGGCTGCGACGAGGAGAACCCCCTCGTAAAGAGCCGTTATTCTGTCGTTCTGGCAGCTGCAAGAAGAGCTCGTCAGATCACTGAGATCGAGGAACTGACCGGCACCGGCGACCCGAAGAATAAGCCGCTGTCTCAGGCCGTTCGCGAACTTTATAATGGACAGACCCGCATTCTGAACGAGGAAGAGATCGCAGAAGAAGATGCGAAGATCGAAGAACTTCAGCGCGTAAACCGTGAGCTGATCAAGGCGCAGCAGGCCGCTACCGGCTATGGTAAGTGGGCGAAAAACGAAGATCTCGATGACGACGCAGAGATCGATACGGAAGAAGACGCTGAAGATATCGACGTAGAAGCTGAAGAAACAGCAGAAGAAAAAGACGAATGAAAATAATGTTCTGTTCCCTCGGCTGCGATAAGAATCTGGTCGACTCGGAGAAGATGCTCCGGCTTTTGCTCGACGAAGGCTATACATTGACCGATGACGAACACGAAGCCGACGTGATCATCGTGAACACATGCTGTTTCATCGGTGACGCGAAAAAAGAAAGTATCCAGACCATCATCGATATGGGGCGGATGAAGCAGGAAGGCCGCTGCAAAGCACTTCTTGTTACCGGCTGCCTGGCGACGCGCTACGCGGATGATATCCGCCGTGACCTGCCGGAAGTAGACGGCCTGTTATCGGTGAATTCGGTTTTGCATATCGGGGATCTGCTTAAGGAAGTCCTTTCGAAGAATGACGTTTCTGTCCCGTATATATCCGATATGGATTCGAAATCGTACAGTAAGGCGCGCCGTACATTGACCACAGGTGGTTATTATGCGTACTTAAAGATCGCAGAAGGCTGCGACCGAAAGTGCACTTACTGCATCATTCCGAAGATCCGCGGAGGCTATCGCAGTTTTCCCATGGAGGATCTGGTCGAGGAAGCGAAGAACCTGGCAGCATCCGGTGTGCGGGAACTCATTCTGGTCGCACAGGATACGACTCTGTACGGGACGGACCTGTATCGCGAGTCGATGCTTCCGACATTACTCGAGAAGTTATCCGAGATCGAAGACCTGAAGTGGATCCGTCTTTTGTATTGTTATCCGGAGAGTATCACGGATGCGATGATCGATACCATGAAGCGGCTACCGAAGGTGTGTCACTATATCGATATGCCGATCCAGCATGCCAGCGACGCCATCCTTAAGAAGATGGGACGTCATACCGACCGCGAGCATATCTTGCGGGTGATCGCGCATTTGCGTGAGGAGATCCCGGATATCGCACTTCGTACGACGCTGATCGCAGGTTTTCCGGGTGAGACGCAGGAACAGTTCGAAGAGATGAAAGATTTCATCGACATGGTTTCGTTTGACCGCCTCGGAGTATTCCCTTACTCCGCGGAGGAGGACACACCGGCCGCCGAAATGGAAGGCCAGTGTCCCGAAGAAATAAAAAGAATGCGCGCAGATTCCCTTATGGAACTGCAGCAGGAGATCTCCGCAGATCTTTGTTCGGAGCATATCGGTCAGGAATTTGACGTCCTGGTCGAAGGCTTTATTCCGGAGGAAGGCATGTTTGCGGGAAGGACATATATGGACGCGCCCGGCGTTGACGGACTTGTGTTTTTCGCATCACCTGATCATGAATGGATGAGCGGAGATATCGTACGCGTACGCATCACGGGAGCATATGAGTATGACCTGACAGGAGAGTTGACCGATGAATTTACCAAATAAACTTACAGTGCTTCGCGTACTGTTGATACCGATCTTTGTGGTCTTTATGATTTTTGATTTCGGGATCCCGCACCAGAACTGGATTGCGCTTACGATCTTTGTGATCGCCAGCGTGACGGATCTTTTGGACGGTAAGATTGCCCGTAAGCGTAATCTGGTCACGAATTTCGGTAAGTTTATGGACCCGCTTGCAGATAAGATGCTGGTTTGTTCCGCGCTCGTTTGCCTGATCCCGACGATCGATCGTCCCGGTCTTCCGGGCGTGATCCCCGTTCTGATCATTTTGTGGCGTGAGTTTATCATCAGCGGTTTCCGCTTAGTTGCCGCGAAGGACGGTATCGTTCTGGCAGCCGGCATGAGCGGTAAGATCAAAACGGTCTGTCAGATCGTAATGGTCGTTATCCTGATCCTGCACTGGGATTTCACCTGGTTTTTCGTGCTGGAGTGGATCGCCATCGTGGTAGCAGTATTTATGACGATCTATTCGTTGACAGAGTACCTGGTTAAAAACAAAAACGTATTTTCGGATGGATTGAAGTAATGTCAGAAGAATTGGTTGCTCTTTTACTGGAAAAGAAGATGACCGTAACGACCGCGGAATCATGTACCGGCGGACTGATCGCTGCTACCTTGATTTCGGTTCCGGGCGTCAGCGCATGCCTGAACGAGACGATCGTGACCTATGCCAATGCATCTAAACATAAACGCCTCGGCGTATCCGAGGAGACCTTACAAAACTTTGGAGCCGTCAGCGAGCAGACCGCGCGGGAGATGGCGCTCGGCGCGCTTGCATTTGCCGATGCGGATATTTCCATCGTTTCGACAGGCATCGCAGGTCCGGACGGTGGAACGAAAGATAAGCCGGTCGGCCTGGTCTATATCGGGATCGGCTGCCGCGCCGAAAACAAAGTGTATGTGAGCCGTCATGTATTTTCCGGCGATCGCAGTGCAGTACGAATGCAGGCAGTCGAAACGGCGATCGCAGAAGCCTTGGAAGTAGTAAAAGGAATTTGACCGAATGAAGCAGTATCAATACAAAACCTATGAACGCAATATGATCAAAAACAAAGATGAGGCGGCAAACCGCGCATCTTATGTGAAAGAAATAGAAACGCTGGCGCAAAAGCTGGCTTACGCATCGGCCGCCTATGAGTTTGTCGGGCTTTCTCAGGATGAGAAGATTCTCGAAAACGAAGAGGTGGTCCTTTTGGGTAGGGAGATGTTTTCCCTCGCAAAAACACTCTTGGATCAGCCGGCAGCTGCAGAAAAGGATTTGCTGAAACTGCGCGATAAACTTAAAAAGCACATGGATTGCCTCGTTGTCTACAACGACCGTTTTTCAATCTATGCGAAGGTGATCGCTTCTATGCGTGCGCAGTTTGAGACGATCGAGCCGGATCCGAAGTTTGACGCGGAGGATTTTGCCGAGCAGGTGGTCAATGCGCTCATTAAAGAGAAGGATAATGCATCCCTGAAGACGATCATGATGGAGATCATCAGCGAACTTCCGGTACGCATGACGCGTATCAAGTTCTATGAACATGTATCCGACGGACTTTCCGTTTACATCGGATCGGATAAGTCTTCCCTGGATGATTTCTTATATACCGTCCGCAACGCTGCCGGTCTCTATGAACCGGAAGGTATGCAGACGTTTTTCCCTGAGCTTGCAGAATATCTGAAGCAGTTCATGGAGTATGATTACTCTCACATTTCGGCAGATGACTATGCGATCGCTGCATTCACCATCAACGAGTGTTTCTCCTATCTGTCTATGCTGATGGATCTGGTGAACATCCTGGCGACGATCACGAACGAACTTTTAGTCATCGCGATGTCGAAGAACGATGAAACGTCCGAATCTACAAGCGTTTCCCGTGAGATCCTGACGAAGGTCATGGATGCATTTTCCTTCGAGGAAAATGTTGAACTGATCGATGTATTGATGGATCGTCTGGTCATGCTGGAAGGCGTTCAGGAGCCGCTTCTCGAGGAGATGTATGAGATCGAGTCTTCGATCGAGAACCTGCTCCATAGCCCGAATTATGAAAAGGCTTCCGAGAAGAAAGACGAGATCCTGCGTTTACGCAATCTCTGCGAACTTCTCTCGGTAAATAACTACTCGGATCTGGATCGTGATGAGAAGCCGCAGGCGGTTTGCGAGAGGACCGATGTTGCGGTAGAATTTGCGAAGCTGCAGAACGAGCTTGATGAATTGCTCCGCAAAGTCGAAAAGCCCGTAGCACGTGCGATCATGTCACGTGTATTGGGATATCTGCCTTCGAATTTCGCGAATGTTCGTAACCTGAAAGAGTATATCGTCGCTTCCTTAAGCGGCTGCAGTGATCCGAAGGAACGGGCCGTCTATGCTGAGAATATCATGGATATTCTGTATTCTTACGAGGAAGATGACGAATATGATGAGGACGAAGCCTTCGAGGACGAAGCCTATGAAGAGGATGTCGAAGAAGTTTCACCCGATACCGAAGCCTAAATCGGATTTTAAGTTGCAAATCCGATGAAAATCGGGTAAAATAGTAGTAATTGGATCTGCCAGAAAATTTGAACAGGAAGGAAGTGAGCGCGAAGATGAAATGGTATCGTAAACTGTACACAGGCGAGTCTGCGCGCTCAAAACGTTTTCGCATCGTTTCGCGTGTAAAGCACGGGCGTTACATGAAGGACGTTTTCCTGATCACGTTGGCTTCAAACCCGAAGAACCTTTTAGATATCTATCCGGGTTACATGTTCCTTCAGCCGTATTTTCAGGAACAGGATATGCTGATCCTGGGGATCGCGCTTGGTAAGGACGAAGCCTTCGCTGTGGCACAAAAGATCATAGAAGATGTATATGGTAATACCGGAGCGCTCGGCGTACAGGAATACTTCGAGCCGAAAGCAGAGAGGGTGTGATCGTACTTGGGCATTGTATGGTTGATCTTGAAGATCATCGGTATCACGCTGCTGGTCATCCTCGGTTTGATACTGTTTTTGGTACTGGTCATTCTGATCACGCCGTTTCGATATCAGGTCAACGCTTCGTTTCATGATAAGGCCCCGTTCGCGGAGGTAAAATTTCATTTCTGGCTACGCGCCGTGGTAGCACGCGTCACCTTCAAAGATAAAAAACTGCTGGGTATCCTGCGGATCCTTTTTATCAAGAAGAAGCTCATGGAGAAGGACTTCGGTGCGCCGAAATCACCGGTCAATGATGACAGCCATGTTTTGCCGGATCAGTCCGAACAACTGTTGGCTGACGCAGAGAACTTCGCAGCAAATATGGACGCGAAAGCAGAATCGGAAACATTGACCGAGAACGCAACCACGGAATCAATGAGTGAAGCTGAGACTTCAACGGAAAACAAAACCGAAGAAGGCGAGAGTAATTCCGAAGAACCAAAGACCGAGGAAGCGTCCGGTGAAACCGAAGGAAATGAAACCGCGGATGTAGCGGAAGAGGCAGAGATCGCCGAAGGCGTTGTCGAAGCGGAGTCGTCCGGCATCGCGGCGAAACTGGAAGGCCTGAAGGAAAAAGGCGAGCATATTTGCAAGGCCGTTACCGAGAAGAAGGAAATGGTCGATCGCTATGTAGAGTTCGCGACTCGCGATTATACAAAGCGTGCGGCTAAATATGTAGCGAAGAAAGGCATTAAGATCCTGAAATCCATCCGACCCCGTAAATGCAAAGGCGAGATCACATTCGGCCTGCGGGATCCTAAGACGATGGGCATGATCTGCGGATACAGCGGCATGTTGTATCCGGTATATTATAAGGCAATCGATGTTCAGCCGTTATTCGGCGTAGACCATACCGTGATCGACGGTGAGATCGAGATCAAAGGACGCATCATTCTGATGGCAGTCGTGGCTCGGGCCGTCCCGATCCTATTTAAGAAGGATTGTCGGAGAGTATGGAAAGAATTTAAGAAATTAAGAAAACACTGATCTGGAGGAAACAGTAAATGGCTAGAGAGAATTCATTAAAAGAAACGGTAGATTCATTATTCAAGGGAATGGATGGCTTTGTATCATCCAAGACCGTTGTCGGTGACGCGATCCAGGTAGGAGATACCATTATCCTTCCTTTGGTGGACGTTTCCTTCGGCATGGGCGCAGGTGCATTCTTAGGCGAGACGAAAGAGCGCGGCGCCGGCGGTATGAACGGTAAGATGAGCCCTAGCGCAGTCCTGATCATTAAGGATGGCTATACCCGTATGATCAGCGTTAAGAACGCAGATACCGTAAGCAAGCTCGTTGACATGGTTCCGGATCTGATCAATAAGTTCACGAAGAAGGAGAGCCCTGAGGTTCAGGAGAAGATCGACGAAATCAAAGAAAAAGAAGAATTCGAGTAAAAAAATATGTCCGAACTCGGCGCCATGAGCGTCCGGTTCGGACAAATTTAAATCGTATTTTTAAGGATTGCTGATATCATTAAGCTCTTTCAACATAACCTGACTTCAAGCAAGAAGTGCAGATGTGTACTTTCTGAGCACTCTCACCGATCTTTACACGTACGGTACGAATGTTGGACTTCCACATTTTGTTGGATCTTCTATGAGAGTGGCTGACGTTGCAGCCGATATGAGCACCCTTACCACAAATATCACATTTTGCCATGATAGCACCTCCTTACCAATCGGCAATCCGAATTATTAGCATTCATATGCGGGCTTAAACCGCCTGTGCGCATACGCAACATTGATATAATAACAGAAGTCCGCCCGTTTTGCAAGCGGAAAATGAAAGAAATTGAAAAAAGTTATTCCCTTTTCGGGGATAATCGATTATAATAGTACAGGCTTCACTGTCAGAAAGCGAGGTTTTACAGATGAAAGGCATTATCAAGAATGCAAATGGTGAGCTTCATATCGACCAGGATGTCATCGCAAAGTACGCCGGCGCTACCGCCTGCGAGTGCTTTGGTATCGTTGGTATGGCTGCCATCAACATGAAAGACGGCATCGTCAAATTGCTCAAGAGAGAAAGCCTGACACACGGTGTCAACGTATCCATCGAGAATAACGAACTTGTGATCGATTTCCATGTGATCGTTGCCTATGGCGTCAGCATTTCTTCCGTTTCGGCGAACCTGGTCTCCAATGTACGCTATAAGTTGGAGTCATTGACCGGAATGAAAGTGAAGAAGATCAATGTTTTAGTGGAAGGCATCCGTGTGATCGACTGATGATACGATGATCCCGCTTGGAGGTTTTTGTTTTGGACAACACGATTGACGTACAGTTATTTTCCAAGATGTTTCTCGCCGGAGCGCAGAACCTGGAAAACAAAAAAGAACTCATCAATGAATTAAACGTATTCCCCGTTCCGGACGGAGATACAGGTACCAACATGACGCTTACCATCATGGCTGCTGCGAAGGCAGTATCCGGTATGGAGAAAAGCGAATACACATTTGAAAGCCTGTGTAAGACGATCTCGTCTGAGACCATGCGCGGTGCGCGCGGTAACTCCGGCGTTATTCTGTCGCAGTTGCTTCGTGGTTTCACAAAGGTAGTTCGTACCGCAGAGGCGATCGACATTGCAACCCTTACCGATGCACTGGTACGTGCGACTGAGACCGCCTATCGTGCGGTCATGTCTCCGAAGGAGGGCACGATCCTTACGGTAGCCCGCTGCATCTCGGAGAAAGCCGAAGAATTAAGCAAGACCTGCACGGATATGAATGAGTTCATGCAGGAATTGATCAAAGAGGGCGATATCGCCCTGGAGTCTACACCGGAGCTGCTCCCTGTTTTGAAGGAAGCTGGCGTAGTGGATTCCGGCGGCACCGGCCTGATGACCGTAGTGAAGGGCGCCTATGACGCGTACTGCGGTATCGAGATCCCGATCCGTATCGAGGCAGCGAAGGGCCTGGGCGTTATGATGAATAACATCCCGAAGGCAGATATCGAAACAGCAGATATCAAATTCGGCTATTGCACCGAGTTCATCATTATGCTGGATCGTGAATTTTCCGAGCAGGAAGAGCAAGAGTTTAAGGATTTCTTGATGTCCATCGGTAATTCCGTCGTTTGTGTATGCACCGATGACCTGATCAAAGTTCACGTACATACGAACGATCCCGGTAAAGCATTTTCCAGAGCGGTTCAGATCGGTCAGCTCGATAAGATGAAGATCGACAACATGCGATTAGAGCATACCGAGAAACTCTTTAAGGATGCAGAGAAACTCGCTGCGATGCAGAAAGAGGCAGATGACGCGAAGAAGCTGAAGGTTCAGGAGAAGCGTAAGCCTTATGGTTTCATCTCCGTATCGGTCGGCGACGGCTTGACAGAAGTATTTACCAGCCTCGGCGTAGATCATATCATTTCCGGCGGTCAGACCATGAATCCGAGTACGGACGACTTCCTGTCTGCGATCGAAAAGGTAAATGCAGATACCATCTACCTGCTTCCGAATAACGGCAACATTATCATGGCGGCAAATCAGGCGGCAGCGCTTACGAAGGATCGCAAGATCTATGTGATCCCGACGAAGAACATCCCGCAGGGTGTTTCCGCTCTGGTGAACTTCATCTCGACATCGTCCCCTGAGGAGAATTTCGAGACGATGTGCAGCGAGATCCAGAACGTGAAGTCCGGTTCCGTGACTTACGCGGTTCGTAATACTCAGATCGACGGTGTCGACATTAAGGAAAACGATATCATGGGCCTTTCCGATCATTCGATCCTGGCAGTAGGTTCCGATATCAATGATACCGCACTTGAGATGATCGGTAAGATGGTCGACGAAGACAGCGTTCTTTTGAACGTGTACTACGGTGACGATGTCTCCGAAGAGGCTGCGGACAGTTTCCGTGAGACCCTTGAAAAAGAGTATCCCGATTTCGATGTATTCGTTCAGAGAGGCGGCCAGCCGATCTATTATTACATCGTTTCGGTGGAGTAAGAGCGTATAACGATTTGTTATGAAATCCTATATCGAGGTAAAAACGGTTTCGTTTTTGCCTCGTTTTCACATACGGGGAAATGAGAGATGAAGAAGACGGATCCGATCCAAAGCCTGAAGGGCATCGGAAGCAAGAATGCCTTGCTGTTTCAAAAACTTCATATCGAGACCGTCGAAGACCTTCTGATGTATTTTCCGAGGGATTACGAAGTGTATGAAAAACCGGTGACGCTGCGGGAAGCGGTCAGTAAATGCAGCTTTTCGGAAGGGGCATCGGGTATCGTTTCCGTGTATGGCAGGATCAAAAAAGGCGTCGTTCTGAAGAAGAAGGGGAACCTTACGATCGCGATCACGAGTGCGGAAGATCTCGAAGGCCGCGAGTGTACGCTCATTTGGTACAATGCACCATTTGTACGTGCTCTGTTTCATGCGAATGACACTTACATATTCCGCGGCCGCATTTCGGAGATCCGCGGGTCCCGCGTGACCTTCGAACAACCGGATTATTTTAAGCCGGAAGATTATAAACCACAGATGGGAAAGATGCTTCCGATCTACCCGTTATGCAAAGGAATATCGAGAAAACTCCTTATCAAATGTGTTTTGCAGGCTATTGAAAATCTCCCGGAAATCGAGTATACTGAACCTGTCGGATTCGACGATACGTTGATCCGGAAAGAGGAACTGCTTCCGTTAAAACAAGCGATCGAGCACATTCATTTTCCGATGAATCAAGAAGATCATGATCGGTGCCGCAGGTCGTTATGTTATCGAGAGTTCTATCGTTTTGCGCTGATGCTTCGGCTCATTCGAAAAACGTATGCGGGCGTGAAGAACGCTTACCCGAACTTGCGAAAGCACGAAGAGGTGGATCGCTTCGTTGAGCAACTACCGTATTCGCTTACGGGTGCGCAGAAGCGAGCGTGGGAACAGATGCGGGCTGAACTTACAGGTCCGGATACCATGCACCGTCTGCTGCAGGGCGATGTCGGAAGTGGTAAGACCATCGTAGCATTCCTCTTACTGTATGAGACGGCATTGTCCGGCTATCAGGGCTTTTTGATGGCTCCGACACAAGTACTCGCACATCAGCATTATCAGAACTTTGTTTCGTGGGTGGAAGCGTACCATTTGCCGCTTCGGATCGGTTTTCTGGCCGGTTCCGTGTCTGCGAAGGAGAAAGCATCCGTCTATCGAAAACTGGAAGATGGTGAGCTCGATATCGTTGTCGGCACGCACGCGCTGTTCCAGGAGAAGGTTTTGCCTGAGAAACTCGCGTTGGTGATCACCGACGAGCAGCATCGATTTGGTGTCGAACAGCGAAAGAGTCTGACGGATAAGGGGTTGCATCCGCACGTTTGTGTCATGAGTGCAACGCCGATCCCGCGAACGCTCGGCATGATCCTGTATGGAGATCTGAATATCTCCGTGATCGATGAGAAACCTGCGAATCGTTTGCCCATCAAGAACTGCGTTGTGGACACCGGGTACCGTCCACAGGCCTATCGCTTTATTGAGAAGCAGATCGAGGCAGGCCATCAGGCGTATGTGATCTGCCCTTTGGTTGAAGAGAGTGAGCTGATGAGCGGGACGAATGTCACCGATTATGCAGAGACCATTCGTAGTAATATTCCGAATGCACGCGTTGAGATTTTGCATGGCCGCATGTCGGACACTGAGAAGAACCGCATCATGCAGGCTTTTCTCGAGCATTCCGTGGATATTCTGGTCTCAACCATCGTTGTAGAGGTCGGTGTCGACGTTCCGAATGCGACGGTTATGATGATCGAGGATGCACAGCGTTTTGGCCTGGCGTCGCTTCATCAGTTGCGTGGTCGTGTCGGACGTGGAGATGCACAGTCTTATTGCATCTTCGTTCAGACGGAAGGTTCTTCTGCGGAAAATGAACGACTGGATGTACTTAATCATTCCAACGATGGTTTTTACATCGCGGAACAGGATCTGAAACTGCGAGGCCCCGGCCAGCTCTTCGGACATAAGCAGAGCGGTTCACTTGTATTTCGGATCGGTGATGTTTTTGAAGATGCCGACGTATTTACGAAGGCAGTTTCCAGAGCGGATGAATATTTCTCCGGGCTGGATGCAAACGAACGTGACCGTCTGGCACAGACATTTGCCGGGACGGATTACGAAACCAATGACGGTAAGCCTATGGCTTTACTATAAAACTAAGTAATTAAGAGGTTATCAAACATGGGAATTTTGGCAAATTGGCGTAAACTTGCATACGAAACACAGCGTACACCGCAGGACGATGAGAAGTTCTGGGCCGGTTACTTCACGCTCGAGCAGGGCTTCTATAAGCAGCTCCTGGCTTCCGACGAAGTGATCTCTGGAACGGTTGCGGATCTCGCGAAGAAGTTTGATGTTTCGGTTATGGTCATGACCGGTATCATCGATGGCATCGACGACAGCCTGGTTACAAAGAACCCGATCGATACGATGGAAGAAGATACCGTTGTATCCTTCGATTACGACAAGGAGCTTCTGTATAAGAACATGGTAGCCGCAAAGGCAGAGTGGCTTTATACATTGCCCGAGTGGGAGCGTCACTTGACGAAAGAACGCCAGACCGAACTCTACAAAGAGCAGAAGAAGTCCACGACCATCGTAAAGCCGGCGAAGATCGGCCGTAACGATCCGTGCCCTTGCGGTTCCGGTAAGAAATATAAGCACTGCTGCGGAAGATAAGGAGCCTATGAGATTTAAGAAGATCACTTCGTTTTTATTGGCAATAGCGATGATAATAAGCCTTGGTTACGTATATCCCGGAACCAAGGCTTATGCTGCTGGAGCGAATGTTTCGGAAGGCCTTGCAATGACACGTCTGGTCAATGATCTGCGTGCCAGCCTTGGGATAGCTCCAGTTACGTACTCGATCAAAATGAGTGATTATCCGGCGATGAAACGGGCAGAAGAGATATCGACGTATTGGTCCCATCAGCGTCCGGAAGCACATGAAGTCGGATTAGAGGATCCTTATTCTGCGTTCTCTGTTTTTGCGATGGATACTGCGGATGCTTCGGATGATATAGCATGGTATACCGTTGCTGAAAATATAGCCGCGGGTAATAACACAGTAAATGGTACCTTTAATCAGTGGGCTAACAGTGCAGGTCATTACAATAATATGACCAGCGCCGCTTTTACGCATATGGGTGTCGGACATTATTACCGTAAAGGGAGCGACTATGGAGATTACTGGTCTCAGCTGTTTATCGGGGGGTTAACGGTTTCCTCTATTTCGATCGATCCGAATTCGATCCCTGCGCAGGTTGCAAAAGGAACGCAACTTGCAGATACGGGTATTTTAGCATTGGTGACAATGAAGGGATCGGATGGTGCGACCATCGGTACATCCTATCTGCCTCTGTTTGTTCCCAGTGGATCGGTAAAAGATTATAGCGTTTCCGGATATGATCCGACGAAAGACATGGAAGAGACGGTCACAGTTACATATAAGGGTAAGTCTACTCAATTTAAAGTGACTGTCGGTAATCCTGCTCAGGCGGCTCCGACCATTACTTCGATTCAGGCCTCCTATAAAGGCGGTGCTAAAACGGTTGGTCAGTCAGTTTCGGCTTCTGACTTTACAGTCGTAGCCACTTATAGTGATAAATCTACGAAGCAGATCACAGATGGTTTTTCCATCGAGAAGGCGGAATTGACTTCAACTACGAATAACATTACCGTTATTTACGGGGATCATTCCGCGATCGTTACTGTTCAGGCAACACAACCTGTTATACTTTCAAA
The DNA here is from genome assembly GCA_017543445.1 of Lachnospiraceae bacterium. Taxonomy (GTDB): domain Bacteria; phylum Bacillota; class Clostridia; order Lachnospirales; family Lachnospiraceae; genus UBA1201. Next base: position 58,917 of record JAFYGB010000019.1, on the reverse strand, counting down.
AATTGAGATACAATACACTGGCGGAACCAAGTATTCAGGAGATACGATTGGACCTTCAGATTTTATCGTAAAAGCCGTATATAGCGATGGCTCTGATCCTACGGTCAGCAGTGGAGTGACAGTAACACCAAGTACGATCTCGAAAGGGTCGAATACGATCATAGTTGAATATGGTGGCAAAACGGCCACTATCACAATGAATGCTACAGAGAAAGTTGCTCCGGTTACATTGAAATCTCTGACGGTTACTTATATCGGCGGGACGAAATACGATGGAGATTCGATATCTACGTCAGATTTTAAGGCCATCGCGACCTATACGGATGGAAGTACGAAGAACGTTACTAAATCGTTAAAACTATCTGCGACGAAGGCTTCCTCTAAAAATCCTACGATCACCGCATCGTTTGGTGGAATGTCTCAGAACGTCACGATCGATGTTAAGGAACTGGTCGCTACGGAACTGATCATTCAACCGAATTTCACGAGTAAGACCGAGGGTGACATGATCACTTCCGCGGATTTCAAAGTTTCTGCGAGATTCAGTAACGGTAAGACCAGCCTCATAAGTGGTTATGTGATCCAGGAGTTCGAAAAGCCGCTGAAAGCCGGCAAAAATACATTGACCTTTACCTATGGTTCCCTTACTAAGACCATCGTGGTAGATGCAAAAGTAAAAGCCACGGAAGCGCCCACCCAGGAACCGACGGAGGCTCCTACACAGGCACCTACGCAAGCTCCGACGCAAGCGCCTACGACGACCGCTGAAGAGACTACATTGGCCGAAGTGACCAGTGAAGACTCGACCGAGGACGAAACGACCACGGAGGATGAAACGTCCGAAGAGGAGACGAAAGAAGAAGACACGACGGAAGAAGAAACGACAAAAGAAGTGCCTGCGAAACTGACGCTTAAGTATATTGGCGGAACGAAATATGTGGGCGATAAGATCACCAGTGATGATTTTCTGATCTTCGCCATCTATGAGGATGGTACGAAGGTAGAAGTATCCGAAGAGGTGGAATTGTCCCGAAAGTATTGCGTACCCGGAGATAATCAGGTCGTTATTTCCTACGAAGGAAAAGAAGTCGTATTCTTCCTGACCGCTCAGAATAAGCCGGAAGAGACGACAACTGAGGAAACGACGGTCGAAGAGACAACAACGCAGGAAGAAACTACGGTCGAAGAGACGACCACGGAGGCCGTTACGGAAACTGCTGCGAGTGCACCGACGGAGGCTGCCCCTGTAGATAAGAGTGATGAGAACGATATCCGAGACCTCAAGATCCTGATCTTTTTGATCAGCATGGGCTTGATCGTTGTGAGTCTGATCGCTTATCCGATCATTCTGTTTTGGAAGAAGAAGAAAGCACAAGAGGAAAAAGAAGCCGCTGAAAAGCAGAATGAAAAGGCGAAAGAAGACAAAAAGGACGAAAAATCATAAAAATTTTGCTTGCAATTTGTTTGGATTTATGTTAAATTCCTATGTGGAGGTGAGACCATGGATGTTTTAGAGATGATTCTCGGTGTAGTATTAGTAATTCTCGGACTTGTTATAACGCTCCTCGTGATGATGCAGGAAGGAAAATCTGCAGGCTTTACGGGTTCGATCAGCGGTATGGCAGATTCCTATTGGGGGAAGAATAAAGGGCGTTCGATTGAAGGCGCACTGCAGAAAGCCACTACTTGGCTGGTTGTTGTCTTCTTTGTAATATGTATGCTTTTAAACAGCAGATTATTCCATACTTCAGCTGCAACTACAGGAGATGGTGAGTCAAATGTAGAAGTAACTACAGAGGCTGACACTGAGGCTGCCACAGAGGCTGCTGCTGAGTAACGCAATAGATTGAGAAGAATTACAAAACACTCTATGCCGATCGAGATCGCATAGGGTGTTTTCTTATTTTGAGGTATTGAAAGAAAAGATGAATGATAAGACGAAACAGCTGATGGACGTGTTTACGTCCGAGGCTTATAAACCAATGAAATTAAAAGAGTTGGCGATCCTTCTGGACATTCCGAAGGAGAAGCGGGAAGAGTTCGCCGACATCTTGCAGGGTATGATCCGAGATGGTCGCATCAACGTGACGAACCACGGTAAATATTTTGCCGTGAAAGCCGGCGCATATTCCAACTGCGAGGCGGAAACGAAGGTGCGAGGCATATTTTTTGCTTCGGGACGCGGCTTCGGCTTTGTTAAGCCCCTTGCTTCGGAAGATGCATCGGAAAATGAAGCGGCGACCGACATTTTTATTGAGGCAAAGAACGTTAACGGCGCCATGCACAAGGATGAGGTCGAGGCGGTGATCTTATACACGGGCGATAAACACCCGGTCGGTAAGATCACGGCCGTTACGAAGCGTGCCAATGAAATGGTGATCGGAATGCTTGTTTTGAAGAATTCGTACGGATTTGTGATCCCGGAACGGAATCGCTTTCTGAAGGACATTTTTATCCCGAAGGAAGCACTCAGCGGCGCAACGGATCGTAGTAAGGTCTGGGTACACGTTACGAACTTCGGAAACGAAAAGCAGAACCCGGAGGGAGAGATCCTGCAGGTTCTGGGTGATGCATCCGACCCGCGTACGGATGTGGAGGCCATGATCCTGGCCTATGATCTTCCGAATGGTTTTCCGGAAGAAGTGATCCGGGAGGCGCTTGCGGTGCCGAAGGTCGTTTCCGATGCGGATCGTTCCGAAAGGGAGGATCTTCGTGAACTTACGATCGTTACGATCGACGGGGAAGATGCGAAAGACTTGGATGACGGCGTTTCTGTTGTGAAAAACGCAGATGGTACTTATGAGCTGGGGGTTCATATTGCAGACGTTTCCCATTATGTACGGGAAGGAACCGCTCTTGATACAGAGGCTCAAAACCGCGGTAATAGCGTATATTTCCCGGATCGGGTCATTCCGATGCTCCCGAAGGAACTGTCGAACGATATCTGCTCCCTCAACGCCGGCGTAGACCGCCTCGCGATGAGCGTAATTATGACGGTGGATGATCAGGGGCGTATCCTCGATCATCGGCTTGTCGAAAGTGTGATCCGTGTTACGAGACGTATGTCCTACAAAGAGGTGACTGCGTTACTGGAGAATACGGCAGATGAAGCTTTGCAAAACGAATGTGAAGATCTCATTCCGATGTTCCGTGATATGGAGCGTCTGTCGGCTGTGATACGTAAACGCAGAAGGCAGCACGGGGCGATCGATTTTGATTTTCCGGAACCGAAAGCGATCCTAGATGAGAACGGCTATCCGATCGAAATCTACCCATATAAACGGACAGTCGCTACGGATATGATCGAGGACTTCATGCTCGCGGCGAATGAAACCATCGCGAAGCTGGCGTTCTGGCAGAGCCTGCCGTTTTTGTACCGAAACCACGAGGCACCGACGGACGAGAAGATGCAGGAATTTGCCACTTTTCTCGGCGGCTTCGGGCTTACTTTGCATATACAGAATGAGATCCACCCGAAAAAACTCCAGCAGGTTTTGGATATGACCGCGAGAGAAGCGGAAGGACCACTGATCCATCGCGTTTTGTTACGGTGCATGAAACAGGCACGGTATGGCAATGAATGCCTGGGCCATTTCGGCCTGGCCATGGAACAGTATACCCATTTTACGTCTCCGATTCGACGCTATCCGGATCTGCAGATCCACCGTATATTAAAATCGATGCTGCATGAAGGGGAGAGTAAAATCAGCGAAAGTACGCTCGGCGAGGTCGCGGCGCATTGCTCGGCAACGGAACGTAAGGCCGCGGAAGCCGAGAGAGAAGTTATGAAGTATTTCAAGGCTGTCTATATGCAAAGCGAGATCGGACGGATCCATAAGGGGGTCATCAGCGGAGTCACAAACGCGGGTATATTTGTGGAGCTCTATAATACCGTCGAGGGCATCATCCGGCTGACGAGCTTAAACGATCATTACGTTTTGGATGCCCAGCATTATCGTTTGGTCGGTGAGCGAACGGGGCGGGTATTTACGCTCGGAGAACGTGTGAAAGTCGAAGTTCTGGATGTAGACCTGGCGATGGCGCAGGTCTCCTTCGGTTTGGTCGAAAAGACCAAAAAACGTAAGAATCTCGAGGGCTAAAACTCGTTGCATCCCCTTTACGGAGTTGCATATTTGTGGTATGATTTAGTTTAGGATATTATGGTAATCAGGAATTGAAAGGATAAGACATGGGAAAGGACAGTATTAAGCTGATCGCGAATAATAAAAAGGCCTACCATGACTATTTTATACACGATAAACTGGAAGTCGGGATTTCACTGGCCGGTACGGAAGTGAAATCCATGCGAATGGGCAAATGTAGCCTGAAAGAGTCGTTCATCCGAATGGATAAGGGCGAACTCTACATCTACAACATGCACATTTCCCCGTATGAGAAGGGAAACATCTTCAACAAAGACCCGCTACGTGTGCGCAAACTTTTGTTGCATCGCTATGAGATCAACAAATGGGCGGGTAAGATGGCGCAAAAAGGATTTACTGTGGTTCCGCTTCAGGTGTATTTTAAGGGAAGTCTGGTGAAAGTGGAGATCGGTTTGGCACAGGGTAAGAAACTCTACGACAAACGCGAAGACATCGCTAAAAAAGATCAGAAAAGAGAGGCTGAGAAGAATTTCAAGATCAGAAATCTAAAATAAGCGAGGATGGAGATGGACACAAAAAGACTATTTAATGACGGATGGGAGTTTACCAAGCAGAGTCTCGGCCAGACGATCGCCGGGATCATGACGGACATCGACGTCGTTTGGACGCCGGTGGATATTCCGCATGACTTTCTGATCTGGCAAACGAAGGATCTCTATGAGAATTGCGAAGGATGGTATCGTAAACGCTTCTCTTACGTACCGTCTTTGGATCGTGTGTATATCCGCTTTGACGGCGCTTACATGAACACCACGGTCTACGTAAACGGGGAAGAGGTCGGCAACCGTAAAAACGGATATGTGACATTCGAGTTCGATATCACGGACTTTCTTACGGTCGGTGAGAATGAGATCCACGTTTCGGTCATCTATGAGTCGCCGAATACCCGCTGGTATTCCGGTGCAGGCATTTATCGCAACGTATGGCTCATTTCCCGCCACCCGTTCCACATTGCCTCTGACAGTCTGTATGTGTCCACACAGCGTAACGGAACGAATTACGAAGTTACGGCATCAGCCCTGGCTACCTGTGATGGTATCTTGTGTTTCCGCGTCCTGGATGCGGAGGGCAATGATATCGCTAATGCGATAAAAGAGTGTTTCCGTTTTGAACCCTGCGAGGTCACCATGACCGTCTATAAGCCCACGCTTTGGACCTTGGAGATCCCGCGCCTGTATAAGGTCGAGGCCAGTCTGGTCGTAGAAGGGGAAGAGATCGACGATCTTTCGTGCAATATCGGTTTCCGCACCTTTGAATTTACGACGGATCGCGGCCTGATCATGAACGACCGCCATATTAAGATCAAAGGTGTTTGTATGCACCATGATCTGGGCGCTCTCGGTGCTGCATTTAATCCGGTTGCCGCGAAACGTCAGCTTTCCATTATGCGTACCATGGGCGTGAACGCCATCCGTACTTCTCACAATATGCCCGCGCCCGAGATCATGGATCTCTGTGACGAGATGGGCTTTCTTGTAATGAGTGAAGCTTTCGACATGTGGGAGCTTCCGAAGACCGAATTTGACTACTCGCGTTTCTTTAAAGACTGCTATGAGGAAGACGTGAAGAACTGGATCCGCCGGGATTATAACCACCCGTCGTTGCTCATGTGGTCCATCGGCAACGAGATCGCGGACGTTCATAAGGATCCCGAGCATGGCGCCGAGATCACGCGTAAACTCATTGAATGCGTCCGGAAATACGATTATCGGGGCAATGCACCCATCACGTTCGCTTCGAACTATATGCAATGGGAAGGCGCGCAGAAGAGCGCGGACCTTCTGAAATATGTCGGATATAATTACGCAGAGAATTTATATAAACAACATCATGAAGAACACCCGGACTGGATCATCTTCGGTAGTGAGACCGCATCGAATGTCTACAGCCGCGGCATCTATCATTTCCCGCTGAGTCAGAACATCCTGAGCGATGACGACGAGCAGTGTTCCGCGCTCGGAAACAGCACGACGAGCTGGGGATCGGAGAACTGCTATGCGAATATCTTTGATGATCGAGATTGCGAGTTCTCACTGGGACAGTTCATCTGGTCCGGCTTCGATTATATCGGTGAGCCGACGCCGTATCAGACGAAGAACTCATATTTCGGTCAGGTCGATACCGCCGGTTTCCCGAAGGATTCGTACTACATGTACCAGGCTGAATGGACCGATTACCGGTATGCACCGATGATCCATATCTGCCCGTACTGGGATTTTTCAGATGGCCAGATGATCGATGTTCGTGTGATCAGTAATGCGCCGAAGATCGAACTGTATTTTAACGATGAACTTGTGGACGGACCGCGTGAGATCGATCATGAGAAGAGCCGCCATACTGCGTGCGATTATCGTCTGCCGTATCGGAACGGAAAGCTGCTCGCCATCGCTTACGATGAGTTCGATAATGAGTTGTGCCGTGAGGAACGCCGTTCCTTCGGTAACGCAACGCAGATCGTATTGACGCCTGACCGTATGACTATGAACGGTGACGGCGTGGACATGATCTTCGTGGAGATCTCTATGGTCGACATGGAGGGGAACCCGGTCGAAAACGCGAATAACCGCGTGAATGTATATGTGACCGGCGCCGGGCGCTTAGTCGGCCTGGATAACGGCGACAGCACGGATTTTGATGAATATAAGGGAACCAGCCGCAGACTGTTTTCCGGTAAATTGCTGGCCATGATCGCTTCGAAGCAGGAAGAGGGCGATATTTATGTTGAGGTAACTTCCCCCTCGCTTCCGGATGCGACCGTTACACTGTATGCACGCAAGGCGGAGCCAATCCCAGGCATCAGCTGTCAGATGGAGAATATCGAGTCCACGGGTCCGAACCTGCAGGAAATCCCGGTCCGTAAGATCGCGATCATCAGTCCTTCCGGTTTCGAGATGAGCCCGGAACTGAATACGTTGGAACTGCATGCGGCATTATATCCCGAGAACACATCTTATTTCGAATTCCGCTGGAAGGCTACGGATGTATCCGGTAATCGAACCAAGATCGCAAAGATCGTTCCCGACCCGATGAATCCTCTCGCCTGCACCGTGATCGCGCAGGGGGACGGCGTATTCCAGGTGCGTCTGGCTACGAAGAACGGCGGGGAAAAGGTCGACATCTACAACTCGCAGACATTTACCGTCACCGGCATGGGCGCGATGGCTAAAGATCCCTATGATTTCATTTCCGCAAGTTTTCATGAGGATACCTTCGGTAAGATCACGATCGGAAATGAACGCGGCATCGCAACGGACCGCGAGGGCGACAGCGGAGTTTCCTTCGGAAATATCGATTTTGGTGAGAATGGATCCTCGAGGATCCAGGTGTCGATTTTCGAACTGGCCTCCGAACCGATCCAGTTTGAGATCTATAAAGGCAAGAAAGAAGACGGCGTCTGCCTAGGCAGTTTTAAGTACCATAAGAAGTCCATTTGGAATACGTACCAGATCGAGGAATATGATCTGCCGGAGAAACTGTGCGGCGTGCAGGAACTTACCTTTGTATTCCATGAGAAAGTCCATTTTAAGGGCTTTATCTTTAAGCAGGAGACGGAAACGTGACAAAGATCAAAGAAGAGCTCGAAAGAGCATATAAAAGCATAGAAGACCGCATTCCGTTTATTCCGGAGATCGCACTTGTTTTAGGATCCGGTTTAGGCGAATATGCGGAGGATCCGGAATTTCATATCGAAGCGGAGATCCCCTATGGTGAGATCGAAGGCTTTCCGGTATCCACAGTCAGCGGACATGACGGACGTTTCGTTTTCGGTACCGTTGGAGAGAAGAAAGTCGTGTGCATGAAGGGCCGTGTCCATTATTATGAGGGGTATCCGGTCACCCAGGTCGTTTTACCGATCCGTCTGATGCGTCGGATGGGGGCGCAAGTCCTGCTCCTCACAAATGCTGCCGGCGGCGTAAACCCGTCCTTTAAACCCGGTGATTTTGTATGCATCACCGATCATATTTCTTCTTTCGTTCCGTCACCTCTGATCGGACCGAATGAAGATGATTTCGGCGTGCGTTTTCCCGATATGTCGCAGGTCTATAGCAAACGGCTGCGCTTGGTTCTGGAACATTGCGCGGAAAAATGTAAGATCGATGTGAAGGAGGGCGTATACGTGCAGCTGTCCGGACCGAACTACGAAACACCGGCAGAGATCCGTATGGTAGCTAAGCTCGGTGCGGACCTCGTAGGCATGAGTACGGTCATTGAGGCCATGGCGGCCCGTCATATGGGCATGGAGATCTGCGGGATCTCCTTAGTCACGAATATGGCCTGTGGTGTGATCACCGGTGCGAAACTCTCACATGAAGAAGTGAAAGAAACCGCAGCGGTAGCAAAAGAGCGCTTTACAATGCTGGTCACATCGTTTATTACGAATATCACGATCGGGGATTAAAACATGTTGTTTGAAAAACGGGATAAAGAGATCACCGAACAGGAACTGGAACAGATAAAGGGCCGGGCCGGATGTATGGTGCAGATGTTTGACGAGAAGATCGCCGATCCACAGAAACGTCTGGCGCTTGTCGCTGCATTGGCCGGTTATGCCTGCCATAAGGCGGTCATGAAAGAAACCGATATGACACTGGTCATGGTCGAACTGAAAGACGGGCGCACATTCTACTATGGCGATGATCTGAATTTCTTCCTCCTGGAGAACAAATACAGCGTCTATTCCTTTATCAAAGGATACCTGGATGTTGCCATGGGGCGTCCGGCCGACCTGGATGTCAAGCGGATCGTAGCTGAGCAGACCGAAACACTCGGAAAACTCGACAAAAAGTTATGCGACGTGTATTTCCCGGATGGTTTGTATCGGGAAATGAAAGAATGCTGGGATGGCATCTTCGAAAACATGACGGCAAAGATCTGCACGAGTTCCCGACAGTGGCCGGTGCTCTTTTCTGTGGTACTTCAAGTCGTTATGCGTCATATGGAAGGGGATCCGGTGAAAAAGAGCGTACAGGCGCTGCAGACCGCGATCTATATCTCGAAGATGGATGAAAAATCCCTGATCGAATCTTCCGAAAAACTGAAGAAAGATACAGAGAAACAACTGTATTTGTTCCTTCAAAAAGGAGAGATCATTCCTTTAGACACGCCGTCGGAAACCTTTATCCGCAGATCCATCGACATGCTCCGAGCGTTCTTTAAGGAAAACGAGATGGAATTCAACGTTTCGTCACGCATAGAAGACATGGTGAAGATCCTGGGTACGAAGATGCGGATTCACGACGAGCCCGTCGATATCTATATTTCGCTCTATGCGAAGACAAAAGTAGCTGCGATCGATTTCATCTGTCCGTTTAAGGCGGATATGTTCCGGTTAAACGAATTGTGTCAGACATTGGTCAAATTAAACAGTGGACGACTGACCGGCATGTTCCGCTTAGACCCGAATGACGGGATGCTCAGTAATACGGTCGCTTTCCCTTGCCATGAGGGACTTACGAGAGACGACTTTTTAATGGCGTTCATCCCGAATATGAAGGCATTGTCCGATAAGATGGAGATCTTAAAGAGTTTTGCCCGTTGATCATGAGGTTATTTCCATGCGTTTACGTTTCTATAATGCATATCTGCTGAAGAAATGCGCGAATGCGAGCGGCGCCCCTGCTTTTCATATGCAGGAGGGCGAGATCCATACCTGTGACGGCTCGATCACATTTCGCGGCTCCAAAGCAGAAGCATTCGACTTGCTAAAAGATGCGTCATCGCCGCAGTTCGATGAAGAGATCGATTGCGGCGGTGATCTTTTGATGCCCGGAATGCAGAATATGCATACACATTCACCTATGACGTTTTTGCGTTCCTATGCGGAAGGACTTCCGCTGGATCGCTGGCTGAATGAGTCCGTATTTCCGATGGAAGCACTTCTGTATCCGGAAGCTGTAGAGAGTTTCACGAAGGTCGCGATCCTGGAATACTTGCGTAACGGTACGACAACGATCTTTGATATGTATCATTTTGAGGATAGCGTGGCGAAAACCTGCAGCGAGATGGGGATGCGTTTTCTCCTGTGCGGAAATGTAAACCTTTATACAGGCAGCCTGGCGGACAATGAATCCCGTATGCGCCAGCTACACGCCGCATACACGACACCTATGGGCGGTTTTCGCCTAGGCGCACATGCGCAATATACAAATGATGACGCGATGCTGGAGATGCTGGCTTCGCTGGCGCAGGAATGGAAAGCACCGTTTTACACGCATATGTCGGAGACCGAAAAAGAGGTCGAAGACTGCAAGTCGAAATACGGGAAGAGTCCCGTGGAATTATTCTGCGATCTCGGCTTATTTGACTACGGCGGCGGCATCTTTCACGGCGTATGGCTGTCCGAACGCGACCTGGCCCTGTTGAAAGAGCATAACGTCGGGATCATTTCGAACCCGGGATCAAACGGAAAACTGGCGAGCGGGATGGCGCCTTATAAGAGGATCCTGTCGGCCGGAATACCATTAGGCTTCGGAACGGATGGCCCGGCCAGCAACAACGCACTGGATCTCTTCCGGGAGATCTATCTGGCTGCGCTCTATTCGAAACTGACCGAGCGCGACGCGATCGCCGTCCCGGACGAAGTTTTCCTGGATGCGGCACTCTATGGCGGCGCGAAGATCGCAAACTTAAATATCGGAGATGCGGCCGACTTCATCCTGGTCGATCTGCATGCACCGAATATGATACCGAAAGAAAACATTGTCCCCCAACTGGTGTACAGTGCGAGCGGGGCAAATGTCCGAATGACGGTGATCAACGGTAAGATTTTATACCGCGACGGCGTCTATAAATATGTGGAGGATGTAGATCGTATCTATGGAGAGTTCGACATGCACCTTACAAAAATCGAAAGCAAGAGAGGAAACCGGTAAATGAACCGATATTTGTTATGTTTGACTGCTGAAAAGGCCGATCGCACTTGGCTTTATATCCTGGGAGTGATCTTTGGCTTTCTCGTCTATCTGGCCTATGTTGGCATCAAACAGACGAAGAACAACAAAAAGAAACTGATCAGTAAACTGAAAGCACAATACGGAAACATCAGTACGAGAACGTATGAGTCTACGGAGCTGATGAATATCGCTCACTATTACCTGAACCACAAAGAAGGTAAGGAGATCGTCGACGATATCACCTGGAACGACCTCGACATGAACACTGTATTTGCGGCCATGAATACGACCCAGTCGTCCGCCGGGGAGGAGTATTTGTATTACAAACTTCGTACTCCTTCACAGAAGATCGAAGAGGTGGAAGAGTTCGATTCCATGGTCCGTCTCATGGACGAAAACGAGGAACAGCGTCTGAAATTACAGGAGAAACTTCACGCGATCGGTCACACGCTCAAACTTTCACTTTCGACCTACATCGAATCGTTTCGTGAACTCGAGGCATCCAGTAAGGCCATCGACTATCTGTGTATCATCCTTCTGATCGCTTCGATCGTAAGTTTCGCAGTCTTCCCGCAGTTTGGTATACTGTTCGTACTTGGGGTACTTACGTTCAATATCATCAAGTACTATTCCGAGAAAGCGGTTTTTGATTCGTACTTTATCTGCATCGGATACCTGGTGCGTCTGGCGAAGAATGCGTCGGAAATGGCGAAACTCGAAGGCATGGATCCGAAGATTCGTTCCTACCTGGATGATCTGGAGACGCATGCAAAGCCGCTTATGAAGATCGTTTCCCGTGCGAAACTGATCGGAGCGGGAGACAAGTCTTCCGGGGGCAATATCCTGGATACCTTGATGGATTATGTGCGCCTGATCACCCATATCGACCTCATCCAGTTTAAGAATACGATCGATCTGGTGAAAGACCGTTCGGAGGATATCGAGGCCTTGCTTCGTATCATCGGGTATCTTGAGTGTACCATCGCAGTGGCTTCCTACCGTAATGCTTTGCCTTTCTATGCGGTACCTGAGTTCGTAAGCGGTAAGGAACTCACGATCCGGATGACCGATGGATACCATCCGCTTTTGGCTGCTCCGGTCGCGAATAACATCGACGTACAGAAGTGTGTGCTTCTGACTGGTTCGAATGCATCCGGTAAGTCGACGTTTATCAAGACGGTCGCTCTGTGCGCGATCCTTTCGCAGACCATAGCGACAGCACCCGCGCATACATTTACCACACGCTTTTATCGGATCTACACATCCATGGCGCTAAGGGATAATCTCCAGAATAACGAAAGTTATTACATGGTCGAGATCAAATCCCTGAAGCGTATTTTGGACGCGAAGGACGGAGAGAATCCTGTGCTTTGTTTTGTGGACGAGGTATTGCGCGGAACCAACACTGTGGAACGCGTAGCAGCCTCTTCGCAGATTCTGGAGAATATGGCGCAAAGCAATATCCTTTGTTTTGCCGCTACTCACGATATCGAACTGACCTATCTTTTGGAAGACACCTATGAGAACTATCATTTCAAAGAAACGGTAACAGACAATGATGTCACCTTTGACTATGTTTTGAATAAAGGCAGGGCCACGACCCGAAATGCCATCCGCCTGCTGAAGATCCTCGGCTACGATGAAAAGATCATCGAAAGCGCAGATAAGACGGCGGAGACCTATTTAAAAACGGGTGAGTGGCGAATGGAGGAGCGAAGGTAAAGCGCAAAGCGCGTCTGCGCGTGTTTACGCCATACGTATCATGTGTGAGCAAATACTCGCTCGCGAGTAAGGAGACTTTATGAAGAAAGTTACGATCTATACGGACGGTGCGGCGCGCGGTAACCCGGAGGGGCCCGGCGGCTACGGTACCGTTGTACAATATGTGGACGGGAAGGGCAACCTGCACGAGCGGGAGTATTCGGCCGGTTACAAGAAGACGACGAATAACCGCATGGAACTCATGGCTGCCATCGTCGGTCTCGAAGCATTGACCGAACCCTGTGAAGTTACGCTGTATTCGGATTCGCAGTATCTGGTCCGCGCATTCAATGAACACTGGATCGAAAACTGGATACAAAAGGGCTGGAAAAACAGCAAAAAAGACCCAGTCAAAAACCGCGAACTGTGGGAGCGTCTGCTGAAGGCAGCCGAGCCGCACAAGATCGAGTGGAACTGGGTAAAAGGGCACGCCGGACACGAACTGAACGAGCGTTGTGATACATTGGCCACGACAGCTGCAGATGGCGAGGAACTTTTGGATGATATTCCTGCAGATGCACCGGATGACGGCCAAATAACACTTGCATTTTAAACGTGGCTGTGCTAGTATTTGTTAGTGAACGTCAAAGGATGGCGTTCCTTCATCTTGGATAAGGACGGTGAATTGCGATGGGTGCTTTCTGGAATGAATTTTGCGTTGAACTTTGCAAGTATGTCGTTTTGATCGGCGTTGCAGTCGCCGGCGCGATCTGCGGTTCCAAATTCCGCATGCATAAAGACGCGAAGAAATCCAAAGAAGAGAAGTAATATTCAGGAGTTACGATAATGGAAAAGTATGGTGTAAATGAACTGCGGCAGATGTTTTTGAAGTTTTTCGAAAACAAAGGCCATCTTGTTATGAAAAGCTTTTCTCTTGTTCCGCATAACGACAAGAGTCTTTTGATCATCAATTCCGGTATGGCGCCGTTAAAGCCTTATTTTACAGGCCAGGAGATTCCGCCGCGCCGTCGCGTGACGACCTGTCAGAAGTGTATCCGTACGCCGGATATCGATAATATCGGTAAGACCGCACGTCACGGTACGTTTTTCGAGATGCTCGGAAACTTCTCCTTCGGCGATTACTTTAAGCATGAGGCGATCGCATGGTCCTGGGAGTTCCTTACCCAGACTGTAGGCCTGGACCCGAACCGTTTGTATCCGTCCATCTACGTGGATGATGATGAAGCATTCGATATCTGGAATAAAGAGATCGGCATCCCTGCAGATCGCATTTTCCGCTTTGGTAAAGAAGATAACTTCTGGGAGCATGGTGAAGGCCCTTGTGGTCCCTGCTCCGAGATCTACTATGACCGTGGCGAGAAGTATGGCTGCGGTAAGCCCGGATGTACGGTAGGCTGTGATTGCGACCGTTACATCGAGGTTTGGAATAACGTATTTTCCCAGTTCAATAACGACGGTAAGGGTAACTATACCGAACTCGTTCAGAAGAACATCGATACCGGTATGGGACTCGAGCGTCTGGCAGTAGTCGTACAGGATGTAGACTCCATCTTCTCCGTAGACACGATCAAGAATTTGCTGGATCGTATTAGCGAGCTTTGTGGTATCAAGTATCTCGAAGATCCGAAGAAGGATGTATCCCTTCGTATCGTTGCAGACCACATCCGTTCCTGTTCCTTCATGATCTCCGATGGTATCATGCCTTCGAACGAAGGACGCGGCTATGTGCTTCGTCGTCTGCTTCGTCGTGCGGCGCGTCACGGACGTCTGCTCGGCATCCAGGGAACCTTCCTGGCAGAACTTTCGAAGACCGTTATTGCACTTTCTAAGGACGGATATCCGGAACTCGAAGAGCGTAAGGATATGATCTTCAAGGTACTGACCGAAGAAGAGAATAAATTCAATAAGACCATCGACCTCGGACTTACGATCCTTGCGGATATGGAAGACGAGATGAATAAAAAAGGAGAGAAGACGCTCTCCGGCGAGAACGCGTTTAAGCTTTATGACACTTACGGCTTCCCGATCGATCTCACGAAGGAGATCCTCGAGGAGAAGGGCTTCAGCGTGGATGAAGACGGCTTCACTGCACGCATGAAAGAGCAGAAGGATAAGGCACGTGCCGCTCATAAGAAGACGAACCTTCTCGGTGCAGACGTTACCATTTACCAGTCCATCGATCCTGCGATCCGTTCGAAATTCGTCGGATACGATAAGACCGAGGCGGAGGGTAAGGTGCTGGTTCTGACCACAGAAGATGAAATCGTGGAAGCGTTGACCGACGGTCAGGAAGGCACCATCATCACAGACGAGACTCCGTTCTACGCTACAAAGGGTGGACAGATCGGTGATACCGGTGTGATCGCCACAGCAGACGGTGAGTTTGTTGTCGAGGAGACTATCCAGCTTCAGGGTGAGAAGATCGGCCATGTGGGAAAGGTCGTTCGCGGTATGATCAAAGTCGGCGATACGGTTTCGATGAAGATCGATGTACAGCGCCGTCTGGATACATGTAACAACCACAGTGCTACACACTTGCTTCAGAAGGCATTA
Organism: Lachnospiraceae bacterium; assembly: GCA_017543445.1. Lineage (GTDB taxonomy): Bacteria > Bacillota > Clostridia > Lachnospirales > Lachnospiraceae > UBA1201. The sequence goes on along the minus strand of JAFYGB010000019.1, from coordinate 43,586 downwards.
CAGATCGTTCTCGGCAGCCATGTAGCTCAGGCTGGTTCCTTAGTCGGTGAAGACCGTCTTCGTTTCGACTTCACGCATTTCTCCGCCATGACAGAGGAGGAGATCGCGAAGGTCGAGCAGATCGTAAACGAGAAGATCGAAGAAGCGATTCAGGTCGTTACCCGTGAGATGCCCATCGACGAAGCGCGTAAGATCGGTGCGATGATGCTCTTCGGTGAGAAGTACGGCGAGATCGTACGTGTCGTATCCATGGGCGACTTCTCCGTAGAATTCTGCGGTGGTACCCATGTTCCGAATACTTCTGTGATCCATTCGTTTAAGATTATTTCCGAGCAGGGCGTTGCTGCGGGCGTTCGCCGTATCGAAGCATTGACCGGAAACGGACTGATGAAGTATTATCAGGAGCAGGAGAAGGCTCTGAAGGAAGCAGCTGCTGCCGCAAAGACATCTCCGGCAAACCTGATCGGACGTATCGAAGCGATGCAGGAAGAGATCCGTGCACTTCGTTCGGAGAATGAAAGCCTGAAGAGCAAACTTGCAAACAACGCCATGGGCGATGTTATGGACCAGGTTACGGAAGTTAAGGGTGTGAAGCTCCTGGCGATCTCCGTAGATGGCGTAGATATGAATGAACTGCGTAACCTCGGCGATAATCTGAAAGAGAAGATCGTGGATGGCGTTGTAGTTATCGCAAGCGCCGTAGAAGGCGGTAAGGTCAACCTGATCGCTATGGCGACCGATGCTGCTCAGAAGGCAGGCGCTCATGCGGGTAACCTCATCAAAGCAATCGCCGGATTTGTAGGCGGTGGCGGCGGTGGTCGTCCGAATATGGCACAGGCTGGTGGTAAGAATGCAGCCGGCATCAAGGATGCGCTTGAAGCTGTTAAGTCTGCGCTTGCAGATCAGATCAAATAAAATTCAAAAAGTAGTTGACGAACCTGAAAAACATGATATAATGTATAGGTGCAAGTCACGTCAGGTGACTTTATTTCACTACCGGAGGGAGGTCAGGTGAAGAATGTCGAACGTAATCGTTAAAGAGAACGAGAGCTTGGATAGTGCATTACGTCGTTTTAAGAGAAATTGCGCAAAGGCCGGCATCCAGCAGGAGATTCGCAAAAGAGAACATTACGAGAAGCCCAGCGTAAGACGTAAGAAGAAGTCCGAAGCTGCCAGAAAGCGTAAGTATAACTAATCTCCGGATACAGCAATTGCGATCATTACAGGTTTGCATAGCAAACGAAAATAAAGACCCCGACAGAATCCAGGTTTTGTCGGGGGATTTTTTTGAAAAATGCTATACAAAACCTAGGTTTTAATGGTAAAATAACATGAGGGCCTTTAGCAAAGGACCTTGTAGCTATAGATATTAGGAGTATACTGAATGGGAATCATTTCCAAGAAACTGCCGATACCGACCGATCAGCAACAGAACGTGTTCGGTCAGTTCGACGTTTTCGCAAAGAAGATAGAAAAGAAACTGAATGTCAGCATCGTTTCGCGGGATGACGAAGTGAAGGTCATTGGTCCCGAAGAGCAGGTCGATCATGCGCTCCGCGTGCTTGGAACACTTTCCGAACTGTCGAAACGTGGGAATGTCGTGACCGAACAGAACGTTGATTATGCATTGTCTTTAACGCCGCATAATGACGAAGCGAAGATGCTGGATATCGATACCGATATCATTGCCCGCACCATCTCGGGTAAGCCAATCAAGCCGAAGACGCTCGGACAACAGAAGTATGTCAACAGCATACGGAATAACATGATCGTGTTCGGCGTGGGCCCCGCCGGAACCGGTAAGACCTACCTGGCCATGGCTATGGCGATCAGTGCGTTTAAGGAAGGTGAGGTCGGCCGTATCATTCTGACCCGTCCGGCGATCGAAGCAGGAGAGAAACTCGGATTCCTGCCCGGCGACCTTCAGCAGAAGGTAGACCCCTACCTGCGCCCGCTGTATGATGCTTTGTATCAGATCATGGGGGCGGATGCATTTGCCCACAATATGGAGAAGGGTTTGATCGAGGTTGCACCGTTGGCTTACATGCGCGGACGCACCTTGGATAATGCTTACATCATCCTCGACGAGGCTCAGAATACGACACCGGCACAGATGAAGATGTTCCTCACGCGTATCGGTTTCGGCTCAAAAGTCATCGTGACTGGTGACCGTACGCAGAAGGATCTGCCGTCTGGCGAGGTATCAGGACTCGACGTTGCGCTTCGGATCTTGCATAAGGTCGAAGGCATCTCGATCTGTGAACTGACGAATCAGGATGTTGTGCGTCATCCTCTGGTACAGCGGATCGTTGAGGCATACGAAGCGTTTGAGAAGTCACAGACAAAATCAAAACCGAAGGCATCGGCCGGATCGAGGACGCGAAAAGAATGACGATCGATATCGAATATGAGCGCGCCGAAGAGAGCGCATTTTCCTTTGATGTGAGAGAAGTGATCGAGCAGACCATCGAGTCCGCTCTGGATCACGAGAATTGTGAATATGATGTGTATGTGGAAGTCGTTCTGACGGACGATGAAGATATACACGAAGTGAATAAAGAAACACGCGGAATGGATAAAGCGACCGACGTTTTATCCTTCCCGAATTGCGTCTTCGATGCGCCGGGGGATTTCTCGAACATCGAAGAACAGGAAGACTGCTTCCATCCCGATACCGGCGAACTGATGCTCGGGGACATCATGATCTCCGTGGATCATGTTTTCGCCCAGGCACGGGAATACGGGCACAGCGTTAAGCGCGAACTGGCGTTTCTGGTCGCGCACAGCATGCTGCATCTGATGGGTTATGACCACATGGAAGAGGAAGAACGTCGTGTGATGGAAGAGCGTCAGGAAGAGATCCTGGCGAACATCGGCATCACACGTGACTTGGAAGATTGAGAGAAGAGATGGCTAAAATGAAAACTGTGGATAATAATATGCTCGTGCAGGGGACGATCCTTGCATTTGCCGGTATCTTCGTGCGTATCATCGGAATCTTTTACCGTATTCCGATGACGAACATCATCGGAGATGAGGGCAATGGTTATTATTCCTCCGCATTTCAGATCTACAACATCATATTGCTGCTTTCGTCTTACAGCATGCCGCAGGCGATCTCACGTCTGATTTCACAGCGCATCGCAAAACGTCAGTACAAAAACGCGCGCACGCTCTTTTTCAGTGCCCTGTTTATTTCCGTCCTATTCGGGCTTTTGTTCTCTGTTTTGCTGTTTGTGGAAGCGGAACGTTTTGCCGAATGGTTTCGTATGCCCCTTGCAAAGCGTTCCATCCAGATCCTGGCGCCTACGGTGTTTGTCGTAAGCTTCTTAAGTGCGCTTCGCGGTTTCTTCCAGGGCTTTGGAACCATGGTCATCACCGCGATCTCACAGATCGTTGAACAGGTGGTCAATGCCGTTGTCAGCATCATCGGCGTCGTGATCCTCGCAAAAGAAGGACACAAGACGGATCTGGTGCTTATGAACACGAATGGTTCCTATGCCGCGGCGGGAGGTGCCGCCGGCGGTACCATCGGTACATTGGCCGGTGCCATTGCTGCGTTGATCGTACTTTTGCTGTTTTTGCGTGCTTACTATCCGTCGTTCCGCAAACTCTGCGTACGTGAGAGTAAAAATATGACACTATCCGGAGGGAACGCAAGTCGTTTGCTCTTACTGACGTTGATGCCGATCACGGCTAGCGCGATCATCTTTAACCTGGTGAATTTCCTGGATAATATCATTTTATCCCAGCTTTTATATGACCGTGATGTAACGAAAGAAGTCATTGCGGTGAAGTGGGGCGTGTTCTCCGGAAAGTATCTACTACTGGTAAATATCCCGATCGCATTTGCGACTGCACTTTCGTCGTCGGCGATCCCTTCGATCGCACAGGCGTCATCTTTAAACAATAAACCGGAAGCCCGGCATCGGATCAACATCGTGAAGAAGTTTGCGCTTATGATCTCGTTTCCTTGCATGATCGGCATGGCCGTGCTTTCAAAACCGATCATCCGCACGCTGTTCCCGAAGGATGCCAGCAACGCTTCTGAGCTATTGGTTATAGGTTGCGGCGCGATCGTTGCATTTTCCGCAGCATCGATCACGAACGCCATCTTACATGGCCTGGGACGCATGTCGATCCCAATCAAAAACTCGATCATCGCTTTGCTGATCCATACCGGCCTTTTGTTCCTCCTGGTGAAGATATTTACGCTAGATGAGTATGCAGTCGTGATCTCGTATATGGTTTTCGGCCTCGTAGTAAGCGCTCTGAACCTGCTGGATATTCGGATCATTCTATATCACGAGCGTTCGGTTTCTTCAGTTTCTCTTAAGAAGATCTATTTATTCCCGTTGATCGCATCGGCGATCATGGGTGGCATTGTTTATGTTTCTTATATGGGGCTGAGTGCGGTGCTGCATCGCATTATCGCCCTGGTTTTGTCGATCCTCATCGGAATGCTGGTCTACCTGATCTGTGTCCTGAAAATGCATGTGGTCGACGAGGATGAGTTCGGCGATCTGCCTATGGGCAAACGAATCGAACGTTTTGGAAGAAAATTACACTTGTTGTAGAATGAGAAGGTGATCAGCATGAGAGTGATCGCGGGAACGGCAAGACATTTGCCGCTGAAAACGCCGGACGGGATGGAGACCAGACCTACGACGGACCGTATTAAAGAAACCCTGTTTAACATATTGCAGCCGTATTTGGCTGGAGCGGATTTCCTCGATCTGTTTTCCGGAAGCGGGGCCATCGGGATCGAGGCGCTCAGCCGCGGTGCACGTAATTGTTATTTTGTCGAGAATAAAGCGGAAGCGCAGAAATGCATTGTGGAGAACCTGAAATTCACGAAACTGGTGGATCAGGCCCGCCTGCTACGCGGCGATGTTTTTACGGAACTGATCCGCTTAAAGAGCGAGGGCCGCAAGTTCGACTTTATTTTTATGGATCCGCCGTATGATCAGGAGCATGAAAAGAAAGTGCTTCAGATCCTGTCGGACGGAGTGCTTTTAAAGGATGACACGTGGATCATCGTCGAAGCATCGATCGAGACTGATTTCTCTTACGTGGAAGGACTCGGTTATGAGATCGTAAAGGATAAGAAATATAAAACCAACCGGCACATGATCTTACGGCCGGCAGCTAAAGAGTAACGGAGGTGCGTTATGAAGATCGGTATCTATCCCGGAAGTTTTGATCCGGTAACTTTAGGACATATGGACGTTATATCCCGTTCAGCAAAGATCGTCGATAAGCTGATCGTGGCAGTCCTGAATAATAATTCCAAAAACCCGTGGTTTACAGCGGAAGAGCGCGTAGACATGCTGAAACTTGTGACGAAAGACATTCCGAATGTCGAAGTCACCTTATTCCATGGCCTGACCGTGGACTTGGCGAAGCAGTACAACGCACAGACCATTATCCGTGGTCTGCGGGCGGTCACCGACTTTGAATATGAATTGCAGTTGGCGCAGACCAACCGTATCATAGCGCCGGAGATCGACACGATCTTCCTGACGACCAGCCTGCAGTATGCTTACCTTTCGTCCAGTACGGTTCGTGAGGTCGCATATTACAATGGCGATATTTCGAAGTTCGTTTCGCCGGAGATCGCGAAGCGGGTCGAGGCAAAGATGCGTGAAAAACGCAAATAATGGAAAGAAGCACGGGAAAATGAGAAACAAAAGATTTGCAAGTATAACGATGGCGGCAGTTTTAGCGGTTTCGATGATGGGCTGCTCTACATCTAAAGACAACAAGGAAACCACAGCCGGGAAGGCTACGGTAGCGGATACGACGACCGCGACGGAAGCCGCGACCGAGAAGCCGACAGAGAAAGATACGAAGCCTGAAGCTACGCAGGAAGAGACCACAAAGCAGCCGGAAACGACCGAAGAGGTAACCGAAGCGCAGGATCCTGAATGGATGAAGGCTGGCGATTATTTCGGTGACTATGCGATCACGGACGACCTGCATGTATGTTTGCAGAAGGTCGAGGAAGACTACTACATGGGCTATGCAGCCTACGATCGCGCCACGGGAAAACGTGTCGGTTCGTTATATGCTCCCGGTCACGTGGATTGGTTTTATAAACGCGAACTGCATGCGGAAGATTACAATGGAGACGGATACAACGATCTGGGTATGCCGGTGGATGGAGATTTTGAACTCCATTATCTATATGAACCGGAGCAGACTTGGCCGGATTGGGAGGAAGGCTGTTTCAGCCTGAATGATCAGAACGATGTCTACTTTTTAGTAGATCTGACGTCCTATCCGTATGAGCCCCAAACACATCCGGACATGACAGAAGCACAGAAGAAATTCTATGATGAGATGCTTCCCAAGATCATGAATTTCGAAGATTTCACCTACGATGTAGCAACCTACGGACATGAGACTCTGAATGACGTTATGGGCGCCTGGGGCTATCTCATGAAGGACTATCCCAAAATCAATCTGTATTTTTCGATCGTGGAAGCGGAAGATGAGGATGAGAATTTCATTGCTTATAAATCCGAATACAGTACTCGTTGGGATACCGAACCATCGTATGATATCGAGCGCGTGCGCGCCGGATTGCAATCCTTCGATGGAAAGGTAGACGATATCCTTTCCGGTTTGCAATACAATATGAGCGCTTATCAGAAATATCAGTATCTGGCTATGACGATATCCCAAAATGCGAATTATGACTACGCAGGAGAAGCCGGAGCTCCCGCCAGTATGTGGGGCGGTATCATGGGCGGATTATCCATATGCGAAGGATATTCTGAGGCCATGCTGTATTTGTGCCAGAAAGCGAACCTTTACTGTGAGATCGTTGAAGGTATCGCCGGAAACGAATGGCATGCATGGAACCTGGTAAAGACCACCGAAGGCACTTATCACGTAGATATTACCTGGTGTGACGGCTTAAGCCCCGATGATCCTGAAACCATGGAATGGCAGAAGTATTTCATGCTGAACCAGGAGAAGATCTTAGTCGATCACGAGATCACGGACGGTACCGTTGCAACCGGAAATTAAAGATACGAACAAATTTGAAAAATCGAACGCTTGTTAGTGACAATTCGAGGCGAATGTGTTATGATAACAAGTAGGAGTTTTAGGAACGCTTTTTTATGAGTGTTTTTGAATATCGGACCGAATGTCCAAACGATACTACAAGAAGCGAGGATGAGATGATATGGGTAAGATGGAACAACAGATTGACGAGATCGAAGATTTTTTGGAAAGCTGTAAAGCAGCCGCATTTTCTTCTAATAAGATCATTGTAGACAAGATCCAGATCGAGGAGCTCCTTGAGGAATTACGCAGCCGTATTCCGAATGAGATCAAGCAGAGCCAGCGCCTTCTGCAAAACAAAGACCAGATCATTAACGAAGCAAATGAGACCGGTAAGGACATTATCGAAGATGCTAAGAAAGAGGCGCAGCGCCTTCTGGATGAGCATGATATCGCTAAGCAGGCTCGCGCGATCGCCGATAACATGATGGCGGATGCGCACCTCGAGGCAGAGAAGATCATTAAGGATGCGCAGCGTGAAGCATCGGATGTTCGTGAAAGCGCGATCGCTTATACGGATTCCCTTCTTCAGAACATGGAGAATGTTTTGGCACATACGCTGGATCAGTCCCAGTCCCGTTACGGGAACCTGATGAATTCCCTGTCCAACAGCCTGAACGTCGTGAAGGCGAACCGTGCCGAACTGGCTGCTCCTGCAACGATCACCCGCGAGGATACGAACGGTCGTTCGGGATCCGGTGAGGAATAATTTAGATAGTTTACGATTTATGAAATAGAAACGTCTGCAGATAGCCTGAGCTGTTTTGCAGACGTTTTCACAAGGAGAGATATATGCCGCAATTGCCGGAAGTTTACAAATCGAATATGCAAAAGCTTCTGGGAGAGCATTATCCCGAGTATGAGGCTTCGTTTGGTGAGAAGCGAGTGTTCGGTCTGCGCCGCAACCGCTTAAAGATCTCCAGAGAAGCTTTCGAAGCGCTGCTTCCGTTTTCTGTAAGGCCCATTCCCTGGATCGATAACGGCTATTACTACGAAGAGGAAGACCGTCCCGCGAAGAACCCGCTGTACTATGCCGGGCTCTATTACCTGCAGGAGCCGAGTGCCATGACACCGGCGAACCGTTTACCTATCTGCCCTGGGGATAAAGTCCTGGATCTTTGTGCGGCTCCCGGAGGTAAGAGCACCGAACTTGGTGCGAAACTCGGGCACGAAGGTCTGCTGGTCACGAATGATATCAGTAATTCCCGTGCACAGGCGCTTTTGAAAAACATCGAACTCTTTGGTATCGATAATGCATGTATTTTGAGTGAAGCGCCCTATAAGATGACTTCGGTTTTTCCCGAGTATTTTGATAAAGTGCTGATCGACGCTCCCTGCTCCGGCGAGGGCATGTTCCGTAAAGATACAACAGTTATGAAGGCCTGGACACCGAACAGCAACGCGGAGTATTCGAAGCTGCAGCGCGAGATCCTTTCGCAAGCGGTAGCGATGCTGAAGCCCGGCGGGCTTTTGATGTATTCCACCTGTACATTTTCCCCCATGGAAAATGAATCCTCTGTGGAATATGTTCTTTCGAACTTCCCGCAGATGCATACGATTGAGATCGAAAACTACGAAGGCTTCCGGAGCGCATTTCCCGGAGCTTACGACGTTTCCAAAGAAGAAGAATATAAAAACTGCGTCCGGATCTGGCCGCAGCATATGCAGGGCGAGGGGCATTTCCTGACGATGTTTCGTAAGGATACGATCGATGATGCAAATGGGTTCGCCGGTATCTCCGGTGCTTCTCCAGCTTCTTATGACAGTTCCAAGGAACTTGCGAAACATCCGGAATTTACGGAATTTCTGTCCCAGGTGCAGGGGAGACTCGCAAGAAAGCATTTCTATCTGCGCCAAGATAAAGTCTACTGTGTTCCGGATGAACTATGTGATATCTCGGGACTGCGCATCCTGCGTCCCGGCCTCTTCGTCGGCGAATGTAAGAAGAATCGTTTTGAACCTAGCCAGGCATTTGCCATGGCATTAAAAGGGGATGAATTCGACAACGTGCTCTCCTTAGGACTGGAGGACGAACGTGTGATCCGATATCTGAAAGGTGAGACCATCGACCTATGTACCGAAGAGAGACTTCAGGATGGGCTCTGCCTGATCTGCGTGGAGGGACATCCGCTCGGCTTCGGTAAGGCGAAGGATAAAAGTATCAAGAATAAATACTTAAGCGGCTGGCGCTGGCAGTAGGAGGTTGATATGCAGACGACCAAAACCTTACGCCTTGATAAAGCGCTATGTGATATGGGCTACGGTACCCGCAGTGAGGTCAAAAAGATGATCACACAGGGACGCGTAAAGATCGACGGAACGACTGTGCGTTCTTCGGATCAGAAGGTAGATCTGACGGCTAGCGTTTTATCCGTGGATGGCGCTGAAGTATTCTACAATATGTACGAGTATCGCATGCTGAATAAACCCGCAGGCGTGATCAGCGCAACCGAGGATCCGCGGCAGAAAACCGTGCTGGACTTGGTAAAGGGTAGCGGCGTACGAAAGAATCTGGCTCCCGTCGGGCGTCTGGATATCGATACCGAAGGGCTGCTTTTGCTTACGAACGACGGAACACTGGCGCATCAGATGCTTTCACCGAAGAAGCATGTACCGAAAACTTACTTTGTTCGTCTCGATGGCTCGGTAGGTTCCGAAGTGATCCGAGGCATGGAGGCGGGCATGCAGATCGATGATGCGGACGGCAGCTTCACCGCATTGCCCGCGCAGATTCAAACGACTGATCTTGATACGGAAGCATATATCACGATCTACGAAGGAAAATACCATCAAGTAAAACGAATGTTTGCTGCATTCGGACTTACCGTAAAATATTTAAAACGCATGACCATGGGCTCGCTTGCATTGGATGCGTCCTTGGCTCCCGGAGAGAGCCGCTTACTTACGAGCGAGGAGATCAACAGGCTGAAAGCCGAGGTAAACCATGAGCATTTTTGATATCAATACGATCTGTCGAAACGTAAAGGCCGTGATCTTTGATCTGGATGGTACGCTGGTCGACAGTATGTGGATGTGGAAGCAGATCGACATCGACTTTTTGGGAAGATTCGGGTATGATCTTCCAGAGGATCTGCAGGACCTCATCGAAGGTATGAGTTTTTCTGAAACGGCAGATTACTTTAAAGAGCGTTTCTCGATCCCGATGACGACCGACGAAATGAAGGTATGCTGGAACCAGATGGCGTATGAGAAATACGCACATGAGGTATTCTTCAAACCGGGAGCCGAGAAGTTTTTGCAAGATTTGAAGCAAGCAGGAATCGTAGCCGGCATCGCCACAAGTAATTCGATCGAACTGGTTTCGGCGGTATATGATGCATTGTCCATGAAGGATTATATATCCGTGATCACGACCGGATGTGAAGTCGCAAAAGGAAAACCGGCACCGGATGTATTTCTGGAGACCGCACGCAGACTGAATGTTGAGCCTGCGGATTGCCTGGTTTTCGAAGATGTCCCTTCGGGCATTCTGGCAGGGAAAAATGCTGGAATGACGGTTTGCGCTGTGGACGATACGCACTCGAAGCACTTATGGGAGCAGAAGAAACTGCTTGCAGATGCCTATATTACGGATTATGAGGACCTGTATCCGATCCGCGACGCAAAACGAGCATAAGAGGTAGGAAATGGTGAAACTATATAAGGGATTGCCCGGATATTTCAAGCGAAGAAAACTATTCCAGCTGGCTCTGATCCTGTTCTTGATCATCGGAATGGTCGTGTTTTACGTTACGGGTTATATCAAGTTCGGTTCTGCGAAGAACCTCTTCACGGTGATGGCGATCCTGCTGGCGCTTCCGCTTTCGAAAGTGACCGTGATCCTGATCGCGGTCTTTCCGTATAAAAGTACGAACCCGGAAGCGTTTAAGAAATATACGGAGCAGTTGCAGTTCGGCCAATTCATGACGGAACTGGCGATCACGAACCCGAATCTGCCGACGTTATGGGCGGTCTACACCTTCGTCCATGACCGGGATGTGATCCTGCTTTCAAAAGATCGAAAAGGGCAGAAGACGGACACCGCGACCTTGAAGAAGCAGGAGGAGTTTATCGCAGGTATCTTAGCGGCCAGCGGTTATCAGGTGAATGTAAAAGCATTTTCCGCGGAAGACAAATTTCGGATGCGGTTTAACGACCTGACGAAGAAAGAATTGTCAGAGGAAGCTTGCTTAAACACGGCGGTCATCGCCCGTATGGTCAGCAAACTGGCCATCTGAGACAAACGTTGATTTAGGAGAAGGTTATGCAGGAGTTTTTGATCTCAAAAAACGAGGCGGGGCTGCGTTTCGATAAATATCTGGCGAAACTTCTCGATAAAGCGCCGAAGAGCGTGATCCAGAAGAGCCTGCGTAAGAAGAATATCCTGCTTAACGAGGCGAAAGCCGACGGAAGCGTAAAAACGAAGGTAGGAGACCGCGTGCAGATCTATATGCGAGATGAAACGATCGCTATGTTTCGAGGCGCATCCAGCGGTGAGGCAGCATCAAAAGAAACCAAAACCAATATCATCCCCGTCCCGATCCTTTATGAGGATGAGCATATCCTGGTACTGAATAAACCGGCGGGCCTGCTTTCACAAAAAGCGAAACCATCCGATGTCTCCGTTGTAGATTTCGTGGTAGACCATTATTCAAAGAAAGCGCATTCGGGAGAACTGTTCACGCCAGGCATCTGCAACCGTCTGGATCGCAATACCGACGGTTTGATGCTCGCGGGTGTTTCGCTTTCCGGATCCCAGGAACTGAACCGGATCGTGAAGGATCGCAGTTTACAGAAATACTATCTGTGTATCGTAGAAGGAAAGGTCACGAAGCCAGGCTCTTTGAATGGTTTTCTGCGTAAAGATACGCAGACCAACAAAGTCTATATTTCCCAGGATCCTGACATGGGAGATGTGATCGAGACGGAATATGAACCGCTTGATTATAACGAGCGATATTCCGTGTTGAAGGTCCATTTGATCACCGGTAAAACGCATCAGATCCGTGCGCATTTAGCTTCGATCGGACATCCGCTCGTCGGGGATTCCAAATACAACACGAATGCAAAGAAAAAGGGACGCCCCCTGCTTCATTCGTGGCAAATGCATTTTCCGAAGATGGATGGTGTGCTTGATTATTTATCCGAGCGGAGCTTTGAAGCACCGATCTCGGATGACATTGCATCCTTGATGAAAGAAGAGAATTTACACATGTAGGAGAGTAGTTATGGCAACATGGTCCAGCCGCGGCCTTCGGGGCGATACATTTGAAGAGATGATCAATGTCACGCTGGAGCAGTACCGTTCCCAGAAACTCGCATTGATCCAAAAGATCCCGACACCGATCAAGCCGATCGATATCGATAAAGAAACACGCCATATCACCCTGGCCTATTTCGACCAGAAGAGCACCGTGGACTATATCGGAGCGGTGCAGGGCGTACCGGTCTGCTTCGATGCAAAGGAGTGCCAGGAGACGAGTTTCCCGCTGAAAAACATCCACGAACACCAGATGGAGTTCATGAAGGATTTCGAAGCACAGGGCGGCGTTTCCTTCTTTCTGATCCATTATACTTCTCTGGACCGCATCTACTACGTTCCTTATACAACCATCGTTCCGTTCTGGGAGCGCGCGATTCGTAAGGAGAGGATGAGTTTTACTCTGGAGGAACTGCTCCACGAAGTCTATTATGAAGTGCCGATCAAGAAAGCGGTATACATCCATTTCCTGGAGGCACTGGCCGACGATCTCGAACGCCGGGATGCATTGGCCGAGCATGAAAAAGAAATGAAAAAAAGTGTTGACAAGGCCTGACCCCTCTGTTATAATACTTGACATATTATCTTGTTACTATGGTAGCATGGTAATATGGTAGCACGCTAAAGTGTCCAAAGAGAGGTAAACCTATGAAGAACGAATTATTACATACACCCGAAGGCGTTCGTGATCTGTATGGTGAGGAATGCGCGGCAAAAGAAACCATGCGCCAGAAGATCACTGACATATTCCACCGCTTTGGTTTTCGCGATATCCAGACGCCGATGTTCGAGTTTTTCGATATATATGCGAAGGAACGCGGAAGCGTAAGTTCCCGCGACATGTTCAAATTCTTCGACAAGGAGGGCAATACGCTCGTCCTGCGTCCGGACATCACGCCGTCCATCGCCCGCAGTGTTGCGAAATACTATGCGCAGGAGACCATGCCGGTCCGTCTGTGCTATTGCGGTAATACTTTCATCAACCATGACAGTTTGCTGGGCCATATGAAGGAGATCACGCAGGTCGGTGCGGAACTGGTCGGAGATGAGACTTCCGATGCGGATGCTGAAATGCTCGCACTGGTCATCAATTGCTTCCTGGCAGCGGGTCTGAAGGAATTTCAGGTCGAGATCGGACACAACGGTTTCATGCGTTGCCTGTTGAAGGATCTGAATCTGGATGACAACGTTCGTATGGAACTGCTTGAACTGATCGAAGCGAAGAATTTCTACGGAGCGGATGAGGTTCTGGAGCAGGCGGGTGCATCGAAGGAGAGTCGCGAGATCTTCCGCAGACTGTCCGTATGTTTCGGAAGCATCGAGAAGATCGGTGAGCTGAAGCAGGTGACCGAAGATCCTGAACTGATCTCGTATATCGAATACCTTGAGAAGCTGTACAGCATTCTCTCGTACTATAAATTGGAATCCTACGTGTATTTCGACCTCGCGAAGATGGGCCGCTTCGAATATTACACGGGCATCATTTTCCAGGGCTATACCTATGGTACCGGCGATGTGCTTTGCATGGGCGGCCGTTACGACAAACTGCTGAAGCAGTTCGGAAAGGATGCTCCGAGTGTTGGCTTTGCGATCAATCTGGATCTTTTGATGCTCGCATTGTCCCGCCAGAAGATCGCTGTCGAAGTTGAAGACGCAGGCTCCATCTTGTTGTATGAGCGTGTCCAGAAGGAAAAAGCGATCCAGACCGCAGTTGCGATGCGCCAGAATGGTGAGAAAGTCACTCTGATGAAGCGTTTCAACGAAAAGTCGATCGAGGATTATATCGATCTGGCACGTCGTATGAAGAACACGGCGCTGATCTATCTTTCCGAAGACGGAAGCAGTAAGACTCTGTACGAGTTAAAGTGAGGTAGACTATGGAATATTTAACATTTGCGCTGGCGAAAGGCCGTCTGGCGAAGAAAGCCATGGAACTGTTCGAGAAGATTGGTATCCATTGCGAAGAGATGAAAGACGAGAAGACGCGCAAGCTGATCTTTGTAAATGAAGAACTGAAGATGAAGTTCTTTTTGGCAAAGGCCACCGATGTCCCGACCTATGTGGAATACGGTGCTGCCGATGTGGGTATCGTTGGTAAGGATACGATCCTGGAGGAAGGACGTCGCCTTTATGAAGTTCTGGATCTGAAATTCGGAAAATGCAGAATGTGTGTTTGCGGACCTGAGAGTGCGCGTGCCCATTTGCAGAACCATGAACTCATCCGCGTAGCGACGAAATACCCGGCGATCGCAAAGGATTATTTCTACAACAAGAAGCACCAGACGGTCGAGATCATTAAGTTGAACGGTTCCGTCGAACTGGCGCCGATCGTAGGCCTGTCCGAAGTGATCGTAGATATCGTGGAGACCGGTTCGACATTGCGCGAGAACGGGCTGACCGTTCTGGAGGAGGTTTGTCCTCTGTCCGCACGCATGGTCGTGAACTGTGTCAGCATGAAAATGGAAAATGAGCGCATCACGAAGATCATCCAGGATGTGAAAGCGCTTACCGAATAGAAGGAGTCATTATGAGAATCATCCGTTTGAACGAAGAGAATAAAAAGAATATCCTTTCGGACCTTTTGAAGCGGGATCCGAACCAGTACGATACTTATGCAGACCGCGTAGCTGATATCCTGAAGGAAGTTAAGGCGAACCGCGACGCTGCAGTACTGGCGTATACGAAGAAGTTTGATGGAGCAGACCTTACGGCCGACACCCTGCAGGTAACGCAGGCGGAGATCGATGAAGCACTCGCTACGGTAGATCCGGAGCTTATGGGCGTTATGGAACGCTCTGCGGCAAATATCCGTGATTTCCACATGAAGCAGCTTCGTTACAGCTGGTTCGACACCCGTGAGGATGGAAGCCTGCTCGGCCAGCGTGTGACACCCATCGGCCGCGTCGGCATCTATGTACCCGGTGGTACGGCGCCGCTTTCTTCGACCGTTTTGATGAACGTCATTCCCGCGAAGGTCGCCGGCGTTCCGGAGATCATCATGCTTACGCCGCCCGGTAAGGATGGTAAGGTAAATCCTGTGATCCTTGCAGCAGCAACCATCGCGGGCGCTACGAAGATCTTTAAAGTCGGTGGCGCGCAGGCGATCGCAGCCATGGCTTACGGAACCGAAACGATCCCGAAGGTGGATAAGATCGTAGGACCGGGCAACATTTACGTAGCTCTCGCGAAGAAGGCCGTTTTCGGACACGTTTCTATCGACAGTGTCGCCGGACCGAGTGAGATCATGGTACTTGCAGATAAGACCGCAACACCTCGCTTTGTAGCTGCGGATCTTTTGTCCCAGGCAGAGCACGACCCGCTTGCTAGTTCGATCCTTGTTACCGACAGCATGGAACTGGCAGAGAAGGTCGATATAGAAGTGAAAGCATTTACCGAGGAATTATCCCGTAAGGAGATCATCGAGAAGTCGCTTGAGAACTACGGCTACATCCTCGTTTGCGACGATATGAAGGATTGCATCCAGACGGTCAATGATATCGCTCCCGAGCACTTGGAGATCCTGACAGCGGAACCGTTCCTGACCATGACGAAGGTGAAGAACGCCGGTGCGATCTTCCTCGGCGAGTATTCCAGCGAACCGCTCGGCGACTATTTTGCCGGCCCGAACCATGTATTGCCCACCAACGGCACCGCGAAGTTCTTCTCGCCGCTGTCCGTTGATGACTACATCAAGAAGTCCAGTATTATCTACTTTTCGAAAGAAGCTCTGGCGCCGATCCAGAAAGACATACAGGCCTTCGCTAAGGCGGAGCGCCTTGCTGCACATGCAAATTCCATCAAAGTACGCTTTGAGGACGAGAAATAAATAACCAGTTAGGAGGCATGCTATGAGAAACGCAACCGTATCCAGATACACGAAAGAAACCAACATCGAGATCTCGATCGCGATCGACGGAAGCGGAACCGCAGACGTGGATACCCACATCGGCTTTTTTGATCACATGTTGAACAGTTTTGCGAAACATGGCTTATTTGATCTTACGGTCAATGCGGACGGCGACACCTACGTGGATTGTCACCACACCGTTGAAGATACCGGAATCGTTTTGGGACAGGCGATCCTTAACGCGGTGGGAGATAAGGCTTCCATGAAGCGTTTTGGTTCCGCGATCATCCCGATGGATGAAGCACTCGTTATGTGTGCGATCGATTTTTCCGGACGTCCGTATCTGAACTTCGACGTGGAGTTCACCACGCCTCGGATCGGCGAGTTTGATACCGAAATGGCACGTGAATTTTTCTATGCCATCAGTTATTCGGCCGGCATGAACATTCACATCAAGCTGCTGAACGGCGTTAATAATCACCACATCTGCGAAGGCGTGTTCAAAGCATTTGCCAAAGCATTGGATCAGGCGACCATGATCGATGATCGTATCGATGGCGTATTGTCCACGAAGGGAGCACTGTAATGCAACTGTATCCCGCGATCGATATCAAAGATAAAAAATGTGTTCGTTTGAAACAAGGTCTGTTCGATCAGGTCCAGGTATATTCGGAGAACCCGGTGAAAGTAGCCCTTGCATGGGAGGCTGCCGGCGCATCCTTTATTCATCTCGTTGACCTCGACGGCGCGCTTCTGGGCCGCGGGGTCAATCGTGATGTCATTTGTGAGATCGTTCGCTCGGTCCACGTTCCGGTACAGCTCGGCGGCGGCATCCGTAGCCTTGAGGACATGGAAGAAGTCCTGAATATGGGTGTTTTCCGCGGTATCGTCGGAACGAAGGCCGTGACCGATCCGAAGCTTTTGAAGAAGATGGTCGACAGCTTCGGTCCTTCGCACGTCGTATGCGGAATCGACGCAAAGAATGGACTGGTCGCTACGCAGGGCTGGGTAGATGTGAGCAACATTTCCGCCATTGAGCTTGCGTTGCAGATGAAAGTCTACGGCGTCCGTACGGTCGTATATACCGACATTTCGAAGGACGGTATGCTGACCGGCCCCAACGTTTCGGCAACGAAAACATTGTCCGAAGCGACCGGACTCGACATTATCGCTTCCGGCGGTATGTCCTGCATGGATGACCTGCAAGCCATCAGCGATGCAAAGATCCACGGCGCCATCATCGGAAAAGCATTGTACGAGAAACGTATCGACCTCAAAGAGGCCGTAGAAAAGTTTGAGAAGAATTGAGGATGAAACTATGCAGCAAACGGTAAATGAAAAGACTGCTTTTTTATTCATCAAGGGAGCCTGTGTCCGCGAGAAGGCACAGGATGTCTGGAAAGACGCGATGGAAACGATCGCTCTTTTGCGGAATGAAGGCTTCGGCTATGTGATCCTGAAGAATATCTCCGAAGGCGATGCGGAAAACGATCTTGCGATCCATACCGCAAAGCATATGATCCAGACGAGCGATATGCCGGCTGCGATCTGCGGCAACATCCGTCGCTTCGAAGATATCAAGAAGTATATTTATGCCGGTGCGCTCTTTGTGTTCTGTGACGCAGACAGTGAGCAGGAGAAGAAAGCCTATGAAGAGGGCGTTGCACGTTTCGGCGAAGAGCGTGTGAAGCTGGTCCCCCTGTCGGGTCTGGATGCCGCGATCGAAAACGGCGTGAGCGTAGATACCCTCGGCCTTCCTGCTTATGAGATCACGGTCAATGCTTCCTGGGAAGAGTGCAAACTGAACGAGCAGGGGATGATCCCCGTCGTTACGCAGGACTATCGGACGAATGAAGTCCTGATGGTCGCATACATGAATAAAGAGGCCTTCGAGACGACCGTTTCGACCGGTATCATGACTTACTATTCCCGCAGCCGTCAGGAACTGTGGGTGAAGGGTTTGACCAGCGGCAACTTCCAGTATGTGAAGAGCCTCTACTTAGACTGCGATAAAGATACATTGCTCGCAAAGGTATATCCGGTAGGTCCTGCCTGCCACACCGGCGCGGTCAGCTGTTTCTTCAACAAAGTTCTGGAGAAGCCTTCCGTTGCAGTCGACCCCAACCACGTGCTTGCGGATGTTATGGCGATCATTCAGGACCGCAAGGAGCATCCGAAGGAAGGTTCCTACACGAATTACCTCTTCGATAAAGGTATCGATAAGATCCTGAAGAAGGTGGGAGAGGAAGCGACCGAGATCGTCATCGCTGCGAAAAATCCCGACCCGGAAGAGATCAAATACGAGATCGCCGACTTCCTGTATCACGCTCTGGTGCTGATGGCCGAAAAAGGTGTATCTCTCGAAGACATTATGGTTGAGTTAGCTAACAGATAGATGTTTACCGCGACGGGCATGTTGCATTATTGCGCATGCCCGCTAACCACATGGAGGTTTCATGAAGACAAGCGTAAATGAATCCATGGCATTTTCCGAACGGCGCCACCTGGCGGTTCCCGAAGAGATCCTTCTCTCAGTCGAGAAGCCGGCGCGCTACATCGGCAACGAGGTCAATGCGGCATCGAAGGATGTAAATTCCGTCGATGTCTTGTTTTGCATGTGTTTCCCGGATGTGTACGAGATCGGTATGTCGCATCTGGGCATCCAGATCCTCTACGATATGTTCAATCGCAGAGAAGATATCTACTGTGACCGTGTATACAGTCCCTGGCCAGACATGGATAAGGTGATGCGTGAGCATCATATTCCTCTGTTCGGCGTAGAGAGTCAGCTTCCGATCAAAAAGTTTGATTTTCTAGGGATCACCCTGCAATACGAAATGTGTTATACGAATGTCCTCCAGATCCTGGATCTGTCGGGCATTCCGATCTATGCAAAAGACCGTAGCGAGGACGACCCGATCGTAGTTGGCGGCGGTCCCTGCTCCTATAATCCGGAGCCCCTGGCCCCGTTCTTTGACTTCTTCTACATGGGCGAGGGCGAGACACGTTACTACGAGATCATGGATCTCTATAAAGCGATGCGCGCCGAAAAGAAGAGCCGTACGGAGATCCTGCATGCCATCGCAAAAGTTCCCGGCATGTATGTTCCCGCCTTCTATGAAGTTAAGTACTACGATGAAGAGCATCCGGCAGCGGATCCGCTCCTCGATGGTACCATTCGTTCCTTCGAACCGATCTACGACGATATACCGAAGAAGATCCGCAAAGAGATCGTGAAGGATATGAGCGACACGTACTATCCGAATCATCCGATCGTGCCATATATCAAGGCGACCCAGGATAAAGTTACGCTCGAGATCCAGCGTGGTTGCATCCGCGGCTGCCGTTTTTGCCAGGCGGGTATGATTTACCGTCCGGTACGTGAGCGCAGCCTGAAATTCCTGAAGGAAAACGCACTCGAATTACTGACATCGACCGGTCATGAAGAGATCACCTTAAGTTCCCTTTCCTCCAGTGATTATTCACACTTGGAAGAGCTGGTAAACTACTTAATCGACACATATAAGGATCAGGGGGTCAATATCTCCCTGCCTTCCCTGCGTATCGATGCATTTTCCCTCGACGTTATGAGTAAGGTGCAGGATATCCGAAAGAGTTCGGTCACTTTTGCACCGGAAGCGGGCACACAGCGTCTGCGTAACGTCATCAATAAGGGCTTAACGGAAGAGGATATCATCAATGGTTCCGGCCAGGCGTTCGACGCAGGCTGGACCCGTGTAAAACTGTACTTTATGCTGGGACTTCCCACGGAGACCGTCGACGACATGGAAGGCATTCCGATCCTGTGCAACAAGATCGCGGCCCGCTATTACGAGATCCCGAAGGAGAAGCGGAACGGCCGTGTACAGATCGTTGCCAGCTCCTCGTTCTTTGTACCAAAGCCATTCACCCCGTTCCAGTGGGTGCCCATGTGCACAAAAGAAGAATTTCTGGACCGCGCACGCATTGTCCGCCACAAATTTGGGGAAATGCTGAACTCGAAGAGCATGAAATACAACTGGCATGAAGCGGACCTGACCGTACTGGAAGGTGTGCTGGCGCGTGGCGACCGCCGGGTTGCTGACGTCATCGTAAAAGCCTATGAAAAAGGCTGTATCTTCGACGCCTGGTCCGAATATTACAAGAATGAAGTCTGGATGGAAGCCTTCGATGAATGCGGCGTATCCATCGACTTTTACAATACCCGCGAGCGTTCGACCGACGAACTGCTTCCGTGGGATTTTATCGATACCGGCGTTTCCAAGCGCTTCCTGATCCGTGAGTGGGAGAAGGCACAGCGTGCGGAGACAACGTTTAACTGTCGAAAGCAGTGTTCCGGCTGCGGCGTCGGAAGTTTCGAAGGAGGGATCTGCGTTGAACGTAAGAATTAAATTTGCCAAATACGGATCCCTGGTATTCATCGGACATCTGGACGTGATGCGTTTCTTCCAAAAGGCGATGCGCAGGGCAGGGATTCCGATCTCTTATACAGGCGGTTATTCGCCGCACCAGATCATGAGTTTCGCGCAGCCCCTGGGTTTAGGCATGAGCAGCGAGGGCGAATACGTCGACATCCAGGTCTACGATACGTTCTCGACCGAAGAGAGCGTTCGCAGGCTCAATGAAGTGATGACGGACGGCATGCGTGTGCTCGACTATCGCGAACTGCCTGAGAAGGCGAAGGGCGGAATGTCCGTCATCGCCGCCGCAGATTATATGCTCTGGATCGAAGGGCGCGAGAAGTTCCCGGAAAATGCAAAGGCTCTCTGGGAAGAGTTCCTGGCGAAGCCTGAGATCCTGGCGAAGAAAGAATCCAAGAAGGGAGAGTCGGAGATCGATATCCGTCCGCACATTTTGGACAGCCAGATGGAAGAGGATCGTCTCTACCTTCGTGTATCGACCGGTTCCGCGATCAACATCAAACCCGATCTGGTGTTCCGCACTTTTTGTGAAACATTTCCCGAGCAGTTCGAATATCTGGGAAACAAACTGCGCATCCATCGCATCGACCTGTATGCGGAGGATGAGAACGGCGGTTATATATCCTTAAATGACATGGGCACGGTCGTCCCGGAAGGGAGAATGTCATGAAACGCGTCGTAGTACGCAGGGAAGATAAGATCCTGTCCCTGGCGATCGGCGATCGAAACGTGAAGGAACTAAATGTTTACGACGCCGACAGCGATGTAACGCCGTTTACGATCGGCGCGATCTATATCGGCAAGATAGCGAATATCGTAAAAAACTTGAACGCGGCCTTCGTGAACATCGGTGTGACAGGAGAGAATTCCGAACCTGCCCATTGCTTTTTACCGCTGGATGACTTAAATCCTACGGCGGCTGCTCCGAACTACGCACCGATCTTTATCAAGCGCAATAATCCGAATACCATTTGTCCGGGCGACGAACTTCTGGTACAGATCCTTCGGGAACCGATCAAAACGAAACCGGCTTCACTGACTACCCATTTGGCGTTCGACGGCCGCTATGCCGTTATATTGCCCGTTTCCGACGCTTTGTCCATCAGCAAGAAAATCACCGACGTCGCATGGAAAGCCCGAATGAAGGGCGTTTTAGAGCCTCTGACGGGCGGGCGCGTGGGGATCATACTTCGAACGAACGCCTATGAGGCAAATGAGAGCGAAGTGGAAGAGGAGATCCGCCGTCTCACGGCGCTCTGCCGTTCAACGATCGAAGGTGCCCCGTACCGAACGGTTTTCTCCTGCTTGTATAAGCCGTGCCCGCTGTGGCTGTCGGACTTGCGTGATATTCGCTCCCGTGGAGATTATCCCGAGATCGAGACGGATGTTGCAGATCTGTACGAACAGATGAAAACATCCCTGGTCGGTGATTATCATTTTCCGGAGGATAAGCTGAGACTTGAGAGCGAGAATTCGCTCATCTCGATCTATAACGTCGAAAGGCTTTTGGAAGACTTGCTGCGTAAGCGGGTATGGCTGAATTCCGGTGCGTATCTGGTCATCGAGTCGACCGAAGCATTGACCGTCATTGACGTAAATACCGGTAAGGCAATCAACAAAAAGGACATGCGATCGCATATCTACGCGATCAATCGTGAGGCCGCTACTGAAGCCGCACGCCAGATCCGCCTGCGGAACCTGTCTGGCATCATCCTGATCGATTTCATCAATATGCCGGATCGGGAAGATAAAGATGAATTGATGAAGTATCTAAAGAGCCTGCTGGAGGAAGATCCGACGCAGACTACTCTCGTCGGTATCAGCAAACTCGACCTGGTCGAGATCACACGTCAGAAGGTACGTAAGCCGCTTCACGAAACTTTTCGCCGTAGGAGTGATGAATCCTAAAAAAGCGGTGGACAAATCTTCAAAAGAGTGTATAATATAATGTCGGGGTCTGACCCTTGAAAGGTAAATGATCGCGCATCGCGCGTTTAAAAAGATTAAGAAAGTAGGTTATCGTTATGAACAACAAATGGATACGGGCAGCGATCCCGGCATTGCTTCTCCATTGCAGTATCGGTACGGTATACTGTTGGTCTCTGTTCTCAAACGAGATCGCGACTTATATCGGCCATTCCACCTCAAATGTCGGCTGGGCATTCTCATTCGCCATCTTTTTCCTGGGTATGAGTGCAGCCTTCTTGGGTAACACGGTTGAAAAGGACATTCATAAATCTTCTTTGATCGCTACGATCTGCTTTACCGCAGGTATGCTCGGTACCGCCTTCTTTATCAAGCTCGGCGGCATGGAGAAGTTCCACGGAACAGCATTACCGCTGATCGGTATCTATTTCAGCTACGGCTTCGTAATGGGCGTCGGCCTCGGTACCGGCTATCTGAGCCCCGTTAAAACCCTGATGCTTTGGTTCTCCGAGCACAAAGGTCTCGCAACCGGTCTTTCCGTTGCAGGTTTCGGCGCAGCGAAAGCCATCGCAAGCCCGTTCATGACGATGATCCTGGATACAGGTAAGGAGAGCCAGTATCGCCTTTCCGACGGTACACCGGTAAAGGATGGCGTTTGGACCATGTTCATCATCCTTGGATGCGTATACTTTGTGATGATGTTTGTAGGCCACTTGCTTCTCGCAAAGCCGGAAGGCTGGCATGAGCCCGCGAAGAAAGCAAAGGGAGAGGGTACCTTCGCAACCATCAAGAAAAAGCCTCTTACCAACTACATCGGTATTTGGCTCATGTTCTACATCAACATCACTTGCGGTCTTGCATTGATCTCACAGGAGAAGCAGATCGTTACATGTATCGGTCTGATCGGTTTCGCCGGCATTATCTCTACTTTTTCCGCGATCTTCAATGCGGGTGGTCGTCTCGGCTTCTCCACATGGGCGGACTACATGAAGGATCGTAATACGATCTACAAGATGATCTTTACCATCTCGATCGTTTGCACCGGACTCGTTATCCTTACCAGCGGCATTAAGAACGGAGAGGGTAATACCTTGCTGATCATCCTCGTACTGGCTCTGATCTTTATGGTCAATGCAGGATACGGCGGCGGCTTCTCGAACGTACCGACTCTTCTTTCCGATCACTACGGAATGGGCAGCATCTCCGCGATCCACGGCATCACGCTTTCCGCGTGGGCATTTGCAGGCCTCACCGGTAACCAGATGGCGAACTTCATTACCTCTCATTTTGGAACACAGGATCCGAAAAACAATCCGGAAGGTTACCAGATGGTGCTTTACGTAACATGTGCACTGTATGTCGTAGCCCTTCTGTTGTCCTTGTTCCTGGTGCAGAAGACGAATAAAAAAGAAGCAAAATAAAGTAAAATATATGATTGACAAGCCCTGTCGTTTGTGTTATACTCACTGAGTATGCCGCTCGATGGGGCTTTTCAAGTGTTGATTTTTTCGCGGAAAGCGAAGACATTGACCGCCGAAGTCGGCGAGTAATGATAAATAGGAGGTGCCTATATGTACGCAATTATTGCAACAGGTGGAAAGCAGTACAAAGTATCCGAAGGAGATGTCATTCGCGTTGAGAAGCTCGGCGTGGAGGCTGGTTCTGAGTACACTTTTGATCAGGTTCTTGCAGTAAATGCCGGAGAACTCAAGGTTGGTGATCCGACCGTTGCTGGTGCAACTGTCAGCGCAACCGTAGTGGGTGACGGAAAAGCCAAGAAGGTTATCGTTTACAAGTACAAGAGAAAGTCCGGATATCACAAGAAGAACGGACACAGACAGCAGTACACCGAAGTGAAGATCGAAAAGATCAACGCTTAATTCAAAACTATGATAAAGGCATGTATTTTATTTGACGAAAACGATGAGCCGTTTGGCTTTCGTGTCGCCGGTCATGCCGGCTTTGAAGAGAGAGGCAGAGACATCGTCTGCTCGGCAACGTCTGTATTATGTTATGCGTTTCTGAGTAATCTGTCGGAATTGACGGATGAACCGTTCATTTCCGAGATCGATGAAGATCACGGTGTCATTCATTTCCGCTTCAAGGAGAAGCCTTTGGAAAAAGGCAAATTACTGTTCCAGGCATTGCTTGGAGGTTTATGTATGCTGGAGAACGAGTACGATGATTTTATTCGTGTCCAGGGGTACAGAAAAACGAATGGAACATTTACGAAGATTAACGATCAGGAGGTATAGACCATGTTTAAATTGAACCTTCAGTTGTTCGCTCATAAAAAGGGCGTAGGTTCTACGAAGAACGGTAGAGATTCCGAGTCTAAGAGACTTGGTGCGAAGAGAGCTGACGGTCAGTTTGTTAAGGCTGGAAACATTCTTTACAGACAGCGCGGCACTAAGATTCATCCCGGAAACAACGTTGGACGCGGCGGCGACGATACATTGTTCGCAACGGTTGACGGCGTAGTTCGTTTCGAAAGATTAGGCAGAGACAGAAAGCAGGTTTCTGTTTATCCGGTAGCTGAGTAATTTAAGCGTATCCGATCAGGAAGACCTGCGGGTACATACGAACGAGAGCAGTGCTTTCGTTTGATAGGCCGAAAGCTCTAGATCTTAGGTAACTATGATTTAGAGCTTTCTTTTATAAAAAGGAGATGCATTCCATGTTTGCAGATCGCGCGAAGATCTATGTCCGTTCCGGTAAAGGCGGCGATGGCCACGTAAGTTTCCGCAGAGAGAAATATGTGGCGAATGGCGGCCCCGACGGCGGCGACGGCGGCAAGGGCGGAGATATCATTTTCCAGGTAGACAAAGGTATGAACGGGCTGACGGACTTCCGTCACATCCGCAAATATATCGCAGAGAACGGTGAAGAGGGCGGTAAACGTCGCTGCCATGGCAGGGACGGAGCCGACCTTATTATTCGTGTACCCGAAGGAACGGTCCTTCGTGAGGAAAGCTCAGGAAAGATCGTTGCTGACCTCTCCGGTGAGAATACGCGCGTTACGGTACTTCACGGCGGTAAAGGTGGTCTGGGCAATATGCACTATGCGACCGCGACGATGCAGGTGCCGAAATACGCAAAGCCGGGCCAGGAAGCCCAGGAACTGTATCTTCTCATGGAACTGAAAGTGATCGCAGATGTCGGTCTTGTCGGTTATCCGAACGTGGGTAAATCCACCTTCCTGACACGTGTTTCCAACGCGCGTCCGGAGATCGCGGATTATCCTTTCACGACCATCAACCCGCATCTGGGCGTTGTGGATTTCGACGGGATCGATGGTTTCATCATCGCCGACATTCCCGGCCTGATCGAGGGCGCCAGCGAGGGCGTCGGCCTGGGCCATTCCTTCCTTCGTCATATCGAGCGTACGAAGGTCATTCTCCACATCGTCGATGCGGCGAGCATTGAAGGACGTGATCCGGTAGAGGATATCCGCAAAATCTGTCATGAACTCGAAGCCTATGATCCCGAGATCGCGAAACGTCCTTGGGTCATCGCGGCAAATAAAACCGATGCGCTGTCCGAAGAGGAGACGGAGGATGTGATCCGCCGCCTGAAGGAAGCATTTTCCGATCAGGCAGTCGGCGTATTCCCGATCTCTGCAGTCAGCGGAAAAGGCATAAAGGATGTCCTTATATGCCTGAAGGAGGTGCTGGCGAAGCTTCCGCAGGAGGTTACCGTTTTTGAGCCCGAATTCGAGTACACCTACGATGCGTCGGCATCCTTACCGTATACCGTTACCCGAAACGAAGAGGGTGAATTCGTCGTCGAAGGGCCTCGCATCGAGAAGATGCTCGGCTATACCAATCTGGATTCCGAGAAGGGCTTCGGCTTCTTCCAGGAATTTCTTAAGAAAAGCGGCATTCTGGATGATCTCGAAAGAGAAGGTATTCAGGAGGGCGATACCGTCCGCATGTACGGCCTCGCATTTGACTATTACAAGTAAGCAGGTGAAAATATGACCAGTAAACAACGAGCTGTTCTGAAAGGGGCAGCGATGAATATGCAGCCGATCTTCCAGATCGGTAAGAGTTCGCTTACGCCGGAAGTAACGGCCGCAGTCGCGGAAGCACTGGAGGCACGCGAACTGATCAAGATCAATGTTTTGAAGAATTGTCTGGACGACACAAATGTGATCGCGCAAACGCTTGCAGAGCGCACGCATTCTACCGTCGTACAGGTGATCGGAAAGAAGATCGTTCTCTATAAGCCGGCGGCGGAAGAGAAGAACAGAAAGTACGAGTAGCATCCAGAGAGGTGAAACTATGCAAAAAATCGGGATATTAGGAGGCACATTTAATCCGATCCATAAAGGTCATCTGGCGATCGCGCATGCAGCCATGCGGCGTCTGAAGCTCGATGCGATCGTTTTCATGCCCGCATGTATCCCGCCGCATAAACAAGATGTCCATATGACCGACGGCAACCTGCGCGCTGCGATGGTGGAAGCCGCGATCGAAGACGAGCCTTCCTTTTCCTGTTCGCATCTGGAACTGGATAAAGAAGGCGTTTCCTATACTGCGGACACCTTACGGATATTGACTGAGAAGTACGGAAAGGACGTCCGTCTCTACCTTTTGGTCGGTTCGGATTCCCTATGTTACATGGATAAGTGGTATGAGCCCGAAGTGATCTTTCAACTGGCACATATCGGCGTATATTGCAGAGGAACGGAAGATTTTCAATTCCTGAAAGAATATGCATCCATGCTGCGCAGCAAATTCTCAGCAAAGATCACACTCTTTAAAAAGGACGATCAGGTCGATATTTCTTCCACCGAGATCCGGAATGCATTGGCCGGATCCCAGGATAAAGAGGTCCTGAAATACTTACCGGATAAGGTCCTCGCGATCATAAAGAAAAACAAACTGTACATTGGATAAAGAGGTTTAAAAGATGGAACTGTTTGAGATGCGCAAAGAACTGAAGAAGGCTCTGAAGAAGGAGCGTTACGAGCATTCCGAAGGTGTTTCCTATACATCGGCGGCGCTTGCCATGCGCTATGATCCTTCCCTCGTCGATAAAGCGCTCGTTGCCGGGCTTCTGCACGACTGCGCGAAATATCTTTCGGTGGTCACGATGCTGAAGTTATGCAAAGAGGGCGGTTACGACGTAGGAGAGAAGAAGTATCAGACCAGTGGGCTGCTCCATGCGAAAGCGGGCGCGGTGCTGGTGCAGAAGAAGTATGAGATTACCGATCCCGAGATCATTTCCGCGATCCTGTGGCACACCACCGGCCGCATTGATATGACGCTTCTGGAGAAGATCCTGTTCATCGCCGATTACATCGAGCCGAACCGGACGAAGATCGATGCATCCGTTCAGGCACGGCTTCGAAATCTCGCATTTACGGACATTGACCGCGCGGTCTATGAGGTCGCGAAACAAACCTGCGACTATCTAAATAAAAAGGCGGCTTCGATCTCGCCGCTGACAGCAGAGGTCTGCAAGTATTACGAAGAGATCTGCAGATCCAAGGAGGAGAAATGAACACAGAAGAATTGATAAAGATCGTATACGACGCTTTGGATGATAAAAAGGCGCATGCCATCAAAGTACTCGACATAGAGAAGATCAGTACCATCGCAGACTACTTCGTGATCGCGTCCGCCGGTTCCCAGAACCAGATGGTCGCTATGGCGGACAATGTCGACGAGAAATTGACGAAAGCAGGCTGCAATGTAAAGAGCATCGAAGGACCGGGCAGCGATACCTGGATCCTGATGGACTACGGTTTTTGTCTGGTCCACATCTTTTCCGATGAGGCTCGTTCGTTTTATAACTTAGAGCGTATGTGGAAGGATGCGGCGGATGTGACCGAAACTTTCAAAGCTTGATTTTTGGGCTTTATTTTTCCGACAAAATATAGTAGAATGAAAGTAATATGGAACTATTATTTTGAATTTTAAGATTTTGATACTGTATTTGTGCCGGATATAATCCGAAAAACGGAGGTAAGCCAATGAAAAATGTCCTTTTTGTAGCTTCTGAGTGTGTGCCGTTTATAAAGACCGGAGGCTTAGCGGATGTCATCGGTTCTCTGCCGAAATATATCGACAAAAAGAAATACGATGTCCGTGTGATCCTTCCCAAATATCTGTGCCTTCCCGAGAAGTTTTCTTCTCAGATGAAGTATGTGACCCATTATTATACCGATTTCTGCTGGCGCAACCAGTATGTCGGTATTCTTGAGATGGAGTACGATGGTATCCACTTTTACTTTATCGACAGCGAATTCTATTTCGGCGGTCCTTGGCCGTACCATAACATGTATGAGGATATCGAGAAGTTTGCTTTCTTCTCGCGTCAGGTTTTGTCCTGTCTGCCTCTGATCGGTTTCCGCCCGGACATCATTCATTGCCATGACTGGCAGTCCGGCCTGGTTCCTGTCTACTTAAACGACTCGTTCCAGGGCGATATGTTCTTCATGGGCATTAAGACCATCATGACCATCCACAACCTGAAATTCCAGGGGACGTGGGATGTTTCTACGATCAAAAACATGACCGGTCTGTCCGATTATTATTTCACCTCGGATAAACTCGAGAGTTACGGGAACGGCAACCTGTTAAAGGGTGGCCTGGTTTATGCGGATGCGATAACCACCGTTAGTGAGACCTATGCAGGAGAGATCCAGCAGCCGTTCTTTGGTGAAGGTCTGGACGGACTCATGCGTGCGAAGTCGGGCCAGTTACGCGGTATCCTAAACGGTATCGATTACAATGTTTATGACCCCGAAACGGACAGCGCATTGACCCGTAAATACAACAAGAAAACCGCGATCGAAGGAAAGCGTGCGAATAAGATCGCCCTTCAGAAGGAATTACACCTGAAGGAAGACGGCGACGTCTTCACGATCGGAATCATTTCCCGCCTTACTTCCCAGAAAGGCCTGGATCTGATCCGTCACGTGATCGACGAGATCCTGACCGACGATGTTCAACTCGTCGTTCTGGGAACGGGAGAGAAGCAGTACGAAGATTTGTTCAACTGGCATGCTGCTCAGAAGCCGGATCGCGTTTCTTCGAACATCTATTATTCCGAAGAACTTTCCCACCGCATCTATGCGGCGTGTGATCTGTTCCTGATGCCGTCGCTGTTTGAGCCTTGCGGTCTGTCGCAGCTCATGAGCCTGCGTTACGGCACCTTGCCTCTGGTCCGTGAGACCGGCGGCCTGAAGGATACCGTTACGGATTTCCAGAACGGTTCCAACAACGGAAACGGGTTCTCGTTTGCGAATTACAACGCGCACGAGATGTTGTTCCGTCTGCAGTTTGCTAAGAATCTGTATTATCGCCATCGCGAACAGTACAACGAAATGGTCGTTCGCGCTATGGAATGCGATTTTTCGTGGAATGCTTCCGCGAAGAAATATGAGGCTCTCTATGCGAGCCTGGCTCCCGAAGAGAAGCCGAAGACAAAGAAGAAATAGGAGAAACATTGATGAAAACATTATTGGAAGAGATCAGCGTATACCTTGGAGAAGCATTTGCCGCAGCAGGCTATGATGCGTCGCTTGGAAAGGTAAGCGTTTCGAACCGACCGGATCTCTGCGAGTTTCAGTGCAACGGCGCCATGGCAGGAGCGAAACAGTATAAGAAGGCTCCGGCCGTGATCGCAAAAGAGGTCGTGGCCGCTCTTCCTGCGGAGCATGTTTTCTCCATGGTCGAAGTCGTCATGCCCGGCTTCATCAACCTGAATATCTCCGAGGAGTTTCTGACAGACTACCTCGGACAGATGGCAGAAGCAGGCCGTGAAGGACGCTTCGGAGTGCCCGAAGGAGCCGGTAAAAAGGTGGTTATGGATTACGGCGGCCCGAATGTGGCAAAGCCCCTGCATGTGGGACATCTTCGTTCTGCCATCATCGGCGAGAGCATCAAGCGGATCCGTACCTACATGGGAGATACAGTCACCGGAGATGTTCATCTCGGAGACTGGGGACTGCAGATGGGTCTGATCATCGAAGAACTCAGAGACCGTCAGCCTTCTTTGTGCTATTTTGATCCCGATTTTTCCGGAGAATATCCGAAGGAATCTCCCTTTACATTAAGCGAGCTGGAGGAGATCTATCCCGCAGCAAATGCGAGAAAGAAAGAAGATGAGGAATTTGCCGTAAGGGCTCATGATGCAGTCGTGAAGATCCAGCAGGGGGATCCCGCGTATCTGGCACTTTGGCAGCATATCATGGACCTGTCCATTCCAGATCTGAAGAAGAATTATGACCGTCTGAATGTCTTCTTTGATCTTTGGATGGGCGAGAGCGACAGTAAGCCTCTCATCGAAAATATGATCCGTTCCATGAAAGAGTCCGGTGTTGCCTATAAGAGCGAAGGTGCTCTTGTGGTAGATGTGATGGAAGAGTCGGATTCCAAGGAGATTCCTCCTTGCATCGTTGAGAAGTCAGACGGCGCTGCCATTTACGCTACCACGGATCTGGCAACCATCGTCTGGAGAGAACAGAATCTGCATCCTGACATGTTCCTTTATGTGACGGATAAGCGTCAGGAAATGCATTTTACACAGGTATTCCGTACCGCTCGCAAAGCCGGCATCGTTCCCGCGGAGCGGGAGATGAAATGGATGGGCTTCGGCACCATGAACGGTAAGGATGGTAAGCCTTTCAAGACCCGTGACGGCGGTGTCATGAGACTGGAGAGCCTCATCGAGGAAGTCAATAATGCTGTACTTGCGAAAGTAAATGAGAATCGTTCCATTGCCGAGGAGGATGCGGTAAAGACCGCTGAGATGATCGGCCTGGCAGCCGTAAAATATGGAGACCTTTCCAATCAGGCTTCGAAGGATTATATCTTTGATATCGATCGCTTTACTTCCTTCGATGGAAACACAGGCCCTTACATCCTTTACACCATCGTGCGGATCCGTTCCATTCTGAAGAAGTATGAAGAGGAGACCGGTAAGACCGCATCTGCAGACAAACTTTCCGTAACCGGAAATCCTTCCGCCAAAGCCATGATGAAGGAGATGGTCAAGTGGAATGAGATGCTTACCTCTGCTTATGAGGAAAATGCTCCCCATAAGATCTGCGCATACCTTTTCGGTCTTTGTAATACCTTCAACAGTTTCTATCACGAGACTAAGATCCTCGGCGAAGAAGATGAAACGAAGAAGCAGGCTTATTTGTCACTGATCACTCTGGCACTGGAGATCCTCGAAACCGCTATTTTCCTGTTGGGCTTCGACGCACCGGAGCGCATGTAATACGATCATCTTATGGTTTTGTTATGCGATGATACAGATCGCAGGAGACTGCCATGCAAAAATTTCAACTTATATTAACGACCCTGGTTTATCTGTTCGGGATGGGGAGCATCGCCGGCTGGTTTATCGAATTGTTCTACCGCCGGTTTCGCTCAAAGCAGAACCCGGAACGAAAATGGATCAACCCGGGATTTCTCGTAGGACCGTGTCTGCCTTTGTACGGATTCGGTCTTATTGTGCTGTATGGGATATCATCGTTACCCTTACTTCAGGGGGATATCACATTCGGAAAAGTCGTGATCACTGTCCTCCTGATGGGGATCTTTCTGACATCGCTTGAGTTTGTCGCAGGTCTGGTTTTCATAAAAGGACTTCGCATTAAACTGTGGGATTATTCCGAATGCTTCGGCAACATCTATGGGATCATCTGCCCTCGATTTTCGCTCTACTGGACCGTACTCGGCGCATACTACTTCTTTTTTATTCAGAAGCATATGCTGAATATGGTCAACTGGCTTTGGAACAACATTGTATTCAGCTTTTTCGTCGGAGTTTTCTTCGGCATCTTCCTGGTCGACGTCGGCTACTCGCTAAACATCGTCGTCCGCATCCGCCGCTTCGCTACGGAGCATAAGATCATTGTCCGCTATGAATTGCTGCAGTCGCAAGTCAAATCCATCGTCCGCACCGGAAAGAAGCCATTCGACTTTTTGTTCTCACTTGCCAATGATCTGCCTTTCATCGAGAACCTGAAAAACTACGAAGAGAAATATCGAAACACATTAGAACACATAAAAGAGAAGACTAAACGAAAGAAGAAATAGAGGAGTTCATATGGCGGGACGTTCATCGATCATGCTCAGTGCAGTCAATAATCTAGAATATTACAACGGGCTGTCACTGTCGAAAACGGGCGCTTACCACGTGGTCAATGTCAGCTCCTTTTGGAAGGATGAGATCACGGTGATCGGTGCTACTTCTGAAACGACCGATACTGGAGAAGCCTCATTTATAAAGATTACGTACCATCCGAATTCCGAACGATATATGCAGAATTCCTGCAGCCGTTGTCACGCGTCCGGGCATTTGTGCCGTCACGGCGTCGCGATCGCGATCCTTTGGTCGGCTACTGCATTGACGGATGAGACGCGTGTTTCCAAAAGTGCAGACCCGGAAGACCCGGTGATCACTTCTCTGATCGAGACCTATTCCGAAATGGAGTGGGAAGAAGAGGAGCTGCATGAAAAAGTCTCCCTGCTTCCGCAGATCATTCGAAATGATGATCCGCGTTATCCTTACGCGGTCGAATATAAGATCGGGACGCAGCGCCCGTATGTTTTAAAAAATCTGTCCGAATTTGCTGAACACATCCGTAACCGGGACACGGTCTCGTACGGAAAGCAACTGACCTTCCGGCACAGCCGCGAAGCATTTGCCGAGAATTCTTTGGCTCAGCTGGACTTCATCCTGCGCACGGATGAGGCTCGGCATTTTTTGCTGAACCGATATGAAACGCCAAAGGGGCTGCACCACATTCCTCTGACGGAAAACAACACGTCCGCCTTCCTGCGGTCGCTCGATCCTGCGCAGATCGTTGTGGCAGACAGCGAGTTACCGCATCTTATGCCCGTAATCGCCTCAAATCCGGACATTTCGTGTAAGATCGGCAAAATACACGACGACCATATAAAAGTGAGCCTAGAGGGCCATCTAGGCTTAATTTCGGCAGGTTATGAACTTGCACTCATCCTCGACAACCGGATTTACCTGTGTGATCCGGACTTTTCTGCAAAAGCCGGCTCGTTTTTGGCGGGCTTTATGGAGGGCAGGAACGGACGCAGGCAGAGTGATATTTTCCGCGTGATCCATAAGGACCGTTTCGGAGAATTCTACGCAAAGGTTTTGCATCCGATCTCGTCCGTGATCCGCATCGAAGCCGCGGAAGATATCGATCTTGCAAACTATAACCCCATCACGCCGGATATTTCATTTTATCTGGATGTTCCGGAGGAGGGCTCTGCAGGGCTGCTTACACTTCGCGTGAAGATTTCCTACGAGGATGTCCCGGTCGAACTCGGTGTCGCATCGGAAAATGAAGACCGCCTTCCTGCCTATCGGCGCAACCTGTCACTGGAACGCAAGATCCGCGCGCGTATCCGCAGTTATTTTGAAAACGACATTGCACAGAAAGACTTGTTTCGACTTGAGACGGAAGACAAACTGTACGAGTTTTACTACGAAGGAATGGAATTCCTCTATCGTTTCGGTACCGTCTATGCTTCTGAGGATGTAAAGCAGATCCGGGTTCGGCCGAAATCAAAGATCCAAGTCGGTGTTTCATTAAACGGAAACCTGCTGGATCTGAAGATCGAGGATACCGACGGCCTGACCCTGAAAGAACTGGCGGCTCTCCTGGATCAATATCGTAAAAAGAAGAAATATTATCGTCTGAAGGACGGATCGTTTTTCTCTTTGGAGAACGACACTCAGGTTCTGGATGAGGCCGACCGCCTGTTTCGGGAACTTCACGTATCGACACGTTCCTTGGGAGAGAAGCGAAACGATACATTGACCTTACCTGTGAATCGTATTTTTTATCTGGAACAGTTGGCGCGTTCTTTGGAGGACGCCAGCGTTACCATCGATGCACAGGCTCAGGCATTTTCCGATAAGTTCATGCGCGGGGAGGAGGATATGCCGAAGGTTCCCGACAGCCTGCGCAGTGTACTTCGTGATTATCAGATCCAAGGCTTTTACTGGCTGAAGAAGTTACAGAAGTACGGGTTCGGCGGGATTCTTGCCGATGAGATGGGTCTCGGTAAAACGGTCCAGCTTCTCAGTCTGCTTCTTTCAGAAAAAGAAGAGGGCAGAGCTTGCCATACACTCATCGTCTGCCCGGCTTCTTTGATCTTCAACTGGTACAATGAGATCCGCAAATTCACGCCTTCGCTCCGCAGCGTCATGGTGATCGGTTCTGCTGCGGAGCGAGCATCCATACTGGAGGAGCATTCCGATCATGACATTCTGATCACTTCTTACGATCTTTTGCGCCGCGATTACGAATTGTACGGCTCCATCGAGTTTGCATTTGAGATCCTTGACGAAGCCCAGTACATCAAGAACCAGCAGACGAAGAATGCACTCGCGGTAAGAGCGATCCACAGTGTGACCCGGTACGCATTGACCGGAACACCGATCGAAAACCGTTTGAGCGAGCTGTGGAGCATCTTTTCATTCCTGATGCCCGGATACCTATATGATTATTCGGAATTCCGTGAACGTGTCGAGATTCCGATCGTAAAGGACGAAGACGCGAAGGCAGCCGATAAACTGCGCACCATGATCGCACCATTTATCCTTCGGCGCAGAAAGAAAGATGTCCTTCCCGAACTCCCGGATAAACTCGAAGAGACCGTCTATGTGCGGTTGGAAGGAGAGCAGCGGAAACTCTATGACGCACGGACGGCGCAGCTGCTCGAACAGTTATCCGGCCAGAGCGATGAAGCATATGCGCAAAACAAGATCGAGATCCTGTCGCAGCTTTTACGTCTGCGTCAGATCTGCTGTTCCCCCGATCTGGTCTACGAAGACTACAAAGGGGCGAATGCAAAACTCGACGCATGCATGGAATATATCCAGCAGGCCCTTGAGGGTGGCCATAAAATGCTCATATTCAGCCAATTCACTTCGATGCTTGAGATTATTGCCGAAAGGCTAAAATCCGAAAATTGGGGCTTTTATCGCATTACAGGGGATACTCCGAAGCAGGAGCGGGCAGAACTGGTCGAAAAGTTCCAGGATGAGACGCAAAACGACACTCGTATCTTCCTGATCTCGCTGAAAGCCGGAGGCACTGGTCTCAACCTGACGGCTGCGGATATCGTCATTCATTATGACCCATGGTGGAACCTTTCGGTCCAAAATCAAGCGACTGACCGCACACACCGTATCGGCCAGCAAAACGTTGTCTCGGTGTTCCGCCTGATCACGGAAAACACGATCGAAGAGAACATCTTGAAATTACAGCAGGCAAAAGGGGATCTCGCAGAGAGGATTCTGGATACCGAGAAGGCTTCCTTCGGAAACCTGACACGGGAGGAACTGCTGGAATTGTTACGATAACCTTTTTATGGAGATAAGAAAATGAATAAAAAGAAGAATACCCGGGTCTTGATACTGACCATTGTGATCTTGCTGTTGATCATCGGTTTTTTTGAAATGCTTCCCGGCATTCGATACAAAATGGCCATGAAAAAACTCGAGTCCGGTGATTATGACTCCGCCTATAAAACATTAAAAAGTCTCGGGAAAAAAGATGTTATGCAGAACCGGATTCTGCGAATTGGTGGCTCAGGACACTCAGTCGAGAAAAGTACGCCCGTTCTGCCTATGTAAATAAAGACAGGGAGATCGATTCGATCGGTTTCATGCATACATCGGACTGCGGTGTGCGTCCTGCTATGTGGATAGATTTTGATCGCCTTGACGTATACTTAAAGTAAGAAAAACCGGAAGCATTCCTGCTTCCGGTTTCTTTAGAATAATCGAAACAATCCTACGACTTTCCCGAGGATCTTACAGTCATTAACAATGATCGGCTCCATGGCATCATTTTCCGGTTGGAGACGATAGTGCCCTTTTTCTTTGTAAAATGTTTTCACAGTGGCTTCATTATCGATGAGCGCCACGACCACGTCGCCGTTTTCGGCAGTGGGAGTGGAGGATACGATGACTTGGTCGCCGTTATTGATTCCGATGTTGATCATACTGTCGCCCTTAACCTTCAGCATAAAAAGCGTTCCAGAATGGGGCAATGCATCGCTGTTCACCGAGAAATATCCTTCAATGTTCTGTTCTGCCAGGATCGGCAGGCCGGCGGCCACGCGGCCGATCAGCGGGATAT
Organism: Lachnospiraceae bacterium; assembly: GCA_017543445.1. GTDB lineage: Bacteria > Bacillota > Clostridia > Lachnospirales > Lachnospiraceae > UBA1201. The sequence continues at coordinate 6,918 of JAFYGB010000019.1, read as the reverse complement.
GCACGATACTTGAGCGAAGTTCCCTATCATTCACGATCTCGATGGCTCGGTTCTTCCCGGTTCCACGACGAATATAACCTTTTTTCTCCAACGTTTCCAGATGACCAAACACGGTAGAAGTGGAGTTCAGATCTAAATCCTCACAAATCTCACGGACCGAAGGCGCATACCCGTTTCTGCGAGTGAATTCGGTCAGATATTCATAGACACGCTGTTGTTTTGCGGTCAGTTTTTCATTTTCCATAGGCTAACCTCGGTTTCACTCACAGAAGGGACGAAATTATTCAACAGTTACGGATTTAGCCAGATTTCGCGGCATATCGACATCCAATCCGCGTGCATCCGCAGAGTAGTAGGCGATCAGCTGCAGGATCGCGGAAGTGGGGAAGACGGAGAATACGTCCTCAGTCTCCGGAATGGTCAGTTTGATCTTGCAGATGTCCTTATCAACGACGGTCTGTTCCTCCATGATCAGGATCACGTAAGCACCGCGGGCATTGACCTCACGAATGTTGGAGATCGTCTTCGAGAATACGGTGCGCTGCGTTGCAACTGCGATGACAGGAACGCCCTTCGTGATAAGAGCGATCGTACCATGTTTCAATTCACCGGCAGCGTATGCTTCCGCATGAATATAGGAGATCTCCTTCAGTTTCAGCGATCCTTCGAGCGAGAGCGAATAGTCATTTCCACGGCCGATAAAGAACGCGTCATTTGCTTTCTTTAGGTATTTGGCTGCCTTGCGGATGGGTTCCTGGTTATCCAGGATGCTCTTGATCTGCGCGGGAACCTGTTCCAGATCATGGATAAACTGTTTCGCGGCTTTGACCGTTAATTTTTTATTTGCTAATGCGATACGACAGCCGATCAGATACAACGTCGCGATCTGCACGGTGTAAGCCTTCGTGCTGGCCACGGCGATCTCCGGACCTGCATACGTATAGACAACATAATCGCTTTCGCGGGCAATGCTGGAACCTTGAACATTGACGACGGACAGGGTAGTAGCACCATAACGTTTCGACAGGCGAAGTGCTTCCAGTGTGTCGATGGTCTCGCCGGACTGCGAGATCGCGATCACAAGGGTATGATTATCGATGATCGGATCCTGATAACGGAATTCCGAGGCAATATTGACTGTGACCGGAATGCGGATCAGCGGTTCAACCATAGCCTTAAAGACCATACCGGCGTGCATTGCAGTACCACAAGCCACGACCTGAATGCTCTTCAAGCCCTTAAAGATGTCATCCGGCACGTTGTCGTTAGCGAGAGAGGGGAGACCATCTGCGATACGACCATGGATCGTAGCAGCGATCACGTCCGGCTGTTCCATGATCTCTTTCATCATGTAGTGCTTATAACCGCCTTTTTGTGCAGCTGAAAGATCCCAATCGACCGTCAAATATTCCGGTGTATACTTATGACCACGCATATCCTCGATGGTCATGTAGTTCTTACCGAGCGTAACGATATGATTTTCAGGAACTACAAAGTATTTATTTGTGTACTTGATCAATGCGGTGATATCCGAAGAAATAAAAGCACCGTCATCGCAAAGTGTAGCAACCAGCGGGCTGACACTGCGGATCGCGTAGATTTCGTCGGTTTTGCTTTCTTCTGAGTCTTCCTCAACGAACATGATGCAGAACGCGTAGGTGCCGATGAATTCTTTTACGGCTTTACGGATGGCTTCCTTAGGATTCCCCTGATAATATGCATCAAAAACAGCGGCAGCGATCTCCGTATCGGTCTGCGTCTTTAATTTGCCTTTTAATCCGAACTTTTCAACGAGTTCACGATGATTTTCAATGATACCGTTGTGGAGCAAAACAACGCGGCCGAACGTATGAGGATGCGCATTGACCTCGCAAACGCCGCCGTGCGTCGCCCAACGTGTATGACCGATGCCGCAGGTCGAAGATACGTTGGTAAGCTCAGGCAGCTTATCTTTAAGTTTAGCGACCTTACCGACTTCTTTGATCACGTGATAGGACCCGGTTTTGCTGTCTTTAACGGCAATACCGGCGCTGTCGTAACCGCGATATTCCAAACGCTCCAGACCTTCAATAAGAAGACCGGGAGCCTGAAGATTACCATTGTAACCGATGATACCACACATATTAAGTTCTCCTTGAAATATATTCTAAAAGCGATGCCATGAGAGCATCCTACGTGATGCAAACCAATAACAAATGAGAAACTGCAAAAATGCATCGCTGTATTGTACGTAAGACACGTTGATATATTAGCACAGAAGGTCTGAAAAAGCAAGTGAAAGAGAAGTTTGATATCCTGGTCCGGCGATCTGCAACTATTCGCGAAACTCAAGTTTAACGAATAGTTTGTGCTTGAAAAGGGCCAAATGCCGTGATATACTACTCTCAGAGCGTTTTTCAGCCACTCTCGGCGTATATTTGTACTCCCGAACGCTCTTAGGCTTTAACGGCCAATTCATTCTATCGAGGTTATATTCCCATGACACTTCAACGTCTTTTAAGTTATACACGCCGCGCTGTCGATCTCTATCATCTGATCGATGAAGGCGACAAGATCGCGATCGGCATTTCCGGCGGCAAAGACTCACTGACATTACTGTATGCAATGCACGGTCTGCGTCGTTTTTATCCCAAGAATTTCGACATCGTTGCGATCACCGTAGATCTCGGCTTACCGGACTTCGACACATCCCAGATCGCTGATCTGTGTGCAAAACTCGATGTACCATATCACGTTGTGAAAACCGACATCTTTCAGATTATTTTCGACCAGCGTAAAGAAACCAATCCCTGTTCCCTCTGCGCGAAAATGCGCAAAGGTGCGCTCAACGACGAAATCAAGCGTCTCGGCTGTAATAAAGTCGCCTACGCGCATCATGTTGACGACATCATCGAGACATTCCTGATGTCTCTGATCTTTGAAGGCCGCATAAACACATTTGCGCCGAACACCTACCTGGACCGCATGGACCTGCATGTTATCCGACCGCTCATCTATGTGGAAGAAAGAGAAATTATTGCTTTCAAGAAAAAATACGATCTTCCGGTAGTTAAGGCAAAATGTCCTGCCGATGGATTTACCAAGCGTGAAACCATGAAACAAATGGTGAAATCTCTGGAGGCAGAAAATCCGCGTATCCGCAGCTGCCTGTTTTCGGCCATTGAGCACGGAAATCTGAAGGGCTGGGAACGCGATCCGAACTATAAGGGCAGATTATAGTTCGGGATTTTTGAACTATAAGTAGCGTTTATATCGCCGTGAAACCATTGAATTTTCTACGTTTTAAGGAGGTCATCCATGAAATATGCCGACATTCAAAACCGTGAAAACGTGCTCAAATTGAGAGAATTGACCGCTCCTCTCCCGCCGTTTGTCATGGATTTCTTCCGTGGCATCGAGCATAAAACCGCCACACGTACGCGCATTGCCTATGCGTACGATCTCAATGTTTTCTTTCGTTTTCTGGTCAATGAGTCTACACCTCTCAAAGGTCGTGAGATCGCATCGATCCAGGTGGAAGAACTGGATAAGATCCGTGCGTTGGAACTCGAACAATATATCGAATACATCAAATACTACAAAAGCGATGAGGACGATACCGAACACGTAAACGGCGCACGAGGCATCAAACGCAAGATCGCTTCCATCAAGTCCTTTTACAAGTATTTCTATCATATGGAGATGATCAAAACAAACCCGGCAGAGCTCATCGAGATGCCGAAACTCACCGAGAAAACGATCATCCGCCTGGATCCCGATGAGGTCGCTATGTTGTTAGATACCATCGAAGGCGGCGAGGAACTCACCGAAAAGCAGCAGGAATACCACAAAAAGACCGTGACCCGCGATTTGGCCCTTATCACTCTCCTGCTCGGCACCGGCATCCGTGTATCGGAATGTGTCGGCCTCAATATGAAGGATGTCGACTTCAAAAACGGTTGCATATCCATTGTCCGAAAAGGCGGTAAGGAGGCCAATGTCTACTTCGGCGATGAAGTCGACAACGCTCTCGCCATGTACATGGAACAACGGGAAAACATGATCCCCTGCACCGGCCACGAAGAAGCTTTGTTTCTCTCTCTTCAGATGAAACGTATGAGCGTCCGTTCCGTCGAGAACCTGGTCAAAAAATACGCTTCGATCGTCAACCCGATCAAGCCGATCACACCACACAAATTGCGCAGCACCTACGGCACCAACCTCTATCGGGAAACCGGTGACATTTACCTCGTAGCCGATGTCCTGGGCCACTCCGATGTAAACACCACCCGAAAGCACTACGCCGCCACCGATGAAGATCAGCGGCGACTCGCCAGAAATAAAGTAAAACTGAGAAAAGACTAAACACAGAAAAGCACGCCAAACCGTTAAGGTTCGACGTGCTTTATATTTGAGTCGCTAAGTAGTGTTTTTACTGGAGATTTTCAAACTTGAAGTAATACCACCAGTTGTTGTTGATTCCGTTTTTAGATCCACTTGCATGCGGAATATGCTGGAACCACCATCTGTGGTGACCTTCCATAGTTGAACCCCAAATGGAGCTATCTACCAATTTAGAAGCACCGGTAATGTTGGGATAATTAAGCCAGTTGTCGCAGTAGGACTGCACCTTAGCTGTATTGTTCCAATCATAATCGTAACGAGCATTCGGGCCACAGTGTACATTGCCCACACCTGCAACGATCTTACCCTTTGTAAGGACATCATTTGCATAGAACTTCTCCCAGTCATTCAACTGGTCGTAGGTCTTATTTTTGTAGTTTGCTTCGGTAATAGGACTATAACATCCGAAGAAAACCTGGTCCATAGTACGCTCCATGCGGTGACCTGCATCTTCAAGCATCTCGGCGAGGCCACGTTCAAAGTTAAAGCCATAGGTCGCGAAGTTTCTCTGACCAGCCTTAACTAATTCGGATCCGTTGATCCAGAATGCATCCTTACCGGTCATCATGGACTCATTCAGAGTCGTTCCACAGCAAGGTCCTGCAAAGATCCAGACTTCATCGATCTCACCGCGATTTACACGGTCGTAAATGTTCAACTTCTGGAAATACTTATCGTAATCAAACGAGAAGCCGGAATCTCTCCAACCGCTGTACTCCCAATAACGACCATGCGTTGCGTTACAAGCTTTGACGAGAAGATCATAGAACTGGCTCGGTGTGTACTGCTCTCCCGACTTATTCATCGGAAGTTCTTCCAACACCTTAGTCTCAACGATCTTATACTTTGCATTTCCGTAACTTACTTCTTCCATAGCCGTCGCAAACTTCTTAGCCAAGTCATTCGGATCATTCCACTTTTGGTAAAACTTCTCCGGTACGTCGAGCGCACCCATCAGTTCATGCAGATAAACTTTCTTTCCATCTTTCATGGTAACCTGCGGATCAAAGTTAACGACCAGAACCTTCTGGCATTCCGTCCAGTGCGCATACAAGGTATGATTGCCCGTTGCAGATACCGTTGTTGTGGAAGTAATCTTCGTTCCGCCACTTGCAGCGGTATACCAGCCCGCAAAAACATAGTTGCCACGTACGGGTGTAGGCAATGTACCGTATGTGTTACCGGGAATTACTAGCTTGGAAGAAACCGAAGATCCTCCCTGACTGTTAAAAGTAACTTGAATTGTTTTACCAGCTGTCCAATGAGCATACAATGTATGGTTCGATGCGTTTGTCACTATAGTAGTAGATGTCACCTTCGCGCCACCGCTTGCCGCTGTATACCAACCAGCAAATGAATAACCGGTTCTCGTAGGTGTAGGAAGTGTTCCATAGGCGCTACCATAAGTTACTTGCTTCGATACTGCCGCAGTACCTCCATTTGAATTAAAGGATACAGTAACCGTTATAGCCTTCCAACGCGCGTAAACCGTCGCATCCGTATTAAACTTCGTGGAACTTGTAAGCATCGTTCCGCCAGATTTCGCTGTATACCAACCGACAAAAGTATGGCCGACTGCAGGTGTAGGTACCGGAATATTCGGTATTGTACCACCCTTAGGGATCGTGACCCTAGCTACGACCTTATCGCCATCCATAAAAGTAATCGTTATGGTCTGGGCCTTCCATTGTGAATACAGCGTATGGCTGGCTGCTCTCGTCACTTTTGTAGCCGCAGTGACCTGAGTACCGCCACTGGCCGCAGTAAACCATCCGACAAAATTATAATTGGCTCTGGTAGGTGTCGGAAGTGTTCCGTAGGTTCCGCCGAAAGTAACCGTAACCGATGTCGGAGATACGGAACCACCATTCGGGTTAAGGGTTACTTTAATTTTCTTTGCTGTCCAATGCGCATACAGCGTATGATTGGAAGCAGTCGTTACCTTTGAGGACGCAGTGATCTTCGTTCCACCAGTAGTCGTAGTAAACCAGCCGGCAAAAGTATATCCGGTTCTGGTAGGTGTCGGAAGAGTTCCATAGGTGCTGCCAAAAGTAACGGTCTTAGATGCGGTTGAGCAAGAACCGCCATTTGCATTGAAGGTTACCTTAAACGTCTTTGCTGTCCAGTGTGCATACAGCGTATGATTGGAAGCAGTTGTTACCTTTGAAGACGCAGTGATCTTCGTTCCACCAGAAGCCGCTGTAAACCAGCCGGCAAATGTATAACCGGTTCTTGTGGGGGTCGGAAGCGTTCCATACGTGCTGTTATAAATGCCGGTTTTCGAAGCTGTAGGAGTAGAACCACCATTTGCATTAAATGTTACTTTAAAGGATTTCGCAGTATAATGCGCATACAGCGTTTTGTAAGATGCCGATACGGTCGAACTAGTGTTGATCTTGGTTCCACCGCTCGCTGCCGTATACCAGCCTGCAAACGAATAGCCTGTAGGCGGTGTCGGACCTGCCGGAAGGCTTCCATAGGTGTTGCCAACGATGTACGTCTTGTTAGGAACGTTTCCACTACCGCCGTTATTGT
>JAFYGB010000018.1 GCA_017543445.1 Lachnospiraceae bacterium | reverse complement strand
TGAGGATTTTGATATTCTGGTAGAAAACATGGGCCGTGTGAATTTTGGACCCAGAATGGAACAACAGAGAAAAGGCATTACCCAGTGTGTCCAAATCAATGGGCATTTGCACACCGGATGGGATATCTATACGCTACCCCTAGATCATATGGAACTGGTTGATTTTCAAAAAGACTATCAGGAGGGAACTCCCGCTTTTTATCGTTTTTCATTCGATGTAGATGAGATAGGAGATACTTTCCTGGACTTTTCCGGATGGGGAAAAGGCGTTGCTTTTTTGAATGGATTTAACTTAGGCAGATTCTGGGAAATCGGACCACAGAAGAGACTTTACATTCCCGGACCTTTATTAAAGAAAGGTCAAAATGAAATCATTCTTTTCGAGACAGAAGGAAAGCACGGGGATAGTATTTCTCTTGTGGATACACCGGATATTGGCTAAGAATATTTTTTGTAAAATTTTTTTGAAAAAAGTGTTGACACACACCCTCTAAAATTGTATATTAGTAAGGCAGTCGCTTGTTGGACAAGCAATGCGGGATCTTAGCTCAGCTGGGAGAGCATCTGCCTTACAAGCAGAGGGTCATAGGTTCGAGCCCTATAGGTCCCATTGCGTTATTTAAACGCTTTATTTGGCGGAATAGCTCAGTTGGCTAGAGCATACGGTTCATACCCGTAGTGTCGAGAGTTCAAATCTCCCTTCCGCTACGTTGGGGCAGGTGCGCAGGCACCTGCCGTTTTTTTGAATTATGAGAGATGATTGCGATGAAAAAATACATTCGTGAGCACCTACATGGCTTGTGGGTCCTATATTTGGCGTTCTACCTGCCGTGGTTTTTTTGGTTGGAGGGTCATGTCGTTTCCTTTCATGACATGGCGACAGACTTCGACCGAAAGATCCCGTTCTGCGAGTATTTCATTATCCCGTATTTCCTGTGGTTCGTCTACGTTGTCGTGACCTGGCTCTACTATTTCTTCCGGGATAAGAAGGAATTCTACCGTTTTATCGCCCTTTTGTATATCGGTATGTCGATCTGCCTGACGATCTGTACGTTTTTCCACAACGGCATCCACCTGCGCGTGGAAGTCGATCCGGATCGGAATTTCTTCACCTGGGCAGTGTTCCAGCTCCATAACGTCGACACCTCGGCAAATGTTTTCCCGAGCATCCATATTTACAACACGCTGGTCTGCTGTGTTTCCATGTTCCGATACAAACCGTTGAGGGGAAAGGTAAGGTTCCAGACCGGCAGTATCATCCTGGCGATCCTGATCTGCTTATCGACCCTGTTCCTGAAGCAGCATTCGATCATGGACATCCTCGGAGCGATCGTGCTTTACGTGATCATGCATATGATCTTTTACCATTGGGGACCGATGCTTCTGGCCTCGCGGAAGGGTAAGAAAGCAGAAGCGTCCGTAGAAGTTGACACTTGACAAAAAGCATTATACATGCTAATATACATTCGATTGGATTCATAGCCGATTGGCAACAGTGTTGCCTTATTGATGAAGCTTAAAGCTCAAAGTTTATAAGTTGGTTACTTTATAACCATAATATGCGTATTGCAGACTTGTGAAACGGTCAATAAGAGTAGTAAAAGTGATTGCTATATAGACTCTGAGCCAGAAAAAATAGACAAGCAGACTGCACTACGCAGCCTGCTTTTTGTGTTGGCGACGAGCCAAAGTGCGACCGCTGTGCTTGCACAAAGCGGAAGTACCTTGGCGACCGCCCATCAGCGAGAGGCTATGCCTCGAGCGTGTGGGTAGGACGCGAAGCGTCCGCGCTTACACAATACGAAGCGACGAGCAAAAGTGCGACCGCTGTGCTTGCACAAAGCGTCGAAAACGAGCAGATATAGGAGATCACCATGTTAGAGAGAACAACTGATTTTATTCGTCGGCAGAACCGTGCGCCGATCCATGAGGCTCTGGAGAGTTTCCGTAATCTGCGTGTCGTTCCCTTCGATGTTCCCGGCCACAAGCGCGGCCGCGGTAATCCGGAGCTGACCTCGTTTTTGGGCCAGCAGTGTGTATCGGTGGACGTTAACAGCATGAAACCGCTGGATAACCTGTGCCATCCCATCAGTGTCATTCGCGAAGCGGAGATCCTGGCTGCCGAAGCCTTCGGAGCTGCGGAAGCCTTCCTGATGGTGGGTGGTACCACATCCGCCGTACAGAGTATGGTCCTGACGGCCTGCAAACGCGGCGACGAGATCATTCTCCCCAGAAACGTGCACCGTAGCGTGATCAATGCGCTCGTTTTGTGCGGCGCTATTCCGGTATATGTAAATCCGCAGGTAGACCGTCGGTTGGGTATCTCCCTCGGCATGAAGGTAGAGCAGGTGGAACAGGCTATCCACGAGCATCCGAACGCGGTTGCCGTTCTGGTCAATAACCCCACGTATTACGGTATCTGCTCGGATCTGCGATCCATCGTTAAACTGGCACATGAGCATGGCATGCTCTGTCTGGCAGACGAGGCGCACGGAACGCATTTTTACTTCGGTGAGGATCTTCCGGTTTCCGCAATGGAAGCGGGAGCGGACATGGCGTCGGTATCCATGCATAAGAGTGGCGGAAGCCTGACGCAGTCGAGTTTCCTGCTGGCAGGACCGAATGTGCACGCGGGCTATGTACGCCAGATCATCAACCTGACCCAGACGACATCGGCCAGCTATCTTTTGATGAGCAGCCTTGATATATCGCGCCGCAACCTGGCACTGCGCGGAGACGTGATCTTCCGCGAGGTACGCCGAATCGCAGAGTACGCGCGTGCCGAGATCAACTCCGTCGGCGGCTATTACGCTTTCGGCCCCGAGATGATCAACGGCGATTCTATTTTCGATTTCGACCCGATCAAACTGTCCGTCCACACGTTGGATATCGGCATGGCGGGCATCGAAGTTTACGACCTTTTGCGGGATGACTACGATATCCAGATCGAGTTTGGTGATATCGGCAACATTCTCGCTTACCTTTCCATCGGCGACCGCATCCAGGAAGTGGAGCGCCTCGTGTCGGCTCTGGCGGAGATCCGCCGCCGCTACCAGCGCGATAAGACCGGTATGCTCAGCCAGGAATACATTGCCCCGCAGGTAGTTGCGAGTCCGCAGGAAGCGTTCTACGCGCAGAAGGAGAGCCTGCCCATCGAGCAGACCGAAGGACGCGTCTGCAGCGAGTTCGTTATGTGCTATCCGCCGGGAATCCCGATCCTGGCGCCGGGTGAGCGCATCACGAAGGATATCTTGAATTACATTCTGTACGCGAAGGAGAAGGGCTGCAGCATGACGGGCCCGGAGGATCCGAACATCGAGCGGCTGAACGTTCTGGTTTAATGCCGGACGCAGACGGATCGTAAGGCGGGATCCCTTCGATCGATCATAGTTATAGGAGTGAGAGTCATGGATCTTTGGTTTTCGGAAAAACATACACCGGATGTGAAATTATCCCTCCGGGTGGAGCGGCAGTTGTTCTCAAAGCAGAGCGATTATCAGCGTATCGATGTCTTTGAGAGTTGTGAGTTCGGCCGCATTTTGGCGCTGGATGGCAACATCATGCTTACCGAGCGCGATGAATTTATCTACAACGAGATGATCGTTCACGTACCCATGGCGGTGCATCAGGGCATCAGCCACGTGCTGGTCATCGGTGCCGGCGACGGCGGCGTAGTGAAGGAGTTGACTCGTTACTCGCGCATCGAGCATATCGACCTCGTGGAAATGGACCCGATGGTTGTGGACGCCTGCCGGCAGTACCTTCCGGGCAATGCCTGCCAGCTCGACGATGAACGTGTCCATATCCACTATGAGAACGCGCTGAAGTTCATCCGTTATTGCGAGAATGAATACGATCTGATCATCGTGGATTCCAACGATCCCTTCGGACCTTCCGAAGGATTGTTCACGAAGGAATTCTACGGGAACTGCTATAAAGCACTGAAGGATGACGGTATTATGGTAAATCAGCAGGGCAGTCCGTTCTATCAGCAGGACGCGGACGCCATGCAGCGTAGCCATAAGCGTATCGCGAATACGTTCCCGATCTGCCGTGTCTACCAGGCCCATATCCCGACCTATGCGGCGGGCTACTGGCTCTTCGGTTTCGCCAGCAAGAAATACCATCCCATCGATGATTTCGACTCGAAGGCTTGGAACGATCTGCACATGCGGACACGGTATTATACGACCCGCCTGCATAAGGGCGCGTTCTATCTTCCGGCCTTTTTGGAAGAGATGCTGGAGGAGGTGGAATAATGCGAAATCCCACCCCGAATATCGAGACTTTTATCGGATGTGACGCCGACTACGCGGACGCGAAGATCGTGCTGTTTGGCGCTCCGTTCGATTCCACGACGAGCTATCGTCCCGGTACGCGTTTCGGCCCTTCGGCCATGCGGCATGAGAGTTTCGGCTTAGAGACCTACAGCCCGTACCAGGACCGTAATCTGACGGACTATAAGATCGCAGACCGCGGAGATCTGGAGCTTTGCTTCGGCGACTCCTCGCTGGCTCTTCAGGATATTACGGATGAAACAGCGGCGATCCTGGCGGACGGGAAGTTCCCGCTCCTTATGGGCGGAGAGCATCTGGTCACCTTAGGCTCGGTACGCAGCGTTCTGAAAGCCTACCCGGACCTGCACGTCATCCAGTTTGACGCGCATGCGGATCTGCGCGAGGATTATCTCGGCGCGCGTCTGTCGCATGCCTGCGTGATGCGTCGCTGCTACGACCTCATGGGCGATGGCCGCATCCACCAGTTCTGCATCCGCAGCGGCGAGAGAGAAGAATTCCGCTTTGCGAAAGAACACACCGATATGCACCCGTTTTCTTTTGAAGGCCTGAAGGAGACGGTGGAGAAGATCGGCGACGCGCCTATCTATCTGACCATCGACTTAGACTGTCTGGACTCGGGAATCGTCCCGGGAACCGGCACGCCCGAGGCCGGCGGCGTATCGTTTAACGAGCTGCTTGCAGCGATCCGCACCGTATGTGCAGGACGCGTGGTGGCAGCGGATGTCAATGAATTATCCCCGGCACTGGATGCAAGCGGCGCCAGCACGGCGACGGCCTGCAAGGTCGTTCGGGAACTGATCCTCAGCCTGTGTAAGGACTGAGATAGATCCTTGTGTACGAAAGGAGTTAAACCTATGAGCAGAGTACTTATCATCGGCTGCGGCGGCGTTGCGTCCGTAGCGATCTCCAAATGTTGTCAGGCTCCGGAGGTATTCTCCGAGATCTGCATCGCGAGCCGTACGGTCTCTAAATGCGAAGCATTGGCCGCAAAACTTGCACCGACCACGATGACGAAGATCACCACGGCACAGGTGGACGCAGACGACGTAAACCAGCTGATCGCGCTGATCAACGAATATAAGCCTGACCTTGTAATGAATATCGCATTGCCCTACCAGGATCTGACCATTATGGATGCCTGCCTGGCATGCAAGGTGAACTACATGGATACGGCGAACTACGAGCCCGAGGACACGAATGAGCCCGAGTGGAGAGCCATCTACGAGAAGCGTTGCAAGGAAGAAGGTTTCTCCGCATATTTCGATTACTCCTGGCAGTGGGCTTATCAGGAGAAGTTTAAAGAGGCGGGGCTTACCGCGCTTTTGGGCAGCGGTTTCGATCCCGGCGTTACACAGGCATACTGTGCTTATGCTTTGAAGCATGAGTTCGATAAGATCGACACGATCGATATCCTGGACTGCAACGGCGGTGACCATGGTTATCCGTTCGCGACGAACTTCAACCCGGAGATCAACCTCCGTGAGGTTTCCGCTCCCGGCAGTTACTGGGAGAACGGTCACTGGGTCGAGATCCCGGCTATGAGCATCAAGCGCGAATATGATTTCGACGAAGTCGGTGAGAAGGACATGTACCTCCTGCATCATGAGGAGATCGAGTCCCTGGCGAAGAACATCCCCGGCGTGTCCCGCATCCGCTTCTTCATGACCTTCGGTCAGAGCTACCTGACCCACATGAAGTGTCTGGAAAATGTCGGCATGCTGTCCACCGAGCCCATCATGTTCGAAGGACATGAGATCGTTCCGATCCAGTTCCTGAAGGCGCTTCTGCCGGATCCGGCGTCCCTCGGACCGCGCACGAAGGGTAAGACGAACATTGGCTGCATCTTTACCGGCGAAAAAGACGGACAGAAGAAGACCTATTATATCTACAATGTTTGTGACCACCAGGAGTGCTACCGTGAGGTAGGTTCTCAGGCGATCTCTTATACGACCGGCGTGCCCGCGATGTGCGGCGCCATGATGATGCTGAAGGGCTACTGGAATAAGCCGGGCGTTTATACCGTTGAAGAATTTGATCCGGATCCGTTTATGGAAGCACTTTGCAAATACGGCCTTCCGCATAAGGAGAGCCACGAGCCGAAGCTGGTACCGTAAGCGAATCGTTATTCACGAATGAAGGGCGGCCTTCCGAAGCGGAAGGCCGGGCCTTCGCGGAAAGGAGTCCGGATGCGTATGAAAGAGAAATTACAACATCTGAAGCTTTCCGACGCCGGAGCAGATATGCCCCGGCGCATTCTTTGCAGCGACATTCCTACACCGTGTTATGTGATCGACGAGGGAAAACTGCGGGAGAACGGAAAGATATTAAAAGAGATCCAGGATGCGACAGGATGCCGGATATTGCTGGCGCAGAAAGCATTTTCCAATTACGACCTGTACCCGGTCCTGGGAGAATACTTAGCGGGCACCGAGGCGAGCGGCTTGTTTGAAGCGCGTCTGGGACGCGAGGAGATGCCGGATAAGGAGTGTCATGTGTTCTCGGCGGCCTATGTGCCGGAGCAGTTCGACGAACTGCTGCAGTATGCCGATCACATCGTGTTCAACAGTCCAAACCAGCTGCGCATGTATGGACCTGCGGCGAAGAAAGCCGGTAAGCAGGTAGGCCTTCGCATCAACCCTCTGTGTCAGACGCAGGAAGGCCACGAGATCTACGATCCCTGCGCGCCGGGCGGCCGTCTGGGAACGACGAAGCAGGCCTGGGACGAGCAGATGGATGAAGAACTCATCGGGCTTCTCGACGGCTTGCATTTCCACACCTTGTGCGAGCAGAATTCCGACGCGCTCGAGATCACACTGCGCGCGGTGGAGGAGCAGTTCGGTCCGGTGATGAAGCAGATGCGCTGGATCAATATGGGCGGCGGTCATCACATCACACGGGCAGACTATGACCGCGACCTGTTAAAGAAACTCATTTGCCATGTACGCGACACTTACGACGTAATCGTTTATCTGGAGCCGGGGGAGGCGGTGGCGCTGAACGCAGGTTATTTGTGCACGCGAGTTCTGGATTTCGTAAAGAACGGGGACGTGGTCAATGCGATCCTGGATATGTCGGCGGCCTGTCATACCCCGGACGTTCTGGAGATGCCTTACCGTCCGCCGCTTTATGAAGGATTTGAAGCGGGAGAGAAGCCTTACACCTATCGTCTGGGCGGCCCGACCTGCCTGTCCGGCGACATCATCGGCGATTATGCCTTTGAACGGCCCTTAGAGGCCGGACAGCGGCTTTTATTCGAGGACATGGCGATCTATACCACTTGTAAAAACAACACGTTTAACGGCATGCCATTGCCCGATATCTGGGTCGTAAAGGAGGACGAGGCGATCTGCCTGACCGATTTTACGTACGAAGATTTCAAGGGACGTTTGGGAACGAAAAACTAGTTTTCCGAGCGCATTTTCACACAAATTTCACATTTATTGTGTTTAATGATGACAGCACCAAATGAACCAAGGAGGACATGGCTTTGATCGAAGTTAAAAACCTGGTGAAGCGGTACGGATTGATCCCTGCGGTCGACGATATCAGTTTTACCTTACAGCCCGGCAAGATCTACGGTTTTTTGGGACCGAACGGTGCCGGTAAGTCTACGACCATGAACATTATGACCGGATATATCGCTGCAACGAGCGGTGATGTCCGGATCAATGAATACAGTATTATGGAGGATCCGGAAGAGGCGAAGAGTTTCATCGGATATCTGCCTGAGATCCCGCCGGTATACCCCGACATGACCGTCGAGGAGTACTTGCGTTTCGTTGCCGAACTGAAGGGCGTGAAGCGCAGCGAGCGGAAAGGACAGGTCGACCGTGCGATCGATCGTACACGTCTGAATGATTATCGCCGCCGTCTGATCCGCAACCTGTCGAAAGGTTATCGGCAGAGAGTCGGCTTAGCCCAGGCACTTCTGGGACACCCGCAGTTTATCATCCTCGACGAGCCGACGGTCGGTCTGGATCCGAAACAGATTCTGGAGATCCGCAAACTGATCCGTGAGATCGCGATCTCGGGTGCGGATGTTCCGAAAGAGGAGCGTCCCATCGTTCTCTTAAGTTCCCATATCATGCAGGAAGTCAGTGCTGTCTGTGATGAGATCCTCATCATCGTCCACGGCCGTCTGATCGTTATGGATACGCCGGAGAACCTCATTGCCCGCTATCATGTGAAGGATGTCTATGAGATCGAAGCCCGCTGTACGGAGGAGCGATTAATCGAGGTTCTCGCACCGTTTAAGGAGATGGCGGAGTTTGATTTTGACAGTAATGATATGCCGGAAGGCATTTCGAAGGTGACGTTGACGTTCCCGAAGAACGCAGATGTAGCGGAATTGCTGTTTAAGACCTTAGCGAAGGACGGTATTCCCGTACGCCAGTTAAAACTGGTCGTTCCTACATTGGAAGATATCTTCTTGCAGCTCGTTGCGAAGGCAGATGAGGAATTTGCCGCAAGAGAAGAAGAGCGCATGAAGAATGAAAAGGAAAAGAGTGGAACGGATAGTTTTGTTGTAACGTCCCTTCCGGAGGAAGAGGCTGAGATTATGGAGGAAGACGAGACCGAAGCAGAAGACGAGGCCGATGAAATACCTGAGGCTGAGGATGCAGATGCTTCCGAAGAGACGAAGGAAGGAGGAGACGAGACATGATCGCTATATGGAAACGTGAATTAAAATCCTATTTTGACGATATGCTCGGCTACTTCATCGTAGCAGCTTTCCTTATGCTCATAGGATTGTTCTTTTCATTTTATAACATTGAAGGCAGTTATGCTTTCTTTGCCTATCCGATCTGTGCGATCGCTTCGTTTATGTCCGCATTGATCCCGCTCCTCACCATGCGTAGTTTTTCTGAGGAACGTAGATCCAAAACGGACCAGCTGCTCCTGACGGCGCCGATCAGTGTCTGGAAGATCACGCTCGGTAAATACTTGGCGATGGTTTCGGTTTTTGCGATCCCGGTGCTGATCTCTTGTGTATACCCGGTGGTCATCTATTTAACGGGATCCTATGCTTACCCGCTTACCGACTATACGACCATTTTGGCGTTCTTCTTAGTCGGAGCGTCTTACATTGCGATCGGTATGTTTTTCTCGTCCCTGACGGAGAGCCAGATCATCGCCGCGATCTTAGCGTTCGGTTTTATGTTCCTTTTGGGTTACCTGCGTGACCTTTCGGATAAGGTACCGAAGGAAGAGTGGAAAAACGCTGTGATCCTTATCTTGTTTTCGGTCGTATTTTTCGTGATCTTCTTTAAGATGACGCGGAATTTCTACGTTTCCTTCGCTGTATTTGCCGTGCTTTGTATCGGCGTAGCGATCGCATATCATGTGAACCCGGACATGTTCTACGGTTCGGTTAGCCAGATCATGCGTTCGGTTTCCTATGGGGAGACGCTTTATCTGTTTGCAAATAATATTTTTGATGTTACTTCGATCGTGCTTTATCTGTCAGTATCGGTATTCTTTATCTTCCTGACCATTCAGTCGATCCAGAAGAGAAGATACAGCTAGGAGGAAGAAAAAATGGAAAACAAAAATAATACTTCCTTAAAGCACGGTTCTTACAGCATGTTGATGGTGATATTGGTCCTGGCCTTCTTAGTTGCGGTCAATGTCCTCGTGCAAAAACTGCCGGTCACCATGACAAATTATGATATGAGCGATATCAAGATCTACTCGATCACAGATAAGACGAAAGAAGTCGTTCGCTCGCTGGATGAAGATGTTACCATCTATCTGATCGGTCAGACCGGGAATCAGGATCAGATCATCAGCCAGATGCTGGCGCTCTACGATGATCTGTCCTCGAAAGTTCACGTGAAAGAACTCGATAAAAACCGTGATTTCGCAACTTTGAAAAAATACGGGCTCGAGACCGAGACCATCGACGATGGCAGCATTCTCGTGGCTTCCGAGGAAAGAATGAAGTACATTCCGGCGTCGGATATTTATGAACTGGACTACGCAAAGTACATGCAGTACCAGACGGAATACTATAATTACGACGGTGAAGGAGAGGTAACTTCGGCACTCATTTACGTGACCACAAAGGATATCCCGAAGATCTACCGCGTGATCGGCCATGAGGAACTCGCGTTGGGAAGTACGATCCTCTCCGCGATCAAAAAGGCCAGCTATGACCTCGCAGAAATCAATCTTTCGACCGCTTCGATCCCTGAGGATTGTGATATTCTTTTGATCAATGCTCCGGCGAGAGATTATACGGTGGCTGAGGCCGATAAGATCCGTGATTATATGGATCACGGCGGTAAGGTTTTCATCGATTGTACCTACGAAAACAACAATACGGAGAGCTTCCGCAGTCTGCTCGAATACTGTGGTATCGAGTTGAAGAAGGGCGTTATCTTCGAACAGGCGGACCATTGCCAGCAGCCGGAATCCCCGTTTGCATACTTTGCGAGCGTTAGTTCCTCTGCCGCTTTGACAAAGGAAATGTCGCAGAACACCTATGCGTTCATTTATCTTTCGACCGGCCTGTATACTTCCGAGATGAAGCGCAATACATTGACGCTTACACCGTTCCTGCAGACGACCTCCGGTTCGTTCATGCGTGTCGACTATGAGTCGAACCAAAAGATCTCCAAGACGGACACCGATCTGTCCGGACCGATCACCATCGGACTGACCGGCGAAGACAGTCAGAGCGGTATGAAGATGGTCGTACTCGGAACCCCGAACCTGGCTTCGGATACCGTATTGAATGCGTTTCCCAATACTTTGAACCTGGATATTTATATTGCGTCCTTAAACTATCTCTGCGCGTTCGACCGCAGCGTAAGCATTCCGGTAAAGGACACCGACTTCGGTATGAATACCTATATGGCATCCACCCGAAATCTTTCTTTAGTCATTACGGTCGGCATTATCCCCGTTTTCGTGCTTTTGATCGGTTTTGTCGTATGGTATAAGAGGAGAAATCGATAATGGCAGCACTTATGGGCCTTTCCGCAGAGGAAAGAAGAAAAAGAAAAAAGAGAAAGCAGATCATGAAGGTCGTGATCCCGCTTGCGCTGCTGGTGCTTCTGGCTGGTCTGGTCGTCGGCATCCAGCTCGTCAACCGTTACAATGAGAAAAAACGGTTGGAGGAACTCGCCGCGCAGACGACCGCAGCACCGAAGAAGAGCGACTTGGTCGCGCTTTCGCTGGATGATCTGGAAGAGATCACGGTCCTTTCGGCGGACAGCGTTTCCGGCGAAGAGAAGACCTTCATCCGGACTGGTGAAGACCGCACTTGGAAATGGAAAAATAACACAGCACTCAACCTGAATAAGACGCTGATCGGTGGTCTCGTGGACAATGTTGCAAAGATCACGAGTATCGACACGATCTCGGATGATCTGGAGACCAATAGCGAGGTCTATGGCCTGAAGGATCCGGCGCACACCATAAAGATCCGAACGACCGAAGGCGAAGAGATCGAGATCTACGTCGGAAGCAAATCCCCCAGTGGTACGTACTACTTCATGGCTGTGAAGGGTGATAATCATATTTACATGCTGGGACCGACCCTGTACAGTTATCTGGTGCGGGAACTGGCCGAGTATATCGAACTGGAGAAGTTCCCCGAGTTGGCCGAGACACAGTTCTACAGCCTGTCCGTTACCAAACCGGGGGAGACCTCACCAATCGTGGGCATGTATAGTCCCGAGGACTTGCTGGAGGTAGACCGAATGGCGCTGAGCCTCTGGTATTTCCCGTTGACAACGTCCGGCCGTTACGAGAGCATGGACTATGATAAGGGTAAACAACTGAACGAGGCGATCCTCGGCGTGTCCTATTCCGGCTGCGTGCGCGCCATGCCGACGGAGGAAGACCTCAAAGAATTTGGCCTAAAGGATGATGCGACAAAAATCACCCTGACGTATAAACAGTATGGTGTCGAAGTTCAGCCCGACGGCTCATTGCTCTATGAAAAGAAGCAGATCCGCTTGTTGATCGGCAAGGAGATGCAATACAATGACATGACGTATTACTATGCGCAGCTCGATGGCACGGGCCCGGTATTCCGTATTCTGAAGAAGGGCGGAATGGACTATATCATGGAGTCCTTCACGAAGGAGAACATGATGACGCTCCTGCCGAGCCAGATCCAGATCGCGAATGTGGATCGCATCAAGCTCATCTATAAAGGAAAAGAGCATAACTTCGAGATCCGCCGAGAGACCAAGACGGATGCGGATGGTAAGGAAACGACGGTGGAGCGTTTCTTCGGTGATGGAAAGGAATTCGACGATTCGTCCTTCCGTTCCTTCTATTCGATGCTGGCTTCCCTGAGTGCGAACCAGTATCTGGCACCGGAGAAGACGAAGAAGGACGCCGAGGTCATCTTAGATTACGAGTTCTTCACCAACTACGGTGAAAATGAAACGAAACATATCCGCCTGCTGGAATACGACGACAACGCCAGCCAGCTGGAGATCGACGGTGAGATCCTGTATCTCGTAAACCGTACCGAAAGAAAAAAGATCGAGTCGAATATCGAAAACGTGCTTTCGGCTCTAGAATAGGACAATTATGAAACGATTGCTGTTTACAAAGCCTGTCTACAAAGAGACCATTTGGGGAGGGGACCGTTTACGGACGGAGTACGCCTATCCCATACCAGGGGATCGGACCGGTGAATGCTGGGCGATCAGTGCACACCCTGCGGGCGACTGCATGGTGTGCGCGCCCGACACCCCCTATGACGGGAGGCTTTTGTCCGAACTGTGGGCACACGAGCCCCAACTCTTCGGATTCGTAAACGGCGATCGTTTCCCTTTGTTGGTGAAGATCATTGACGCCGCGGACGATCTGAGCATCCAGGTGCATCCGGACGATGCTTACGCGAAGGAGCATGAGAATGGTTCCCTCGGAAAGACGGAGTGTTGGTACATTTTGGCGTGTGAGCCCGGCGCGACGATCATCATCGGTCATAACGCCGCCTCGAAGGAAGAGGCACGGAAAATGATCGACGAGAAGCGATGGGGCGACTTCCTTCGTGAAATACCCATTCATCCCGGGGATTTCTTTTTGTTGAAACCGGGAACCGTCCACGCGATCAAACACGGGACCATGCTTCTCGAAACGCAGCAGAGCAGCGATATCACCTATCGGTTATACGATTATGACCGCATGCAAAACGGAAAGCTGCGTGAGCTGCACATCGAGAAGAGTCTGGATGTCATTCAGGCTCCGTTTGTTCCGCAGTCTTGTAGTGATTCGGAACGAAAGATCACTACGTTCGGAAACGCTGAGATCACGAATCTGGTAACGTGCCAATACTTTACGGTGGATCGGATCGTTGTGAAGGAATCAGCGCTTCCGGTACCCCTGGATACGCGCGGTTGTTTTATCAACATGAGTGTGATCGACGGTTGTGGAAAGATCGATATGACCCCGATCCGAAAGGGGGATCATTTCATCCTTCCGGCGAGCTATGGAAGTTTTGAACTGAGCGGCGAGATGACGATCATCGCCTCGCATTTGCCGTACGATGCAGATGCAAAAGAGAAGTATTTCGGAAAATGTATCGATTTGCATGTGCATTCGAATGAGTCGGACGGGACATTAACGCCGACCCAGGTCGTAGAGAAGGCTGCCCAGGCCGGGCTTTCCGCGATCGCGCTTACCGATCACGACACGGTAAGTGGAGTTGCGGAAGCGATCGAGGCAGGGAAACGTCTCGGCGTTCGTGTCATCCCAGGTATTGAGATATCTTCCGCACGCAACGGCGGGGATGTGCACATCCTGGGTTACGGGGTAGATGTACAGCAGCCGGAGTTTTTGAAGGAACTGGATAAGATCCGCAACATACGTATCGAACGCAACATCAAGATGGCGAAGCTTCTGGCGGACCATGGATTTGCCATCACGTATGAGGATCTGATGGCGAAATTCGGCGAGGGTGCGATCATTACCCGCGCACACTTTGCACGGTATCTGCTGGATACGAACCAGATCGCTTCCGTAAATGAAGCATTTGAGAAATATATCGGTCCGGGCTGCCCGTGCTATCTTCCGAAGGAGGAGATCACGATCGAGCGGGCCATGGCGATCCTGCGTATGGCAGGAGGTCGCCCGGTCCTGGCGCATCCTATGCTGTATAAACTTACGAAGGACGAACTGGAGGAACTGGTCGATCGGCTGATCGATCTGGGGCTCTACGGAATCGAAGCAGTCTATACGACATATTCGACGGATGAAGAAAACTATGTGAAGAAACTGGCCCAGAGGAAAGGACTCGTGATCACCGGCGGCTCGGATTTCCACGGAGCGAATAAGCCGAAGATCGCGATCGGTAAGGGCTTTGGCGGCCTCTATGTGCCGGCAGACTTACTGGAAGCACTCAACCTGCCTGAGGAGTAAACATGAACTATCGATATTTAGCACTCGACCTGGATGGTACGCTGGTCAATTCACAAAAAGTGATCACGCCCGCGACTTATGACGCACTGATGGGCATCCAGGAACGCGGCGCGAAGATCATCCTGTGTTCCGGCCGCCCGATGGACGGGATCCTCGCATTGGCCCGACAGTTGAAATTGAAGGATTACGGCGGTTATATCGTCTCGTTTAACGGCGGACGCGTGGTATCCTGTGCGACTGGGGAGATCCTGTTCCAGCGCGAAGTGGCGCCGGACGAATTGTGGAAGGTGTTCCACTATGCGAAGGAATTTAAGACGCCATTGCTCATGCATCAAAAGGGCAGTGTACTCGCGGAATACGCGGACAATGAATACATCATCCTGGAGGCAAAGATCAACCATATGCCGGTCCGCAAGGTGGACGATCTGTCAAAGCACACGGACGAGCCGATCATTAAGTTCATCGCGGTCGAGAAACCGGATTACCTGGCGACGGTCGAGCCGAAGATGCGAGAGGCCCTGGGTCCGAACTTCCATGTGATGCGTTCTGAGCCGTTTTTCCTCGAGATCATGGCGAAAGACATCGAAAAGTCTTACGCTTTGGACCAGTTACTGAAGAAACTGGGCGACACGAAGGACGCCTTGGTGGCCTGCGGCGACGGCTTTAACGACATCTCCATGATCGAGTATGCCGGAATGGGCGTGGCCATGGCGAATGCGCAACCCGCCGTGAAGGAAGTTGCGGATTTTATCACCCGTTCGAACGATGATGACGGAATAGAACTGGTGTGTGAGATGTTCTTTTAGATTTCTTCTTGTTATTTTCGCAAAAATGCGTTATACTGAAGGAAGCGCTTCAAAATTTAGCGCTTCCTTCGTTGTTTTTTGAAACCGAAGGCGATCAATAGTTCCTCTCGATCATTCACGGGGTCTGAGGCGTGTGCCCGGTCACATGTTTTTGCGGCCGACCCGTAAGCAAGGAGGTTTTATGAGATATAAGATCCTGGACTACGACTATTTGTTGAATTCCTATGCGGATGACATCGATCTTCGTATGTCGAATTATGAGAATATGAAGCAGCGGATCCTGCCGGAGGGTGAGTCTCTGGTGGATTTTGCGAATGCGCATGAATACTTCGGCTTCCATACGACGAAGGATGGCTGGGTGTACCGTGAGTGGGCGCCGGGTGCACAGGCGATGTACCTGACCGGTGATTTCAATGACTGGAACCCGCATGCATTACCCATGCACGAACTGGAGAATGGCGTCTGGGAAGTATCCATTCCCGGTAAGAAAACGCTGTTTGACGGATGCCGTGTACAGGCAGTCGTATGTGCGAACGGTGAGGAGTTGCGCCGCATTCCTCTGTATATCCATCGCGTGGAGCAGGAAGCGAATTCCGAAGTTTGGAATGGTGTGATCACGGTTCCGAAACGGAAGTTCGTCTGGACGGACGCGGATTTCGCACCGGAGATGCCGCCGTATATCTACGAATGTCACGTCGGCATGGCCCAGGAAAAATACGGCATAGGCACCTATCAGGAATTTACCGATAAGATCCTGCCACGAGTGCAGAAACTCGGATATAATACGATCCAGCTCATGGCTATCATGGAGCATCCTTACTATGCTTCCTTCGGCTACCAGGTGACGAATTTCTTCGCAGCTTCGTCCCGTTTCGGCAGCGAGCATGACCTGAAGAAACTGGTCAATACCGCCCACAAGATGGGCATTCGCGTGCTCCTGGACGTGGTGCATTCGCACGCAGCGAAGAACACCGCTGAGGGCATCAACCGCTTCGACGGCACCGACGTGCAGTTCTTCCATGAGGGCGAGCGCGGCAACCATCGCGAGTGGGACACGAAATTGTTTAATTATGGAAAGCCGGAAGTGCTTCATTTTCTTCTGTCCAACCTGAAATATTGGATGACGGAGTATCATTTCGATGGTTTCCGTTTCGATGGCGTTACCAGCATGCTGTATCACGATCATGCGCTGGGAACGAACTTCGACAACTATGATAAGTATTTCTCCCTGAACACGGATACCGACGCAGTTACCTATCTGCAGCTGGCCAATGAACTCGTGCACGCGATCAATCCGAACGCGATCACCATCGCTGAGGATATGTCCGCGATGCCCGGTATGGCGATGAAGATCCGCTACGGCGGCATCGGTTTCGACTACCGTCTGGCTATGGGCGCAGCGCCGATGTGGATCAAATTCCTGGACGAGACGCGCGACGAAGACTGGGATATCTGGCGTATGTGGTACGAGCTTTCCGGCCGTCGTCCCCACGAGAAGGTCATCGGCTATGTGGAGTGTCACGATCAGGCGCTCGTCGGTGATAAGACGGTTATGTTCCGCCTGTGCGACCAGGAGATGTACTGGAACATGTCGAAGCACTCGCAGAGCGTCATCATTGACCGCGGTATCGCCCTGCATAAGATGATCCGCTGGATCACCGAGACCGTGGGCGGCGAGGGCTACTTAAACTTCATGGGTAATGAATTCGGCCACCCCGAGTGGATCGATTTCCCGCGTGAAGGCAACAACTGGAGCTACCATTACTGCCGCAGACAGTGGTCGCTGGCGGATAACAACGACCTGCGCTACGGACAGTTGATGCAGTTTGATCAGGATATGATCGCGCTTTCGAAGCGTGAGGACGTGCTGAAGGGACGTGTTCACAATCTGTGGATGCACCAGCAGGATAAGGTGATCGCCTATGAGCGTAACGACATCGTCTTCGTGTTTAATTTCCACCCGACGAAGTCGTTCACCGGTTATTTCATTCCTGTGCCCGGTCCCGGTAAGTACCAGGTCATTATGTCGAGTGATCAGAAGCGTTACGGCGGACAGCAGCGCATCGATATGAATTATGTTTACACGGCAGATGAGATCGGAGACGGAAGATATGGGTTCCCTATCTACCTTCCGAGCCGCACGGCATTTGCCATGAAGAAGATCGAAGAAGAATAAATCGTTCGGGCCTTACCGGCAGGAGAGATCTTGCGGTAGGGCCCGTTCTGCGTGGATGCGACTTTTTTGCGGAAATCGGGAGGAACCGCTTGACAAGGGGATCGAAGGCGGTTATAATCTCTCACAAGAAGGTTTGTAAAGCAGACCTCACATAGTCGA
This sequence comes from Lachnospiraceae bacterium, assembly GCA_017543445.1. Taxonomy (GTDB): domain Bacteria; phylum Bacillota; class Clostridia; order Lachnospirales; family Lachnospiraceae; genus UBA1201. The sequence continues at coordinate 26,401 of JAFYGB010000018.1, read as the reverse complement.
AAGGCGATGATTAGGAAGAAGTAAGTTCCGATACGGGATACAGAAAGCTGCCGGTTGATGAGAGGCGCATTCACGATGGGACCGAATACATCCTATAGCCGCGCACCGAACGAGGGATCCAGTAGGCTGCGCCGCATGCATGCGTTAATGTGCCGGGGTATGAAAGTACCCGCTGAGGCAGAAAGTGTGAGCTTTTTGCGAAGAAAGGTGGTAACACGATCGAGATCGTCCTTTTACGAAAGGGCGTTATTTTTTTGCAAAAAATCCACGCGGCAAGCGTAAGGACAAAAGCCAAAGGAGGTAAAAAGATGAAGATTTATGAAGAACTGAAGGCACGTGGGCTGATCGCCCAGGTTACTGATGAAGAGCGCATCCGCGATCTCGTGAATAACGGGAAAGCAACGTTCTACATCGGCTTTGATCCCACTGCGGACAGCTTGCACGTGGGACATTTCATGGCGCTGTGTTTGATGAAGCGTCTGCAGATGGCGGGCAATAAGCCTATCGCCCTGCTGGGTGGCGGCACCGGTATGATCGGTGACCCGTCGGGTAAGACCGACATGCGTAAGATGTTGACGAAGGAGCAGATCGACCACAACATCGAATGCTTCAAAAAGCAGATGGCGCGGTTTATCGATTTCTCGGACGGTAAGGCGCTGATCGTTAACAACGCGGACTGGCTGCTGGATCTCAACTACGTGGAACTGCTCCGCGAGGTGGGGCTGCATTTTTCAGTCAATCGTATGCTGACGGCGGAGTGCTACAAGCAGCGCATGGAGCGCGGCCTGACCTTCCTGGAGTTCAACTACATGATCATGCAGAGCTACGATTTCTACAAGCTGTTCCAGGATTACGGCTGTAACCTGCAGTTCGGCGGTGACGACCAGTGGAGCAACATGCTCGGCGGTACAGAACTCATTCGCCGTAAGCTCGGTGAGGACGCGAGTGCGATGACCATCACGCTGCTCCTGAATTCCGAGGGTAAGAAGATGGGTAAGACCGAGAAGGGCGCGGTATGGCTTGATGCCGAGAAGACTTCGCCGTTCGAGTTCTACCAGTACTGGAGAAACGTCGAGGATCAGGATGTGCTGAAGTGCATCCGCATGCTGACCTTCCTTCCGCTCGAGGAGATCGAGACGATGAGCACTTGGGAGGGCAGCCAGCTCAACAAGGCGAAGGAGATCCTGGCGTTCGAACTGACGAAGCTTGTACATGGCGAGGAAGAGGCGGTAAAGGCACAGGAAGCAGCGCGTGCGCTGTTCACCGGTGGCAATGCAGCCAACATGCCTTCCTTTGCGCTTTCGGACGAGGATTTCACGGATGGCGTGATCGATATTCAGGCAGTGCTCGTTAAGAGCGGTCTGGTTCCTTCTCGTTCCGAAGGACGTCGTGCGATCGAGCAGGGCGGTGTATCCGTGGACGGCGAGAAGATCGCGGCAACCGACCTCAAGTTCACGAAGGATGACTTCGCCGGCGAAGGTAAGGTATTCAAGCGCGGAAAGAAGAATTTCTGCAGAGTCAGCCTGTAATGGCATACATATAGCAAACGAAGGACCCGGTCCGGCAGGAAACTGCCGCGCCGGGTCTTTTTGATCAATTGTTTCAAATGTTTAGAAAAATGTAAGAATTTCGTAATTGACACGGACCTTCTTCGGTGCTATGATACCAAATAGTTCAAAATTGAACAATTCAAGAAAGGAGGTATTCCATTGGCTGATATCATCAAGTATCGTCGCAGAGGTGCGATGTTTGTAAATAATCTGACCGCCGCATATAACCATGCGATGAGTCCTTTGTGCGATGAAGTGCACTTGAAAGTTCATCAACTGAATATGCTTCAGTTCCTCGAAGAGAACCCGGAGACGAACACGGCGAAAGATATCTGCAGATGTCTGTGGATGAAGCCCGGACTGGTTTCGATGTCCGTGGATGAACTGGTCGAGATGGGATATCTCGTTCGAGAGTCGGTCTCCGGTGACCGGCGTAAGGTCCGACTGACTCTGACAGAGAAAGCAAAGAAGCTGACGGGGCGTATTTTGCAGATGCAGAGTGAATTCATTGACCGGGCGAAGCAGGGCCTTACCGATCAGGAGAAGGATCAGTTGGAAGGCTTCTTCGATGTGATCTTCGATAACATCGATCGGATGAGCCGCTGACCTGCCTGTAAAAGTATACTGAAAGAGGATGAGTACATGTTAGAACTGAAGAATATCGTCAAGGATTATCCCGCGGGCGATGGTACCGTTCATGCGTTGAAGGGTATCAGCCTGAATTTCCGAAATGCCGATTTTGTTTCCATTTTGGGCCCTTCCGGCTGTGGTAAGACAACGATGCTGAACATCATCGGCGGCCTGGATAAATACACCCAGGGCGACCTAGTCATCGGCGGAACATCGACCACGGCGTTTAAGGACCGTGACTGGGACGGTTACCGCAACCATTCCATCGGTTTCGTGTTCCAGAGTTATAATCTGATCCCGCACCAGACCGTGCTGCAGAATGTCGAGCTCGCGCTGACATTGTCCGGCGTTTCGAAGGCGGAGCGCAGGGAGCGCGCGAAGAAAGCGCTCGAGGCCGTAGGCCTGGCGACGCAGCTGAAGAAGCTGCCCGGCGAGATGAGCGGCGGCCAGATGCAGCGTGTTGCGATCGCGCGAGCCTTGGTCAATGATCCCGACATCATCCTGGCGGATGAGCCGACGGGTGCGCTCGATACCGAGACCAGCCTCCAGGTCATGGAGATCCTGAAGGAGATCTCGAAGGATCGCCTGATCATTATGGTAACGCATAACCCGGATATCGCGGAGAAGTATTCCACCCGTATCATAAAGATGCTCGACGGTGAGATCACCGGCGACTCCAACCCGCTGACCGACGAAGAGATCGAGAAACTTCGTAAGGAAGATGCGGAGAAGAAGGAGAAGCAGAGCAAGAAAAAGCTGCCGTCCATGTCGTTCGCGACTTCGTTCGGCCTGTCCCTGAAGAACCTGTTCACGAAGAAGGGAAGAACCATTCTGACTTCGTTCGCGGGCAGCATCGGTATCATCGGTATCGCGTTGATCTTCTCGGTATCGCATGGTATGACGACTTACATCGACTACGTGCAGGAGGACACATTGTCCAGTTATCCGTTGACGCTGCAAGCGCAGAACGTCGATTTCGGAAGCCTGCTTGAGACCTATATCAACCTGGTAAAGGGTAACAAAGACCACGATCACGATGCGGTTTATCAGAAGCCGGCCATGTACGATCTGGTCAATACGATGAGTACCCTCCAGGATAAGACCAACGACCTCCGTTCCTTTAAGAAGTATCTGGAAGAGGAGCGAAGTAACCCGAACAGCACGAGCGGCCTGCATGATGCGTTGAGTGCCGTTCAGTATACCTACAACTTAAGCCCGCTGATCTATACAAAGAGCGTGGACGGAACCATCATCCACTCCGATGTGCAGGAACTGATGAGCCGCATCTTCATGAAGTCCATGAGTAAGATGCTCGGCAATATGCTCGGCGGCGACGATGAGGGAAGCAGCAGTAGCAGCAGCCTTCTTTCTCCTTCGATGTTTACATCTTCCAGTGCAACTTACGGCATGGGAAGCAACACGTACATGAACATCTGGCAGGAGATGGTTCCGGGCATGAACGGCGAGATCCGCACAGAACTGCTGGATAAGCAATACGACCTGATCTATGGAAACTGGCCGACCGCTTATAATGAAGTCGTGCTGGTCCTGGATGAGAATAACGAGATCGGCGATATGGCACTGTATGCACTCGGTCTGGTCTCTGAAAAAGAGATCGACGACATCATGGATGCCGCCATCAACAATACGACAGTTGAAAAGAAGCAGGTCAAATGGAGTTACGAGGATATCTGCGAGACAGAGTTCCGCATGATCCTGAATGCCGATTGCTATCGGAAAGATGAGACGACCGGTCTGTATACCGACCTTCGTGATACCGATGCAGGTCTGAAGTACCTCTATGACAATGCGATCCCGCTGAAGGTGGTTGGTATCATCCGCCCCGCAGAGGACGCAGTTTCGAACATGCTGACCGGTGCGATCGCATACACACATCTGCTGACAGAATATGTCATCGAGAAGAACGCAGAATCCGAGGCGATCGCCGCACAGAAGGCAGATCCTTCCGTGGATATCTTCACAGGTCTTGCATTCAAGGATTCGACCGGTAAGATGACCGACGAGCAGAAGGCAGAAACGTTCAAGAAGAACGTCAGCATTCTCTCTAAGAAGGAACTTGCAAAACTCTACGTAAAGATCAAATCCATTCCTCCGGAAGAAGTTCTGCAGCAGAGTATCGAACAGGCGCTCGGCGCGATGACGCGTGAGGACATTAACCGCCTGATCACCCAGGGCATCGTATCGCAGACCGGTATGAGCCAGGCGGACGTCAATGAGTACGTTTCCGCAATGAGCGACGAAGAGATCTACGCGATGCTTTCACAGACCCTGCAGGAGCAGGTGAAGTCGGCATATGCGGCTCAGGTCGAGGCGCAGATGGGTACTTTGGACGAGGAGCAGCTCTCAGCACTCTTCCTTCAGGAGATGGAGACTTATACCGACGAACAGCTTGCTGAGTACTATGAACTGCTTGAATTCTCTCGTTCCAATTACGATGCAAACCTGATCGTACTGGGCTGTGTGGATCTGGACGATCCGTTCGGCATCAACCTGTACGCTTCCAGCTTCGCAAATAAGGACATCATCAAAGAGGCGATCGACGCTTACAACGAGGCGGCGGACGAAGGCTCCCAGATCGAATATACCGATATCATTGGCCTCCTGATGTCCTCCATCACTACGATCATCAATGCGATCACCTACGTGCTCATCGCATTCGTAGCGATCTCCCTGGTGGTTTCTTCCATCATGATCGGTGTCATCACCCTGATCTCCGTACAGGAGAGAACGAAGGAGATCGGTATCCTGCGTGCGATCGGTGCTTCGAAGCGTAATGTATCGCACATGTTCAATGCAGAGACCATGATCATCGGTTTCACCGCAGGCCTGCTCGGCGTAGTAGTCACCTACCTGATGTGCATCCCGATCAATATCATCCTGCATAACCTGACCGGACTTCATAACCTGTCGGCGATCCTGCCGATCCCGGTAGCTTTGGTGCTGATCACCATCAGTGTCCTGCTCACGTTGATCTCGGGTATCATCCCGTCGAGAAGCGCGGCAAAGAAGGATCCGGTAGTCGCACTTCGTACCGAATAAACTACATCTATACATATCCCCAGCGGCACGCCACAAACGTGCCGCTTGTTATATTACGGTTTCGGTGTGGAGCTCGGACTCTGCGGTCAGTTCATTTGCTGTGAAAAACAATCTGCTCGTATCGCTCCCGAATTTATGGGTACCGCTTCGACTTCGGCCGTTTTCCGATGAAAACGACCTCAGCTAGCTCAAAGATCGGCCTCGGAGGCCGACTTTGCCCCATATTCGGGATCTCTCTCGCAGTGTTTTTCTACAGCAAACTCACATGCCGACATCGTCCGAGTTCCACACCCGAAACCCGCCACATGTAGTGCGACACTATTTGTGGCGTACCGCTTCAGCCATACATACTGCAGGGCGGGATAGGAGGCGAACGCTGCGACGGCATTCAGCGAGTGGGGGGAGACTGCCGGACGTAGTGCGTGGGGAGGAGGAGAGAAAAGCAAGAGGAGGAAGCAAGACATCCGGTCTGTGTTGACGGGGGGTGGGGAGTGTGCTATGATGGTGGGGTAGGTGGTGTGCCTTGGCGCGTGTTTGTGTATAATCGTTTTTGAAGTTGTCGGATGTGTGTGGAGGGGGTATACTACTTGGTAGTCTGAAAGTTTTATGGAGGTTAGTTTTTATGACTGGAACGATCGTTATTGCTCAGTAGTCTGGGCTTAAATACATTGAACATGAGCTCAGATGAATCCTAAGGAATGATTGATTAGGAGGAAGAATATGAGCTATATCAAGGCAGAGGATATTCTGCCCGAAGAATTATTGAAGAAGATTCAGCAATATGTGAACGTGCGGCTGATCTATATTCCGTGTGTTGAGAAGCGGGAGTGGGGCAGCGGCACGGATTCGCGGGAGTTCTTTCGTGAGCGAAATGAGAGGATCTTTGAGGATTTTCTGGCAGGAACGAGGCCGCAGGAACTGGCTTTGCTCTATGCATTGTCCGAAAAGAGCATTCAAAGGATCCTTCGCGAGCAGAGAGCCGTCGCGTCGATAAAAGAAGTTTGCTGATGCAAAGTGGACCGGGCCGGTAGTCAAATGCCGGCCCGTTTCGTTAAATATCCGGCTGATCGAGTAAGAATGCATCGGCCGGGAGCTAATATCATGAATGAAAACGAGCTATACAAGGAACTGGGCGTTTTGACGAAGGATAAGAGCTGCTGGGAGGAGAGTATCCCATATGTGGCGTCGCTTCTGGATCATACGTCGGAGAAGATCGCGACGAATACGCCGGATATCTACGAGAAACACATGGAGAAATTCGCAAAACTCCTCAGTGATGAAGTGGATCAGGTGCGGATGGAAGCGCGGGAGCGATCAAAGCAACTGGCTTGGCGTAATTCATGGACAGGAGGAGCGTATGAGGCTGGAAACGGAGAGACTGGTGATCCGGGATCTGAGGCGGACGGACGCGGCTGCGTTCGTGCGGATGGCTGCAGACGGAAGTCTGGCGGAGAGCATCGGGTTTGACGCCGATTGCGGCACCTGGATGGATGAGTGGATCGAGAAGGCGATCCGGCTGTCCGAACAGGATGATCCGCGAGGAGCATTCCTGGCCTATACAATCGAAACGAAGGATGAACAAGAGGTGGTCGGCTCGGTCGGATGCTCCTATTATGAAGACCTGAAGCAGGTCGGGATCACATATTTTATCGGGGCCAATGTGAGAAACCGGGGCTATGCGGCGGAAGCAGTTCGTGCCTTTGTGCCGTATTTCTTCGAACACTTTGAGGAAGAGGCATTGATCGCGAACATCTTGCAGGAAAATGCACCGTCGCAGAAAGTAGCGGAGCAGGCGGGCTTCCTGCTGAAAGAAGTTCGGATGTATCGGGACAGCGACGATAAAGAGGAAAAACTGTACCGATTTTACTATATGCGGCGTCCCGCGTCGGGAGCCGAACAGAATTTGGAGGAAAATGAATGGATAAAAAAGCAATCATAGACAAACTATACAAAGAGGCATATGAAAAGGACATTTTCAACGGTACCTGGTTATATGCCGAAAACGGTGAGATCGTAAGTAAGGGAGCCTACGGCTTCCGCGATTTTGACGACCAGCTGCCCATGCGGGAGGATACGGTGTTTCAGTTGGCTTCGATCACGAAGCAGTTCACGGCCGCGGCGGTCATGCTTCTGGTGAGAGAAGGGCGCTTAAGCCTCGACGATACCGTGACGAAATTCTACCCGGAATTACCGTACCCGGAGGTTACGATCCGCAACCTGTTGACGCACACCGGCGGCATTCCGGAGTCCTACGATGAGAACATCATCCTGCGGACCTTCCAGGAAGAGCACCGTATTATGGGCAGCGACGGCATTATCCGCTTCCTGTCGGAAGATGGTGTGGAGCCGTGCTTTGCGCCAGGTGAACGCTTCGAATACACCAACGGCGGCTACAACCTTCTGGCGGAAATCGTCGCAAAGGTCGCAGGTGTTCCGTTTGAGCAGTTTTTGAAGGAAAACATATTCGAGCCTGCCGGCATGCCGAATACCGCTGTCCGTCATATCTGGAGCGAAGGTCTGCCGAATGACAACATTGCCCGCAACATGGTACAGGTGGACGGAAAACACATCCGCGTCACGGATTCGGAGGATGCGGACGTGGTAGCGTTCGATGGCCTGAATGGTGATGACTATGTATACACCAATATTTTTGACATGTTCAACTGGGACCGTGCGCTGCGCGAAGAAAAGGTGCTGACGCTGGCGGAGCAGAAGATCATGTACACGCCGGGGCGTCTGAATGATGGAAGTCCTGCGGGCGAGGGAGAGATGGGCGACGGCTACGGTTTCGGCTGGGGCGTCGTGAAGGAACCCACGTTCGGCCTCTTCGTAAGCCATGGCGGCGGAATGCCGGGCCTGAGCACCTGGTTCCAGCGCTTCATTGACTGCGACCGCGTGCTGGTGCTGCTCAACTGCCGTGAGAGCGAGGATGTCCGTGCGAACTTCAGCCTTTGGAAGGCGATCCGCGCGATCATCACGGATCAGGAGCCCGAGCCGGTCCAGGTGATCGAGGAGATCGTGAAGGAGCCGGATACGTCGAAATGGGCGTCCTACTGCGGAACCTACGAGCATCCCGAAGAGGGCGAGTTCATCCTCGATGAAGTCTTCGAGAAGGATGGCGTTTTGTACGCAAAGGGAACCGAGGATGGCGATGAGACCGAGTTCCGCCTCTATCCGATCGGGGACCATGAATTCGGCCGAAAGACCGCATGGTACACGTTTAAATTCGAAGACGGCAGCGTGACCTATAACGAAATCACCTGCAAGAAACAGTAAGAATACATGGGCAAACCATAAAAACATAAAACACCCCGAAGCATGAAAACGGCTTCGGGGTCGTTTTTGTTGACGGGATATGAGTACTATGTTATGATGGACGAAGAGTAGCAAAGCAATCGGTTGATCAAACAAACAGAACATTTGGGAAGGGAAAAGACTATGATCGTTTTGGTAAATCAAAAAAGTATCGGTAAGAATAAGAAGATCCGGAGTGTTCCGCTGGAATACAAAAAAGTGCCGCTGAACGTGTATGAGTTGATCGAAGAGACGGTCCGCATCATGGTCGACGCGTTTATCGAGAGAATGCGGAAAAAAGAAGCACCGCTGACAGAAGAGCAGATCCGAGATCTGGCGGATATCGGAAGAGTATCCTTCGGGATCGTATATAACGATGCGGAGCCGGACGTTGATAAAGCGGTAGAGACTGCTGTGACCGCCTACCGGGACGGACTGGTCGCGATCTTTATCAACGATGAACTCGTTGAGGTTTCTTCCAAGGAGCCGACCCCGACGCCTGAGGAACTGAAGGAAAGCAAGATCGACCTCAAGGAAAATGACAGGATCAGTTTCGTACGATTGACGATGCTGGCCGGACGTATTTGGTAGATAAGGAAAAAGGAGTAACGATATGGGTGAAACATTTGAATTGTATCAAGCAGTGGCAGAACGGATCAAAAAAGAAAAGGAAGCATTGGTAGCACAGACATCCCCGAAATTCCAGGACTTGGTAAAGGTATCCCTGAATTCGACTGTGAGTTCGAGCACAGGCGTGGAAAAAGAATTCTATCAGGCTTTGAAGGAGGGGACTCCCTCTGCGTTTTTCAAGAAATACGACAAGGATGTGAAACAGGTCCTAAAGGCTGACCTGCTCCCTTTGTTTTATGTGCAGATCGACCGTGTACGTGACTTTCAGTACAGTGATTCGATGTATCGGAGAAGTTTTCGCAGCCGAGATTATAAAAACTATGATAAGAAGATCCTTTCGATCCTTCAAGAGTTCATGAATTTCTCTGCCCTTGGGGTACCAATGAGCGACTACCTCGGAGAGAAAACCTCTGCGGATATCATCGCATATAAGAACATATATCAGATCTCGCGCTTTGCGTTTGTGATCGGCGCATTGATCGACAGCGGGGACGAAGCGCTGTGTGAAACTATCGAAGATATCGTGATGAATTCCGGCGGGACAGTCCGGATCGAGATGATCCGGGGTATCTTCCTGAGTAATAATGTGAAAATGTACGATCTCATGGGGAAGCTTCTTCTGGCAGCGCGCCTGCAGGAAGGTTTGCGTCAGGCGGTCTGTGAGAACATGGACTTCGGGACTCGTGCCGCGTTCGACTACATCTTTAATATCATAGTGGATAATGACCTTCTCCGTTTTTCTTCCGTTCAGCGTGCGCTTCAAGTATGCACGGGGCTTATCGCGATGGAAGAAAGAGGCGGCGAACGTATCAATAAAAAGCAATGTGCGCTGATCGGGAAATATCTGAAGGACACGAAGGAGCGTGAACAGGCTTTCCATAGCGATGATCACATGGAAGTGTATCTGGCACTTTGGGCCATGGGAACGGAGTGTATCGAGGAGGCCTGCGAACGCGCTGTGAAGCTCGTGTTCGAAGGCGACCGCGAGCAGCAGCTCACAGCCGCGTATTTTCTGAAGCTTTATTCCACGGAATCAACCGCGATCTTGCGGATCCTAAAGGCAAAGAGTGACGAGCCGGACATGGTTGCCATCCTGATGAGCCAGTTCATGTCGAATCTGTATTTTGCCATCACACGGTCCGTCAAAGCTCCGAACGGAAAGCATCGTGAATATGTGGACCATAGAGTCTTCGCGGACCCGACCCTTTATTTTTCGGATGAAGCCGAGGCGCGGTCTGCATATGATACACTCAAAAAGATCTTGAGCCTGATCCCCAATAAGAAGATCGAGTTTAAGGGGATCGTTTTCCCTTGGAATGATGAGGAATTGACCAAAACGGACTGCATTACGCGTATGGTTTTTTGCGCGAGCGCCGCACAGGATAAAACGCTGACACGGGAAGTAGTGAAAGACATAACTTCGGTGGATTCCGATGTAAGAGAGTGTGCGTTGGCTCTCCTTCTGAATGAACCCGAAACCAAAGAAGAGTATGAGATCCTGACGAAAGAGGTCGGCGATGCGGAGGAGTTCGCCCGTAGACGTGCCTATATGATGCTGGATCACGAACTTAAGCGAGACACGACCGGCCTGGACGCAGAGATCCGTGCCGGAATCGGTGCATTGCCCGAATTGTGTTACAAAATACTGGAAGATCTGCTTCGGTTGAAGAGGTCCGATGTGCGTCAGAATGCGATCACGCTCCTGATGACACGGGAAGACGGCGATAAGGTCGAGATGATCGGACGTCTGCTCTCGGATAAGTCTGAAGAGAAGCGTACCGCTGCTTTGGACATGCTTCTGCAATTGAAAAAGGAAAATGCACCTTGTTTCGCAAAAGCATCCGAAAAACTGACGATTCTTACATCTCCAACGACCAAAGAACAGGTCCTGCTGGATGAGATCCGAGCTTCTTCGGAAGAGGCTGCGTCCGGTCAGGAGGACGGCTTAGGACTGTTCGATCCGTCCGCCACCTATGAACCGGTGATCGATCTGGCATTCATCGAAGAGTGCAATGAGGCCTGGGACCGGGTATTCCCGAATAAAAAGATCGGAAAGAAAACGAAAAGTTCGGATGTGAAGTTCGAAGAGCGAAAGATCTTTGAGGATTTTGATGCCTTTATCATCAAACATAAGAATAAAGAGTACGAGGCGTGGAACGGAACGAGGCTGCTCGGTGACGGTATTGCGGTCTCTTATGAGGAGGGAAAACCGATCCTGCCGTATCCAGAGCTTTGGGCGGAGTTCTATGAAAAATCGATTGGTTCGGAGGAGGAACTCCTCCGGCTGTCCTGGATCATGGAACGCAATGCAAACAAAGAGAAAACGGAGGAAGTACGGGGCTTTTCGGAATATTGCAATCGATACTTGGAAGAGTATTTCGATGCAAAACTGCTCACGATCGATTATAAAGATCTGAAATATCATGGTTCCTTCCGCACGGTCGTTTCCACACTTTGCAGACAAAAGAATGTGTCGGATCTTAATTCGAAGATCGGCTGTGCGATCGCTTACCATATAGCAAATGAACAGGATCCGATGCTCTTTACCTTTAAGAAAGAAGACATTACATCGAAGTATGGAACGAATCTGGACATGGAGATCATGACGCGGACTCCGTTGATGGATCACGGCTTCACCTTCTTCCTGGACGGCATTGCCCGCACATTGCAGACCTTCCCGATCCGCTATATCCTGCTCAAGAAGTTTGACGGCAATTATATGAGGGATGCAAGCCTGCGTCGATATTATACGATCAACGAGTCCTACGGGAAAATGAGTGTTCCGAGTATCGGCGATTATATCACGGCTTGCGCGAACGGGCTGATCTCGAAAGACTTCCTTTATAAACGTTTCTTCGACGGCTTTGAGAAGGAGACCCTCGAGCTTCTGTCATCCGTGATCATCTTTATTCGTGAAAGCAATGATGCAAAGAGCACGAGAGTAAGGAGTTACTCCGGGCGGATCAATGTACTCGTACGGAGTTTGCTGGGCAGGGTCACCAGCGGAACGGCGATCGATCCCGCGACATTGACCAAGTCGGATAAGAAAACGCTCGCATTGGCCGAGGAGTGTTACGAGACCATGATCGCGTTCTGCGTGGGAAAAGAGTTGAAGCGCGGCGATTCACCGACGGATTATTCCGAGTATATGAAAGATGTGAAGCGCCTTTACGGACTGGGTTATTTCGTCGGTATCCTGAAGGCCTTCGGAAAGAGCACATTCAACCGGTCGAAGTATTTGGGTTACAGCAACAGCGACTCGAAGGAAAATGTGTTGTCGCATCTTCTGGCGGTGTGCGTTCCGGATGGCCGTGAAGGGGATACAAACGAACAGGCGGCGAAACTGAAGGAGATGCTGCGGGGGACCGATATCAAAGAACAGCGTCTGATCGAGGCCGGACTGTTCTCACCGGAATGGCTGGATATCATCGGAGCCTACCTGGGATTTGAAGGTTTCCGCTCCGGATGCTATTACTTTATGGCGCACATGAACGAGGAGTTCGACGATAAGAGAAAGGCGGCGATCGCGAAGTTTTCGCCGATCTCTCCCGAAGAATTCAACGCAGGCGCGTTCGATAAGAACTGGTTTGACGAAGTTTACGCGACCCTGGGCGAGAAGCGCTTCGACGAGATCTATGACGCGGCGAAGTATATTTCCGATGGCGCGAAACATGCCCGCGCCCGTAAGTATGCGGATGCGGCGACCGGAAAACTCGACCCTGAGAAGTCGAAGGAGGAGATCGAGAAAAAGCGTAATAAGGACCTGCTGATGGCCTATGCGGTCCTGCCCGGAAACGATGCGTTGATCCGTGAACGGTACATATTCATTCGCCGATTTATCAAGGAAAGCAAGCAGTTTGGTGCGCAGCGCCGTGCGAGTGAGAAACTGGCCGGCGAGACAGCCATAAAGAATATGGCGACTGCATTGGGCTATCCGGACGAGACCCGCTTCATCTTGAAGATGGAAAATGAGATCGCGGCGGAGCTGGCGTGCTTCTGGGAACTCCAGAAGGTGGGCGACGTCGAACTGGGACTTTGCGTGGAGTCCGGTAAAGTCGGAATGAGGATCCTTAAGAACGGAAAGGAGTTGAAATCCCTTCCGGCCGCCCTGAAGAAGGATGAGGTCGTTCTGGATCTTCAGGAAGCCAAGCAGACATTTACCGAGCAGTATAGACGGACGAAGATCATGTTTGAAGAGGCCATGGAGAACCGGACACCGTTCCAAAAAGAGGAGATCGACGCGCTCCGAAAGAACCCGGTCCTGACCGATATGATCGACGCTTTGGTTTTTGAAACGGACGGTAAGTTCGGCCTCTGGAAAGACCTGGAGGTTAAGAAGGGGAGCGATGTCTACATCACCCATCCCTACACCATGTTTACGGCCGGCGTGTGGAAGGATATGCAGTCCTTGATCTTTGAAAATGAGATCGTGCAGCCGTTTAAGCAGGTATTCCGTGAGCTCTATGTGAAGACGGAAGAAGAGAAGGGCTGCCTGGATTCCCGCCGTTACGCGGGCAATCAGATCCAGACGAAAAAGACGGTGGGCGTCCTGAAGAACCGGCGCTGGATCGCGGATATCGAGGACGGCCTGCAGAAGGTCTACTACAAGGAGAATATCATCGCCACGATCTATGCGCTGGCGGATTGGTTCTCGCCATCGGATATCGAAGCTCCGACCTTGGAGTGGGTCGCTTTCTTCGATCGAAAGACGGGAGCGCCCATCAAGATCGCAGACGTTCCGGACATCCTGTTCTCGGAAGTCATGCGCGATGTCGATCTGGCAGTCAGTGTGGCCCATGCAGGTGAGGTCGACCCCGAGATGTCCCATTCGACGCTGGAGATGCGGCGCGCGGTCGCGGAGTTTACCTGCAAGAGCTTCAAACTTACGAATGTGTCGTTTACGGCGACACATGCGATCATCAAGGGAAGCCGGGAGGAGTATTCCGTGCATCTGGGAAGTGGTATCATTCACCTGGCCGGCGGCCTCATGATCAACGTCCTTCCGGTCCATTCGCAGAGAAGAGGACGTATCTTCCTGCCATTTGTGGACGATGATCCGAAGACGGCAGAGGTGCTTTCAAAGATCCTTTTGTTTGCAGAGGACAGTAAGATCAAAGATCCGTTCATTTTGGATCAGATCGTATAAAAAAACACCCCGAAGTACGAAAAGTGCTTCGGGGTCGTTTTTGTATATGTCGTTTGAAATTACAGCAGATGGATGCCATTGGCCGCGCAGGCGGTCTTCGTGGCGTCGTCCCACAGACTGGATTGTACCTCTCCGATGTGCGCGCATCCGAGCAGGAGCATGCACAGACGGGACTGGCCAATGCCGCCGCCGATGGTGTACGGAAGCTCGCCGTTGAGCAGCAGGCTGTGGAAGTAGGAAGTGCGGCGATCATCGCAGTTCGCGATGGTCAGCTGGCGGTCCAGAGACTCGGGGCTTACGCGGATGCCCATCGAGGAAAGCTCGAAGGCACAGGCTAAGGTTTCATCCCAGAAGAGGAGGTCGCCGTTTAATTCCCAGTCGTCGTAGTCCGGCGCACGGTTGCCGTGGGGCTTGCCGGAAGCGAGGGCGCCGCCGATCTGCATGATGAAGGTGGTCTTGTGATCCTTCAGGAAGGCCTGCTCACGCTCTTCGGGCGTGAGAGCCGGGAACATATCCTCGAGTTCCTGCGAAGTGATGAAAGTCACGTCACGGGACAGTTCGGTCTTCACGGAAGGGAATTCCTTCTTCAGTTCGTCCAATGTATTGCAGACAGAAGTTACGATGTTGCGCACCGTTTCCTTCAGGTAGTCAAAGTTGCGGTCGGAGACGGAGATGATCTTCTCCCAGTCCCACTGATCCACGTAGATGGAGTGGAGGTTATCCAGCTCCTCGTCGCGGCGGATGGCGTTCATGTCGGTGTAGAGGCCTTCGTGCATGGAGAAACCATAGGTCTTCAGCGCCAGACGCTTCCATTTTGCGAGGGAGTGTACGACCTGTGCGTCCTTACCGATGGCAGGTACGTCGAAGCCGACGGGGCGCTCCCAGCCGCTTAAGTTATCGTTCAATCCGGAGTCCGCCAACACGAAAAGCGGCGCGGACACGCGGCGCAGGTTCAAATGCTCCTCGATCTGTGCCTGGAAGCATTTACGGATGGAGGCGATGGCGCACTGCAGGTCGAAACCCTTCAGCGCGGGAACATATCCCTCCGGAATCTTGATCTTATTCATAATAGTGCTCCTCCTCTAAGAAAGATAGGAAAATAAAAAACCAAAAATTAGTCTAGCACAACCCCATGTACCTGTCAAGAAAAACCCCTAGTCTCAGACGTTCTTTTTGTAGATCAGGTACAGGCCGGAGAGCAGCAGATCGTTGTCGTATTCGATCTTATGACGGCAGGAGGGGATGACGTAACGCGCCATACCGCCGGTCGCGATGACGGTAGCCTTCGCGCCGAGCTCATCGTTGATGCGGTCGACTAATCCGTCCATCATGGCTGCGTTGCCGAAGATCAGACCGCCGCGCATACATTCGATGGTGTTGCGGCCAATGACGCGCTTCGGTACTTCGAGGGAGATATCCGGAAGTTGCGCCGTGCTGTTGGACATCGCATTGGCCGCCGCACGCAGACCGGGGGCGATCATGCCGCCTAAGAAGTTGCGGTTCTTATCGATGACGGAGACCGTGGTCGCCGTGCCCATGTCGAAGATGATCATGGGGCAGGGGTATTTTTCCAGGGCGCCCACGGCTGCGACTACGAGGTCCGCGCCGAGCTGCGCCGGGTTTTCGATCAGGATGTTCAAGCCAGTCTTCACGCCGGGTCCGACGACCAGGGGCGCCTTACCCAGGACGCGGGTCACGGCCTGCGCGATCGTGTCGCCGATGGAAGGAACGACGGACGAGATGATCGAGCCCTCGATCTGGTCGCGGGTGATCTTCTGGAAGTCCAAAATGCTCTGGAAGATGATCGAGTATTCGAAGGGCGTTTTGTTGTGGTCACTGGAAACGCGTTCGGTGAAATAGATGGCATTATCGTCGATGCATCCGAAGGTTATATTTGTGTTGCCGATATCGATCGCAAATATCATATTCAAGTTCTCCTTATCCGGGGCGATTCCCCTTTGTTTCATGCGTATAATCTATCAAAAATCGAAGGAAAAAGCAAGCAAAACCGCAAAATGTGCCGAATATGCCGTTCCAAACGTAAGGAAAATGAAAAAGAGGTTGACAATGCAAAATGGAATTGATAAGATAATAGTTAGCATTTTCATACATGCTGACAAGGAAGGTTAGCGAAGCATAACCTTAAACAAGGACAGGAGGAGCTTTATGAACAATCGTATGGTATTATCCCTACTGGTGGATAACCAGGCCGGTGTCCTGAGCCGTGTGTCCGGTTTGTTCAGCCGCAGAGGATACAACATTGACAGTCTTACCGTGGGAGTGACCGAGAACCCGAACTTTTCCCGTATGACCGTTGTCGCTTCCGGTGAACCGGAGGCTCTGGAGCAGATCTACAAGCAACTGGACAAGCTGGTCGATGTGGTGGATATTAAGGAACTCGAGCCCGAGTCGTCGGTTACACGTGAACTGGTACTGATCAAGGTTGCGGCTACTGCCGAGAATCGTCACAAGGTCGTGGCGGTCGCAGGCATTTTCCGTGCGAACATCATCGATGTGTCGCCGTCGTCCGTGATCATCGAACTCACGGGTAACAGCCAGAAGATCCAGGCATTCATTCACCTTTTGGAAGGTTTCGAGATCAAGCAGCTGGTACGCACCGGTGTAGCGGGACTTCCCAGAGGCGCAGAGGATGAGCCTTATCTCGAGGATTGATACGCTATTTACAGGCATCGCCTGCAAAACAGGAGCCTAGCGCTCCCGGAATATTTTAACTTTTTTAAACTTTTCGGAGGAAAAACAAAATGGCAAGAATTTTTTATCAGAAAGATTGTAATTTAGCACTGCTTGACGGCAAGACCATTGCCATCATCGGTTACGGTAGCCAGGGCCATGCACATGCACTGAACCTGAAAGAGTCCGGATGCCACGTTATCATCGGTCTCTACGAGGGCAGCAAGTCTTGGGCGAAGGCTGAAGCTCAGGGCTTCGAAGTATATACCGCTGCAGAGGCAGCAAAGCGCGCTGACATCATCATGATCCTCATCAACGATGAGCTTCAGGCTGATATGTATAAGAAGGATATCGCTCCGAACCTTAAGGATGGCGATATGCTTATGTTCGCTCATGGTTTCAACATCCATTTCGGTTGCATCGTTCCTCCGAAGGGCGTTGACGTTGCTATGATCGCTCCGAAGGCTCCGGGTCACACCGTTCGCAGCGAGTATCAGGCAGGTAAGGGTACTCCTTGTCTTATCGCTGTTGAGCAGGATGCTACCGGTAAGGCTTGGGACATCGCTATGGCTTACGGCCTCGGTATCGGCGGCGCTCGCGCAGGTCTTCTTGAGACCACGTTCCGTACCGAGACAGAGACCGACCTCTTCGGTGAGCAGGCTGTCCTCTGTGGCGGCGTTTGCGCTTTGATGCAGGCTGGTTTCGAGACTCTCGTTGAGGCTGGTTACGATCCGAGAAACGCTTACTTCGAGTGTATCCACGAGATGAAGCTCATCGTAGACCTGATCTACCAGAGCGGTTTCGCCGGCATGCGTTACTCCATCTCCAACACCGCTGAGTACGGCGATTACATCACCGGACCGAAGATCGTTACCGAGGATACAAAGAAGGCTATGAAGAAGATCCTTTCCGACATCCAGGATGGTACTTTCGCAAGTGAGTTCCTTCAGGAGATGAGCCCCGCAGGCCGTCAGGTACACTTCAAGGCTATGAGAAAGCTCGCAGCAGAGCATCCGGCTGAGAAGATCGGTGAGGAAGTTCGTAAGCTGTACAGCTGGAACAACGAAGCAGATAAGCTGATCAACAACTAATTCGATTAGATAGAAACAGCAATTTTGCCGGGCAGGGTCACAAGCCCTGCCCGGTTTTCAAATATCCGGATAGCATGGGAGAACGTCCGGAGGCAGAACCGAAGGCTAGAGAGACAGGGAAAAGACAAGGAGATACGAGATGTTAGCATATTTTAAGAAGCGAGTATCAAAGAACATTACGACGACGATCATCGTGTGTGCGATCCTTATCGTGATCGCCATGTGCGTGAGCAAATTCAACTTTATCAAGTACATCACCGGTCCCACAAAGGCAGATATGAGTACTTCGATGTCGAAACTGGAAGGAAAGTATGTCACTTTTGATATCGACTACGTTTGGGCGAACTATATTCGCACATCGACCCAGCGCACAAAAAACGGCGTGAATGTCGGAAGCCCGACATTGACCTCTTTGGGTTATATCGTAATCGTAGCCGACCGTTCGGAGAGTCAGGACGCGTTGCCTCACTATTTCGGTATCGTGGTTCCGGCGAAGAACGAGAAGACTTTGAATAATCTGTGTGATCAGTTCTGGGATTATCTCTATGATGGAGATACAATGCCGGCTCCGTATCATTTCACGGGCTCTGTTCGTAAGATCAAGTCGGGCGAGATGAAATACTGGAACGATATGGTATCTAAGGTAAATAAGGATACCGGATACGATCAGTATTTTGATATGACTTATCTGGAGGCTTATACGGTCGATTATGATATGATCGGTTCTTCTTCGAAGTTCCTTGTTATCATCTGCTTCTGGGGTATGGTCGTAGTACTTTTGTATGCGATCATCCATGTGATCGTTGCTATGCTATCCTATGCGGCTCCGGTTAAGAAGTTCATCGCGAACACACCCGGACAGAGCATGGAAAAACTGGATGCTTCTTTCGCAAACGCATCGAAGGTCAGCGCGGATCTGTTTGTTTCCGCAGATTACGTATTCTATCGCAAGGGCGGTAAGGTCCATGTGATCGATCTTCACGATGTCGTATGGACCTACGTATATACCTACAAGGGCACGAACTATCTCCGTATGTATGGAGTGAACGGAAAGATGATCGCTGCTCCGGCTGTCCCTGCGGCGGCTGCAGCTGTTAAGGAGATCGCTCAGGTCGCTCCGCACTGCGTATGTGGTTACAGTGCTGACTTGAATAAGATGTTCTCGAAGGATCTGAACGCGTTCCTGGGCTTGAAGTATTATCCTGCAAGACAGGCACAGCGTGATCAGGCACCGTCCGGCGTATCTTTTGAGATGGATGTTGACGGTACATTGCGTCCGATAAATACACAGAGTGAAGCACAGCCGGCAGAGGCAGAGCCCATGCAGCCGATCTACACTCCGGGATCCGATGATCTGGAGAAGGAATTGGCCGCTATGATGGCCGGTAATTCGGACGCTGCTGCTGAGACAGCGCAGGCGGCAGAGACTTCTGCAGCGCAGGCTGCGGAGGCAGTACAAAACACGGCCGAGGCTGTACAGAATGCAGCTGAGGACATTGAAAAGAAAGAAAAGAACCCGTACGATCTGGATTTCATTTCGATCGACACGGATCTCGACATCAAATAAATGTAATTTTAGAAACCGGAGGTATTGGTTATGGGAATGACAATAACGCAAAAGATATTGGCGGCAGCGGCCGGACTGGATAAGGTGGAAGCGGGACAGCTCATCGAAGCAAATCTGGATCTGGTACTGGGCAATGATATCACGTCACCGGTAGCCATTCATGAAATGGATAAGTTTAAGGCAGAGGGCGTTTTTAACAAGGATAAGATCGCCTTGGTCATGGACCACTTCGTGCCGAATAAAGATATCAAGAGTGCAGAACACTGCAAGTGTGTCCGCAATTTCGCAAATAAGAACGACATCACGAATTTCTTTGATGTCGGACAGATGGGCATCGAGCATGCGCTGCTCCCGGAGCAGGGCCTGGTCGTAGCGGGCAATGTTGTGATCGGCGCTGATTCCCACACCTGTACGTACGGTGCTTTGGGCGCATTTTCCACGGGTGTTGGTTCGACGGATATGGCAGCCGGCATGGCGACCGGTAAGGCGTGGTTCAAGGTTCCCGCAGCCATCAAATTCGAACTCGTAGGAAAGCCCGCGCCGTGGATCAGCGGTAAGGACATCATCCTGCACATCATCGGAACCATCGGTGTGGACGGCGCGCTGTACCAGTCGATGGAGTTCGTCGGCGAGGGTATTCAGTACCTCTCCATGGACGACCGTTTCACCATCTCGAACATGGCGATCGAAGCGGGCGGAAAGAACGGTATCTTCCCGGTCGACGAGAAGACCATCGAGTTCATGAACGCGCATTCGAAGAAGCCGTATAAGATCTTTGAGGCAGATCCGGACGCTGAGTATGTGCAGACTTATACGATCGACCTTTCGACGCTGAAGTCGACGGTCGCTTTCCCGCATTTGCCGGAGAATACACACACCATCGATCAGGTCGGCGATATCGCTGTCGATCAGGTAGTTATCGGTTCCTGTACGAACGGTTATATGTCCGATCTGCGCACCGCTGCGAAGATCCTGAAGGGACATAAGGTCGCGAAGCAGGTACGCTGCATCGTGATCCCTGCTACACAGACGATCTACTTAAAGGCTCTGGAAGAGGGGCTGCTCACCACGTTCATCCAGGCGGGCGCTGTTGTCAGCACACCGACCTGTGGACCGTGCCTGGGCGGTTACATGGGTATCCTGGCAGCCGGCGAGCGTTGCGTTTCCACGACGAACCGTAACTTTGTCGGACGTATGGGACATGTGGATTCCGAGGTATATCTGGCGAGCCCTGCCGTAGCGGCAGCATCGGCCATCACCGGAAAGATCACTTCTCCGGCAGCGATCGAGGGTCTTCAGGCTTGAAAGGAGTAGGACAATGAAAGCGAACGGAACAGTTTTTAAGTTTCATGATAATGTAGATACAGACGTCATCATCCCGGCACGTTACCTGAACTCTTCGGATCCCGCAGAGCTGGCGAAACACTGCATGGAGGATATCGATGCAACCTTCGTAAATAAGGTGGCAAAGGGTGACATCATCGTAGCCGGTAAGAATTTCGGTTGCGGCTCCTCCCGTGAGCACGCGCCAATCTCCATCAAAGCAGCAGGTGTCAGCTGCGTCATCGCGAAGACATTTGCCCGCATTTTCTACCGTAATGCGATCAATATCGGACTTCCGATCATCGAGTGTGAAGCCGCTTATGACGGCATCGATGCCGGTGATACCGTAGAGATCGATTTTGATGAAGGTATCATTTATAATCGTACCAAAGGTACACAGTTTAAGGGTCAGGCATTCCCTCCGTTCATGCAGAAGATCATCGCTGCCGAGGGTCTGATCAACTATATCAATCAGGGGAAGAACCAATAAACCGATTGGATCAGTGTGTTATGAAGAAAAAATGGGCGCCCATTGCGGCGGGCGTGTCACTTCTGGTCATGCTTTTGATCTGCGTGTTTTCGATCGCTGAATCGAAACGCGAAACATCTAGCGAAGTGACACGATCCATGGAGATCAACCATAAAAAACTGGAGATCACGGCTTATGTCGAGCGCAGCCGGATGACCCGATCCGAGCTATCGGATTGTGTTGATGGCGCATTTTCCCTGTGTCAGGAGTATTCGAAGAAGTATTTTGACGAAGAGGACCCGACGAGTGAATTGGGCCGGATAACGGATCAACAGCAAAAAGGTGTGGGAGGACTGTATGAATTAAGTCCGGTTCCGCTTCTTTTGGTGCGTTCCGGGCTGGCGCTCACCGATTTTTCCGACGGCGCATACGACATGACGGCAGGTGCCTTGTATCGACTCCTCACAGACGCGGATGAGGAACCCTCGGAAGAGGAGATCGCACGTGCGCTTAAGACCTGTGGCGTCGAGGGTGTCACGATCGAAGAGAACGGTGTGCGGCTGCAGTCCGGCGTTTTGCTGGATCTTTCGACCCTCATAGATAGTTTTATGTGCCGTACTCTGGAAGAATACTTCGTTCTTTGCGGTGTTTCCGATGTCTATGTGCGGTACGGAGATGTCGTGCTCATTATGGGCGGGCAGCTCATTTCGAAGGGGATCCTGTTCTGGGGCCGGATCGAAACGCAGCCGTTTGAGATCGTCCTTCCGGATGCGTATCCGAACCTGAAGGAGGATAAACCCGAGGTCCTGGACGGATATTATGCCTGGGCAGCGCGACCTGAGGCCGCGAAGGCAAATGCCGACTACGTCGATGAAGTCCCGTTTATTTCGACCGTGAACGGGCGGCCGTACGACCACGATACCGGTTCGGTCGCTGTGGTTTTGGAAAATGGTCCGCGCGCATGGTATGCACATGCGATCGCGCATATGTTGCTGTCGGTCGGAAAGGATAATGCGATGAAACTTCTTCAGAGCAATATCCTGGAAACCACGTTTGGTTTGAAGATCCGCTATGTGCGATTTGAATCCACATCCGGAGAGACCACAGTCTATGAAAGTCTAGAAGAAAACTGAACATACGAAGAACGCCGGCCCGCAGTCGGCAACGACCGGACGAAGCGTGTTGTTGCTGCGGGCCGGATCTTTGTTTTTATAATACTAAATGGAGCGGCAGAGGACGAAAGGAGACGTAAATGAGCAGAGACGCAAAGGAGATCCTGCGTATATTGAATAAAGATGCACTGCGCGTGGAGACTTTGCAGGAAGTGACGTCGACCAACGAACTGTTGCTGGTACGCGGTGAGGCGGGGGAACCGGAGGGCTTGATCCTGACGGCGGACCGGCAGACGGCCGGCCGCGGCCGGAGCGGCCGGAGTTTTTTCTCACCCGATCAGACCGGCATTTACACGAGCATCCTGCTGCGCCCGCGCTGTTCGATGGAACAGATCGGAAAACTGACGCCTCTGGCTGCGGTCGCAGTATGCGAGGTTCTGGAAGAGATCGCATCCTGCCCCCTGCAGATCAAATGGGTCAATGATATTTATTCCCGGAATCGTAAGATCTGCGGGATCTTAGCGCAAGCCGGAAAGACATTTACCGACGGGATCCCGGACTGTGTGGTCCTGGGGATCGGTATCGATCTGTTCCCGACGAATGAAGGCTTACCAAAGGAGATCGAAGAGGTCGCGGGAAGTCTGTGGACGGATGAAAGAGAGGTCCGCGAACGAAAAGAGGAACCTTTTCTCAAAGAGGAGATCCTCGGACGCTTGTGGAAGCGGTTTTACGAACTGTACCAAAACCCGGATGATCCGTCCTGCGTGGAATACTATCGCTCCCGCCTGCTGTGGGTCGGCCAGGATATTTGCGCCTACGATGGGGCTGACGGATCTGAGCGCACGGCAAAACTGCTGGGTGTGGATGAGGATTATTCCCTGATCCTTCACTTCGAGGGTGAAACGGCGCCTGCGGCCGTGCGTAATGGCGAGATCCGCATACGGAGGCGCTTATGATCTATTTTGTTTGTGCATTGTCCGCGGAGGCGGCACCGTTGATCCGAGCCTTTGACCTGGAGAAGCGACGCATGCCGTACCGCTATGAAGTCTATGAAAGCCGTAGCGAGGCAAAGGTCCGCGCACGGCTTACGGTCAGCGGGATCGGCAGTTTCCACGCTTCTTGTGCGGCTGCCTTTTTGTTCGGCTTATACCCGCCGGGACCGGATGACCTGCTGGTCAATGTCGGTTTATGCGGCGCTTCACCGGCGTTCGCGGAAGCGCAGATCGGGACCACCTTTCAGTGCGGAAAGATCCTGGCTCCGGATGGAAGGGACAGCGTGTACCCGGCGGTACGCAGGGATATCCCTTTTCGCGTGGCGGCACTTCAGACATCCGATGCGATCGTAAAACGAAACGCGGAGACCGAGCATTCGGGGCTGCTCTACGATATGGAAGGTTATTCTTTTGCAAAGGCAGCGGCCGGGTTTGCCGGGCCGGATCGGATCCTCGTGGTAAAAGTCGTGTCCGATCGTTTAGAGGATGTCCGTCGTTTAAAGCCGGAGGAGGTCTATGAGCTTCTGGCTCCGACGGCGCTGAAATTCTATGAATTGGCGAAACAGGAAGATCTTTCCGAGAAG
This sequence comes from Lachnospiraceae bacterium, assembly GCA_017543445.1. Taxonomy (GTDB): domain Bacteria; phylum Bacillota; class Clostridia; order Lachnospirales; family Lachnospiraceae; genus UBA1201. The sequence goes on along the minus strand of JAFYGB010000018.1, from coordinate 2,262 downwards.
GCACGTTCGCAAACCCGATCGGAGCATTGGAAGGCGCGTGCCCGTAAGATCGTCTCAGAGGCCCGTGTATCGGTTTCTATGAAAGACCGAATATTTTCCCGTGTGGCCTATATTTCTTCCCTTTTAGAGGCTTACAGGCCCTCTGAAGGGGATCTGGAAGCGGGCGCTTTGTATAAAGCGGTGGAATATGCTTTTTCCGAGGCGGAGGAAGCAGTTTCAGCCGGACGCTTTGTAAAGAGCGTGCAAAATCGATTTTTGGAAGCGATCGAGGCGGCAGCAGAAGCAGTTTATGAAAGAACTGTCGTTACGACGGTGAGGCCGAGCGATTCGGCCCCGTTCTCTGTCCTCTATGTGGAGGAAGCGGTCGCTGACCATCCGCGCACGCAGAAGATCTGTGCACATTTTCCGAAGGCGGACGTGATACCGATCCGGTGTTACCGTGACGTATTTAACCGTTCCCGGCAGGAGATCGGTGGCTTTTGGCATGATCATGCAGCGCGGGCGCTAGTGATCGCCCGGCAGGAGAATATCCACATCTATCCGGGCGCGCCGATGTGCCAGGATCACGGACATCGCCGCTTTTACTATGCGTCGTTTGTGATGAACTGTCTGTATGACTGTGAGTATTGCTACCTGCAGGGGATGTATCCGTCCAAAATGCCCGTGATCTTCGTAAATCCGGAGGATGTTCTGGAGCGGATCGCCGGACTTGAGGCGACGCTGGAACCTTCGGAAGAAGCCTATGTCAGCGTTTCGTTCGATACGGATCTGTGCGCATTTGAAGGCCTGCTGGGTTTCGTGGACTGCATCGCAAAGTTTGCGAAGGAGCATCCGCGTATCCTGCTGGAAGTTCGGACGAAGTCGGCGGGGACAGCGATCCCCATCGTGGAAAATGCATCGCTGTCAGAGGACATGCCGCCGAAGAACCTTCGGTTTGCCTGGTCGTTCTCACCGGAGATGGTCATTGACCGCTTCGAACATCGGACGGCCGGACTCGAAGCCAGGCTTAGCGGTATGACGCGCGCGATTCGCGCAGGGTATGTGGTCCGGATCTGTTTCGATCCGCTTTTGCATATTCCGGGCGGACAGGAAGCGTATGAGTTGCTCGTTGATCGCGTGATGCAGACGGCGCAGGAGGCGGCTCGAAGCATTGGCCGGAACATGAAGGACTGCGTGGCAGATGTAAGCGTCGGCCCGTTCCGGATCGGATCGGACCAGCTCGCAGCGATGCGGCGCGTGCGCACGGACAGCTACATCGTCCTGTACCCATACGAGATCGAGGAACACACGGCGCGCTATCCAAAGGAGATCGAGGAAGCCTTGCTGCAGGCTGTACGGGCCCGCGTGGCGACCTATGTTCCCGAGGAGCAGATCTTTTGTTGGGACAGTCCCGTGAAGCGATGAGACTTTCATGGGAAGCATATAGAGAGGAACGGTATGGAATACAAGTATGACATGATGAAGGTCTATGACCTGTTGAATAGCGGGAGACTGACGGAGGCGGAGCAGGAGATGCTCGCCATGGTGCAGCATGCGCGGGAAGAGAAGAAGCCCGAGCAAGAACTGGTCCTTCTGAACGAACTGATCGGTTTTTATCGGGATTGCGGTCGCTTTTCGGAGTCACTTTCGGCGGGAAGTGACGCAATGAAACTCGCACGGGATATGGAACTGGTCGGGACCATTCCCTACGGGACCACGCTGATCAACGTGGCCAATGCGCTTCGGGCGGCGGGGCATCTGGATGCGGCGCAGACTTACTTCACTCAGGCAAAGGAGACGCTCGCCCTGCATTTGCCGGAAAATGACATTTTATTTGCGAGCCTGCATAACAACCTGAGCCTGCTCCTGCAGGAGAAGGGCGAGTTCGCCCCCTCCATCGAGGAGAGCGAGAAGGCCCTGGCTATCGTGCGTGCTAATCTGGAAACGGCACGTCAGGAGGCAGACGCCGAGATGGTTCGGGAACTTTCGCAGAAGGAAGCGATCTCGCTTACGAATATCGCATTGTCCGAACTGCACCTGGACCGGGACGCACAGGCGGAAGAAAAACTTCAGCAGGCACTGGCGTTTTTCACCGGCCTTACGCCGTCGGATTTTCATTACAGCGCGGCACTTTCGGGTATGGGCGATATCTGCCTGCGACGTGAAGAATATGAGCGCGCAGCGGGATATTACGAGACGGCGCTGTCGGAGATCCGCTTTCATATGGGTGTCAACAACTTCCATGAGATCGTTTCACAACATTTGGAGGAAGCGTATCGTGGC
>JAFYGB010000017.1 GCA_017543445.1 Lachnospiraceae bacterium | reverse complement strand
CAAGACGTATCGGTGGTGCCACCTATCAGGTTCCGATCGAGGTTAGACCGGAAAGAAGACAGGCACTGGCGCTTCGCTGGATGACCATGTTCTCCCGCAAGAGAGGCGAGAAGACCATGGAAGAACGCCTTGCCAACGAGATTCTGGATGCTGCCAACAATACAGGCGCATCTGTGAAGAGAAAAGAAGATATGCACAAGATGGCAGAAGCAAACAGAGCTTTTGCGCATTATCGGTTTTAGTATTTGAGGAGGAGAACAGTTGGCTGGAAGAGAGTATCCATTAGAGAGAACCCGTAACATCGGGATCATGGCTCATATCGATGCCGGTAAAACGACAACGACCGAGCGTATCCTTTATTACACGGGTGTCAATCATAAGATTGGTGAGACTCATGATGGGACTGCTACCATGGACTGGATGGAACAGGAGCAGGAAAGAGGTATCACCATCACTTCTGCCGCAACGACCTGTCATTGGACGTTGCAGGAGCAGAACAAGCCGAAGCCGGGCGCACTGGAGCATCGTATCAACATCATCGATACACCGGGTCACGTTGATTTTACCGTTGAGGTAGAACGTTCCCTGCGTGTTTTGGATGGTGCGGTTGGCGTATTCTGTGCAAAGGGCGGTGTTGAGCCGCAGTCAGAGAACGTTTGGCGGCAGGCAGACACATACAATGTACCGCGTATGGCGTTCATCAATAAGATGGACATTTTAGGCGCTGATTTTTACGCAGCGGTAGATCAGATCAGAAACCGCCTCGGCAAAAATGCGATCGTTACGCAGCTGCCGATCGGCAAAGAAGATTCCTTCAAGGGCCTCATCGACTTATTCGAGATGAAAGCCTACATCTACAATGATGACAAGGGCGAGGACATCTCGATCGTGGATATCCCGGATGATATGAAGGAAGAAGCGGAACTTTACCATGAAGAACTGGTAGAGAAGTGCGCAGAACTGGATGATGACACAATGATGGCATATCTGGAAGATGCGGATTCCGTAACGGTTGACGATCTGAAGAAGGCACTCCGCAAAGGCACATGCGAATGTACGGCGGTTCCGGTATGCTGTGGTACGGCATACAGAAACAAGGGCGTACAGAAGCTGCTGGATGCGGTCATCGAATTCATGCCTTCTCCGCTTGATATCCCTGCAATTAAGGGAACTGACCTTGAGGGTAACGAGATCGAGAGACATTCTTCCGATGAAGAGCCGTTCTCGGCGCTGGCTTTCAAGATCATGACAGACCCGTTCGTAGGAAAACTGGCATTCTTCCGTGTTTATTCCGGAACGATGAACTCCGGTTCCTACGTATTAAACGCGACCAAAGGCAAAAAAGAGCGCGTGGGTCGTATTCTGCAGATGCATGCAAATCACAGGGCTGAGCTGGATAAGGTTTACTCCGGTGATATTGCTGCAGCAGTAGGATTTAAATTAACGACGACAGGTGACACGATCTGCGACGAGCAGCATCCGGTTATCCTGGAGTCTATGGAATTCCCCGAGCCCGTTATCGAGCTGGCTATTGAGCCCAAGACCAAAGCAGGTCAGGGGAAACTTGGCGAATCTTTGGCAAAGCTTGCTGAAGAGGACCCGACATTCCGTGCACACACCGATCCGGAAACCGGACAGACGATCATTGCCGGCATGGGCGAACTGCACTTAGAGATCATCGTAGACAGACTGCTTCGTGAATTCAAAGTCGAAGCAAACGTCGGCGCTCCGCAGGTTGCCTACAAGGAAGCGATCACAAAGGCTGTGGATGTGGAATCCAAGTACGCAAAGCAGTCCGGTGGACGTGGTCAGTACGGTCATTGTAAAGTACGTTTCGAGCCTATGGATGCCAACGGTGACGAGCTGTTCAAGTTCGACTCCGAGGTTGTGGGCGGTGCGATCCCGAAGGAATACATCCCCGCAGTCGGCGAAGGTATCGAAGAGGCTACCAAAGCCGGTATCCTCGGCGGATTCCCGGTTGTCGGCGTACACGCTACCGTTTATGACGGCTCCTACCATGAAGTCGACTCTTCGGAAATGGCATTCCATATCGCAGGATCCCTTGCGTTTAAGGATGCAATGCAGAAGGCGGCTCCGGTTTTGCTTGAGCCCATCATGAAGGTGGAAGTAACAATGCCGGAAGAGTACATGGGCGATGTCATCGGTGACATCAACGCACGTCGCGGCCGCATCGAAGGTATGGATGATGTCGGAAACGGCAAAATCGTTCGCGGATTTGTTCCGCTTTCCGAGATGTTCGGTTATGCGACAGACCTTCGTTCCAGAACCCAGGGTCGTGGTAACTACTCCATGTTCTTTGAGAAATACGAGCAGGTTCCCAAGTCCGTACAGGAAAAGGTTCTGAACGCCAAGAAGGACTGATGTAAGATCTTTCGATCAAGATTGCAGAAAATCGCGTAAGATTTCCTGCAAAAGCGCAAGTTTCCCTTGAAAAAGGGGCGCAAATGAAATATAATCATCATTAGTGAGCGCCAAACTTAAGAGAGTAAAAGTTTGAGTTATCAAAAGGAGGAAGTTTAAAAATGGCAAAAGCTAAATTTGACAGAAGCAAAACGCATTGTAATATCGGTACCATCGGTCACGTT
>JAFYGB010000016.1 GCA_017543445.1 Lachnospiraceae bacterium | reverse complement strand
TGAAGGTATCTGTAAACTGATAATCGAATTTGCCCTTGATGGACTCTTCGTACATATCCTTCGGAACGGAGTTGTTGATATCGAGCAGGGTAACGATGTCTTCGGATACGCAGGTACCGATAAATTCGGAAAGTGCGCCGTAGATATCTACTTCACAAGATACCGGGATACCACGACCGGTCAGACGGCTGTTAACGTAGCAAGGTACGAAACCGAACTGGGTCTGGAATGCGGGCCAGCACTTGCCGGCAATCGCAACGTACTCACGATAACCCTTATGAGCTTCGATCCAGTCAAGCAGGGTCAGCTCATACTGAGCGAGCTTCGGCAGAACCTCAGGCTTCTTATTACCAGCACCGAGTTCCTTCTCCATGTCAGCTACTACCTCAGGGATACGAGGATCGCCTTCATGCTTCTTAAATGCCTCGAACAGGTCAAGTTCGGAGTTCTCTTCGATCTCAACGCCAAGGTCATAGAGAGCCTTGATGGGTGCATTACATGCAAGGAAGTTGAGCGGACGAGGTCCGAAACCGATGATCTTCAGTTTGGAAAGTCCAACGAGTGCGCGTGCGATGGGCAGGAAGTCGTGGATCATGTCAGCGCAATCCTCAGCATCGCCTACCGGATACTCCGGGATGTAAGCCTTCGTATTACGAAGCTTCAGGTTGTAGCTGGCATTCAGCATACCACAGTAAGCGTCGCCACGGCCGCCGATGAGGTCGTTCTGGCTCTCTTCTGCAGCTGCGCAGAACATCTTAGGTCCGTCATAGTGCTTAGCAAGCAGGGTCTCTGCGATCTCAGGTCCGAAGTTTCCGAGGTAAACGCAAAGCGCATTACATCCGGCTTTCTTAATATCTTCCAGAGCCTGAACCATGTGGATCTCGCTCTCTACGATGCAGATCGGGCACTCGTAGATGTCAGCAGCGTCATACTTTTTAGCGTATGCTGCTACTAAAGCTTTTCTTCTGTTAACTGCAAGTGACTCAGGGAAGCAGTCACGGCTTACAGCAACGATACCAAGCTTAATTTTGGGAATGTTATTCATGTGTATGAATCCTCCTGTTTTTTATGTTCTGAGACGCGCTCTATCCCCATCCCGACACATCGATCATCCGAATGGTTACCAAGCACATTTCCTCTAGATAACATTATAGCGGGAAATGCTGAAAAAATCCAGTCATTTCCCGCCATAAATTTGATTATTTTTTGCTTATTTTCCGAATTGACTTACGCAAGTTCCTCATAGAGAGGGTATTTATCGGTCAATGTCTTTACGAGAGCCTTAGCAGTTTCCTGATCGTTGTCGATCACGGCCAGCTTGATCGCCTCAGCGATGGTGACCATATCTTCCGGCTGCATGCCACGTGCGCTGACAGCAGCAGTTCCGAGACGGATACCGCTGGTTACGAACGGTGATGCAGGATCATTCGGGATGGCGTTCTTGTTGCAGGTGATGTTCGCTGCGTCGAGAAGCTTCTCGGTAGCCTTACCGGTCACACCGAGGTTGAGCAGGTTTACGAGCATCAAGTGGTTCTCGGTTCCGCCGGAAACCAGATTGAAGCCACGCTCCATCATAGCCTTCGCAAGTGCTGCACTGTTCGCCTTAATGCGGGTCTGATACTCCTTAAACTCAGGAGACAGAGCTTCCTTGAAGCTGACAGCCTTTGCTGCGATCACGTGCATCAACGGGCCGCCCTGGATACCCGGGAATACAGCCTTGTTGAAGTTGAAGCGCTCATTGACCTCGTTCGAGCACATGATCATACCACCGCGCGGTCCGCGAAGGGTCTTATGTGTGGTCGTAGTCGTGATGTGAGCGTAAGGGATGGGGCTCATGTGAAGGCCGGTAGCTACCAGACCTGCGATATGAGCGATATCTGCCATCAGTACTGCGCCGACTTCGTCAGCGATCTCGCGGAAACGCTTGAAGTTGATCTCGCGAGGGTATGCGGAAGCACCACAAACGATCATCTTCGGCTTGCACTCGAGGGCAATGCGGCGAACCTCATCGTAATCGATGAAACCGTCATCATTTACACCGTAAGGCACGCAGTTGAAATACTTACCGGACATATTGACCGGGCTGCCGTGAGACAGGTGGCCGCCGTGTGCCAGGTTCATACCCATGTAGGTATCGCCGGGATTCAATACAGCGAAGAATACGGCCATGTTCGCCTGTGCGCCGGAGTGCGGCTGTACGTTAACATACTCGCAGCCGAAGAGTTCCTTCGCTCTCTCACGTGCCAGTTCCTCTACAACGTCTACGCACTCGCAGCCGCCGTAGTAACGCTTACCCGGATATCCTTCGGCATACTTATTCGTAAGGGGGCTACCCATGGCTGCCATAACTGCCTTACTTACGAAGTTCTCCGATGCGATTAACTCAATGTGACTGTTCTGACGGGAAACCTCCGAAGCGATCGCTGCGGCGATTTCGGGATCCGTCTTCTTGATTTCATCAAAAGAATACATAAGGTCTCCTTTATCTTTAATATTTTTAATCCAGTTTCAAACGAGACAATGCCTGATGGTATTGCTTCCAAACATGTTCGTGGTAGTCTGCGTCGTCATATTCACGGGCGCACTCTTCCACGGCCAATGTCATGTAATAATACAGGTCGTACCAGCGAAGTCGCCTGCGCTCCTGGGCCGTGAACGGCTCTTCGCGCTGATATCCTTTGAGGAAGGACTGCTTCAGGTATTCGCTGCGGAACCCTCTCTCGATCAGGGGATCTGCCCAGAGGCAACGCTCCCAGTCGATGATGGCAACGATCTTATCCTCGCGAATGAAGACATTGCCCGCCCAGAGATCTGAGTGCACCAGACGCGGCTCGGTCACGGCGTTGAACGCCTCCTCGTCGCTCTCCAGAAGGCGGTAGAATACGTTCTCATCCAGACCGAACTCTACGTTGTAGTGCTTCGCGTCCGCGATGATATCCTCCAACATACGGGAGAATGCTTCGTACCAGGTCTCCTTCTGCCGGCGCTCCTGTCCGAAATATCCGAACAGATGGCCTTTGATCTCGTTGATATACCGGTTGTACATTCCGATCTGCTCATCGATCCGGTTCCGGATCTCTTCGGACAGCTGCGACTCCACCAGATGATAGTTGGAGGCGTTGATGTACTGCATGAAGAAATAATCGGACGGACACGATGTGTGCGCGGCATCGAAATAGTACAGATCCGGCACCGGGACGGCCGTGTGACGCTTGATCTTCTGCATCACACTGACCTCGGTGTACATTATGTTTTTTTCATAGCGCAAGACACGTTCGTCGTCGCAAGGCGCCACCTTCAGTACAGCGCGGCGGCCGTCGGGAACCTCGACCAGATAAACTGCGTTAAAGGAACCGTCATCGATCGCCTGGACGTTGATGGGCTTCACGCCGAACGCGTTCTTCGTAATATGCTCGAGGAGCTCCTGCTCCACTTTATATTTCGTAGCGCTTTTCATGAATCAATTAACCTCTTATACAGGGTATGCGTTGTTCTTCGTGTCGGCCGCGTTCGGGTCGATCTTCTCTTTCTGCGCTTCTCTGTACTTAAAGAAATCTACGGCAACCTGCGGGAACAAAGCGTAGGACAATACGTCCTCGTCCTGCATCTTGTACTGGGACATCTCGGATTCGATCTTATCGAGCTCGGCCGGGATCAGATCTGCCGGACGGCAGGTGATGGGCTCCTTATCGCCGATAACCTTCTTCTGAACTTCCGGATTGAAAGGCTTAACGGTCTGACCGTATTCACCGGACAGAACTGCCTTCGTCTCCTTCGTCGCCATCTTATAGCGCTCGCCGAGAAGTACGTTGAAGACTGCCTGTGTACCTACGATCTGGGAAGAAGGAGTTACAAGCGGCGGCTCACCGAGGTCCTTACGAACCAACGGGATCTCACGAAGCACGTCGTAATAACGGTCTTCCGCGTTCTGCTCCTTCAGCTGGGAGATCATGTTGGAAAGCATGCCGCCCGGAACCTGGTAAAGAAGAGTCTTGATATTTACACCCATGACCTTCGGGTTCAGCAAGCCGCTCTCAAGCGCTGCGTCACGCTGCGGGCGGAAGTAATCCGCGATCTCAGCGAGAAGGTTCTGGTCATAACCGGTATCGTACGGAGTACCCTTGAAGGTCTCAACCATAACTTCGGTCGCCGGCTGGCTGGTACCCAGTGCGAACGGTGACATCGCGGTATCGATGATGTCTGCGCCTGCCTCAACGGACTTGAGGTATGTCATGCTGGCTACACCGGAAGTATAGTGTGTATGCATCTGAAGCGGGATGTTGGTTGCTTCCTTAATTGCGGTAACCAGTTCGGTCGCCTTATACGGAAGCAAAAGTCCTGCCATATCCTTGATACAGATGGAGTCTGCTCCCATCTCCTCGATACGCTTCGCCATGGTTACCCAGTAATCCAGGGTGTAAGCATCGCCCAAGGTGTAGGAAAGCGCGATCTGAACGTGACCGCCTTCCTTACGGGAAGCATTGACCGCTGTCTGAAGGTTACGAAGGTCGTTCAGACAGTCGAAAATACGGATAATGTCGATACCGTTTGCGATGGACTTCTGTACGAAGTACTCAACCACATCATCGGCATAGTGACGATATCCCAAAATGTTCTGGCCACGGAACAACATCTGAAGCTTCGTGTTCTTGAAGCCGGCACGGAGCTTACGAAGACGCGCCCACGGATCTTCCTTCAGGAAACGAAGGCACGCATCGAATGTAGCGCCGCCCCAGCACTCTACGGCATGATAGCCGACCTGATCCATTTTATCGATGATCGGGAGCATCTGCTCTGTCGTCATACGCGTAGCGATCAATGACTGATGCGCGTCACGAAGAACGGTCTCCATGATCTTAACAGGCTTTTTCTGAATTTCTGCCATTTTTTTATACTCCTTCTAATCAAAACTTACCAAAGATAGCCATGAAGGTACCTGCTGCAACAGCGGTACCGATAACACCGGCTACGTTCGGACCCATCGCATGCATGAGCAGGAAGTTCGTCGGATCTGCTTCCGCGCCGACTTTCTGCGAAACACGCGCTGCCATCGGTACTGCGGATACACCGGCGGATCCGATGAGGGGATTGATCTTTCCGTGTGTCAAGAAGCACATGAGTTTACCGAACATAACACCGGCCCATGTACCGAATGCAAATGCGACCAGACCGAGAACAACGATCTTAAGAGTGGTCACCTGCAGGAACTTTGCCGCACTCGTTGTCGCGCCGACGGAAGTACCCAGAAGGATAACGACGATGTACATAAGTGCGTTGGAAGCGGTATCGGTAAGCTGACGAACGACGCCGCACTCCTTAAACAGGTTACCTAACATCAGCATACCTACCAGAGGAGCCGTTGTAGGAAGGATCATACAGATAACGATGGTAACGATGATCGGGAACAGGATCTTCTCCAGTTTGGAAACGTGACGAAGCTGATCCATCTTGATCTTACGTTCTTTTTCTGTCGTGAACAGTTTCATGATCGGCGGCTGAATGATCGGAACCAATGACATATAGGAATATGCCGCAACCGCGATCGGACCCATCAGGTTCGTCTGTCCCAACTTACCTGCCAGGAAAATGGATGTAGGACCATCCGCTCCACCGATGATGGAGATCGCTGCCGCCTCCATACCGTTGAAGCCCATCGCCAAAGCGATGAAGTATGCAGCGTAGATACCGAACTGCGCCGCCGCTCCTAAGAAGAAACTCATAGGATTGGCGATCAGCGGACCGAAGTCCGTCATGGCACCGACGCCCATAAAGATGAGGGAAGGCAGGATCGCCCACTCATCCAATTTGAAGAAGTAATATAATAAACCGCCTGCTGTCTCAAGGCCGTTTTCATCCACGCTCGGTTCTGCCATAATACCCGGATAGATATTTACCAGCAGCATACCGAAAGAAATGGGGATCAGGAGCAAAGGCTCATACTGTAATTTGATCGCGCAGAACAAAAGGACACACGCGACCAGGATCATTACATAGTTACCCCATGTCAGGTTGAAAAAGGCCGTCTGATGCAGAAGGTTATTGACTATTTCACCCATGATAACCTCCGTATTCCGTCACACGTCGTGACGGGTCCATTTATTAGTTCAAAGTGGCGAGTGTTGCGCCTGCTTCCACCATATCGCCGACTGCACAGTCGATGGATGCCACGGTTCCATCCTCGGGAGCAACCACCGGGATCTCCATCTTCATGGCTTCCAGAATGATGACAGCATCGCCCTTCTTTACGGAGGCGCCTACGCTGGCTTCGATCTTAAAGATCTTACCTGCGGCACCGGCTGCAACCTTGATCGAGCCTGCGCCTGCTGCTGCCGCGGGAGCTGCTGCCTTCGCGGGTGCTGCGGGTGCGGGAGCTGCCGCCTTCACGGGAGCAGGAGCTACTGCCTTAGGTGCTGCTGCGGGAGCGCTTGTAGCGCCGGTCTCTTCTACCGATACCTCATAAGAAACACCGTTAACGGTGATGATATAGTTTTTCATGATATTTCTAATCTCCTTGTATAATTATGACTTCTTCCAATGACTGTCGCTGACTCTGCGGACCGAACGAACGACGAAACCGTTCGTGGATGTGGTCCCCATCGAAGCAGCGATCGCTGCCGTGATCACGGCGATCAGCTGGGTATCATCCTGTACGGCCTCCGGAGCTGCCGGAGTTACTACCGGAGCTACCTTCACCGGAGCGGGCTTCGCTGCCGGCTTCTTATCCGTGTTCGGGATGAAGCGGAACAATGCGATCAGACCACTCAGCAGGATCAGTACCAGAAATACCGTTCCCATACCGACAACGGTATTGCGGATTGCTTCGCCCAGATCAAAACCGGATGTCTCCGCTGCGGCTGCTGCCAAATAAGTGTATACCATAGACAGTGCCTCCCTTATCTAGCGCCGTGCTTCTTCGCGGGGCGATCCTCACGCTTCGTGAACAGCAGTTCATAAGCAGCTGCAACATACTGACGGGTCTCAACGGGCTCGATGATATCATCGACATAGCCTCTCTTTGCTGCGGAAACCGCACCGTTCTGCAGTGCTTCATACTCTGCGGAACGCTTTGCGATCACGTCAGCGCCGTTACCCTTTGCGATCTCATCGGCATACATGATCTTAACGGCTGCCTTCGCATCCATCAGACCGATGCTGGCCTTCGGCCATGCATAGACCAGATCTGCGCCCAGCGCCTTAGAATTCATCACATTATAAGCGGTACCATAAGACGGTCCGATCACGATGTTCACCTTCGGAACGGTCGCATCGGCAAATGCGCTGGCAAGCGCTGCCGCTGCCTTCGCGATCTTCTTCTCCTGGCACTTCGTAGCTGTGAAACCGGTCGCTGCGGTCAGAGACAGTACCGGGATACCGAAGGAATCACAGAAGCGAACGAAAGCGGCTGCCTTCTCACAACCCTGTGCGGTCAATGTGGTATCGAACTTCTCGATCTCCTGCTCCACCGCGTCGTTTGCGCCAAAACGCTCGCTGCGGTTCGCAACCGCACCGATGGTCGCTCCGTTGATGCGGATAAAACCGGTTACCATTTCTTTTGCGTATTCTTTCTTCGTCTCGAAGAAGAAATTATCGTCGGAGATCACGGAAAGAACATAAGCTGCGTCCTTCGCTCCTGCTTCGATGCCGTCGCAAAGGCGGTTTAAGTCATCCGTGCACTCTGTATATGACATATCGTCCTCATAGTTAGAGGGGAGGATGCTGATCAAAGTACGGATCTGTGCGAGCACATCGTCTTCGGTTCCGACGCCGTCCACAAGGCCTGCTTCCTTCGCCTGGAAATCAGCGGAAGATGTGTCACACTTGGAAATGATGTTTCCATCGAGGGTGTTCGGCGAGTTCACGAACAGTTTCGCCGTTTTCTCCTCCATAAAAGTAAAATCGGTAAGTGCAGGAACGAGCGCGAGGCCGCCGCCGCAGGTACCGAAGATCGCGGTGATCTGAGGTACCGCTCCCGATGCCAAGACCTGGCTCATGTAAACCTCGCCGAATGCATTCAGTGCGTCCGTAGCTTCCTGGATACGAAGACCTGCGCAGTCGATCAGACCGATCACGGGTGCGCCCGTTTTCATCGCGAGATCATAGATCTTCACGATCTTCTTCGCATGCATCTCACCGATGGAACCGCCGAGTACGCTTGCATCCTGGCTGTAAACATATACCAGACTTTCATTGATCGTGCCGTAACCGGTGATAACGCCATCGGACGGCAACTCTTTGTTTTGAAGATTGAAATCGGTGCTCCGCGCGGTCACACGTCCGCCGATCTCAACAAAACTCCCCTGGTCGAGCAGCGCCGTGATGCGCTTTCCGGCCTGGGTTTGTGCTGTGTTGCTCATTGCTATCAGCCCTCCATGATTAGTAGTACTGTTAAAAAAAACAAATTTAACCACATACCATTATATACGCGACCTGTCAATAAAGCAAGTCAAATTTTGCTGTTTTGAGCCGAAAAAAAGCACAAAAAAAGCGGGCTTACGCCCGTTTTTTCAGTCTGCTCTGGCGGGTTTCCCGCCGGTCAGGTAAAAGATGGCCAGATTTGTGCGATCCCGCAGGTTCAGTTTCGCCAAAATGTTGCTGATATAGTTCCGCACAGTGCCTTCGGAAAGGCACAGTTTATCCGCGATCTCGCGGTTCGAAAGCCCGCAACTCACCAGCCGCATGACCTCCGCTTCCTGCTCCGAAAGGCCGAAGGCTTCGCGGTCGAAGACCTGACCACGGCCGACTGGTCCGCCTTCGCCGCCCTGGTCCTGTCGCCCGGCGCGCCCCTGACCCATCCCAAACCGCACTGGAGCGTC
>JAFYGB010000015.1 GCA_017543445.1 Lachnospiraceae bacterium | reverse complement strand
GAGCATTGCGTAATGCAGTGCTCCGATAAAAGCAGTGTGATTATGAGTGGGAGCAACGATGTGGCTGTTCCCACTTTTTTGTGGGGATCATAACCCGTGAACAGTAACGGACGTTCCAGATTGGCACACTCGCAAGCGTTCACATAACTTGACAGAAAAGGGTTTTCTGATTATACTGATTCTGTATTACTATGCCCTGTAGGGGGTTCTTGTAGTGGAGCGGCATATTTCATGGATGAAGAAATCAAAGATGCGAAGGTAGGTGGGCTACGAGCGGTCGAGATGTTTTACCGCGGCATCCGGGAGTTTGCTTCCGGAGATACGTCTTTCCTGCAGTCGAAAACAAGACTGAATACGCCTGACTTCGGGACACTGATGCCGGAGACCTATCGCAAGGTCGCCGAGCTCTCTAATCAGTGCATTTCTTTGTTTGACCTGGAACTCCGCCAGGTGCTGGAAACCATCAAGAACCTGCAGGCACGCGAATTCTATTTCCGCTGGTGCTCCGTCTACATGCCTCTGCGGCAGCTGGGGGAGAAGGGGCTCCATCAGAAAATGATGAGCAAGATGGACGAGTTTGAGGTGGATACCAACCGCCTCTGCTTTGAGCTTTCCCCGGATGTTCTGGTGGAAGGCACCAAAGTTCACAGTGCGGCCATCGAAAACCTGCGGAATCGCGGATTTCATTTCATGATCACCGAGTTCGGAGGACTGAACTCCCCGCTGATGCGGCTGGCGTTCTTCCCGGTGGACTATGTCATGCTCAGCAGCGAGATGATCGGCTACCTTCGCGACGATGACCGGTCCCTTTCGGCGGTGGGCTCCATCGTGGAATTCGCGGAAGGTATGAATGCCACTACCATCGCAGACGGCGTATCGAAAGCAGAGCATGCGGAAATGCTGTACCGCACGCAGTGCAACTTCGGTGCGGGACCGTTGGCCGGAAACTATGTGGCAGAGCGTTATCTCCGCAAGAAGCGCGAGGCAGAGTGATCGGAACGAAGATATGAGTACCAATATCATTAAGACACGATGATATGAGTATCAATGTCATCAAGAAAAGAAATAGTCTGCCATTCTGAGGCAGATTGTACAAGCATTCCGGTGCCGTACGCGCGGCAGCGCGTATGGGCAGGGAATGCGTAGAAGCGACGAAGAATCCCTTCACTAAGTCAGGGGATCCTTCGGCTCACGTTGTTCGCCTCAGGATGACATGCAGGCATAATGACATTGATATGAGTATATGCTTAAACAATATAAGCGGGCACCGTATGATGCAGACAGAATAAACGGACAGAAATAACGGACAGAAAGGAGGTGACCCCATGGCAGAAGAAGTAAAGAACCCGGACGGACAGCCGAGCGGAGCAGGAACAAATCCCGGCGGTGAAGGCAATCCCGGCGGAGCAGGAACAAACCCCGGCGGCCAACCCGGTGGCGAAGGCCAAAGTCCGGGAGGCAGTGGCGCAGGACAAAATCCCGGCGGAGCAGGAGCAAATCCCGGCAGCGAGCCAGGAGGAACCCCTGATAAAGGAAAAAAGAGCAGGAAAGAGGCTAAACAGGAGAAGAAGGGACGCACCCGTGCGGAAAAGCTGGCGGATGTGGGAACCCTTCGAAGAACGGCCAAGGAGGTCAAGAGGCATACCCTCCTCTCGAGGATCATCGCACTGGTGATCGGACTGCTGGTTGCGGTCATCGCCGTAACCTATATCATTTCCTACTTCTATGATAAGTTCGGAGCCTTCACCGTGAAGGTCAACAAATACGATATGGCGAAGCAGGGACTCAGCCTTTCCGAGACCCCGGAGTACGAACACACGGTATCCGAGCTGAACGCCAACATCGTCTATGACATGACGAATATCAGCGGAGAGGATCTTCCGCCGACCGTCGATAAGATCAACGGAAGTCATAACGGAGAGAATTACATCGCCTATACATTTTATCTGAGCAACGCCGGACGCGATACCGTGTCCTACGAAGGCGACATGATAATTGAAAATGTAACTAAGGGTGTGGACGACGCCATCCGGGTCGCTATCTACATCAACGGCGAGAAGACCGTATACGGCAAGACGAAGTCCAACGGTGGAGGTAAGGAAAGCGACTGCGACGAGGAATTCCTGTCATCCACGATCGTCATGCGAACGCGTAAAGAAGGTTTTGCCCCGAAGGATCGTGACAAGTACACTGTCGTGATCTGGCTGGAAGGAAATGATCCGGACTGTGTGGACGCGATCATAGGGGGAACGATCAAGTTTTCCATGAACTTTGAGATCATGGAGACAACGTAAGATCGAATGCAGTTTGAAACAGCCTGAAGGCGTATATTAAGGGGAAAAAGGTATTAGAAAAGTATGAAAAAGGTATTAAAAATCGTTCTGGATGTGCTGGCGTGGATCCTGCTGATCATCGCATTTCTGATCACGGTCCTGGTCTTCGCATCCGCGAAAAATGACGGTATTCCGAATCTCTTCGGCATTATGCCCATGAGCGTGCAGTCTGACTCCATGAGTCCCACCTTTGATAAGGGCGATATGATCATCGTGAAGAAGATCGATGATCTCTATTCCCTGAAGAAGGATGATGTCATTACCTTCTACACCATCGTGGACGGAGCTCGGATCATCAATACCCACCGAATCGTGGAGATCAATGAATTCGATAACTCACGCAGCTTCGTGACCCGAGGCGATGCCAACAGCGTAGATGATACGTTGCCGGTGGGTGCTGCGGACATTATCGGTAAATGGAGCGGTACCAGGTTCAAAGGAATCGGATCCTTCTTCGACTTCCTGCAGACGAAGAAGGGATTCTTCATCTGCGTCATCATACCCATCGCGCTGTTCTTCATCTTTGAGCTGTACAAGTTCATTATGACCCTTCTGGAAGCAAAGAAGGAGAATGCGGCTCCGGAGATCGACGAAGAAGAGATCAAGCGAAAAGCGGTTGAGGAATACCTTGCAAAGCAGGCGGCTGAGAAGGCTGCAAGCGAAGGCGCTGAGGCAGCGGCAGACGCGGTGGATAAAGCGACAGACGCGGCAGGTGAAACCGTAAACGAAGTCGAAGCATCGACTGACGATTCAAAAAACTAATGATTTAGCAACTGGCAATCGACGAAAAATCGGTCGATGTTATGAAACGCAGATGTGACAGAAAGTGATCTGTTATCCCGGGAAGTACTTTGTGCGATGAAGGGCCCTGCGTTCTCAAGGGGGACGAGTAGTGGATAGTTTCTTAAGATGGTTTTATGCATTTATGTCAGCCATGCTGGACGGGTATGCCACGATCTTCAAGGGCATCGGTACCGGCATCCTTAAGGTGTTCAGTATCAGTAATTATATTGAAATCTTCAAGGAACATTCCGTGAATTTCAACGCGGGAACCTGGATCCTGGCGATCCTGGCGGTGATCCTCGTGATCGCCCTGCATGGACTGATCATCTTCCTGATCGTTATGGGAATCCGGAAATACATTCGTTTCCGTCATTCCATCGTCAGCAACGAGGATCTTCTGGAAGAGATCACCGTTCTGCAGAAGCGCGTCATGAAGATGGCGAAAGAGAAGGACGAGATCATGGCCATGAAGGTGGCTCAGATGGGCGGCGGCGGAACCGGCGCGTCCTTCAATCTGGCTGAGACAGATTTCGAAAATGAAGACGCAGAGAACATCCAGGCAGCAGCCGGCGACGAGGGTATCTTCATCACATCGACCCGCCGTTTCTCCAAACTGTTCGAAGTGGATACATTTTACAAGACATACACGCCTCCGGAATATGACAATGAGATCGATCTGCCGGGCATCTGCGAGAGGTTCCGTAACTTTGCATGTTCCAAGATGAGGCTGTACTACGATATCAAGACCGTAAGACTCTTCATTGCAGGTATGGCTTCCACAAAGCTCATTATCCTGCAGGGTATTTCCGGTACAGGTAAAACCTCACTGCCGTACTCCTTCGGTAAGTTCCTTACCATCGATACCACGATTGCATCCGTACAGCCGTCCTGGCGTGACCGTACCGAGCTGTTCGGTTATTTCAACGAATTTACAAAGAACTTCAACGAGACGGAAGTCCTGCGCCGGATCTACGATTCCAGCTACAACGACAACGTCAACCTGATCCTTCTCGACGAGATGAACATCGCCCGTATCGAGTACTATTTCGCAGAGATGCTGTCCATCCTGGAAATGCCGAACGCGGACGAGTGGGAACTGGACCTGGTTCCGAATGTATGGAGCTCCGACCCCATCCATTTGAATCACGGCCGTCTGCACATCCCGCAGAATATCTGGTACATCGGTACCGCTAATAACGACGATTCCACGTACGCCATCTCCGATAAGGTGTACGACCGTGCGCAGCCCATTAACCTGGATGCAAAGGGTGTGGCTTTCGATGCACCGGAGACCGCTCCGCTGCTCCTCAGCTACACGCATTTGAACGACCTGTTCAAGGATGCATTCGAGAAATATCCAATCTCGGAAGAGAGCATGAAGAAGATCCACTCTCTGGATCTCTGGGTTATCGACAAACTGCGTGTCGCTTTCGGTAACCGTATCATCAAGCAGATGGGCCTCTTCGTTCCGGTCTACGTTGCCTGCGGTGGTGACGAGCTGGATGGTATCGACTACGTCCTTGCCACGAAGATCTTCCGTAAGTTTGAGTCCCTCAACCTTGCGATGCTGCGTGACGAGCTGAAGGAACTGGTCGTATACATGAACAAATCCTTCGGAAAAGGCAAGATGGCTGAGTCCATCGCTTATCTGGAGCGGCTGCAGAAGCTGTTCTAGTAATCAACTATAACGTATAATCACCACGAGGACATATATTTGAACGAGAAGTACAGCGAATGGTATCAGGACCTGCAGGGCAGCTTGGAAGCCATGCAGGAGCATGCGGTATACGACGATTTGAATCGTCTCGTAGATACCGGTCGCGTTACTGTGTCCATGAACCGGAAGGTCATGGAGAAAAGTATCGATGTGTCCTGGGTGGAAGCCATAGAGGACGGTCTGCTCCATTTGGACAACGTCGTGCGGCATCCCAGCCGTACCATCGTTGATGTGGAAGAGATCGTCCCTATCGCGTTATCGAAGAAAATTACGGTGGAGTCCATCAAGCATCTCGCCCAGCACACGGACCTGATCCAGAGCGTGGATGAGAAGAAGGGCACCATCACACCGTCCAAGATCCTGAACGTCCATAAGGAAGAAAGCCTGGAGACCTACGAGAACCGGTTTATCAATACTCTGATCGACCGGCTTTACATCTTCATCATGATCCGTTATGAGAAGCTGTCCCAGGTGGAGAAGGACGAGGAGATCTACGCGATGGAGATGGAAAATGAGATCGATGATCATAAGGGAAACCTGATGAATATCAAGATCTCCATCGACTCCAAACGCAGTCTGGAAGCCACAAATGACAGTGGCTACACCATCTGGCAGCGTGTGGAGAAGCTGAAGAAGACCCTGGAAGGTTACAAGGGCTCCGAGCTCTGCACTACCCTGGGCAACAACTTCATCCAGCCACCCGTCATGCGTACCAACGCCATCATGAAGAACGTGGACCTGAAGGCCTGCCTCACCATGTGGCAGTATATTTTAGGCTATGACAAGGTCGGCTACGAGATCAATGTGGAAGACAATGCGGTGCAGCCGCCGGCAGAGTATATCCATGATCTGGGCCGGATGACCGCCTGCAACCTGATGCTGTTCAAGGGCTATACGGATCATGACGAGACTCCGTACGTGCCCATCGGCAAGAAGAAGTTCAAGAACGTTCAGCCCAAGGTGGTGAAACGTTACAAGGCAGAGCTTCTCTCCGGACATTATGATCTGCATACCGAGGGTGCCGTCGGATATATTCAGGCGGAAGGTATCTCCGGTTACAGTAATAACGACCTGCCGGACAATATGGAGGCCATCTTCGATCAGATCGACAAGGCCATCGAGATCGAGCGTAACTACTACGCCGAGATCGACCGGAAGCGGATGGAAGAGCAGGCCATCAAGGAAGAGGCCGAGCGCCGCCGTGCCGAGCGGGAAGCCCGTCTGGAAGAGAAACGCAGGATCGAAGAAGCGCGCCGCGAAGAGCGGGAACGTGCGCAGCGTGAGAAGGAAGAAGAAGAGCGCCGTATCCAGGAAATGCTGGAGCGCCGCAAGGCCGAGATCGAGGCCGAGGAGAAAGAGCGTGCCCGCATAGAGGCAGAGCGTCAGGCCCGCCTCGAAGAGGAGCGCAGGCTTGCGGAAGAAGAAGCCCGCCAGAAAGCAGAGCGGGAGAAGCTGGAAGCCGAGAAGCAGTCCATCCGCGACGGCTTCGGAGAAGCCGAGGGACTGGATGTCTCCGCCATCGACCGGGAGAAGGAAGATCAGGCGAAGACCAACGCTTACGGCTCCGTTACCCAGAGCGATCTGGAAGAAGCAGAGAACCTT
>JAFYGB010000014.1 GCA_017543445.1 Lachnospiraceae bacterium | reverse complement strand
TCGTAAATCTTGATCATCTGATCCCACAGCGTCAGGCCCTGCTTCTTATAGAAGGCAGCCGCCTCGCAAAGCAGCATGACCGCAACGATGGCGTCCTTATCACGCGCATGCGTACCGACGAGCAGGCCGTAGCTCTCTTCGAAACCGAACTGGTAGCTGTAGGTGTTCTGCTCCTCAAACCACTTGATCTGCTCACCGATGTACTTAAACCCGGTCAGCACTTCGATCAGCTTCATATTATATTCCGCAGCGACTGCCTTACACATATCGGTGGAAACAATGGTCTCAACGACCGCTCCATTTGCGGGCAATGTACCAAGTGCCTTCTTCTGGCTCAGCACATATTCACAAACCAAAACGCCGGACATATTTCCCGTGAAGGAAACGTATTCGCCGGTCGAAGAATCTTTCGCGTAAACGCCAAGGCGGTCGGCATCGGGATCTGTTGCAAGGATAACGTCCGCATCGACCTCCTTCGCCAATTTAAGCGCCAGGGCGAATGCCTTCGGATCCTCCGGGTTCGGGTAGGAAACCGTCGGGAAGTTACCATCTACAACTGCCTGCTCCGGTACTGCGTAGACCTTCTCAAAACCGATCTCCTTCAGCACGCGGCGCGCCGGAACGTTACCGGTTCCGTACAGAGGCGTATAAACGATCTTCAGTTCCTTACCTACTTCACGGCAGATCTCGGGATGGATGACCTGCTTCTTCAGTGCCTCGATGTAGCGGTCGTCCATGTCGAAACCTACGACATTATACAGACCGTCGATCATGGCCTGTGTCTTATCCATGGTCTTGCAGGTCGAGTAATCCGTGATGGAGTTAACTTCATTAATGATATCGACATCCTTCGGGCTCGTTACCTGCGCGCCGTCCTCCCAATATACCTTATAACCATTGTATTCGGGCGGGTTGTGGCTCGCTGTCACCATGATGCCGGCGATGCAGTTTAGTTCACGAAGTGTGAAAGACAGCTGCGGCGTCGGACGCAGTGACGGGTAAATGTAAGCCTTGATGCCATTGGCCGCGAGGCAGAGTGCCGCACAATCTGCGAACTCAGGGCTCATGCGACGGCAATCGTAAGAGATCGCAACGCCGCGGCCCAGGCCTCCATTTGCCAAAATATAGTTTGCAAGGCCCTGTGTAGCCTTACGTACTGTATAAATGTTCATACGGTTCGAACCTGCGCCTAAAATACCACGCAGACCGCCGGTACCGAACTCCAGGTTCTTATAAAACCGCTCTTTGATCTCATTTTCATCCCCCGCGATGGCCTTTAACTCATTTCGGGTCGCTTCGTCAAAATAAGGGTTTTCACACCACTCTTTGTAGCTTTCCATGTAAGACATAAGATATCCTCCCGTAAGTTTTTCTGTCGCTGATGAGGGCATTCCCGTGAAGCGGTCCCCCGTCACATGGCCCTCATAGCCCTAGTATTATTTTACACAAAACCCCCTCCAAACTCAAGAGAAAAATCGAAGAATTCTCGCATTGTATTACTTGACAGGACAGGGGGTGGATTCTATAATTAAATCAGTGATTTGAACGTAAACCCCGATGGGGCTGTCACCCGTACTTGACGGTCTCATCACCCACAATCAAAGGAGTATGAAAATGGAGAAACTATTCAAACTCAAGCAGAACAACACCAATGTTCGCACCGAGGTCATTGCGGGCCTCACGACCTTCATGACGATGGCTTACATCATCATGCTGAACCCAAACCTTTTGACGAATTTTGCCACCGGAAGTCCGCTGTGGAACGGCGTTTTCTTGGCAACCTGTATCGCTTCCTTCATCGGTATGATGGTCATGGCGTTTTGGGCCAATAAACCTTTTGCCATGGCGCCCGGCATGGGACTTAACTCCTTCTTCGCCACCGTTGTTGCGAACATCGCAGCTATGGGCATCGCCGGCGTTGACAGTTATGATAAAGCATTCCAGGTAGCCCTTTGCATCATCCTTATCGAAGGTGTTGTTTTCCTCGTTCTCTCTCTGGTCAATGTCCGTGAGAAGATCGTCGAAGCGCTTCCTCTCGGCATCCGCCTCGGTATCTCACCGGCCATCGGTCTCATGCTCCTGAACATCGGTTTCGGATCCAACAACGGTCTCTATAGCGAAACCGGCGGTCCTCACTACATGTTAGCGAACTTCTTCGGTTCCCTGACCCCGGATGCGGCTCAGAAAGCCATGGGTTCCGCATATGATACCATGGTTCTCTCGGTTATCACAACATTTGTAGGCCTCTTCATTATCGTTGTTCTGGCGCATCACAAAGTGAAAGCTTCCGTTCTGATCGGTATGCTTTGCGCAAGTGTGATCTACTGGGTTGGTCAGGCTACCTGGCTCGATGTCGATCCGTTTGCTACCCTTAAGGAAGCATCTTTCGTTCCTCCGTTCCAGGATATGGCGGACACGACCCTGTTCAAATTTGATTTTGCTCACTTCCTCGATATCGGATGGTTCACCGTGATCACTTTGGTCATCACCTTCTGTATCATCGATATGTTCGATACCATCGGAACCCTCGTTGGTACCGCAAGCCGTGCAAACATGCTCGACGAAAATGGTAAGATGCCGCAGATGAAGCAGGCTCTGACCGCAGATGCAGTCGGAACTATCGCGGGCGCTGTTACCGGTACTTCTACCGTAACCACATTCATCGAGTCTGCATCCGGCGTTGAAGCAGGCGGCCGCACCGGTATGACAGCTCTCGTTACCGGTCTTTGCTTCCTGGCTTGTATGTTCCTGGCACCTGTGGCAGCAGTCATTCCTCCCGCAGCTACCAGCGCAGCTCTGATCTATGTCGGCATCCTGATGTTCTCCGGACTTAAGAAGATCAACTTCGAAGATATGTCCCAGGTACTTCCGGTTGCGATCATGGTCATCGCAATGCCCATCACCAGCTCCATCGGACATGCGATCGGCCTCGGCCTCATCTGCTACTCCGTATTCCAGCTCTTCACCGGAAACGCAAAGAAAGTTTCGATCCTGACATATGTACTGTCACTGATCTTCCTGTTGAAGTTCTTTATCATCGTATAAGGATCTCACGAGCCGGACATCGGCTCACGTTATAAACAAAACCGCCACCATGTTTCGGTCGATACCGAACGCGGTGGCGGTTTTATATTCTCTATCAATCTTAACTATTCTTATACGTCGTAGTCCATCTTATCGAGGATGTCGCAGAAATCAAAGGTCGCGAAGTAGTCCTTCGGGGTCTCGGCGCGGCGGATGAGCTTTACAGAGCCGTCCTCGCACAGCAAGAGTTCCTTACTGCGGAGTTTTCCGTTGTAGTTGTAGCCCATGGAGTAGCCGTGCGCTCCGGTGTCGTGGATGTACAGCAGGTCGCCGATGTCGATCTTCGGCAGCATGCGGTCAACCGCGAACTTATCGCAGTTCTCGCAGAGGGAACCGGTCACGTCGTACTTGTGATCGCAAGGCTGGTCTTCCTTACCCAGAACGGTCAGGTGATGGTACGCGCCGTAGATCGCAGGACGCATGAGGTTCGCAGCACAAGCGTCGCAACCGATGTACTCTTTGTGGATGTGCTTCTCGTGAACCGCTGTGGTAACCAGCGCGCCGAAGGGACCGGTAACGAAACGTCCCATCTCGGTGTAGATGGCTACATCACCCATGCCTGCGGGCACGAGGATCTCCTCGTATGCCTTACGAACGCCCTCGCCGATCGCGATGATGTCGTTCGCAGTATCCTCCGGACGGTAGGGAATACCTACGCCGCCGGACAGGTTGATGAAGGACAATACGATGCCGGTCTTATTCTTGATGTCGACCGCTACCTCGAACAAAGTCTTCGCCAGGAGCGGATAGTATTCATTGGTCAATGTGTTCGATGCCAGGAAGGCGTGCATGCCGAAACGCTTCGCGCCCAGTTCCTTCAGGCGAGGATAAGCCGCGCAGATCTGCTCCGGCGTCATGCCGTACTTCGCATCGCCCGGGTTATCCATGATGCCATTACTCATTTTGAAAACGCCGCCCGGGTTATAACGGCAGCAGATGGTCTCCGGAATGCCGGCACATTTATCCAAAAAGTCGATGTGAGTGTAATCGTCGAGGTTGATGATCGCTCCGATCTTCTTTGCGTAAACATACTCTTCCGCCGGCGTAGCATTCGAGGAAAACATGATGTCGTCGCCCTTGAAATCCAGTGCGTTCGAAAGCATCAGTTCGGTCAGGGAAGAGCAGTCCGTGCCGCAGCCCTCTTCCTGAAGGATCTTCAAAAGGAAAGGGTTCGGGTTCGCTTTGACCGCGAAATATTCATGAAATCCGGGGTTCCAGGCAAATGCCTGACGGATCTTGCGGACATTCTCACGAATACCCTTCTCGTCGTAAATGTGGAAGGGCGTGGGATATTTCTTCACAATCTCCTTCATCTGCTCATACGTTACAAATGGTTTCTTCTCCATTTTCTTCTATCTCCTTCTCATCGTTTCGGAACTTTTGTATATTTCCAATCCGGATAAAGCATATTTTCATTGTCTGTGCCACCGGCATAGACCCAGAAATGTTGGGTGTGCGCGTTGACCTGCATATAAATAACATCTCCGTTGGAGAGCTTCCCGTTATAATCCGAACCAACTCTTTCTAACAGTTTTTTGTAGAATTCATGCTCGACATCCTTTATGTCACTAAAACGAAATTGGTAGATCACACGGGCGTCTCCAAAAGCATTTACCGCCGGAGAATGGATCAATTCATCGATGGATGTAATGATCGTATTGATCTTAGCATAGTCATCCTGAAGTGCTTTTTCTTTTTTGTCATCACTGACCTTCTTGATCGTCGTATAGGCCGTAACTGCAATCAACGCAAAAATGATTAATCCTATCAGCTTCTTCATAGTTCTTACGTCTCCCCATCTGGCTTATCGTCATCCACCTCACGTGCTTCGGAATCAACGATGTCGCTCTCCAGAATGGGCGATTTACCGGTCGCCATCTGGATGCGGGCCCGCGTCTTCATCTCCTCGAGCATCTCGGGTGTGACATGTTTGTGTGTATACAAGTGCTCCATGCAATATTCAAAATCGCCGGCACATTTGGAACAGTAGCGGAACTCCAGCGTCACATCGTCGCGCTCCGTCTTGCCGCAGATCGCACAACGGTGGCGCGGCCCGTCCGTAGGCTTGACGCGAATGTTTCGCTTGAACTCCACACGGCGCTTCATCTGCCCCGGTGAGATCATCGGTGCACCGCGCGTTACCAAGAAGAACAAAATCACGTTCAGGAAGGCGGCTCCGATCATGACGCGAACCGCAATGTTTCCCTGAATGAACAGAACGACATAAATACCAACTTCGATCCAGCCCAAAACCTGTGCAGGAATGGGAATGAGGAACATAAACAACATTTGCATCGTAGGAAAGGTGAAAGCAAATGCCATAAAGATCGAGAAGTTCAAGTAACTCGTTCCGATCGTGATCAAACTAACACGATTAAGTATATATGTCAGTGGATCGATCACACCCATCTTCACCAGGACGTATACCAAAAACGATCCCAAAATGGTGTAGAGGATACCGCAGAACATGAATACGTTGAAGCGGAACGCCCCCCAAGCACGTTCAACGTATGTGCCAAACGAAAAATAGATCCAGGTCGAGATCAATGCCCAAAATAAATTATCCGAACTCGGCGCGCACATCAAAAAAGTGAAGATACGCCATACCTGGCCATGCTCGAAGATCATCCACGGATCGAGCGCCAGATATTCGACATACAGTGCCGGATCCACCAGGTTCAGTACAATACCGGCGATATACAACACCAGAATGTAGTTCATCAGATGTCGGATCGCGTACCGTCCCCACTTATATTCCAATTTGTAAAACCATTTCATACTAAATCTACTCCGTGTGAACTATTTCTTTCGGTTGAAATACCAGCCGACCAACAGTGCGATCAACATCGAAAGCACCACGATCACGGGAAATGCATAAGGCTCATGGGCGAACGGCATCATGGTGTCATTGACATTCATTCCGTAGAAACCGGAGATCAATGTCGGGACCGCCAGGATGATCGTAACGACCGTCAGGAACTTCATGACGAAGTTCATGTTGTTGGAGATAATGGACGCGAACACGTCCATGGTTCCATTCAAAATGTCTCGGTAAATATTCGCCATCTCGATGGCCTGCTTATTCTCGATGATGACATCTTCCAGAAGCTCGGTGTCCTCCGGATACCGTTTGATGCGGTCGCTGCGCATCAGTTTCTCGAGCACGGCCTCGTTCGAACGAAGGGAAGTCGTGATGTAGACCAGGGACTTCTGCAGCTCCATGAGCTCGACCAGTTCCTGATTCTTCTGGTTGATGCGCATCTTCTGCTCGATCTCGGTGCTCTTCTTCTCGATATTACGCAGGTACTGCAGGTACAGGGACGCATTTCGAAACAGCATCTGGTAGATGAAACGCGTCTTCATGTAGCTGTGATATTCCTTCACGCGACCATCGCGAAATGCTTCCAGGATAGGCGTGTGGTACAGGCAGACCGTTAAGATGTAATCATGGAATACGTAGATACCGAGCGGGACCGTCACGTACCAATCCTTACCGTTACGTTCTTCGGTCATGGGAATATCTACTAAGATCATGGTGTAATAATCTTCCACCTCGATACGGGAACGTTCCTCTTCATCCAAAGGAGCCTTCAAGTCATCGATGTCCATATGAAAGAATTCTGAGATCTGCTCGAGTTCGGCAGTAGTAGGATCGGTCATCATGATCCAACTATCTTTTTCGATCTGAGGTAAAATGCTGAGCTTACCCTCGTTCGTCTTTACGATCTGAATCATATGCGGTCCCCCTTTCATCGCGAGTCATGCCGCATAAACGAAGCCCCAAGGCGGCCCGTTAGCGCACCCTAAATTATAGCAAAACGCCCTATATATGTCAATCTGTGAAATTTTTACTTATTCCTTACGGTTTCCCATTTCCCGCTTGCGTTCCGAGCGGTTTCAACGTATAATGTATGGTAGCGCTTTTTGCGCAGCTGCGGGCATTTCTTCGCCCGTCTGCATTTCCCAAGGAGGTTTTCTGTGATGGCTATAATACCACAGGAAAAGACATACTATCTCGGTATCGACATCGGATCCACGACCGTTAAGATCGCCATTCTGGATATGGATGATCATACCATCCTTTTCTCCGATTACGAACGACATTTTGCAAATATACAGGAAACTCTGGCCGAGCTTTTGAAGCGCGGTCTGGAGAAGTTAGGTCCGTTCCGCGTGCTGCCGGTCATCACCGGTTCGGGCGGTCTCACCCTCTCTAAGCACCTGGAAGTTCCTTTTGTACAGGAAGTCGTAGCCGTTTCCACATCGCTGAAGGATTACGCGCCGCACTGCGACGTTGCGATCGAGCTCGGCGGTGAGGACGCGAAGATCATCTACTTCACGAACGGCATCGAGCAGCGTATGAACGGCATCTGCGCCGGCGGTACCGGTTCATTCATCGACCAGATGGCGTCCCTGCTGCAGACCGACGCGGCCGGCCTGAACGCATATGCCGCTAACTATTCCAACATCTATCCCATCGCAGCGCGCTGCGGCGTGTTCGCGAAGACCGATATTCAGCCCCTGATCAATGAGGGCGCCACCCGCGAGGACTTGGCTGCCTCCATCTTCCAGGCTGTGGTAAACCAGACCATTTCCGGTCTGGCCTGCGGTAAGCCCATCCGGGGCAATGTCGCCTTCTTAGGCGGTCCGCTCCACTTCCTGCCGGAGCTGCGCAACGCCTTTATCCGCACATTGAAGCTGACCGGTGACGCGATCATTGCCCCCGATCACTCCCACCTTTTTGCGGCGATCGGCGCGGCTATGAACCATGCGGAGCAGGACGAAAACGGAGCCTTCCCCGACGGGACGGTGATCCTGGACGCTGAAGAACTGATTGAGCGCCTCTCGAAGGGCATCAAGATGGACTTCGAAGTTAAGCGTATGGAGCCCCTGTTCCGAGACCAGGAGCAGTACGACCGCTTCCGTGCGCGCTTCGAGAATTATTGTGTAAAACGCGACTATCTGTCGACTTATAAGGGCAATTGCTTCCTCGGTATCGACGCCGGTTCCACCACGACGAAGGTGGCGCTGGTCTCCGAAGAGGGGAGCCTGCTCTACAGTTTCTACAGTTCCAACAATGGTAATCCGCTCGCGACGACGATCCGCGCGATCACAGAGATCCGCGAACTGATTCCCGAGGATGTGCACATCGCCTACTCTTGCTCCACCGGCTATGGTGAGGCGCTTCTGAAGGCGGCACTGATGCTCGACGAAGGTGAGGTCGAGACCGTCGCTCACTTCTACGCAGCGAAATTCTTCCTGCCCGAAGTCGATTGTATCCTGGATATCGGCGGTCAGGACATGAAGTGCATCAAGATCAAAAACAACACGGTCGACAGCGTGCTTTTGAATGAAGCATGCTCCTCTGGCTGCGGTTCTTTCATCGAGACATTCGCCAAATCGTTGAATTACACGGTGGAGAATTTCGCAAAGGCGGCTCTGTTTGCGAAGCATCCGACCGACCTCGGTACCCGTTGTACCGTATTCATGAACTCGAACGTTAAGCAGGCCCAGAAGGAAGGCGCCGACGTGGCGGACATCTCTGCGGGTCTGGCATATTCGGTCATCCGAAATGCACTCTACAAAGTTATCAAGCTTACCGATCCGAAGGATCTCGGTAAGAATATCGTCGTTCAGGGCGGTACCTTCTACAACGACGCTGTGCTCCGCAGTTTCGAGCGCATCTCCGGCTGCAAGGCCGTGCGTCCGGACATCGCCGGCATCATGGGCGCGTTCGGCGCGGCACTCATTGCCCGCGAACGCTACGTGGAAGGCACAAAGACCACCATGCTCTCACTGGACGACATCATCAATCTCGAATATAAGACGACCATGACGCGCTGCCGCGGCTGTACCAACGCATGCCGTCTGACCATCAATCATTTCTCGGGCGGCCGCCGCTTCATCAGCGGAAACCGTTGTGAGAAGGGTCTGGGGCAGGAGAAGAAAGGCTCGGGCGTTCCGAACCTCTTCGCTTACAAAAACGAGCGTATCTTCGGCTACGAACCGCTGTCCGAGGCGGAAGCGACCCGCGGCGTGATCGGTATCCCGCGCGTGCTCAACCAGTACGAGGATTACCCGTTCTGGGCGACTTTCT
This sequence comes from Lachnospiraceae bacterium, assembly GCA_017543445.1. Lineage (GTDB taxonomy): Bacteria > Bacillota > Clostridia > Lachnospirales > Lachnospiraceae > UBA1201. The sequence continues at coordinate 26,557 of JAFYGB010000014.1, read as the reverse complement.
TTAAGGCGCTGAAATTCCGCGTCATCCTCTCGCCCGCGTCGACCCGTAAGATCTACGAGCTCGGTATCGAATCTATCCCCAGTGAGTCGGAATGCTACCCTGCGAAGCTGGCGCATGGTCACGTGGAATGGCTCATCCAGAACGGTGTGAAGACCATCTTCTACCCTTGCATTCCTTACGAGCGTAATGAGCAGAAGGACGCCAACAACCACTACAACTGCCCGATCGTAACTTCCTACGCGGAAAATATCAAAAACAACGTGGAGACGATCCCGCAGAACCACATTCGTTTCATCAATCCCTTCATGGCATTTACCGATGAGGAAGTGCTGACGAAGCGTCTCGTGGAAGTATTCGACAAAGAGTATAAGATCCCTGCTTCGGAAGTCCGCAAGGCAGCACACGCCGCATGGACCGAGTTGTTGCAGACCCGTGTAGACATGCAGCAGAAGGGCGAGGAAGTCATTGAATATCTGAAGCAGAGCGGCGGCCGCGGCATCGTGCTGGCCGGACGTCCGTACCACATTGACCCGGAGATCAACCATGGTATCCCGGAGCTGATCACCTCCTACGGCATTGCCGTTCTCACAGAGGACTCGGTCTCCCACCTGGCGAAGGTCGACCGTCCGCTGATCGTTATGGACCAGTGGATGTACCACTCCCGCCTCTATGCGGCTGCAAACTACGTTAAGACTACGGAATTCCTGGATCTCATCCAGCTCAACTCCTTCGGCTGCGGCCTCGACGCCGTTACCACGGACGCGGTGGACGACATCCTCACACGTTCCGGTAAGATCTATACCGTGCTGAAGATCGACGAGGTCAATAACCTCGGCGCGGCACGTATCCGCATCCGTTCCCTGATCGCGGCGCTTCGTATCCGCGACCGCATGAACGAAAGCGGTGAAAACTGCAACAAGCGTGTCATCCAAAGTTCCGCGTTCAACCGCGTGGTATTCACGAAGGAGATGGTGAAGGATTACACCATCCTCTGCCCGCAGATGACGCCGATCCATTTCGACATTTTGTCCGCGGCGCTGAAGTCAACGGGTCTGAACGTCGAGATCATGAAGGAAAGTAAAGATTCGGTCGATGTCGGCCTGAAATACGTAAACAACGACGCCTGCTACCCTTCCCTGATCGTCGTAGGACAGATCATGCAGGCACTCCTGTCGGGCCGCTACGACCTCAATAAGGTCGCGGTCCTCATTACCCAGACCGGCGGCGGCTGCCGTGCTTCCAACTACATCGGATTTATCCGTCGTGCGCTGATGAACGCAGGCATGGGCCACATTCCGGTCATTTCCCTGAGCGTACAGGGCTTAGAGAAGAACCCCGGCTTCAAGCTCACGCCGAAGCGCATCATCAAGGCGATCATGGCGATCGTCTATGGCGACGTTTTCATGCGCGTGCTCTATCATACGCGCCCGTACGAAGTAACGCCGGGCAGTGCGGATGCCCTTCACGAGAAGTGGCGCGCACGTTGTATCGCATCCCTCGAGAAGAAACACACCTCGTTCTCGGAGTTTAAGAAGAACCTGCGTGGCATTATCCGCGAGTTCGACGCCCTCCCCGTCCACGAGGATCTGAAGAAACCCAGAGTCGGTATCGTCGGCGAGATCCTGGTGAAGTTCCTGCCCTCGGCGAATAACTACCTCGTGAAACTTCTGGAACAGGAAGGCGCCGAGGCCGTTATGCCGGACCTGCTGGATTTCTTCCTGTACAGCTTCTACAACACGAATTTCAAAGCGCTCAAACTCGGCATGAAGAAGAGCAGCGCCCGCAAGTCCAACCTCGGTATCTGGGCACTCGAGCAGCTTCGTAAGACGGCGAAGGAAGAACTCGCTGCCAGCAAGCACTTCGCGCCGCCGTCCCACATCTCCCACCTGGCTCACATGGCGAAGCCGTTCGTTTCCCTTGGTAACCAGACCGGTGAGGGCTGGTTCCTGACCGGCGAGATGATGGAACTCATCGAGAGCGGCGTTCCGAACATCGTCTGCGCCCAGCCCTTCGGCTGCCTGCCGAACCACATCGTCGGCAAAGGTGTCATCAAAGGATTGCGCGCCGCGCATCCTGAGGCGAACATCGTCGCTGTCGACTACGACCCCGGCGCCAGCGAAGTTAACCAGCTCAACCGTATCAAACTGATGCTCGCGACCGCTGTGAAAAACATGAAAGCAGAAAACAAATAAAAATGCCCCGGAGGTGTCCTTGTGACACCCCCGGGGATTTGTTTATTCAGTTTCCGACGCAGTCCACATTCCACGATTGCCGGCGGACAGTTCACTGCGCGGTGAAAAACGGTCATTTTGTGATCCATGCGTCTAGGAACTGCATTTGTTCTTCGGTGTGAAACCAGTGTTCGCCGTCTTGCATTACGGTCAGGGTTGAACCGGTCTTGGTTGCGAATGCCTGCATGGTTTCGTAGGTCTGGAGGTTGTCGGTGGAGCCGTAGAGGATGTCGGTCGGTGTGGTCCAGTGGATGGGATGTTCGCGTACGTAGGTGAGGTATTCCCAGGACAGTTCCTCACCGAATTCGGTTTGGATGGTCTTTTCTCTCTTCAGATCTTCCTCGGTTACATTGGCCCAGGACATCATATCAGCAATCAATTTTTCCATGTCCACGATCGGTGAGATAAAGTATGCGTGGTCAATGCTTTTGCCGATGTCGGCATGCATGGAGTAGTACGCTCCGATGCTGCTTGCAATAAGGATGACGTGGTCGTATTGCCCTTTTAATTCGGTCACGGCCGCCTCGATCTCCTGATTGGTTTCCCAGGGCGTGTCGGTCTGATAATCCAGACCGATAACGTCCATATCCGGAAACAGTGGCTTGTAGTGCTCCGCTCCCTTCGCGCTGCCGCCTCTGCCGTGGACATACAGTACCGCGCCGCTCTTCTTTTGCTTTTTCAGGTCAATGAAATACACGTCTGCTTCTTCGCCTTCAAACGTGAAGCTTCTCTCATACTTGCCGCCGTTCTTCGTGATGGTCTTCACGGACGCCGCGTTGGATCTCTCCACAGAGAGCTGCAGCCGGTCCATTCCGACTTCCGCCGCCCGCCCCAGGATCATCTTCAGCATTTGCGTGGCATACCCCTTGCGCCTCTGTGAAGGCCGCACACTGTAGCCGCAATTGCCGAAATCCTTGAGGAAATCATTCAGCGTGTGACGTAGGTCAATGATGCCTACGATCCTGTCATCCGCATCAAACGCGAAATACGTGTCGGTAACCACCCACGCCGGGTTCACCGTTTCGGCGGATGCATTGTCCGTTACCGATTTCAGCCATTCATCATACGAGTCAATGTGGTCCAGCAACTCACTGCCGTTGATCGTGGTCTCGCCATTTTGTATAAATTCTTGCTTAAAGGCCATCGCCTCCGCTTCGTTTCCTTTTGTTGGTCTTCTCAATATAATCATTTCTGTTCTCCTATCAACTGGTGCTTGATGTGGTCTATGATCGACCGGAAGGTCTCCGGCTTCATGGGAATGATCCGGCTCCACATTCGAACGCCCTGGTATGAGTAAAGGATCACATTCACGATTCCCTCGACATTGACCTCTCGAAACTCCCCACGCTCCATTCCATACCGGATCAGTTTCGTCCACTTCTCCTCGCCGATCTGGTTAAAACGCTCCATAACATTCGAGTCCACCGTCTCCGCATACTCATACATGGCGATGCTCAGCGAGTCCTCCGGATGCTTCATCTCATCTTCCATCAGAGCCAGCGCCCCCTCCAGGATGTCCGTGGCCGACATGCCCCTGTCCATCTCCCCCTGAAAATCCATCGCATCCTTCTGCGTGATCTTCTCGAGCAATGCCTCAAAGAGCAGACGCGGACTCGAAAAATGACTGTACAACCCGCCCCTGCTCATATTTGTAACCTCGCACACATCCTTCATGGTCACCTGCTTGAAACCCTTCCCCGCAAACAAACCATACGAAGCCTCCAAAATATACTCCCTCGTTCTCTCACCCTTCGCCGACATAACAAGCCTCCTTTTTCGACACTCGTGTCGATTTTTATTATAGACACCCATGTCGATTTTGTCAAGTGTTTTTCACCGTGCAGCGAACTGTCCGCCGGCGAGCGCATATTCGAAAACGGGTAGAGCCGGAAACCAGAGAAATGAAGAATAAAAACCGGGGGTGCCCGTGTGGGCACCCCCGGCTTTTATTCTTTCTGGATAAGGTCGTTTTCGTCAAAGTAGTTCAGAACTTCCTCCCCCTTCTGCTTCCGCATCCGCATACGGTGCTGCTTCGGCGTCACGCCCTTATGTTTCTTGTATTCTTTAATAAAGTGACTGCAATCAAAATAGCCGATTTCCTGGCAGATGTAGTTCAGGTCGTAATCGGTGAAAAGCACCAGTTCCTCCGCCTTATTCATGCGGACATATTCAATGTATTCCTTACAGCTCATGCCATAATAATCGCGGAAATTTTTCGCGAAATACGAGTAGCTCATGTTGCACATCTCTGCCAGATCCTGCACGCGAATGGCCTGGTTGGAATGCGCGTCAATGTACTCCGCGATCATGGAAAGTTCCTTATCCTCCGCCTTCACGTACTGCAGGTTCTGGGGATCAACGCCGTCTTTGCGCCATACGCGGATCAGCTGAATGAGCAGGTCGCTGATGTATCCGTTCAGAAGTGCCGTGTATCCGTAATCACCGAAATGACGCTCGCGGATGCAGGCATGGAACAACCATTCCGCGTTCACGTCCTTTAGGTCCTCCGCGGAAAATACCACCTTGCATTCAGGCATTTGCCGCGCACTCTGGAAGATATAACGGAATTTCGGCACGTAACTGCTTCCGATATTCAGCGCATTTAAGTCACACTGAATCACGAGATACTGGCCTGGGATCACCTCCCCAGTCGCGGTGTCACGGGACGGCAGGAACTCATGGATCGCCTGCGAATGGCACAGCAAGAGTTCACCCTCGTGCAGGGTGTACCATTTTCCATCACAGATCGCCTCGATCTGCCCCCGCTTCACATATAGCAACTCAATAAAGTAATGCCAATGCTTCCGCACCGGAAAGAAACTGCTGTTCGTCTCCATGACAAATGCCTCATACGGGCTATGCACGGTGTCGAGATATTCATACAATTTATTCATGTTCTACTCCCTCCTTCTGTAAGGTAAGTAAAGCCGTTTTTCTGCTTTTTCGATAACACAACCACTTCGAGTATAGCATAGTCCGAAAACAAATTGCAAGAGGTTTTTACCATTTTTCCGTCGGATCACCGATAGAACTGAAAATAGATTCGCGGTATAATTATTTCAAGACGTCGCCCATTGTATTTTCCAAAGGGGGGTAACCTATGAAGATCTTATTTATCGGCGGGACCGGCACGATCAGTACCGCGATCACCCGCAGCATTTTGAAAGCCGCTTCCTGCAAGGACGCCATCGGGGTCAATGCATTCGCCGATTGCGAACTGTACCTGTTGAACCGTGGCAACCGCAACATCGCGGATGAAAGCCTGGCAGGCTATAAGCAGATCGTTTGTGACATCAACGACGAGGCTGCCGCGCAAAAAGCGCTCGAAGGCCTTACCTTTGACGTTGTGTGTGATTTTATCATCTTCTCTCTCGAGCAGGCGAAACGCGACTACCGGTTGTTTAAGGACCGCACGAAGCAGTTCATGTATATCTCCTCCGCTTCGGCTTACCAGAAGCCCGTTGGCGACTATCGGATCACCGAGGGGACGCCGCTGGCGAACCCTTACTGGGAGTATTCGCGGAATAAGATCCTCTGCGAAGAGTTCTTCATGGAGAAATACCGCACCGAAGGCTTCCCGATCACGATCATCCGCCCCAGCCACACTTATGACGAGCGCAATGTGCCCATGGGCGTGCATGGAAATAAAGGCAGCTGGTCGGTCATCAAGCGCATCATGGAAGGCAAGACCGTCATGATTCACGGCGACGGAACGTCACTCTGGACATTGACTCATAACAGTGATTTCGCAAAATGCTTTATGGGCCTCATGGGCAATATCCACGCCATCGGCGAGGCAGTGCAGATCACGAGTGACGAAACGGTGACCTGGAACCAAGTCTACGAGTCCATCGCGAAGGCTTTGGGCGTAGAACTTAGCGCGATCCATGTGTCTTCGGAATTCCTGGCCGCATGTAAGGACGACGAGTACGACTTCACAGGAAGCCTCATCGGCGACAAAGCGAACTCCGTTGTGTTCGTAAATACTAAACTGAAGCGTCTGGTTCCCGGCTTCTGCGCGACCGTTCGCGCGGACGAAGGCATCGCCAACAGCATCCGCTACATTCTGGCACACCCGGAATATCAGCAGGATGACCCGGACTTCGACGCATTTACCGATCGTGTCATCGCGGCACGCGAAGCAGCGATCCGATCATTCAAAGCATAAACAACACCAAAACCCCCAACAGTTTGAAAGGAGTATTTGATGAACAACTTTACTTTTTACAGCCCCACTTATTTTGCATTCGGCAAGGGCCAGGAGGTCAATGCCGGCAAATATATCAAACGGTTCGGCGGCTCCAAAGTGCTTCTGCACTATGGCGGCGGCTCCGTAGTACGCAGCGGTCTCCTGGATCGTGTCTGTCAGTCACTCGATGCGGATCAGATCCCCTATGTGAAGCTAGGCGGCGTGAAACCGAATCCCCGCAGCGGACTTGTATATGAAGGCATCGAAGTATGCCGTAAGGAAGGTGTCGACTTTATTCTCGCGATCGGCGGTGGTTCCGCAATCGACTCGGCAAAGGCCATCGCTATGGGCGTTTGCTATGACGGAGATTTCTGGGATTTTTACTGTGGCAAGGCCGCCCCTAAGGCCGCCCTCCCGGTCGGAACCATTTTGACGATCGCAGCTGCAGGCAGCGAAGGTTCCGGCGACAGCGTGATCACACGTGAAGATGGCATGCTGAAGCGCGGTGCCGGCAGCGAGCACATTCGCCCGAAGTTCTCGATCCTCAATCCCGAACTGACGCAGACATTGCCCGCATACCAGACCGCAGCCGGCGCGACCGACATCTGCGCGCACGTGTGCGAGCGTTACTTCACCAACACGAAGGAAGTTGAGATCACGGATCGTCTGTGCGAAGCAGTTCTCCAGACCATGATCAAGGAAACGCCTCGTGTCATCGCAGATCCGAACAACTATGACGCCCGCGCGAACATCATGTGGGCAGGCATGGTCGCTCACAACAACATTGTCGGCGTAGGCCGCGACCAGGACTGGAACTCCCACGGCATCGAGCATGAGCTCTCCGCTCTGTACGACGTAGCGCACGGCGCAGGTCTCGCTGTCGTAATGCCGAACTGGATGGAGTACGTCATGGACCATGACATCAATCGCTTCTGTCAGTTCGCGACCCGCGTATTCCACCTCGACATGGACTACGCAAACCCGCGCAACACCGCTATGGCGGGAATCAACGCGTTCCGCCGCTGGCTGCGCTCGATCGGCATGCCGCTTACATTTGCCGAGCTCGGAGCGAAGGCAGAGGACATCCCGAAGCTGGTAGAGACCTTCGGCATCGGTGACGGTGAGACTGGTGGTTTTGTTCATCTGAATAAGGACGACATCACAAATATCTATGAGTTATGCGCCAGGGAAACCATCCCCGGTCTATAACATAAATTTATAAGTTTACCTCAGGTTCGCAAAATGTATTGAGGGGTTCAGTACGTTAAAGAAAACAAGAAGCCGGTCATCCACGGATGACCGGCTCTTGTTTTTACGAGATTTTCACTGGCCTAAGGCCCGTGGTAATTGTGTGTTGATGATTATTTGTCCTCTTCGTCCTCGCTGAGGGCTTCTGCCTTCTTCGCAGCTTCTGCCTTTTCAGCACGAAGTTCGTCCAGTTTGTTGCGGAGTGCGTCGAGTTTCTCCAGAACCTCGCCCTTTTCCGTAACGAGAGCCTTCACCTTATCGAGTTTCTCCTCGGATGCCTCCGGCTCCTTGGCGACCTCTTCGTTCAAAGCCTCAACTTCATCATCCAGAGCCTCGGAACGATCCTGCAGTGCAGTGATCTCATCCTCAGCCGCGGTGATGGAAACCTCGAGAGCCTCGATCGTGTCAACCGTCTCTGCCATCTCTTCCGCAACGAACTCTGCCTCTGCAGCAGCCTTCGCCTCCTGCTCCGCCTTCTTCGACTCACGGTACTTATTCAGCGCCTCTTTGGTGCGGCTCAGAACTGCACTGGCAGCCTCATCGCCCTTACGTACCGCCTCTGTCATAGCTTCGCCTACGCGGTCAATGACATTCTTCATCTTCTCCTGGTTCTCTGCGCTGGTGATGTCGGTTACAAAACCTTCTACCTGCTCACCTACGATGGAACCATAAACCTTCAGTTTCTCCGCTGCCTCTTTCGTCTTCTTCGAAGCGCGATCTGCATATGCGGAATTCTTGATCTCGGATGCCTTCGTCTTTACCTTTCCGGCAAATGCGGTCGCGGAATCGCCGATGGTCTTAGCGAACTTACCGATCTCCTTACCGAAATCGAAGTTCTTCTCCTTCTTCTCTTCCGTGTTGCCTCTCTTCGGCTTTCTCTTCGGAGGCTTGATCTCCGGATAGAGCTCCTTCAGGCATGCGGTGGAATACCAATACTCCTTACCCGAAGGCCAGCCGTCAGAAAAAACGATGTTCGCACGATACGGACGGTACTCCTCGTAGAGGTCGGGATCATTCTCCCAGCCGTCGTATGTGGACAGCTCCTCAGCCTTCATAACTGCCATCGGTGCCTTACCTGCGGTGAAGCGAAGCTCCGTGCTTACGGTATCGCCCGCCGGCGTAGTGAAGGTGATCGCGTACAGTTCCCATCCCTCGACCTTCAAAGTCGGGGCGATAAATGTACGGTTCAATTTGTAAGCATTGACCTTGTTGATGTCACCATCGAAGATCACTTCGAGGCGGCAGGTCTCGTCATTGTCCTCGTTCTCGCCGCCATTCAGCCAGAAAACGAAGGTGTAGTCGGTCGCACCCTCCAGAGCCATCGGCTCGGAAACGATGCGGGAAACTTCCGAATCCCAAGCGCCAACCTGGAAGATCTCGGTCATCTTACCATCAAAATCCTGAATATAGGATCTCTCACCAACAGATTTGGAAGCGGTGTCTAAAGCCCACTTCTTCGCGTCAAAATAAATATAATTCATATTGTAGTCCTCCATGTAATGAAATACATAGCCGGACGTGTCTTCCTCGGCAAACATCATAATCGTCGAATCGTCCGTATAACACGCCCGACCTTTTTTAACCAGACCCCACGCTCTTTTCTCGTAGGTCGTTCCGATCTGTCTGCCCATTTCGTCTGTTACAATAATGTTTTTTTCCATGGGTGTCCTCCCCTCTCGTAACAAATGCCATGGACGTCGCCGCCGATGTGCGGCTCGCCCCGAAACCATTGCCGTTTTTTGTTATGGGTGCCATCCCCGCTCGGTTTCGCCTTTAAACTGATTATGTCACAACCCCCACCTAATGTCAATGAACCTTTTCTTAAAGATTCCTTACATTCAAATTGACAGAAATGTGTTAGTCCGCTTTCTTCTCTCTTTCTTCGCGTTTTTTGCGACGTTGTTCGCGGTTGTTTTTCTGGGATTCGAAGATTTCTACGGCGGCGTCGGTGAGTTCATCGGGCCAGACGTGTTCGCTGGCTACGACGTTGGCCCAGGGGCAGAGTTTTGCGTAGTCGTGGTCGAGGATCACGGTGTATGGCGGGCCGCATCGGTCGTCCACGTCCATGTAGAGTTCGCGGCCTTTATCGATCAAATGTAGGGAGTCCAGATCACTCATTCCATCGGCCAATGCTTCGTAGATCTCTTTTGTGATCTCGTACAGCTGATAGTAGCCGGCCCCGCTGCGCTGGGCCGTGTAGAGTTCTCTCTCTTCGTCATAGCAGGCCTTCCAGCCCATGCCTTGTTTAAACTCCATTCTACTTTCCTCCTTTTTTCTTCTCGGTCTTCTTCACACACGCGTGCATTGCTTCATTGGCCTCTTCGTCCCAGACGGTCCGCTCAGGCCCGAGCGTTCCGTACATGGTATTCTCGAAGGAATAGGTCATCTTCGCCGTGCGGATCAGAAGTTCATTCTCATAATCCTCGTTAAACGTACCCAGTTTGTCGAAGATCTCCCGGGTGATCTCATAATTGTACTGCTCCCGCCCTTCGCGGCTCGTGTATATGATCTCCGCAAAGTACCGGTGCGTATCGGAATCATAGTATGCCGTCCAGTTATTGCCTTTTTTCTTCGTCATGTATGCATTCCTCCTAAAACGAACCTTTTTTCCACTCTTTCTTCAGCAGGCCCAGAATCTGGATATCGATCAGTTCTCCCCGGCACATTTCGTGTTCCCGAAGGGTCCCTTCCAATGAAAAGCCGAGTTTTTCCAGCAAGGCCCGTGATGCTGCGTTCGGCGGTTCGACGAACGCTTCGATCCGGTTCACGCCACATTCCGTGAACGCGAGGTCAATGATCTGGGTGAGCGCCTCTGTCATGATCTTACGCCCCCAGTAATCCCGGTTCAGGTCGTACCCCACCTCTACGCGTTTATGATACTCGGATAGGGCGTGGAAGCCGCAAGTCCCGACCAGTTTCCCTGTTTCTTTCAGAACGATTCCCCATCGATATTCGGTCCCCTCGTGCAAGCCCTTAACATACCCTGCGACCATCTCTTCCGCTTCGGCCATCGTCTCAAACGCATATCGGTCGTCAAAGTACCTCATGACCTCCGGGTCCGAGTAGATCTCATAAAGATCCTCTACATCCTGTGGAGTGATTTTACGAAGCAATAACCGCTCTGTTTGAAGTTCTCTATATTCCAAAAACAATTTCATTTCTCCTATGATAACTTCCGGCACCGGAAGAAGATGAATTCGGGCTTGTGGATGAGTCCGCCGAATTTGTCGCTATGCGCGCGGATGAACTCCTCCGGCAGCATCGACTCCTCGCATTCCTCGATGACGAAGCCCGCCGCCACGATCGCATTGATGAGTGTGGACAATGTCCGATGATATACTTCATAATCATCGACCACCCAGCGGACATGCCGCACGCCCTCGATGCTGTAGTTCCGCAAGTTCGCATACAACCGCTCCCCCTGCTCCGTCCTCGTGTACCGGTCATAAACTCCGTCCCAAGCCGTAGCCATCGGATGTGACATCGAGAATACGCAGTATCCCGAGTCCTTCAGCAATGCGTAGATTCCCTTCATCAACTCTCCGAAATCCTTCACGTAATCAAACGCCAGCGAACTGGTGATCACGTCGAACTTCTCGGTAAGCTGGTCCAGATCCTCGAACGCCAACCTGCGGTATGTGATGTTAGGCGCCGCGTTATTCTCTTGGGCGAATGCCAGCATTTTCTCGGAGATATCGATGCCCAGCACGGACTCTGCGCCCATCTTCGAGTACTGCAGCGCATGCTGCCCCATTCCGCACCCAATGTCCAGAACATCCTTTCCAGCAAGGTCCGGTAGCATGGCCGTGATGATCGGTGTCTCTACTGTATCATTGAAATTCAGTTCATCGCTTCGGTCGCTTTTGAATTTCTCGAAAAATGTTCCATCGTCATAGATGTTTTGTTTCGACATAACTATCCTCTATTTCCTGACATTTCGTCAGTCTAAATTATCATTCACTACTTCCCTTTTACAGGTTCAAAATCATGGTGATGAGCGTCTTAATATCGTCGATCTCGCCCTGCACCTTCGCCATTTCCTTATCGAAATCCAGTTTTCCGACTTCGATTTCGGCGTCAAATGCATTTTTCCCGGTCTCGCTGATCGCGAGTGCCACACTGCTTCCGATCATATGCAAGGCTATGCCATCAGCGTATTTATCGGCCAGGATCTCCAACCGCTCCATGAACTGCGGCGTGAGAAGGTAGAACGCGTCATGTTCCGACTGCGCGTACACATCAAACGCTTTGTTGAACCGTGATGACTCGAATTCGACTTTGGTTTGTTTCGCTTCCCGTCGGCTGATCGCCCTGTGTTTATACTTACGGCTGAAGATCGACATGGGATAAACGGCCTTATCCGGAAGGTGGAAAACCATCATTCGCCCTTCAAAATAAGTCGTCGAACGCTCATCACGGTCATCGGTGCTATACACATCGTACACTCTTACCTCGGCGATCTCAAAATCCACGCCGGCATACGAGGCGCGGATATAATCCTCCGAATAGAACTGATTGCCCATTTGGCACAGTTGAAAACTCTCCACGGTTTCCGCCGGGAAGCCCCACTGCGGTTCATAGGTCACATTCTCAAAGTTATTCATCAGCGGCTCACGGACGAAGGCCTCCTTATACAGTTCCTTCATCTCCTGCCGAAGCTTCTGGATCCTGTGGGTCCCGTATAATATGATCGCCAAACCGATCGGCGGGATAACCAGGAAGAGAGCTCCGATCGCGATAAAAATGATGCCCTTTCCGGTCTTGTTACGTTTCTCCTGCAGTTTCGTGATGGCTTCATTTGACGCCCCACTTCTCATATACTCTTCATTCATAAGCCGCCCTCCTTTTCTAAGCTTATTTTTTGGAAGATTTCTTCGTTCCCATCAAGAAGCACAGGAACGGTATCCGCAAACATATCTCTGCACAGGCCAATGTAACGATATACGCACAAACGACCGGCACCGTATATAACAAAACGATATTGCCCCCGAAGGTACCGGAGAGCCAATATTGGAATAAAACGACCCACAAAAAGTGGATGCTGAAATACGGGAACGATCGTTTGGACATGTACGCCATCGTCTTATTCGCGAAATCGAGTTTGTTCTTTCCAAAGCCGATCAGCCCCAATATCATGAACCACTCGGCAAATGCTTTGGCGATCACATTGACCGTGCCGAAATCCCGGCCCGACCAGAGAAACATATATACATCAGCAACGGACGCCACCAGGCCGATGGCCAGCGAAACGCACCGATATTTCTCTGCTTTTTCGATGACCTGATCATGGCTAATAACGTAATAACCGATCAGGAAAACGTAAAGATACTCGGCGAAGCTCTTTCCGCCAACCGACAGCAGGTCATACAGGAACGGAAATGGGATCACCATGAGAGCGAGTCCCCAGAACGGCATCTTCTCCACTCCTGTCTGCTTCTTTATCACCTTCTTCACCAGTGCGAAGATCCCGATCGAAACCAGCGAGATCACGAACAGGAAATACAGGAACCAGAACTGGCCGACGCCGAAGCCGCCGTCAAAACCCGACAGATCCGTCCACTTCGTAAAGAACACCTTATAATGCTCCCACAGGCTACCCTCGTATCCTAAATTCGTCTTATCACCGATATAGGCCATGATCGGGCAGAAAAACAAGGTTCCGAAAATGAAGGGCACCATGAGCCGCTTGATCCTCTCAACAATATACTGACCATACGTTCGCTTCTTCAGCGCATATCGGCTGCTCATGCCGGCCAGAAGAAACAACAGCGGCATAAAACGGGCTGAAGAATACGATGAAACTGCTAAGCACCTTATTCGGCGCAAAGCAAATGAAATTCAGTTCTCCCCACGTATTAAACGCCTGTGCCGCATGATACGGGATCAGAAGGAACACCGTCATCCATCTTAAATTGTCGATAAATTGCTTACGCATACAACATCCCTTATCCTTTGGCTAGTCTTACAGCTCGATCCAATATCTCTCCAGTTCTACCTTCGCGTCCGGTTCATAAATGGTGGATTCATAGACTCCTCCGTTCTTTAGGATCGTTTTTCTGCTTCCTTCATTTCCCTTTATGCAGGTGATCAGCGCTCTCTCGATCCCGAGTTTTTTCATGATCGGGAGGGCCGCCGCCAGCATTTGCGTGGCGTAACCTTTGCGCCTCTCACTCGGTGCGACCGAATAGCCGATATGTCCGCCGTACTTCCCCAGGTACTCCGTCAGAACATGCCGGATATCGATCATCCCGACGATCTTCTGATCTTCTTCACGAACGAAGATAAACTGGGAGGCCGGCGCGTGTCCGTCGGGAACGGTCAATGGATCCTTATGCGCATTGACATAGTCGATCCATTCCTGCGACGTTTCAAATTTCGTCAGCCAGGTCGTCCCATCCGTAGAGTCCCCGGAGTCGAGAAATTCTTTTTTAAGTGCTTGGATCTGTCGATCATACTCGATCGTCGGTTCCACCAGTTTCATGGTCTTCCTCCTCAACACTTCTCCTCATAACCAACCACCTCGTGGTACTTAAGGTACGACTCCAGGATCTCTGAAGGTTCAGAGAACACTTCGATCTCGTCCTGGTAACTATACACACAGTACAGCAAGCCATTTTCCCCGACGAACACTTCCGCCGGATAATAATATCCGATCTCACCGACTGGGCATACTTCCTGCTTCGCGAACTCCCGGACATCGTCGATATCCATCATGGCATCGTCCAGCCAGCTAAACGCCGCTCTCTCCGGATCACTTAACTTTGGATTTGTATAGTCCGCAGCAAAACTAAAGCAGATCTCTTTGTTATATCTCGGGTCGGCCAATGCGATGTACCCCTTTTTGAATACGCCGCCGTACTTTACGTAAAACGCTTCCGCCGTTGACAGCAGAGGGATCTGCGCCTTCTTGTAGACTTCCCGAAAGTGCAGGACCTGCTCCTCCGTCACACCCGCACTACTCAACCGCATCGCCTGATCCAGGCGTTCTTTTAACGCCCCTGTTAATTCTATCATATATACCTCTCTAATCAAAGTATATCACATAATTCTTTAAGACTTCGGATCACGTAGTCACAGCAATCACGCTCAACTTCTTTGTCATTCATTTTCCCTATCTTCTCATCATTATCAAATACTCACTCGTTCCTTCTTCCAGTTTTTTCTCTCCGGTCGCGGCAAATCCATGCCTTTCGTAAAAACGGATCGCCTTTACATTCTTCTCCAGTGCCCAGAGATGGTCCGCATGATGCTCCTTCATGGCATATTCCAGTAAACAGGAACCGATCGAACTATTTTGAAGGACGGGCTCCACGAACAGCCGTGCTATGTAAGTTCCTTCGATCTTGATGAAACCCTTGACCACGCCGTCGTCATACACATACAAGCTGTCCAGTTCCGTCTCAAACTTCTCCATGAGCGACGGCACTTGCAGTTCATCAAAGTAATATTCATCCGCTTTAAATATCGGGTAAAAATACATCCGATAGTTAAAGACCAGTATCTCCGCTATACGCGCCAGATCCTTACGATCTGCCTTTCGAATATTCGTCTCCATTAAATCTCCTTACAAAAATCGACTATCTCACGCTCCCTCGGTGCCACATCCTCTTTATACTCGATGGATGTTAGGCCCAGGTGCCCTGCGCATTCGATATGCAGATGCCCATAGAAATGTTCGATACTCCGGATGATCCTGTCGCATTCATGCATCCCGGGACCCGTTCTTAACGCAACCGAATATCCCTTCTTACCCTCTCGGATGGAGGCATGGGGTTCGTGGGTATCACACCACGGCGTGCATCGGTCAATGAACGCCTTGTATTGCCCGGGGATATCTGCCCAATAGGACGGTGAAACCGACACAATGACGTCGGCTTCATCAAAGGCTTCCATGATCTTTCTGATATCATCATCCATCACACACTTCGCTGTATTATGGCACGTCCTGCAACCCAAGCAAAAATCAAACGAATAGTCCGCTATGCAGATACATTTCGTATCATATCGGGAGGATATCTCCCGATTTATTATGTTAACGATCTCTGCCGTAGCTCCCGTCCGCACCGGGCTGCAATTAATGATCAAAGCTTTCATCGTCTTCTCTCCAATCGCTCACTTTAATGACATCACATAGACCTGGCATGGATTTGCTTCATCCCAGTAGAGCGGGAACACCTCCAACTCTTTAAATCCGCAGGCAATGTAGAAAAGATTAGTCTTGTCATAATCCTCATAGATCCCTTTCTTCACTGTCTTGACCTGCATGAATTCATAGCCTTCGGCTCTGGCTACTTCCTTCGCTTTTTCAACGAGCTGATGGCCAATGCCACTCCGATGATGCTCCTTCAACACTCCCATAAGAGCCAGTTCCACCGTAGCATTTCCCGTTCTCTTCAGACACAGAAAGCCGACAGGCTTACCGTCTTCCCTAGCAACGAGAAATGTCCAGTCTGTACAGTCTCGGATATATCCTTCCCTGCTCTCTTCAACTTCAAACCACTCATTCAACGCCTCAAGAACGGTTCTGGCTATGGCACTCTTTTCCTTGGGATCCAATATTTGTTCGATCAATGTTTATCTGCTCCTTATATTCTCTAATGTGATTTCACGATACTTAATCGTCTTCCAGATCCGAGAGCATGTCATACGCTGTGTCATACCCCGCATTTGCCGAACGTTTCAGCCATCTCACGGCCTCGTCTTTATTCTTTTCGAAATCCTTCGTCAGGAGGATCTTCGCCACGTTATACATAGCCTCCGGAACGTCCTGCTCCGCCGCCTGAAGAAACCATTTATATGCCTGATCCAGATCCGGCTCCGTACCTCTTCCGGACCAGTACATGAAGCCTAAAGTGAACTGGGAAATGGCGTCTCCGCTCTCCGATGCTACCGTCAAATAGCGCAAAGCACGGTCCAGATCCTGCGGCACATTCCAACCGTAATAGAATTCCTTCCCGAGAAATGCGCACATTTCCGGATCACCCTCCTCACATAACTCGATGATCGCATTCAGTTTCTCTTCCATCGTAGGTTCCATAGTTTCATGCTCCTTTCCCACTTTACTCTTTCAATGTTTTCTCCATGCGTATGCAGTCAAATGTATCTCCGTGGATGACTTCTGAATTCGTCACCGCGTAACCGAGATGCTGATAAAATCCGACGGCTACGTCGCGGCTTTCTACGACTGCCCGCTTATATCCAAGATCCACGAGCCAGTGTTCGGCTTCGTTCATGACGCGCTCACCCAGCCCCTGGCCGCGATATTCCGGCAAAACGACGACGCGCCCGATCATCGCCGAAGCCGCGTCGATCTCGTACCATCGGCAGGTCGCGACCGGAAAACCATCATCCGTGAGCACAATGTACTTCGTATCCGGAGTGTCATGCTCGTCAAACTCCCGCCTCAGCGTAATGCCATGCTGTCTGGCCATCCCCTGGATGCGGACGTAATATGCGCCCGTCTGCTGCCAGGTTTCTGTTGCTCTGATAACTTCTATGTTCATACCGATCCTTTCCGGTCTATTTCGGTCAATGCACTATGCCTCTACACGTTCCATGATCCAGGCGAAGGCCTTCGCAGTCCTCAGATCCGCATCCCTGAAGTGATTGCCCACGTTCCATTCCAGAACGCAATCCACTCCTCGCTCTGTGAGCAGATCACGCGCCGTGCGGATCCTCTCACCCACCGTCGCCATGACGGCATTTCGCGTTTTTTCTTCTTTATCGCCGATGCTGAGATAGATATGCATGGTCCCGACCTCGTGTTCTTTCATGTACTCGGTAAATCCGGGAAACCACATGGAAGGTGAGGCCGCAGCAACGCCCTGAAACCGGTCCGTCTGATACGCCGCCCACAGGGCGAAAAGTCCCGCAAGCGAGTAACCGCCGATGTAATAGGTTTTCGTTCGGTCCTCGCAAAGCTCCAGGATCTCACGGAGCGTATCACTCGCGCCGTCGCCGAAATCCTCCGAACCAAACACTGCCGGGGCCTTCCACGGCGAAAGATCTTTATTCCAATCACTGACTTTGCAAGCGATCAGCCGGAAATCCTTCGAAGTACGCTCCTGTATGAATGTGATCTCATTTTGAAGCATATTCAGATCGTGGTCGTCGACCGGCTGTAGCAGAACGATTGGGGCGTTTCTATCCCCGTATTCATAACATTTCATTGAATATTCTTTCCTTTTGTTCCATACCGAAACGCAATATTGCCCAAAGCGAGTCTACCGCATAGGGTCCGTACGTCTGCATGTAAGAAATGTGCATCTGGATGGCTCCCGCAAACAGCAGATCGTATTCTTCTCGGCTCATGCCCTTCTCGCCGTAATACCCGCGCAGGAAACTCTGCGCCAGATCGAAGCGATAATGCATCTCCTCCGTCTCATGGTTATAATCGACGAACTGCATGATGAACGGCCAGCCGAGATCCAGATACCGGCTTCCGATCCCGGTGTCATCCAGGTCAATGAAGACCACCTCTCCGTTCGTCCGAAGCATCGCGTTATGCGGTCCGATGTCCGTATGAACGAAACACTGGTCCAGTTTCTCGAAATCCGGCAGCGCATCCAGGATCGCGTCAAATTCATTTACAAACGCCCGATCCCGAAACCAGGTGTAATACCTTTCCTTACTCTGTGTCATAGGAGACTTCAAGGGATAGCCTTGCAGCGCGTGCATTTTCCGCACAGCCTGCGCCAGCTTATACTCGTCCTCCGGCGTCTCCTCCATCTGCCTTCCATCAATAAACTCCATCAGATAAAACCAGCGTCCCTGGTCATTCACATAGTGATCTCCGCTCTTCGTCGGATATAGCACAGGCGCCATCCCATGTTCATTTCCCAAAAACAGATGCGCCTGAACATTGCCCTGGATCGTGTTCTCCGGCGTGTTGCTCGGTAAGCCCTTCAGCAGGAAATCTCCCGTTTTCGAAGTAACTCTATAAATCAGGCGACCGGAGTCCACATGGTATCGGTGGGCAATGTGTGGATCCTCCAACCCCCAGTGTGCTAAGACACTTTCGAGCCGGCGCAAGTATTCTTAGGCCTCCGTAAGCTCCCGCTTCGTTTCCTCGTACTTAATGCACTTCATCGCCTCGTCATAGTCCAGCAGGAGTATTTCCGAGACCTCAGATTTCTGCATGGTGATTTTCTGATCCTGGTAATCCGCCAGGAAATATACGTTCGTCTTCCTGTCATTCGGACGTCCTTCCCGTGCCAGAGCATGCTCATCGCTCGTTCGGAAATCGTCATACAGAACAACATCCAGTCCTGTCTCTTCCTTCACTTCCCGAAGCGCTGTTTCCTGCTCGGTCTCCCCCGCTTCCACATGTCCACCGGGAAAGCCATAGTAACCCTGATAGATCCCGACTCCGCACTGGATCATATACTTACGAACGTTATTTTCATTCGTGAAGATGATCGCTCCACAAGACTTCTCATTTGCCATATTTCCCCTCCTCTGACGTAGATTTATCTACTGTCACTAAAACAAATTAACTGCCTAAATAATACCATTATTTAGGCAGTTAATCAAGGAGGTGTAGTATTGAATTCCTTTACCAGACAGAGTGTTAACTCATCGTCATTCTTGCACGTTTCATCGGTTCCCAGAACGTGCTCCTCATAATAGACGCCCGCTCCATCAGGTATGTATCCACGCAAAGCATAGAAACGTTGCGCAGGACCATACTCCGCATTCAGGCATACATCCAAATAGATTTTCGAACTCACACGGCGTGCCTGCTCTTCTGCAATATCCATGAGTTTCGTGGCAATCCCTTTGCGGCGGAATTTTTCAAATACCATCAGATCACAGATACAGGGCAGACCACGGTCTTTCCATGCGCCCCATCTGCATTGATAATACATAAAAACATATCCCGCAACTTGATCATCGCACAAAGCCAACAGCGCAGAACACTCTTGGTTGTCCTGAAAATCAAGCTGTCGGTTCAAATAATTGACAAACGATTCGCTTTCGTCATTATCCGCCCTGCAGATAGCGGAGATATCCCCACGCGTCATTTGCCGCACTTCGATCTTATGCATATTTCACTCCAAATTATTCCAATGTTTTTTCCATCATTTCATATACCAGGACCACATCGTTTTCTACGAGATGTTTGCCGTGCTTAACAGTCTTGTATCCTCTGGTTTCATACAGGTGGCATGCCGGTAATGAAGCATCTAGCTCCGCTTTGGGATAATTGTCGGAGATGCTCTCTTCCAGACGATCCATGATATACGAGCCATAGCCTTTTCCTTGACATTCGGGTTTGACATATACTCGGGTAATATGATCATCTTTATAGCAGCCAGTCCCAACGCATTTTCCATCAACCAGGAGGATGCCGACCATGCCCGCTTCTATATCCTCTTGTATTCTCTCTTTGCTATGCAGTTCGCAGAAAAAATCCACGACCTCCTTCGGATAATAACGCGGATACGTTTTTCGGATCGACGACTGAACGATATCGAATATCGCATCCAGGTCATGTAATGAAGCTTTTATATATTCTTTCACAGTTCTCCTCCATCAGAGCGTTTTCAGATCCTCCGCACATTTTGCGGCCATCAGCCTGTCGTATTTTTCTTTCACCAGGCACTTGAGATCATCGCTTAATTCTTCGTAATCCCCGGTCAGTTTATTTTGAACAAAACGCACGGATTCTTCTTCGTTCAAACCCATCACCATACTCGGTAGAGAGTACATTTTACCTATTACATCAAAATGGGATAGTCCGTCCGCATCGACCAGTATTTGCTCTTCTTCCGTACTTCGGTATTCTTGCCTTCGTTTGCTATGGTTCAAGATACACTTTTTGACCAGCTGCGTTTTATCTTCCGGATAATCATTTTCCCGCAACAACTGCTCCGCGATCTCTGCACCGAATTCATTGTGCCTGCTCCTGTCCAGGGTCCAGTCGGTCATGGAGATATCATGCAACAGGGCTGCTAATTCCAGCACTTCCCTGTCAACATTTTTACCCTCTGAGAGCATGACCACATACTTATACACATACTGAACATGCTCCCTGTATATATTATACTCATCCTTCGTGCCTTTTGTATATTCTTCAAACCGGGCACTTCGGTCCATGATCTCCTGTCGCATTTTCTCAACGATCTGACTCATCGGATACCTCCCCATCTATGATCCAATCGCCAGGACCCTCATCGTCTGTAATATGCAGATGCGATTGATACCGATAGAACCAACCGGGATCAAACGGCTGTGATGCGATCCTGTCAATATCGACCTTATCCACCTCTAAATGTTTTATTCCCCATCCAGCAAGTCCTGGATGATGATCTCTTTCTTGAGCGGGGTCCAGTGTCCGGGCAGGCATAGGTCGGGGGCAATGTTTGTTATCGTCACCGCCAGCTTATCGGCCAGGACCTGGTCCACCGTCCACTCGGGAAATGTACCGCCGGTGCAGTCCCCTAGGATCAGCACCTTATCTTCGACCACTTCGATCAACGTGGAGTCGTCCGTATGTGGTGCTTCCGCCCGAAATACGCGAACCTGACAGTTCCCCAAGTCCATTTTCATCTCGCCACTGAAAACCATATCCGGAAGGGTGACCACGACCGGTTTTCCATCCTTGTACTCTTCACGAACACTCTCATGGAAAGCTAAGAAGAAGTCCGTTCCCTCCGTCTCGATCCGATGCTTAAAGTCCGATATATATTGTTTGGTCTTCTCATTTGCCAGTGTAAGCCCGTGTACGGCATGCATTCCCAGTATATGATCCCAGTGCCAATGCGTGATCACGGTGATGTCCGGCAGCGGAAGCCCCGCTTCCTTAAGTGCATCATAAAACTCCATGAGGTGCTCTTTCGAGTGCCCGGCGTCAACCGCCAGGTTCCAGCGTTCCCCACGGATATAACTCAAATTCGGTCGATCCCTTCGCTCTTCAAAGGGATAGACCCAAACGTGTTCCGATATTTTCTCTAGTTTCATTTTTGCCCTCTATGCTAACTCCAGAATCGTTTCTACATCTAGAATTGTATGCCCGACTTGCTTCTCGAGTTCATTCCTCCGTTCCCACTGGCTTTTTTCATAACCAGCGGAAAGGCTTACCACACGGATGCGGGAAGCGTGCGTTTGATTGTACTCAATAATCATTTTCAGTGCCTCCAGCTGATACCCGAAATAAGCCTCACGATCCAACGTTGCATTCGGTATCGCAAAGTATACCAGCTCCGACTCCGGAGCCACGCCGCAGGTCGCGCCGCTCAAAAAGCCTGCACAAGCCATCCCCCGCAGTCTCTCAGGGAAAATGGTATCCGTGTTCAAGCACAACTCAGACAGTTCCTCCTCCGAGGCTATCTTGACATCGTGTTTGGAGAGATCCCTGTAACACAACTGCCAAATGGACTCACGCGTAAACATATCGACCGAATCATAGTACTCTGCCTTGACACAAGCCGGCAGCTCAAACGTTGTTAGTAGAAAGTCTTTCATCCTCGCTCCTCTCTGTGGAAGATCACCTTCACTTCAGCCCTGCAGTTTATGTATAAATTCCAACATACTCCTCTCGGTCTCTTCCGGATATTGAAATCCTCGTTTTTCTGCGACAGCCTTTCCTGTCCGCCTCCATAATTCGGTCACCGCATCCAATGCCTGCCAAATATGTTCATAGTCCGCATCGGGATATGTTTTCTCATAAAGCTGATATAAGTCTTTCTCCAAATGCTTCTCGAAATTACTGTTAAGGATCCCCATATCTACGGACTTCTCGTTTCGCAGGTAAATGTGCCAGCACAACATTCGGTTAAGCAGGTCACGAACCGCTACATTCAGATAATACATCGCAGACAGCAATTCTTTTCGCAGCGTATACTCTGCAAAGGTTTTCAATACCCACCAAAACTCATTACAAGTTCCAATAAACTCTTCTTCCGTCGGCGCGCTCGCAAAGATCGTCTGTGTTTCGGTCAATCGTTCGATTTTCGGAAGCAGATCATCTTTATCCAGTATCTTCTGATAAGTCTCCCCGATCCATACATTATCATGCTCATCATTTCCATTATACTTTTGCAGAAATGTCGCACAGTCCATCGCGTGGATCACAAGGGTTATACCGTCACGATATACCATCAGATGAGCCTTCGTGTTCGAAAACATCTCCGGATAGTTTTTATCGCCCCGGAACAAAAGAATCCTTTCACCGAAGCACTTTTCAAAAACCCTATCATCCTCATATTTCGATAGATCATTTACTATAAAGCAAAATTGGTATAAATACAGATATTCCCTCTGCGGAAGCAGATCCGTCCGGATCACCGCCCTGACATTGTCATCGGTCTCTGCATATTTTAACACACTTTTGATAATTTCACTCTCAGTTCTCATGAACATACATCCCTTTCACTATGCAATGCCGATGTATATTTATTCTATTTCTCCCTTAGCAAAGAGGTTGTCTTTGCCCATTCCACAAACATAGGGGTTGCCGTCATACTCATGACAAAAATCAAGGAATTCTTTTCTCTGCGATGGGTCTTTCATGATCTTTACCAGTATCTCATTAGGGATGGTTCTCGCATATGCCCCAGGACCAGCCAGAGATATGTTCTTCACCCCATACTTTTTAAGGATCCCTTCCAGCTCATCCGGCATAAAATGGTAAGAAATACTCCACGGAATTTCGCCATTATCATAAGACTTCTTCGACTCTTCCACATCACACAGCAGGCCATTTTCATAGGATTTCCACAGAGCATCTTTGTTAAACGAAAAGCCTTCGATCATCTTCTCTCTGCTGCTTAAGCACCACTGTACCCAAGCATCCTTGCTGTCCTCATCCAAAATAAACTGATTCTTCTGTATGGGATTTGATAAATATGGCAAAGCTCCCAGTCTGCTCGATACGCTTATCATAATACGTTTTTTTGCAATTCTGACGAGTTCACCGATCGTCCGTTCTTGATTTGGATAAGTGTAGGATATCGGTGCGTCAAAGGACATTACAAGATCAAATGAACGGTCCTTATATTTCGATAAATCTTCAAGTGCTCCTTTAACAAAAGTCAGTTTATCAAGTACTCCCTCTTTTTCCGCGATCTCCCTCGCTTTATCGATCATAGGTTGCGAGATGTCAAAATGCGTTACGTGGATCCCCTGCTTAGCCAAAAGTATTGAAAATCGTCCACATCCTGCTCCGCCGTCAAATGCGGTCTCTATCCCATCGAGATTAGCGAGCAGTTCCTTTTCTATGTGTATTTTTTGAACTATATCATCGATGAAAGTGTGTTCTCTCTCAGCCTCCAATTCACCTTTATCCGGCTGATTCCACATTCTTTCCGAAATCTTCGTACTGTAATCCATATCGATCCACCTATCTCCTTATTTATCGTTTGTAATAAACCATCAAAGGCTTTCTTTTAAGATTTGTACGACTTCATCTCTTGTAAGCACCTTGTAACCGCCCTCAAGGATAAATGTGCCGTCTGCGATGCCTTCAATCATATCTTCCGTGGCTCCGAGCTCCGAAAGGTTCATGGCAACGCCGATCTTCTTCATCCAGCTTTCCATGGCAGCCAGCCCTTCATTCGCGATCACCTCGTCTGTCTTTCCGTCCGCATTCACTCCCCAAACATCGGTAGCAAATCTCTTAAACTTCTGAAGTCCATAGGGCATAATGTATCGGTAATACGGCAACGAAACCGCAGAAAGCGTCATTCCGTGCGTCGCGTCTGTATATCCGCCGGCAGCCTGTCCCAACATGTGCACCATCCAGTCTGTGCTCTTTCCCCTGGAAATAAGGGTATTCAGCGCCCACGTTGCGGTCCACATGATGTTCGATCTGGCCTCATAGTCATTCGGGTTTTCGATGGCGATCAAGGAAGAATGGATCACAGACTTCATCAGGGCTTCTGCAATATAATCGCTGGTATTATCATCTTCCCCGGAAAAATACTGCTCACAGATGTGATTGAAGATATCATAAATGCCGGCAACCATCTGCTTCTTCGGAAGGCTCATGGTGTATATCGGATTCAGAATAGAGAACTTCGGCATTACGTCTTCCCCGAATACGTGACCGATCTTCAGATGCGTCTCATGATTCGTGATAACAGAGCCTGCATTCATCTCAGAACCGGTCCCTGCCATAGTAAGGATACATCCCACCGGAACGATCTCGCAGGTCGGTTCCTCAAAGCGGAGATAATACTTCTCCCAGGGATCTTCATCGCAATGAACCGACACGGACACCGCTTTTGCATAATCGCAACAGGAACCGCCGCCGACTGCAAGAAGGAGGTCCGTCTTATTCTTTCGGGCAATAGTAACGCCCTCCCTGAGTTTATCCACGGTCGGGTTCGGCATTACCCCCGCATCCTCTACAATGATTTTTCCATTTGCCTTCAGGATCTCCACGACCGCATCATAGATCCCGTTTTTCTTGATGGAGCCCCCACCGTAAATAAGCTGTACGGTCTTTCCGTACTTTGGAAGTTCCTCATTCAGATACTTCAGGGAGTCATCCCCAAAATAGAGTTTTGTTGCATTCTTATAACTGAAATTTCCTAACATCGTGCGTCCTCCTTAATCATTCTTTTCTGTTTCAATTGTGATCGTTACATCGGAGTTTCCCAGCAGGTCCTTAAGCTCCTTCTCCGATAGTTCAATTTTTCCAAGTCTTGTATACTCCCAGGTATTGCTTCCGTAAAACACAACCAGCTGGTTTCCGGAGTACAGAACAATATCGCCCGGGGCGGTCGTTATCCGGCGGTCCTCCCTCGAAATACTCCTGCCGATAGCTCCGACTTGCTCAAATCCGCCATACTTGGACATGGAAATGCTCAGGCCTTCTTTCGCAAGTTCTGTCAATTCCTGAACGGATGCGTTTTCTTCCCAGGTTACGGAAACTGGTGTTTCCCCGATTTTCATTATCATGGTCTCCCCGTCCTTCTTAGCATTTTCCGATGCCGTGACACTCGTTATGGTTTCCGGTGCTGTCATTGATCCCTCCGATGGTGCTTCAGCAGAATGTCCACAGGCACACAAACAGGCAAAGAGCATTGTCACTACACCAATTCGGAATGCTTTCTTATTCTTTCCCATAATGTCCACCTAATCTTATCAATTCATCCAGCAGGCAAACTGCCACTACCTTCAATGGTCTTATCTTCATAGATATATTTCGTGAAGTCTGAAAACAACAAAATTGCCTTCCTCCTATTCCGAAATACTAACTTACATGATACATGATCCTCAGTCTCTGAGCCTCATTGGCAGAGAACCCGAATTTTTCATAGAACGGTATCTTGTCCGGCATAGCACACAGCTCCACAAATATGTTCGTATCGGGGACTCCATGCTCATTAATGAACTTTAGCAGCTCATCGATCAGCATTCTACCGATACCTTTCCCCTGGTATTCAGGTAATACTACAACATCTTTGATATAGTAACAAAGCCCCATATCCCCGATAACTCTTGCCATGGCAACGATCTTATCTCCATCAAAAATCGAAACTCTAAACAAGGTATTATCCATCGCAAGTTTCGTCTGTTCAAAAGACGGGCCTTCACCCCACACAGATTCCCACATATGGATAAACTCTTCCGCTGTCAATTCATTATGTTTTATTATCAAATTCATTCCACCTCCATCTAATCATTCATTATCTTCCATCCAAGTTCGAATGCCAAGAACATGATCTTCGTCTTATCGTCAAGGCGTGCACCGCTCGAGAGACTTCTCGGATCCCATGAGGAATGATCCAGATTGTCGCCAGCATAGAAGAATTGAAAGAATTCTGTTCCTCTGAAATCGCAAACAGCCTGCATACCGGCACATTCCATTTCGACACAAATGGCGCCCTGCTCTTTTCTACGGTTTACTTTTTCTCGGGTTTCGCGATAGCAGGCATCCGTG
>JAFYGB010000013.1 GCA_017543445.1 Lachnospiraceae bacterium | reverse complement strand
GTTGCTGGAGCAGGCTTAGGGCGTCGCAGCAGCCGAAAGGAGAAAATATGGCAAAAATCGGTTTTATCGGCATGGGTAATATGGGTTACGCGATGATGCGCGGCCTGCTTAAGGTCGTGGATAAGGCGGACCTCATCTTTGCGGACGCGAGTGCGGAACGCGTTAAGAAGGTTTATAACGAGACGGGCGTGATCTTTGCGGACAGCAACGCAGAGTGCTGCGCGAAGTCGCAGATCGTGGTTCTGGCTGTGAAGCCGCAGTTCTATCCGCAGGTGCTGAAGAACATCGAGAACATCATCAAGCCTAATCAGATCCTTATTTCAATCGCACCGGGCTATTCGATCGCGCGCCTGAAGGCAGCGCTTTCGGATCAGATCCGCATCGTGCGTGCGATGCCGAATACACCGGCGCTGGTTGGCGAGGGCATGACCGGTATCTGCTACGATGAGGCGAAATTCTCTGCTGAAGAGGTAGCATCCTTGGAGATGATCTTCTCCACGATGGGACGTTTTAAGAAGGTCAATGAGAACCTGATGAACGCCGTTACCTGCGCGAGCGGAAGTTCCCCTGCCTATGTTTTCATGTTCATCGAAGCATTGGCCGATGGCGTGGTAGCCTGCGGCATGCCCAGAGACATGGCATACGAGTTCGTTGCACAGACCGTGCTGGGCTCGGCGAAGATGGTACTGGATACGAAGGAGCACCCCGGAAAGCTGAAGGATATGGTCTGCTCGCCTGCGGGCACCACGATCGCAGGTGTGGAAGCCCTCGAGGAGAATGGAATGCGCAACGCGCTCATGAAGGCGGTTCGGGCTTGCTATGCACGTTATGAAGAGATGAATAAGAGCTCCCAGGAGACAACGACTCCCTGGAAGAAATAAGAGGCGATACTATGGATCTGATCAAACGAATCGACCGTAAGCCGGTCTATAAGGGAAACCTGCTGACCATGCATGACGATACGATCCTGCTGCCCGACGGGCGGACGACACATTGGGATTTTCTGGCGCATAAGGGTGCGGCTGCGGTCGTGGCAGTGCGGCCGGATGGTAAGATCCTGATGGTGAACCAGTTCCGCAACGCGGTGGACCGGGTGACGCTGGAGATCCCGGCGGGCTGTAAGAACGAGAAGAGTGAGCCCGGCGATGTCTGCGCGGCGCGTGAACTCGAAGAGGAGACCGGTTATCGCGCAGGGAAACTGACCCTGCTTCTCAAGCTGGTCACGGCGATCGCTTACTGTGACGAGACGATCGACCTGTACCTCGCGGAGGATCTTACGAAGACGCAGCAGCATCTGGACGAAGATGAGTACATGGACGTGCAGGCGATGGAACTGGGCGACCTGGTCGCAAAGATCCGCTCCGGTGAGATCCAGGACTGCAAGACCGTTGCCGGACTGATGGCATACTACAGCCTGGTGCTGGAACGTAAGGAAAAATAAATACTGTCGTATATATGCTTGCGGGCCGCCTCCTTAAAGGAGAGCGGCCCGTTTGTTCATTTTCCGTAAGAAATCCACGAAAAAACGCAAGAAATGTCAGAAAGAATTCATTTTCTAACTAGTGTAAATTTGCGAAGATTCGTATATACTATATACAAGGGTGCTGCCGCTGATGAACGATGCGTGGATGGTTATCGTTTCGAGAAGTTAGGCGGTGGTAAACCTTAAAAGGTTAAAAGGGGAAATGGAAAAATGTATTGTCATGTATGTGGTTCTAAGATCCCGGACGGGGATATGTTCTGTCCTGCGTGTGGGGCCGGACAGAGGACATCGAAAACTACACAACATACCGACACCACGGAGCAGAAGCCGATGTTTCGCGCAGGCGTCGCAGAGCCGTTGAGAGACTTTTATACGGTACGTAAGGTTCTGACGATCTTCGGCGGGCTCGTGCTCGTCGCATTGGTGATCCTGTGGTTTTATTATCTTTCTGAGGGGCGCGAGAGTTCCCTGATTCCATATTTTATGATCGGTATCGTTCGATCAATGGGTACACTTGCTGTAGCCATTTGGCAGCTACTCGTGCTGAATGAACTCAGGAGTTATGAGGAGCGTTACGGTAAGGTGATCCTCTTAGTGCTTCTAAGCAGCGTGTTTTCGGTTGTTTCAGCATTCGCTAAGGACAACTTTGGCTTGGTAATCGTATTCAGTCTTCTGAATACAGCCGTCGACATTTGGGCCTACTATCATCTGTGTAGAGCGTTTTCCAATCTTGCACGCCCGTGGGATAGCGGGATCGCAGACGCGTGGAGTTTCGTCTTTGGACTTTATGTAGTAATTCAAGCTTCGTCTTTCTTCATCCGTATGGTTCTTAGTCTGGATGGCGGACACTACTCTGAATGGATACATATTGTTTTCCTTAGTTGTCTTGTGTCTGCCGCTGGTGTTGCGCGGTTCGTTTATGAACTGGTGTATATTAAGAAGACGATCGGAGTGTTTGAGCGAGGCCGTAATTCAGATGACATAGAACGTATGCAAGGGTTAGGGGGTGACAGCCATGAGGTGCAGCAATTGCAGCGCGCCGCTTCCGGAAGGCAGTAAGTTCTGCAATGTATGCGGAGCGGCATTGTCCCCGGAATGTAGAAACATGTCCGGCGAGGAACTGAGGAAAGCGACGCAGAATGAGTTGATGTTTATCCGGGAGAGGACCGTTGGAATATCCTATGAGGTCGGAAGACTCTATAAGTGCCGATGGGCCGCGCTGATCATCAGCTTGATCGGGATCTTGATGTCGGGTTGGTACTGGATACAGGGAGACTCCTACTGGGATTATTTGGATGTTTATAGCGATCATCTCTGGTATATGATCTTCACGGTCATCTTTAGTATAGCAGCGATCATTGTCATGATATGCTTGCTGGTCGTTCTCAACGAACTTAAGGATTATCACGCGCGGTTTCAGATCGTCTTTGTTTTGATCCTGTTTTATGTCGGGATCTCTGTCGTGGGCTACTTCCTTAATAGCGGCCTCGCAGGCATGATCGTAACGATCCTCGGGGCGGGGGCGATGTTCTGCTATGTGTATAATCTGTATGGTTCTATGGCAGACTTAAGCGGGCAGTTCTTCGGAAAATTAGTGGGCCGTTGGATAGACGCCGGCGATCTGGCAGATGAGTGGAAGCGTTTGATCATGATCTATGCGGTCGTTTTTGGGATCCAAGTGATTTTTTCGGTGTATTCAAGTATTCGCCTGCTGGATGATGATACGCTTTCGGCCATGAAAACCACGGCCTTTTTGACTTTGATCGGAAGAGTAGGCCTGCTGGCGGTATCCATACTGGAGGTCCGGCTGTTTAAGAAAACATGGAATTCTCTGGAGCGACTGGAGTACAGTAAAGTAAACACGATAAAATAAAAAAGGAGGAGTATTATGTGGTGTAATCATTGTGGAGCACAGCTTCCGGATGGAAGCCGTTTTTGTACGATCTGTGGGGCGTCACAGCCTCAGTTCAATGGGGGCTATCAGAGACCGAACCTGGAGCAGTGGAGACAAAACGAAGCACAGCGTCAGCAAACGAGAACTTCACTGCTGGTTGAGCCGCTACGTAAGATCAGCAACTATAAGATCGCTGTCTTGATCTTGTCGGCTATCATATTTGTGATCACATATGCCGGCCTGAAGTCGGTCTCGAGTTATCGAGCATCTTCGGATGACCTCATCGGAATTTTGGCTTTTCTCGTACTGTTCGGGATCGCGCTCATTGTAATTGAAATCCTTATTTTGGTGGAATTCAAACACGCGGGCGAATATGATACAGGTTTTCAGAAGGTATATACGATGTATCTGGCGTATATCATCCTCTCGTTTGTATCCGGTTTGATGAAGGCGCCGTGGGATAGCATAATAGATATTGCAGCAACGGTTGTTGGCATCATTTATGTATACCATTTTTATCATTCGATGGCGGATATAGTACGTCCGCTCTCGACGGCTGCGGCACGAAGATGGGAAACTCTGTTTAAAGTTTATGTTGCTTCTTGTGTCGTTACATTTATAGGTGCATTCATGGTTGTGATACAGGCCCTTAACGTGAAGGATAAACTCTACACATATTCCAGGGCCTATGAGGAAGCAATGGCTTTTCTGAGAGTGGCTTCCTGGATCGTGATTATCGCCGAGGTCATTTCGCTTGTGCTCATGATCGTGGAGGTCGTGTACTTACGAGCATCAGTCGACAAAATGGCTTCTTCCAGCGGATATCCGGGTGAAAACGGGATGGAAAGATAATCCCACAACAGATATGAAATTATAAAGAGCTCAAATCCCGATGCGGTTTGAGCTCTTTTTTCGTGTTTGCTCCAGAATATATCGCGTGAATCAAATAGATAATTCAAAAACTTTCGAAATGTAATCCGAAATAGAAGGCGGATAATTCTAAAATTTCTGTAAACTCTCTGAAAACGCTTTACTTTTACAGAAAAGTGTGATAATCTTATCCCATAAGAACCGACGTTGTTTACAAAAGCGCTACGGGAGCGCGAAACCGGGTGTGTAAATCCGGGAAGGTTTAGTTTCATGTACAGGTCGGTGAGCCGATCTAGACATGGACGGATAGATAGAAGACCGAAACGGTCGAAAGGTTAGGAGCAGCGCCGGGAAACTGGGAACAGTTTTCCGGCGTTTGCTTATCCGAAGGTTTGGGAGAGTAATTTTCGTTTGAACGGAAGATCAAAGGATGAAAGGCGGTGGCGTTATGAAGAGGTTAGTAGCAATATTGATGAGTGTAATGCTGGTCGGCGCATTGACCGCATGCGGAGGCGAGAACAGTCCTTCCGAAAGTAAGACCGACACTAAGCAGACAGGGGAGAATGGTAAGGATACCGGAACTCCGAAGACGGATGCTCCGAAGACGGATGCTCCGAAGACAGAGGCACCGAAGGAAGCATTTACCGTAAAGCAATCGGCAGCTTCGAAGGTGAAACTGGTGGAGTACAGCGATCCGAACGGATATTTCAAGATGAAGATCCCGGAAGGCTTTACAGTAAGTATTTATCCGGGGGATCTGATCCACTATACGTTTATAGTGTCGGATCCGAACGATTCGAGGTACAGCATCTTCTTTAACATGAAGACCGAAGGATATCTGAAGACCGAAGCGCAGCGTCAGTGGTACGCGAGCATGTATCCGAACACGCCGTTTGCGCAGCTTCCGGCACTGGATCCTCCGACGACAGAGTATTTCTACCAGGTGTTCACGCAATCCTTTAGCTTGTCAAATACGCCTGAATTTGTATTCCCCGTTATGAACGGGTTTGAGATGGTTGAGAAGATCGGAACGAACATGACGGGTGGAGATGTGATCCGCGGAACCTTTACGGACTCCCAGGGAAGGAAGACCGATGGCCTGTTTTCCGCTT
Organism: Lachnospiraceae bacterium; assembly: GCA_017543445.1. Lineage (GTDB taxonomy): Bacteria > Bacillota > Clostridia > Lachnospirales > Lachnospiraceae > UBA1201. The sequence goes on along the minus strand of JAFYGB010000013.1, from coordinate 1,488 downwards.
CCATGTATCCGGTAAGCCTCTACTACGTAACTGCATACTATGTATACGATACGATGTATATTACGGCGCCGGAGGGTGAGTTTACATCCTGGGAGAATATCCTCATGGAGTGCATCGGAAGCATTCAGTTTACGCAGAAGTTCGTGGATGGTTTCTACGGACAGGAAGAGATCCTGGCGAAAAGCATTAAGGCAAATTCCCAGATCTACGACTCGATCTCCGATACCATTACGAAGGGCTGGGAGGCCAGACAGTCGACCTACGATATCATCAGCCAGAAGCAGAGCGATGCGACACTGGGATATGAGCGAGTATACGACACCCAGACAAATGAGATCTATCGGGCGTACAACGGCTTCACAGATGATTACACAGGCGACCGATATAAGGCGGTAACGGATAACATGTACAATGAGCCGATCTACGGCTATATCGAGAAGAACTAGGACCAGGACTCTGGTGAGAGAAAATGTATGTGTGAGGCATGCGGCGGGGAGCGAAAAAGCTTCCCGCCGCATGTGTTGGAGGGATTTCGAGTCGCTTGACAAGGGAAGTGGCTGGCGGCCACCAAAACGAAGGAAAAGCATGATCTTGGTTGTTTTTCGGGTTTTGGGGGAGGCGATAGGGAAGCGGGGCGGCCACCAGAATGAAGGAAAAGCATGATCCTGGTTGCTTTTTGGGTATGACGGGTGGCACCGGGGAAGAGCGGCGGCCACCGAGCAGTAGGAAAAGCAAGACCCTGGTTGCTTTTCGGGCATGACGGATGCAGACAGGGAAGCGGGGCGGCCACCAGAACGAAAAAAGCGCACCGTATGGTGCGCTTTTTATCTCGCGGAGACGGCGGGATTCGAACCCGCGTGCCGGTTACCCGACAACTTGATTTCGAGTCAAGCTCGTTATGGCCTCTTCGATACGTCTCCCTATGATGGGCTCTGCGTCAGTTCAGCCGACCTGACACAAACCCTATTATGCACTATATACACTAAAAAGTCAAGCAGTCTTATCAGAGATTTTGACGATTTTATTTGGTTCCCGTTGTAGTTCTGAGTTTTGGGTAGAGATACAAGAAAATAAGAGGCACCGTGAAACTGATGGATCATAGCAAGACAGAAGGTGAAAAGCAATAGTGTATTAATTTGGCAGAGCATAAGTTCAAGGGGCGGTCGCAAGGTTTTCCCTTTACGTTCGTGCTTGGTTCTGCTATAATGAAAGATAGGGGCTTTGGGTTTTTCCGAACGGGGACGTTCGAAGGAAGTCCCACGAGAAAATCCGGGATCGACTGAGCCGGGGAGGGCGCCTTAGGATCGACGCGTGTCCGGAACGTCGAGGGAAAGTGTATTTCACGAATATGAAAGTCGTTTTTGATAAAATGGGCATGGTCCTAAAGAGGAATTTCGTGTCCCTTTTGGTATTTGAATTTATCTTCCGTGTCGGAACCTGGCTGGCGGTTTTGCCGAGTGCGGCGTTCCTGCTTCGGTGGTCCATGCG
>JAFYGB010000012.1 GCA_017543445.1 Lachnospiraceae bacterium | reverse complement strand
CACTCGCCCGATGCGCTTTTCCTACGCGCAGTTTCTCGAAAATCTTCCTTTTGCGCGTAGAGTCGACCGAACCCAGGCGCTTTTCTTACGCGCAATTCTGCGAAAATCTTCCTTTTGCGCGTAGGGAACACTCGTCCGGTACACTTATCCTACGCGCAATTCTGCGGAAATCTTCATTTTGCGCGTATGGGGTTCCCCACCCAGACAGCAAAAGAGACAGGCGACGCAGAACCGTCTCCTGTCTCCGAGCTTCAGCCACCGAGCTTCATGACTTCGATCAGAAGCAGCCAACTCATTCCATAGTAAGTTACCACGGCCGCCAGGTCGTTGATGGTCGTGATCAGGGGGCCCGATGCGACCGCCGGGTCGACCTTGATCTTCTTAAAGAAAAGCGGGATCACGGTTCCGACCAGGCTCGCGATCAGCATCGCAACAACGATCGAGATGCCGATGCAAGCGGAAACCGAATAAGCAAACGCTGCGGTCTTCCCCTTGAAGAGCAAAATATACAGGCCCAGCAGACCGAACGAGATACCGCCTAGAATAACGCCGTTGCACAGGCCGATGCGCATCTCCTTGAAGACCAGCCCGACTTTCTGCCGCCGCGTGAGGTTCTCATCCATCAGCACACGGATGGTCACCGCCAGCGATTGCGTGCCGCCGTTACCGGCCATATCCAGGATCAGCGACTGGAATGCGATGATCAGTGTCAGTTGCGACACGACCTTCTCAAACGCTCCGACCACGCTGGACACCAGCATGCCCAGGCCCAGCAAAACCAACAGCCACGGCAGACGCTTCCGCAAACTCTGCGTCAGCGGCTCCGCCAGATCTTCCTCTGCGGTCAAACCTGCCAGTCGTGCGTAATCTTCGCCCATCTCGTCATCGACAACTTCGATGATGTTTTGCGCGGTGATGACACCCTGGATGTGGTTCTGATTATTCAGGACCGGAATGTAGGCCTCCGAATAGTCCTTCAGTCGTTCGATACAACTATCGATATCTTCATGTCCGTATACGTAAGGGAAGGAGGTCACCACCAGGCTCTCCAGCGGTGTGGAGTTGCGGGCAATGATGAGTTCTTTCAGGTCGATCGCTCCGTAGTACTCGCCCTTCTCATCCTCAACGAAGATCGTGGCAATGTTATCGTTCTCCGCTGCCTGCTCGATCAGGCTGGACATCGCCTGCTTCACCGTCAGGTTCTCGCGGATCACGATGAAGTTCGCGGTCATCTTGCTACCGATCTCATCCTCATCGTATGCCGCGATCATCTCGACTTCACGCCGCGCGTCAGGCTCCATACCCGCGATGATCAGCGACCGCCGCTCCTTCTCGATGCCGCGCAACAACTGCGCCGCGGTATCGGTCTCGAGGTTACTGATGATATCCGCTGCCTTCTTAATGTCCATCTCATCGATGAAGCGCTTCGTATCCTCTTCTTCCGTATATTCAAAAACAGCGGATAAAACTTCGGTGCCCAGCACGCGATACAGTTTCATCCGCTCGGAAGGTGTCAGCTTTGGGAGAACCTCGGCTATATCATTTTCATGATAGTCACCCAGCTTCTCCTGCATCACCTTCGGGGAGGATTGACTTCGGACGATCGCCATGATCTCGCCTTCATAATCCGGCAGTTTTACAGCTTCGTTTTCCATGAGTTCTAATTCTTCGCTCATTTCGTCAATCCTCCTTTTGATGATATTTTATTTTGTCACACTAGCCCATTCACCCTTCACGGATTTTTATCTCCGGCCCGCCTTTGCCTTCGATGTAGGCACGTGTGATCGTGACCTCGCCGATGTTCGGATCCTTCGGGATCTCGTACATAATGTCGAGCATGAAATCCTCGATGATGGCCCGCAGCGCACGTGCTCCGGTGTTCTTCTTCAGAGCGCGTTCCGCGATCACTTCCAGCGCGTCATCGGAGAATTTCAGGTTCACGCTGTCGATCTCGAACAGGCGGTGGTACTGCTTCAGGATCGCGTTCTTCGGCTCTTTCAAGATCTTGATCAGGGCTTCCTTCGACAGACCGTCGAGCGTAAACACGACGGGCAGACGTCCCAGGAATTCCGGGATCATACCGAACTCCCGCAGGTCCTCATTTTCCACGTGACTCATCAGGTGCGGATCGTTGTCGTAGCGATCCTTCAAGTCGCCCTGGAAGCCCATGGTCGAATTATGTAAGAGGCGGCTCTTGATGATCTCTTCGAGATCGGGAAATGCACCACCGCAGATGAACAGGATGTTTGACGTATCCATTGAGGTCAATGGAACCATCGCGTTCTTACTCATGGCGCCGACCGGTACCTCGACCGTCGCGCCCTCCAGCAGTTTCAGCAAGCCCTGCTGTACGGCCTCGCCGCTGACGTCGCGGCTGTTGGTATTCTTCTTCTTCGCGATCTTATCGATCTCGTCTATGAACACGATACCATGCTCTGCCTTCTCGACGTCGCCGTCAGCAGCCGCGAGGAGTTTGCTGAGCACAGACTCGATATCGTCGCCGATGTAGCCCGCCTCGGTCAGAGACGTCGCGTCCGCGATCGCAAGCGGCACGCGAAGCAGCTTCGCCAGCGTCTTCACTAAGTACGTCTTACCGGAGCCGGTCGGTCCGATCATCAGCATGTTCGACTTCTGGATCTCGACATCGGACTGCTCTTCGGAAAGCACGCGCTTATAATGGTTGTAAACCGCAACGGAGATCACCTTCTTCGCGTGATCCTGTCCGATCACGTACTCATCCAGTTTCTCCTTGATCTTGTGGGGCGGCGGAACGTTCTTGATGGTCAGAGGCGGTGCCTCTTCCTCCACCTTTTCTTTCTTCTTTTTCTTCTTCGGCTTCAATTTGCCGATCTCTTCCGGCTCGCTGACGCCGCTGATCTCATTCATGAAATCGGTAAAACTGCTGTACTGCGAACCGAACACCACGTTCGGAGGAAAACCGATCTTCGTGAAGTCATTGTCCTTCATCATGTCCATGGTTTTCTGCATACAGTCGCGGCAGATCGAAAAGCCTCCGGGGATCTCGATCAGGGGCCCCGTCTGATCCTCTGTCCGACGACACGAGAAACAGTAGCGGACTCTTCCGTCGTTATCTTTTTTATCTTTTGTCTCTTCCGACTTGGAATCGGAATCGTTGAACTTATCGGGCATAGTTATTCCTTTCACATCTGGCATTCGCCATTTCCTTTGCACACATTCTCATCTCTTCCACTTTACGATTATATCCTATTTTCCCCGTTTTTTCAATCCCGCTTTGACATTTTTCACGGCTCGTGTTATGATTATTTAAAGATATGCTTGATTAATCACTTAAACGTCCATGGGCAATATATCCCCAAGACGTACCCACATACCAGGAGGGCTTATGGAACATTTTACCGCAGACAGTTTGGGACCGCTTCACGAACATGAACACGCAGCCGAAACGAAGGAACTATTGGAGCATCGTCCATCGGAGATGGCCTTTATCGAAGCAGCCGACACCTTCGGCCAGCTTTGCGACAGCACACGTCTGAAGATTCTGTGGCTACTGGCTCACAGCGAGGAATGCGTTTCCAACATCGCTGTCTTCATCGACATGAGCGCTCCGGCCGTTTCACACCACCTGCGCTCCCTGCGCCAGACCGGGCTGATCACGAACCGCCGCGCCGGCAAAGAGATCTACTACCGCTTGGCGGATACACCGAAGGCGCTCCTGCTCCATAAAATGATCGACGCCATGTTCGGCATCACCCACGGAGCGGACTATTACAAAGCATAAATCCTATCGATGCATGCAAATACTTGAGTAAAAAATGAGGGCATTGCTTTTTTGCAATGTCCTCAACTGTTTCTATGTTCTATTCGTATTTCATTTCTCAGATCCATGCACATCTAACGATGTCACTCCGAAAGATCAAGGCTTGATCTGATCTCCGTATTTCTCTAAAATCTCGTAGTAGATCGGCAATTTAAAATCGTTATCATAAGATCTCCAGTACGCTGCCACTTCCTCCGTCGGAAGGGTCATCTTTGTTTCGAGCAGCTTAACCAATTTCGGATCGGCTAACGGCCAGCAGCCATTTTGGTCACCGAAGATCTGATATGCATCCAGTGAGGCTCCGTATTTTACAAAGAACAACCAGGTGTCGCCGACTTTCAACGCTTTCATGTTGGACATGGTGTATACCCGTTCGACCCCATCCTCAGACTTGGATAACCACCACATCTGATGCACGCGGATCTCCGATTCATTGTTTTCCAGTGTACCATTCAGGACTTTTTTTACTTTCACCTTATAATAGGTCCGATGATCTTCCCCGGCTTTCGTCGAATCGGGTTCTTCTCTCTCCACGACCTTACCTATGATCAAGGCCTGCGAGTCCTGTTCCAGGAAGTCCAGCGACGGCGGAATGATCCAATTCGCTTCCGTCCTTACAACTTCTAGGTTCGATAGATCATCATTTTTATCCGTTTTTTTGCACCCGGAAATCGCGCACAAGGAGACCAACATCGATACCAACAAAAACACACGCAATGTGATTCGTTCTTTTTTCATGCGAATCTCTCTCTTCCTCTACGATTCACCCTGTCATGGGTCTGATTTTTCTCTGCTGCAGAATGGTTTTTACACAACTATCCTTAAGTCTACTATACAAAAAAACCGCAGTTGTCAACAGTAATAGAAAATTTTAATCAGATCAATCCCATACTCTTCAGAATGAACACCCATAACGTCAGGGAAAATGACGAGAGCAGCGTGGTCAGGGCAATGCTTCCCGAGGATACGACGCCCTCGTGGCCCATGTTTTTTGCCATAATGTAGCTGGTCGCAGTCGTCGGGCTGCCCAGCATGATGAGCAGGGCGACCAGTTTCGAGTCGCGGAAACCGAACCAGACGGCGATGGGGATGAAGATCCCGACCAAAACGAACAGTTTGATAAAGGAAGCCAGCAACGTCGGACGGATCCTGCGGATGGCCGCCGTTCCCTTAAAGGAAGCGCCGATGGACAAAAGTGCTAACGGGGCGGTCAGGTTTCCCAAGTTCCCGAGCGTCTTTTCCGCGATCACGGGCAGTTCGAACGGAACCAGATGGTAGAGCATACCCAGGACGATACCGTGGATGATCGGGTTCTTCGCGATCCCGATCAGAGCTTTCGTAAACTCCCGACTTGCCGACGCGGTCGTTTGCGCCGTGGGCTTTGTTGCAGCATCCGCCGAATCCGAAGTGCTCGCCCCCTCCCCGGCACCCGCTTTCGGCGCGGTAAATGTCAGGATGATGACCGCGAACATGTTAAACAGCGGCACGCTGCCGACGATCATGAGCGGCGCCATGCCGGTGTCGCCGTACATATTGATGATGTAGGTCGTGCCCAGGATGGCCGCGCTGCTGCGGTAGCTGGCCTGCACGAATTCGCCGATGATGGTCTTATCCTTCATGAACGCAGCTGCCAGAAGCCACAGGAGCAGAATGGCCGCGATCGTGGCGCCGGCGCAGAACAGAACATACGACCCGTCGAATTCCTTCGACAGATCGATCTTAGAAATATCCAAAAACAGCATGCAGGGAAGGGCCAGGTGGAACACCACCCAATCCGCTGTCTTGCAGAATTCCTTCGTCAAGATGCGGGCCCTTCCCAGCATATATCCGATGACCATGATCAGAAATACCGGCATGGTCGTATTTAAACTGAATAATAAGTCGGAACCCATGTCACTCTCCCGTTTCTTTTGGCTTCTTCAGTGCGTGCATGGAGTTCAGCACGGCCAGGACCATCACGCCGACGTCCGCGAATACCGCGAGCCACATACCGGCCAGTCCCAGCGCTCCGAGCAGCAGGCACAGTCCCTTCACGCCCAGAGCAAATATAACATTTTCGCGGACAATGTGCAAGGTCTTTAACGAAATCTTGCGTGCCAGCGCGATCTTCATTGGATCGTCATCCATCAAAACCACGTCCGCTGCCTCGATGGCCGCGTCGCTTCCCATCGCGCCCATGGCGATACCGACATAGGAAAGCGCGAGTACCGGGGCGTCGTTGATGCCGTCGCCGACGAAGCCCACCGGCGCATCATTGTCGCCGATCAGTTCTTCGACCCGGCGTACCTTATCCTCGGGCAGCAATTCCGCGTAGTATTCGAGTCCGCCGAGGCGCTCCGAAACGGCCTGTGCCGCCTTCTGTCCGTCGCCGGTCAGCATGATCATCCGGCTGATGCCGGCCTCCCGCAGTTTCTTAAGAGCCGCCGGCGTAGTCTCCTTCAACGGATCCTCGATGCAGATCGCACCCAGGTACGCGCCGTCCTTTGCGACATAGACCACAGTCTGCGCACCAACTTCATCGGCAGGCATTTCCGTAAAGCCGGTGATGCCCTGCTCCTGCATCAGGCGGGCATTGCCCACAGCGACCTTCGTGCCGTCCGCCAGCGTACCGTGGAGGCCGAAACCGCCGCGCTCCGTGATGTTCGCCTCCACAGCGGAAACGTCGGTCTCGCAGGCGTTTTTGATGCAGATCGCGATCGGGTGGTTGGAGTCTTTCTCCGCGCAGGCTGCGTAGTATAACACCTGCTGCTTATCACCTGACACCGCACGCACCTCGCGTACCGCGAACTGTCCACGGGTCAGGGTGCCGGTCTTATCCATGACCAGCGTAGTGAGCGCCGCCAGACGCTCCAGATAGTCGGAACCCTTTACCAGGATGCCGCAGCGCGAAGCACAGCCGATTCCGCCGAAGAAACCGAGCGGGATCGAGATGACCAGTGCGCACGGGCAGCTGATAACGAGAAATGTCAGGCCGCGGCTGATCCATTGCCCCCAGAGGGCTTCATGGCCCATCAGGAGGGAAATGATCGGCGGCAGGAATGCCAGAACCAGCGCCGCCAGGCAGACCGCCGGCGTATAAACTTGCGCGAAACGGGTGATAAACCGCTCCGACTTTGATTTTTTCGTACCGGAATGCTCCACGAGCTCCAGGATCTTCGAAACCGTGGAGGCGCCGAAATCCTTCGTCGTGCGGATCCTAAGCGTTCCGGTCAGGTTCACGCAGCCGCTGAAGATCTCGTCGCCGCCCTGCACGTCGCGGGGCATGCTTTCACCGGTCAGGGCTGCCGTATTCAGCGACGAAGTACCGCTCTCGATGATGCCATCGATGGGCACCTTCTCGCCGGGACGCACTACCACGATGCTGCCGACCGGCACTTCACAGGGATCCACCTCGGAGACGGTTTCGTCCTCTGACTCGAGGTTCGCGATGTCCGGGCGAATGTCCATGAGATCCGCGATGCTCTTGCGGCTCTTCGCGGTCGCCAGCTGCTGGAACAATTCACCGATCTGGTAGAACAAAAGCACGGCGACTGCCTCAACGAAGTCTCCCAGAGCGAACGCACCGATCGTCGCCACAGTCATCAGGAAGTTTTCATCCAGGACCTGTCCGTGCAGGATGCCCAGCACGGCCTTCCGTAGCACATCGTAGCCGATGATCAGGTACGGAACCAGGCAGATCGCGGCAAACAGCCACGTATTCTCCGTCCAGCCTGAAATGCTTTCCGGTCCGTGCTCGCAGATCATCAGGATCGCGAACAAAATACCCGCGACGATGATGCGGTATAACAACTTCTTTTGCTTACGCTTCATGAGTTACCTCGGAATATTAAAATTCGATCTTGCAGTCCGGCTCCACCTTACGGCAAGCCTTCAGTACCTTCGGCATGATCTTTTCGGGCTCTGCGTTCTCATCAAACTCTACGTGCATCTTCTGCGTTACAAACGAAACGGTAGCATCCAGAATGCCTTCGACCTTCTTCGCCGCCTGCTCCATCTTCAGTGCACACGCTGCGCAGTCCACTTCGATCTTGTAAATCTTTTTCATATCTCTATCCTCCGTAAAGTGGTAAAACGATGTTTCAACAGTTAAACGTTTGTTTAACTATCAACAGTATAGCACACCACATCTGCCCTGTCAACACATTTTCCGAAGAAAATCAAAAAAATCGGGCAGGAGCGGATCCTGCCCGGTCTCATTAAGATATAACCTTTGAAAGAAAATCCTTCAGTCGTTGATTCTTCGGGTTCGTAAAGAACCGGTCCGGAGTGTTCTCCTCCAGGATATTGCCGTCCGCCATGAACAGAACTCGCGACGCGACCTCGCGCGCGAAGCCCATCTCGTGCGTTACCACCACCATGGTCATACCATCCTCAGCCAGCTGCTTCATGAGCAGCAGGACCTCACCGACCATCTCGGGGTCGAGGGCCGAAGTTGGCTCGTCAAAAAGCATGACTTCGGGGTTCATGGCCAAGGAACGCGCGATGGCGACACGCTGCTTCTGTCCGCCCGACAGCTGCTTGGGGTATTCATTCGCCTTATCCGGCAGTCCTACCCTCTCCAGCAGCTCGTCGGCCTTCTTACTCGCCTCTTCCTTCGACATGAGGCCCAGCATGACCGGCGCCAGCGTTATGTTCTTCTTTACGGTAAGATGCGGGAACAGGTTAAAATGCTGGAACACCATGCCCATCCTCTGTCTTACCATGTTGATCTCTTTACTGTTTAAGTGCGTGATATCCTTACCGTCGAATGTGATGGTTCCCGCAGTGGGGATCTCCATCAGGTTCAGGCAGCGGATGAAGGTCGATTTTCCGGAGCCGGACGGCCCGATGATAACGATCTTCTCACCCTTCTCGATATGCGCGTCGATCCCTTTGAGTATCTCCTGATCCCCGAAGGTTTTTCTCAGGCCTTTAACGTCGATCATTTGCCGCCAGCCTCCTTTCGAGTTTTCCTGTCATATGCGTCAAGAACAGTACGATCACCAGGTAAATGAGTGCCACCGAGATCAGCGGAAGGAACGGCGAGAACGTCTGGGAACGTATGATATCTCCACCCTTCGTGAGGTCCGCAATGGCGATGTAGCCGGCGACCGAAGTCTCCTTCAAAAGGACGATGGCTTCATTGGCCAATGCAGGCAGAACCGTCTTCAACGCCTGCGGCATGATGATGCGCTGCATGGTCTGACGGTAGTTGAGACCCAGACTGCGTCCCGCCTCGAACTGCCCGTTATCGATGGACATGATGCCACCGCGGACGATCTCGGCGACATAAGCACCGGAGTTGATACCGAAGGCCAGGATCGCCACCAGGACCTTTGAGATGTCCACGCTGCCGAAGATGACGAAATACGTGATCAGAAGCTGCACGACCACAGGCGTGCCACGGATCACTGCCAGATAGATCTTACAGAAGAAATCTAAGATCGTCAGCTTTCCGGTCTTCAAATGTGTGGACCGGATGATAGCAACCAGGAAACCGAGGGCCAGCCCGATCAACACTGCAAACAGAGTGATCAGGAGCGTGGTCATAAGACCGTCAAAAAGGTATTTCCAACGGTCCTCATCGATAAAGTTTTGACGAATGCTTTCCATTAAGTCCACGAAGCATTACCTCCGGAAAAGTGATTATTTTCTGACCATAACTACAAGGTGTGTCACGGTATAGGAGTCAGAGAAACGAACGTTTCTCTCTCGGTCAGCCGTTACCGACATTCCGGCTACGCCTACATCGGCCTTACCGGACTGAATGGCAGCGATGATGGAATCAAACTGCATGTCCTCGATCTTAAGCTCATATCCGAGCTTATCGCATACTGCGTTCATCATATCTACGTCAAAGCCGACGATCTTGCCGCCCTCTACATACTCATAAGGCGGGAATTCAGAGTTCGTTGCCATGACCAGGGTACCCTTACTTCTATCTGCGTTTTCATTCTTCGTGTAAGGCTTCATGTCCGAGTCTTCACTCTTATCGCCGTCATAAAAATCCTTGATCTTCTTCAAGGTGCCATCCGACTTCAGCTCTGCCAGAGCCCCGTTGATCTCCATCTGAAGGTCCTGGTTGTCGAGGTGCATGGCGATCGCATATTCCTCATCCGCGAAACCTTCGCTTAAGAGTGTAACATCCTTATTCTTGTTGACGAATACATTGGCCGTATCACTGTCGACGATGACTGCGTCGATCTTACCCTGCTTAAGGGCCTGTACGGCGTCGGCATATTTGTTATATTTCTCTACGACCGCGTTTTCGATATCTCCGGCCAGCGTGTCTCCGGTCGTTCCGATCTGAACACCGATCTTCTTACCCTTCAGGTCATCGATGGAATGTACCGTGTTTTCTTTTTTGGAACCGCACGCGGTCAATGCGACTGCGCAAAGCACTGTGATAAGCAATAATAAAGTGATCTTTTTCATAAATCTGATCCTCCTTCAAAACCTTTCTGCGGATCGCTCCACATAACTTATTATATAGTTGATTTGACAGCAAAAGTCAATACCGAGAATCGACCGGGGAACTGCCGCCGCGCGCCAGTCCCCCGGTCGTGCCCTGTGGGCTTATCTTTTATTTTTTCTTCGGATTCTCGATGACGATCTGTCCGTCTTTTAACTGGAGGCGTACTTTGTTTCCCTCCAGGTTCATCTCATCCAGCAGCTCCCTCGGGATCTGCACGCGGCCGGCGCGGTCCAGGACCGCGAACTCCTCCTGCTCCCAGCCTGCCAGGGACTCGCTGTCATCGGAGGATGCATCGCGCATGATACGCTCACTGCTCGTCTTTCCGTCGCGGATCGAAACGACACGCTGTACGGATTTGGACAATGTCACGTCGTGGGTAACGATAACGATCGTCAGGCCCATCTCGCGATTGAGTTTCTTAAACATCTCCAGGATGTAATCCGCCGTCGCACGGTCGACCGAGCCGGTCGGCTCATCCGCGAGGAGCAGTTTCGGCTGGTTTGCCAGGGCGATCGCGATCGCGACACGCTGCTGTTCACCACCGGACAACTGCGCCAAGCGGCTGTTTTTACGGTGGCTCATGCCGACCATCTCCAACAGTTCCAACGCACGCTCGCGCTTCTTACTCGCGCCGGAGAACGTCATGGGCATCATGACATTTTCCACAGCCGAAAGATACGGCAGGAGGTTTCTAGCGTTGTTCTGCCAAACGAAACCGACGGTGTTCTTCTTATAATCCACCAGCTGGCGGTCCGTCATCGTGAACAGGTTCTTACCATCCACGAAGAGTTTTCCTGCGCTCGGGCGGTCCAGGCCGCCGATCATGTTGAGGAACGTGGATTTACCGCTACCACTGTTGCCGATGATGGCCATCAGCTCGCCCGCTTCAACGGTAAGTTCCAGTCCCTGCAGCGCCAGAACTTCGATGTCCTGTGTTTTGTAGATCTTAACGAGGTTATCCGCAATGATCATAGGTTCAGCCATTACTTACCACCTCCCCGTCTTCCATTACATAGGTCCGGTCCGCTGCGTCCATCAGGCTGATATCATGGGTCGTCATAACGATCGTGATATCCTCTTCCTGTACCAGATCCTTAAAGATCTTCATGACGTGACGTGCGGTACCGCTGTCGAGCTCGGCCGTCGGCTCATCCGCAAAGATGAGTTTCGGCTTATGCGCCATTGCACGTGCGATCGCGACACGCTGCTGCTCACCACCGGATAGTTCCTGCGGCATGTGGTGCATACGCGCGCCCAGGCCGACCATCTTCAGTGCCTTCTCGGCACGCTCCTTGCGGTCGCCTTCGTACCCCGCCAGTCGCAGCGCGAACTCAACGTTTTCATACGCCGTCATGATCGGGATCAGGGAGACCGACTGGAAAATGATGCCGATCTCTTTACGGCGCAATGCCTCGCGAGCGCTCTCGCTCATCTTCGTGATGTCCTGATCCTTAAAGAAGACCTTACCCTCCGTCGGATAGTCGAGCGCGCTCAAAATATTGATCAACGTCGTCTTACCCGAACCGGAACGGCCGCGGAGCAACGTGATGCTTTTCTTCGGGATCTCCACGGAGATCCCTTTTAATACCTGGATCTTACCACCGCCTGCCAGAGGGAAGGAACGGGTAATATCGTTAGCACGCATGATCAATTCTCTATATGCCATACTCTACCTCCTTAATCCTCACCCAACTTCAGAGCGTTGGTGATCTTCATAGACAATACGATCCTCGTTAAGATGGCCATACATACAACAAATACGATGCCGATGATGGCGAACAAACGAACCATATCGTTGGTCTCCGTGATCAGTTCCAGCGGCAATGACTGCTTATCCGCCGAATATGCGATCTGGATCAGCGGAACGAAATTCCGTGATGCGATCACACCGATCAGCGCGCCCAGTCCGATGGAAAGGCAGCTGCTGAAGATCTGTTCATTGACCAGCATATGCAGGATGGCGCCCTTACTCATACCCATGGCACGGAAGACACCAAACAAAAGTTCACGGGAACGAATGGACAGGATCCAGTAGATCAGGAAACCTGCGCCGCACAGCACCAGAATGATGATGAAACTCATCGTCAAGGTACCGTTGGTTCCCTGGAAGAGCGTCTGGTTGCGGATCTTACGGATCTCTTCGAAGCGATCCTCAAACTTCTCCAGGTTGATACTATTTGTCTCGATGAAATCATAGACGGAATCAGCGCTGTCCTGCATCTTCATCCATACTTCATACGGACGCGTGCCCCATGCGAACTGTACAGAGGCCAGATTCGCAACGACCATGTATTTATCTACGGAAACCATCGTTCCGTTAGCCTGCTTCTCCATGACCGAAGCACTGTAGGTCGGCCAATAATCAAAGAAACCGTAAACCGTTCCGGTGTAGGTCTGTCCGACAACTTTCAGTTCGACCTTATCGCCGATCTTGATACCATAGGCGTCGCGGAAATTCTCAGAAAGCAGGACCGCATTTGCATCGGATGCCAATGCGTTTAAATAGTTGTAGAAGTGCGTCGGGAGCAGGTCGTCTTTCATCGATACCGTCTCACCGAATGCCTTAGAGTCGATGCCCATGAAATCGCTGGTGATCTGATTATTTACCTCGATCGTCTCACGCTGAACATATGTCAGTTTCTCAACGCCCTGAATATCATCGAAGCGAGCTCGGCTCGGCTCATAATAGATATACGCGGACTCGGCATTTCCGCGGACCATGTCGCTGTTGTCCTTCCAGCGTTCTTTCAATACCACGTCCGGACCGATCTGGTAGATCGTGTTGTTCTCCGCATTCGAAAGGATCGTGCGGGCTACCGTCGCATTGAAGATACCCAACGACACCGTCAGGATCAGGAAGCACATGATAAAGTACTGCTTGGCACTGGTGCGGATGATCTGGAGCAGAGATGCATAGGTCTGCGGCGACCATATCTTCTTACCGACCTTAAACAGAAGTTTTACGATCAGCGGCTGGATACGCAGTGCCACCAGTCCGGCACCCAGAATGAAGATGGACGAACTGAAATACAACATCGGATCCAGAGAGCCGCCGTTGAGCACCTTACGTACCAACTCATCCTTTTGGTTATTAAAGTTATACAAACCGTAGATACCGATACCCAGAAGCAGGAAATCCAGGTAAAAGCGCTGCCAGAACTGCTTCTTCACACGGGCGCGGTTACGTTTCAGCGAAACGATGGAAACGCGGCTGTATGAGATGACCGGAAGAACGGTCATCAGGATGGAGATCGCACATGCGATTCCCACATAAACGAATACCTCGCTAGTGATCCGGATCTCCAGCGAACGGCGGGAAACGAACTCCAGGAAGGCCACCGACGAACCGAGCGCCTTACACATGAAGCGTCCCAAAAAGATACCGATCACGCCGGAAACCAACGCGATAAATATGGACTGCAGGAAGTATAACAGGAAGATCTGGAAACCACCTGCGCCACGGCTTTTAAACATAGAGATCTCGTTCTGCTCCAAAGAAAGCATCTGCGAGGAGATCATAAACAGGAACGCGCACAAAAGCACGAGGACCGGAACCTGAAGAATCAGCAAGGTCACGGATACTTTATTTACCTTCGTGACCAGATCCGAAAGGAGATCCATATACGGCGGTGACGTAACTGTGAGCTTTTCTTCGGTAAATTCATCGATCAGTGTCTGTGTTTCCTTACACAGCAGATCGGAATTATCCGGGTTCATCATGTCTGTATCGAGCATCAGATACCAGTAGCAGCGTACGACTGCTTTGTAGTTCCAATCGCTTTCATACAGTGCTTCAAATACGTCCGTCGAAACGAAGAGGTTATCCGTTAATTTGTTAGGAGACTGTACCCAGTAGGCGTCTTCCTCTTTATCGTTGCGGAATACGCCGACGATCTTAACATAGATCGTTTCTCCGTTTCCGTTCACGATGTAACGGAACTCCAGCACATCGTTTAAGACCAGATCGTTTTTGATAAATGTGCTTTCACTTACGACCGCCTCGATGGTGCGGTCATCAATACCCGGCTCGTACATACGTCCGGAAATGATCTTGATATGATCCGCAAAATCGGTCATATCCGACAGGCATAGATTCAGGGATCCCGGAGAGGTGCTTCGAGGCTTTACCAATACAGCCGTCTGCTGCATCTGGTACCGGAAAGCGATGTTGTACTCATAGGGGATGCCTATCTTATCCGGCCATTCATCTAAACGTTTCTGGATCGAGTCAACGACCTCCTGGTTCCCCTGGGTCCTTCTCGCATAAAATACCGACATTAACGCCGGGTGTTTATTTTCCTCTACCATGTACTGTTCGAAATCGTCCGCAAACATACGTTTGATGGCCGCGTCCTTATACATGGGGTGGCTCGCTGCGATGGCGATCAATAAGATGTTACCGATAAACAAACTGAGGACCAGCCATTTTTTATGCAGCATTTTCTGAAATAAAAATCGAATCATGGCTCCTCCTATCGTACGATCACTTTACTGCCCGCCAGCGAAGTGTCGAGAATGACATAGTTCAAGCCGGCTTCCATAAAGATCTCGATGTTTTTTCTGGTAATACCTTCGTCCGTCAGGATCTCAATATAGTTAGCTCCTCCGCTCTTTCTGACCACATCGATCGGAACGAGGATGATATCTTTCAGGGAAACTGCTTCTACGACCGCATGGATCGAAGCCGGCGTTTCCTCCATACCCTCCGGAAAATCAAACCATATATATGCTGTTTCCGTCGCCAGGTTCATCGGCAGAACGCTGTCCACAGACAGGACATGCCCCTCGACGGTATGTTTCTCACCATTCGGATCGCTGTAGTCGCCGACTACTTTCTGTCCGACCATGTAGTTTTGGAACTGGTTCGCAACTGCATAGATGTTGGTGTACGGTTTCTTGATGCGGAAGATCTCCGACTGATCCTGCAGCCAGTACACGCGGTAGTTAAACGTGCAGATACCGTCTTCCGGCGACTCGACATAAAACGTCTTACCGTTGTCATCGAAAGCCGCAACTTCCTCTGCCAGTTTATCGATGCCTTCCTGCGTGGTCTGCAGTGTTTCATTGAACGCATCCTGCTGTTCCTGGTAATCCACGATCGCCTCGGCCAATGCCTCACTGCCTTCCGGCAACTGGCTTATGGATTTCAGAAGCTCCGCCAGACGTTCCTCTTCGTTCGCTCTGTAGATTTCAAAACGCTCGTTTCTACGCTGCAGTTCGAGACGCTTCTGCGCCATGTAGACTTCCTCAAACTCCAGTGTGTACTGGAATACTTTCGTACCCTTATGTACGGTATGATTGTTCGCTACGATAAAGTTGACCGGTACGATATTTCCATAGGGAACGTCCAGCGTTACCACTGTTTCCTCGTACTTCGCGCTGGCGATATCGCCGAATCTCTCCGTATGATCGGTGACTTCCAATTCGATCGTCTCATACGAAGTCTTATGTACCGCCGAAGGATCCGCCATCTTCAGATACTCTGAAACGTCGACTTCTTCAGATTTTTTGTTGTCGCATGCGGTCATACCAAACGTCATGCATAAAGCCAGCCCCACAAGGGCGCATCTTCTCTTAATGTTGAGCATAAACGACATCCCCCTCTTCCAGGCCGCTTATGATCTCTATGCGGCAATTATCCCGTAAGCCCGGGATGATCTCAACCTGCTTACGCACGCCATCCTCATATTTGTAAACATGGTAACCGAACCCGTCATACGAAACCAGATCCGTAGGGAGGGTCAGAACATCTTCCCTGCTATCCGTTACGAAAATGACTAACGCATAGTCACCGAAATTCACTGTCTGGCCTTCCTTCAGTGCCAGACGGTACTGGACACGCTTGGAAACGGAAGAGCCCGGCGTCGACTTCACCGACAGCTGCTTCAGCTGTTCCTCTGTCAACTCAACGAATTCCAGTTCGACCTTCTCGCCATCGATCAGGGCATAGTGCTCATGCATCTTCTCAAAACGAGCCTCAGAATAGTAATCTGCGGTGACATACAACTGCGAAGCATCGTAGATCACAAAGGCAGCATCCTCCTCATGGAAGCGCTGACCGATCAGGTTCAGCGGCTGGTTCAGCACGTAACCATCGTACGGGGAGTACAGTTTGCTCGATGTTTCCATCTCTTCCAGCTCTGCGAGTTTTTCGCGGAGTTTGGCTTCCCGGTTCTGATGGTTTTGGATCCGGATCTCATTGTCCACGTTGAAACGCTCCTGCTCGATCTGTGCGATCTCGAGTTCGGTACGTTTCTGGTTCCTTAAGTCTCCACCGCTGGAGCGGACTTCGCGCTTCAGGCGGGCGATCTTATCCTCGATCTCCTTCGCTTGCTTTGCAGCCTTTGCATTCTCCTTATCGTACGCCTTCAGCAGGTCTTCGATCTCTTTTTCCGTCTGAGGGATCTTCTCCTCATATTCTTCCGCCGAAAGCTGTGCGAGCAGCGTTCCTTTTTCGACGTATTGTCCCTGCTGAACGAATACTTGCTCCACGGTTCCATCCATTGCGAAATAGACTTCTTCTCCCTTCGGCTCGACGCGCGTCGTTTCTACCTTGTAGACACGGACATCCGCACGCTCCACCTTCACCGTGGTAACTTCCAGGTTCTGCGGCTCCATAAGAGCCGGAATATCTTCTTTTGTATCCTTTGTCGAACATCCCGGAATCGATGCTGCCATCAATACCGACAGGACTACGGCACAGGATCTCTTCAAATATCTCTTCATCATGTGCCTCCTATCGTCCGATCACGACATCGCCCTGTTCCAGGCCGCTGACGATCTCAATTCGGGTTTTCGCGGACGTATCCGAAGGACCGCCCTCCATGCCAACAGTGACTTCCTTCATCGTACGGAAGCCATCATCATCCAGTACATATACATAAGCCGCGTCTTCGGTGTATCGAATACTCGTTTTGGACAATGTGAGTACATTTTCCCTCTTATCCAGAACGAGGAACAGACGGGCCGTCGATTTCAGGGAAATGATCTGGTCCTGGTTCGGTTTGAACAGTACGCGGTTTCCTTCAACGGAATAAACGACCGTCTCATAATAGACCGCAGAGCTGGACTCCAGCAACACTTCCTCACCGACCGTAAAATGATCCGCATACTCGGTCTCCAGTTCGAACATGCAGATCGAAGAATCTACGACCTGAACAAAGGGCGTAGTGGTGTCTACGTATTTTCCGACGGTATCGGAACGCAACGTCGAAATGGTACCATCGATCTTCGAATAGATCGTTCCATCCGCGATCTGTTGATCATACAACTGCTTTTCGATCAGCTGGATCGAAAGCGTATCCTGAAGATCCTGGATCTGCGTAAAGTAACGTTCGTTTACGTCGTGGACCTGCTCCTCGTACTGCACCTTCGTGATCTGCTTATACTTTTTGCGGATCTCACATTCGCGCAGATCCCAGTCCTGCTGACGGATCAGGGAATCCAGCTTCTGCTGGTTCTCCGCCATACTCTCTTCGAGTTCTTCCAGATCTTCACGCATTTGTTTGACATAATCCATCTCCGCCAGCAATTCACCCTGCTTTACATGGTCGCCGACATTCACATAGATCTCACCGACCACTCCGGGCTGCGGAAACGCCTGGGACGCGCCGCCCAGATCGGTGAACTTCGGGTACAGAAGCACCTGGTCATAGATGGTTTCTCTTTGGACGATGTCCGGGGTGTACTCGAACGGTTCCTGCGTTGCGATCACGGGAGATTTTCGCTCATCGATCTCCTTCGGAAGCAACGAGCAACCAGCCAGTACCGAAAGGCTCAGCCCACACGCGATCAGTGAGCACGCCTTTGCTCGTCTTTTTTTCATAATGTTCTCCTAATCTTGCCGCCTGTCTCTACGCAGGATCGGCTTATTCATTTAAAAGAAGTTTCATGGACAGAGCGTACAACCCCTGCGCGGGTGCGTCCGATACAAACGTCCCGTCCATGTAGATCGCTCTGAACTCTTCTCTTTCTTTCGTGTTGATCATGCAGATATGGCTCGCTCCTACGGTACGCAGGAGGTCTGCATGTTCCAGACAACGGCGGGTCTGCCGTGCTGTTCCCGCTCCGCCGTCGTAGATCGGTATCTCCGCCGGCAGCACGCGCTCTAAAGCGCGGCGCAAAAACGGAAAATGCGTGCACCCTAAAACGACCGCACCGATACGCCCGGTCTGTGACAGATAAGGTGCCAGTTTTTCCTGAAGATAATCATGAAGTTCCGGACTGTCTAAGTCTCCCCTCTCTACGAATTCCACCAGCTCGATGCTGGGCAGGGAAACGATGCGGCCGGAGTCCGCAAAACGCTCGCTTAAGGTTTTGAATTTCTCCTCTCGCAAGGTAAACGGAGTCGCCAGGACCAGGATGTCCCGGTCCGGATGTTCTGTAATAGCGGGCTTGATGGCGGGTTCGATACCGACCACCACCAGCTCGGGATATCTTTCACGGATCTGTGCGATCGCTGCGCTGGTCGCCGTGTTACAAGCCACGACCAATGCTTTGATCTTACGTTCCAGCAGGTATTCAGTTATGGCAAAGGACCTGTCCCGAACCTCTTGGAGGCTCTTCGTCCCATAGGGTGCATGCAGGGAGTCGCCGTAATAAATATAATGCTCGTTCGGCATAAGATTCAGCAATTCACGTAAAACGCTTAATCCCCCCAGACCGGAATCAAAAACTCCGATCGGGTCATGAACGAACTCCCCACCAACTTGCTCGATCATAGTCTACCTCTGTTCTCGCCGTTCCTTGGCGAGTATTCCGTTCATAATTTTACCACGTTATCCATAGCAATGCAATGTATTATCGTGTTAAAAAATCGACAAAAACTGATGGATTCTATTCTTTTTTCAATGTACCCTGTCTTGACTTTCTTATGTTTCTGTGCTAAACATAGGAAGGTGCGCATTTAATTTCCGCGCACGATCTCCCATCGGAAAGGATCATCATGGAACGAAAGATCGTTTTTTTGGATATTGACGGGACCTTAGTCCCGGAACGAAGCGCCTACATCCCCGAAAGCGCATGCGCGGCCATCGCACACGCGCAGTCCCTGGGGCATCTGGTCTTCATCAACACAGGACGAGCCTGGTCGAACATGGACCGCTTTCTCTTCGACACACCCTTCGACGGCTTCATCTGCGGATGCGGCACCTACATCGTTTATCGCGGCGAGGTCCTGCTGCATAAGGTGCTCTCCCAGCGCGCCTGCCGAAGCATTTACCGCTCGGCCCTGAACTGCGGCATGGACTTCATGGGCGAGGCGGACCACGGTCTCTACTGTGACCTGAAGACCTACTCGACGCAGGAAGCGATCGACTTCATCGCAGACCTGAAAACGCGCTACGACCTGAAGGATGATACGCCGGCGTCGCAGATGCGTTTTGACAAATTCATCACCTGGACCGGCATCAATGGCGACCTGAAACGTTTCGTCGAGGAAGTGAGCCCCTACGTGACCTACACCGACCGCGGCGGCATTTTCAGCGAATATGTGCCCTGCGGCTACACGAAGGCCACCGGCATCGACTTCGTCCTTAAAAAACTCGGCCTCTCCATCGACAACACCTACGCCATCGGCGACGGCCCCAACGACCTGCCTATGCTGCGCCATGTGGCCCACCCCATCGTCATGGGGAATTCATCCCCGGCCTCGATGTTCGACGAAGCGGAATACGTCACCACCGACATTATGGACGACGGCATCGCAAATGCATTTGAAAAATTCATACTGAAATAAAGCAGGACGGCCGGCATACAAAATGTATGCCGGCCGTTCTGCTATGTTCTGTTGGTTGTTTTATTGCTTATGCCTTTGCACCCTTTTTCTTCTTCGCGAGCACGATGATCACAACGACTGCGATCACGAGAACACACGCGGCGATGACGATCACGAGAATGACCGGGAAGTTATCATGGGTGCTTTCCGCCTTCGGAGCCGCATTGGCTGTGATCTTCGAAAGATCCAGCTGCTTCGACGCCGTAAAGAAGGTGGAAAATCCGGTCGTGTAGAAGGAGAGCGTGCGAACGCTTCCGTCTTCGTAAGTGTCATACTCCGCCTCGCCGAGGGCTTCGATCTGACCGTTTTCCATCTGGTGGTAAGCGTACAACGCGCTGCCGCCGTCCAGGTCGCCCTTATTCAGCACGACCGTGACCTTCACAGGGAAACCAATGTCCTGGTGGCCTTCGAAGTTGATTGGGAAGATCTTTCCGTCTTCTTTCGAAGCGAAGCCATTGTCCTTCGCGATCTGCTCGAGGACTTTGTCGGTCTCGCCCTCGATCTTTCCGGGCTGCGCCGTTTCGACGATCTTCTTCACATTTTCCACGATGTCCGTGAGTTTTTCTTCGGTCAATGCTTCGTAGTATGTCTGTTCTTCTTTATTCATCCGCGCGGTCTCGACCTTCGCGGCGCTGCGGGCGGAAGTATTTTCCGCTACGGCAGGCATGATATCGAAATCACTCTTGCGGTCCTCCGGTACAGCGACCGGGGTGTCGGCATTTTTCGGTTCGGCATCCGGATCTGCGCTGATTGGGGTGTTTTCGCCGCCCTGGGGATCATTGCCCTCGTTCGGATCGCCGCCGCCCTGCGGATCATCAATATCCTCGTCGTGTCTTTCTTCCACGACAAAATGGATATGATCCGGACCGATCACGAAGTCGACCTCTTCATAACGTCCGAGGCTTACCTCGTCATCCCCGTTCAGGATGAGCGTTACGCAGAAACCGTCATCCGCACGAACGCGAACGACCATCTTCTCGCGGTCAATATCCTTCAACTGAATCACATCCCTGGCATTCAGCTCGATCTCGCCAGTCGCCTGCTTGCCTCCGATCCATGCGGTCGCCGTCTTATCGCTGTCTTCTACAGTCCAACTGCCTTTGCCAAAGTCTACGAACCAGGTGCGATCCTGCGGCGGGTTGGGCTCATCGGGACCGGGATACGGGTCGTCGATACCCGGGTCGGGCTCGCTCGGATCGGGGCCGGGACCAGTTTCATCCGGGCCGGGATTCGGATTGTCCGGACCGGGGACATCGGGGCCAGGACCCGGTTCGTCCGGACCAGGCTCATCGCCCGAAGGCGTATATTCAATGGACAGGCTCGGATGGAACGTGGGAACATACAGTTCTCCGACCTGATTTCCTACTGTAACCTCGCCATCTCCGTTGGGTTGGAGTTCCACTTTCACTCCGTTTTCATCCGTCAGGTAAACATGAACATCGCGCATGCCCGCGAGGCCTTCCAGTCGGATCGGATCACCTAATTTCAGATCAACGACACCCGTCACCGGCGCTCCGTTTCGGGAGACGGTGATGGTCGTTCCATTGATATCCCAGGACGCGGGGCCCAGATCTACAAACCAAATGTAGTCTCTGCCCGTGTATGGATCTCTGCCCGGATTGCTGCCCGGAGCAGGATCGGTCTCACCGGTCCCATAATAGTAACCGGTATAAGTCTTCGAATCTGTGATGATGTGGTCACCCACTTGCGGAACGTTGTGAACACCGTCGTTTTGACCGCCTAAAAAGCCGGTTCCCTTACACTCCGGACACTTATAGCCGATCGTTCTGGCGATCTTACAATTTCCGTTCTGACACTCGGCCCAGCCAGAGCCGCCGCAGCGGTCACAAACGCCACCGCCTGCGCCGTGACAATGCCAGCACTCCAATTTTCCTGTGCCGTTACATTGACCGCAGGGAGACGTCGCCCCGTCCGCCGGAATCGGCCTTGCAAATCCGTCGCCGTTACAACTCGGGCAGATATAATAGCCGTGGTCACACGGCCCCTTACCCTCTTCGCCGGGACATACCCACGTGCCGGCACCGCCGCAGCCATCACAAAGAACTACGCCCTGATTCCCACACGTCGGACAATGAAACTCGCCGGTCTTGTTACAATGGTAACACTCCTCCATGTCCTTCGCAAACGTCGGAACGGGGAGATAACAAAAGATCAAGGCAGCTATCAGAAGATAGACGAAGCCATTACGGATGTGTTTCATATCAGTCACCTTCCTCTCTGATATTTGATTTTCAATAGTTACACTCAAAAAACGCTTTCTTTTATTATGCCACAGAAAGTAGAATGTGTCAACCGTTGCAGGTCTATGACCTGCAACAAGAACGGTTCCTTTTGACACATTCACTATTTGTGCAAATCCCCAGTGTTGTATGCTCCTCCGGGGGAGGGGTATCACGCTCCGTGGTCTAAGATGTACCCCAAAGCGGTGCGAGAGCCTCTTCTAGGGTACAGAAGTTTGTCCCCACAGGAGGTGCTTGAATTCAATTAGTACCCTAAACAAGATCAAACTACTCCATTAGGGTACGAATTCTCGTTCCCGGAGAAGGCGCTTGAATTCAATTTGTACCCTAAGCGAGGTCAGAACCCTCCGTTAGGGTACGGAAAGCTTGTCTTCATAAGCTGCACCTGCTTTCAAATCGTACCCTAAACGATGCCAAAACCTTCCGCTAGGGTACAAATTGCTTTTTTCGAAGGTCGCGCCCGCATCCAAACTGTACCCTAATCGCGTCAAATCCCACTATCAGGGTACAAAAGCTTGGTTCCGACGAATGCTCCGGAGGCACTACTCGTACCTAAACGGGGCTCTCCCCCTCCCCTTAGGTACAACCCCCTTGTTTTCTTATCCTTTGGCCGATGTAAGCGGCGCAAGCCGGCTTACATCGACGTTGATCACCACGTATCACAACAAAAAGGCCCCGTCAAGGCTGCGAAGCACCGCCGCAGGCGGCCTGGCCTTGACAGGACCTTTTTGTTGTGATACCTCTAAAAGCTCGCCCCGCACTACCAATGTGTCAAATGGAACCGTCCCCATTGACACATTCCCCCTTATCCGAATACGAGGTCGCGGAGGGTCGGGTGGATCTCGCCGTAGCTTGTGCCGTGGTTGCGGACGTGCTCAATGTAGATCAGTGCGGTCTTCAATGCGGTGTCCATGGTCACGCAGCTGCCGGCGGCGCCGTCCCAGCCGAACACACCGGCGGGTGAGGTCGAGCCGATCTTCTCGGGCTCCATGAGTACCTGCATGCCGACGCCGTAGCCGTAACCGACGCGGCCCATCGTCATCGCGATGTCGCGGCGGGATGTTTCACCCAGCAAGTTCTTCTTTATCAATTCAACGCTCTCGGGGCGCAGAATCACGCTTCCATTCGCCGCGGTGCCGCCGCAGGCGAGCATGTCGCCCAGAAGCGCATAGTCCGCTGCGCAACTGATGAGGCCTGCGCCGCCACTCTCATAAGCATCCGAAAGCTGGTAGTTGCATGTCTGCTCCATGGTGACGATCTCGCCGCGCTCGTTGCAGATCCACTGCTGCGCCAGGCGCGGCAGGCCCGCATTGTCCGGCTTCGCGAAGAAGGTATTCTTCATGCCGGCGGGCTCCCAGATGGTCTGCTTCAGGTATTCGCCGAAGGTCATGCCGGTGACCACCTCGATCACGGCCGCCACGACGTCGTGGCTCAGGCTGTACAGGAAGTGCGAGCCCGGTTCGAATTTTAAGGGTGACTCGGTAAATGCATCCACGATCTCGCGGGTGGTCGCCTGCGCGCCGCGCTCCTTCAAAACGCGGACAATGCCAGGCCGGCCCAGATCATAATCGAGGCCCGACTGCATGGACACTAAGTGCCACAGAAGCAGCGGCGTCTTCGCGGGAACGGCGCCCTCGGGCGTCTCCACCATGAGGTCATTATACGCCGGCAGGTATTTGCCGACGGGGTCGGTAAGGGATACCTTCCCCTGCTCCACGAGGGTCATCAAGGCCGTCATGGTCTGCACCTTCGTCATGGAAAACATCAGGTAGAGCTGGTCCTGCGACACTGGTTGCGTGCGCGCGGCGTCAGCCGTGCCCGCCGTGTGGCGGTAGATCTGCTTGTGATCCTGCATCACGATGCAGTCGACCGACGGAACGCCGGCCCGGACCAGTCCTTCCAGATATTCTGTGATCTTATCGAGATTTATAACTTTCAAGGTAAACCTCCCTTTCATCAAGGCAGCCTCTCGCCACCTGTATATTTTTCAAAATTCGACAAGGCAAGTGACATTGCCCGCTTAATCGACGGATTTGTGTTTCATGAGCAGGGTCGCAGCCACGAACAGCGCCGCCGTGATGCCCAGCGTTACGAATATCGGTCCGGCGAAATCCGACAGGCCCGCATACTTCCAGGCCTCTTTTTCACCCCCGGTCTTCTCCATCAGGATCGCCGGTGAGGCAATCGCTGCGGGAATGTATTTGGAAACCTTCGGGATCATGCTGAAGAACGTCTCTCCCAACACGATCGCCGCCATCGAAGCCAGCACACCCGAAAACTCCTTCCACAAAACGGAGAAGAAAACAACCAGGGCTATGATGTACAAACTGTATGCGTAGAACATCAGCGTCATGTCGCAAACGCGCCGGCTCAGCCCCATGGGCCAGTAAAACTCGGTATATCCGTAGGTCACAACGAAGTACAGACCGTAACCGACGTTCCAAACCAACAGAAGCAGGATCGCCTTGCCCCAGAGGACGGTGCGTTTTCCTAAGCCTTTCGTGACCATCGGGGTCAATGTATGCGCGCCGTACTCTTTCGTGAAGATATTTCCGAACATCAGCACGAAGATCAGCAGCGGCATCCAGATGTTTTTGCAATACTGCTCCCAGGATGTCCACGCTGTGACATTGGGCGCATCCAGAACGAGCCCCATCTCTGCCATCTGATCCTTCATGACCTCAAGCAGAAGCGGCGTCAGTTTTGCCATAGCGGGGTTCAACACGCCGCATCCGGCGCACACGATCAGGAAAATGGTCAGCCGCCCGCCGCGCCATACGCCGGTAAATTCCTTTCGGATCCAGGTAAACAATACATTATTCATGCTTCGTCACCTCCATAAACAGATCCTCCAGCGACGTCTCGGCGCGCTCCACCTTCAGTACCGGGATGTTCTGCTCGGACAGGTACGCCATGACCGCCAGCATCGCCTCATCATTGCCCGCAAAGGAAACGGTCTGTGAGCCGGTCGGCTTCGCATTCGGAAAATGCGAGCAGAGCCCCGCCACATCCTCCGTGCTCACGGTCTCCACCATAAACTCGGCACTCTGATTGATGCCGCGCACGTCGTCGATCGTGCCCTGCAGGGCGATCACGCCGTCCTTCAGGAAGGCAACGTCCGTGCAGATGCGCTCCACATCCGACAAAATGTGCGTGGAAAACAGGACCGTCGTCTCCTCGCGGACATCCTTGATGATGTCCAGGATCTCCTTACGGCCCACCGGGTCCAGCGCCGACGTCGGCTCGTCGCAGATCAGCAGCTTCGGGCGGTTGATCAGTGCCTGGGCAATGCCGAGTCGCTGCTTCATACCTCGTGAGAAGCCCTTGATGCGGTGCCGCTCCTGCGCCAGTCCCACACGCGTCAGCAATTCATCCGCGCGGTTCTGCGCCTCATGCTCCGACAGTCCGCAGATCTTGCCGCAAAGTCCGAGGTACTCCCGCGTCGTCATGAACGGATAGAACTCCGGCACGTCCGGCAGGTAGCCGATCCCGCGGTTCGTCGTGGTGTTCCCGTAGGTCACCCGCTCCCCGTCCACGAGGATGGTGCCCGCGTCGGCCTGCAGCAGTCCTAAAACCATCTTCATCGTCGTAGTCTTACCCGCGCCGTTCGTCCCGACGAAGCCGTAGATGCTCTTCTTCGGAACGTGCAGGTTCAGACCCTTGATGACTTCTTTATCTCCAAAACGCTTATAAAGCCCTTCGATCGAAAGCACGTCAATCCTCCTCTTTTCCCAGAACGATGTACAGGATCGGGCCGATGATCGACAGCAGGCAGCTCACCACGATCCAGAGCACGCGGTTTCCCATCTTATACTTATCGTGCTTTAGGATATGCACTAGGGCATACACCATCAAGCCGAACTGCACCAAAATTAGCGGGATCAGCAGGGGCAGAAAGTCCCCGATATTCTCAGCAAACGTAGCTTTCGCGGTCAATGCCATCCAATTCATTTCACTCATCTTATGTTACCTCCAAAATACCGATAAGGTCGATCCTTCGATCGCCTTTCGCCTGTATTCTGTCACAAATAGTCGTGCGTGTACACGAACTGTCGGTTGAAGACGCTTGTTTTTTCTAAACTCAACCACCGGTTGACTGTACCGAACAGACGGCGATCACCCCTCCACGACCTTCTCGTACCAGGTCCCGTCACTCAACGCGCGCTTCAGGAAGCGGTCCGCCTCCTCGGCAAGCTCCTCCACCAGGTCGGTGTCGATGTTGTGCCCGCACTCCGAGTACATTACCAGCTTACAATGCGGCAGGCAGTGCGCGGTGCGCACCATCAGTTCGGGCGTGCTGATCGGGTCATCCACGCCGCCCAAGATCAGCGTCGGCGTCTGGATCGTCTTCAGCGCCGCGCAGAGGTTCTCCTCGTTTTTATACTTCATAAGCGGCCGACCATACTCGATCGCCTTCTCCAGCGGGTGCGGTTCGCGATTGTGGGAAATGTGTTCCTCGCGGATCCCGCGGCGTACCTTTCGCGCCTCATCCGTCGTGATGGGCGGATCCATGGGCGGCGGCGACGTGATGATGCCCTGCATCAGCATTTGCCGATAACTCATGGCTCCTGCCGCCAGGCTGTGCGGTCCGGGCACCATGGCCACGAACGCCTGCACGCGCTCGGGGTGACGTAGCAACAAGTGCCAGCCCACGCCGGAACCATGCGACGCTCCCGTATATACAAATTTATCGATGCCCAGCGCGTCGGCGACACGGACCACATCATCCGCGAACACATCGTACCAGGTCTCGCCGTAGTCCGTCGTAACATAACTCGAAGGATAGAAACCGCGCAGCGTGATGCAGTACACATGGTACCCCATCTTCGCCAGTTCCTGCTGCACACCCTTCGGGTAGAAGCCCACCTGTGCGGACAGGATCACCCGGTCCCCGCTTCCGAACTCCTCATAAAACAGTTCAATACCTTCTTCAACCTTCACTCTTCCCATTTTGTTTCTCCCTCTCCCATTCTTCTTCCAGCCAATGCACGACGGCGTCTTCGTCGTTCGTGCCGATCACGCCGGTCGCGAGTGCCTTCAGTTCCGGCACCGCATTGCCCACGGCGTAGGCTTCGTCCGCCACCGAAAACAGCGGAATGTCGTTCACCTGGTCGCCGAAAACAACCAGCCGTTCAGCGCCGAGCATCTCCTTCAGCTGCAGCGCGGCCCGCGCCTTCGACGCGACCTTCGGCACGATCTCCAGCCACTGCTCGCCCGAGTACATATCCGTCGAATAGTAGCAGCTGTAGGTGTCCTTGTAATACTCATAGAGCGGCAGCAGCTTCTCCTTGCGGTCAATACACGTAAAGTAGAAAATGTTTCCGGCAGCCAAAGCTTCCACGCTGTCCACCGGCCGTTTGCGCTCATCCGTCCGAGAAGCCCCGAAATCCATCACGGGTGCATTACTTAACGTCGTATGGTAAGAAAACCGCTCTCTGCCCTCGATAAACGAATATACGACGGGGTAAATGTCCGCTGCCAGCAGTTTTTCGAGGATCTTCGGCGCATCCGCCCCGAAATCGCACTGTGTCAGAAGATTTCGCGTACTGTTATCCATGATGCAGACGCCGTTATACAAAATGAGCGGAATGCTCACATTCAGTCCTGCCGTGACTTTCTTCGCGGAGTAGATGGACCGCGCAGTCGCATAGGAAAAGAGCATCCCGTCCTGCGCCAGCTCGTTGAGCCTGCGCGCGGAATACTCCGAGATCATCTCATCACTGTGGAGCAATGTTCCGTCCAAATCGGTGACATATAGTGTTTTCGGTTTCTTCTGCTGATCCATGGGGGCTGTCCTTTCGTATTACCTTCCTGCGTTTTATTATACCCGATAGGCGGTCTCGTTTCAACCGAAACCGTGTATAGAAGACGCCGGGCAGGCCCCTGCCCGGCGTCCCCACACGAAGCCCGATCCGAAGATCATTCTCCGAGAAAATATTTCTCTACGATGTCAAACGATGTGGTGCCAATGCTCATATACTTGCGGTGCATCTCCTTCACATCCAAGTCATCTGCGTGCGCTCTTTTATATGCATCCATCAGGTCGAGTGTTTTCTTCTCCCCGAACGAATACGGAAGACTGTACCCCGGACGTGCGATCACCCGATCATACACTTGTTGAGCATCATATTTGGCGACGCCATATTTGTCCAAATACTCATACAGATCGTCTTTCGACCAGCCCAAGCCATTGACCGCGAGGTCTGCCAGTGCCTCCAGATCCTGACCGAAGGTAAGATCTAGTTTTCGGAACGCTACCAGTTCCTTCGACATCCCTGCATACTTCGACGACTCACACTGGACATATTCCGCCCAGCCTTCGGTGTATCCCTTATAGTTATTCATCGTTGAAACTTTGTCGTTCTCATCAGCACAAGCGCATTGCAACATGTGACCTCCTAAACCTTCATGGCACAACACTGAATCAAACAACAGTTCGAAGCCGGACATGTACGGATCATACCGGATCACCAGCGGCGACGTATCGCCCCATCTGGCCGGCACATAATACGCATTGTAACTGCCTCCCTGTAAGATCTCCGGCATTTCCGAGATCTCGTAGGCCGGCAGAAGTTCCATCGGATAATCCTTCGCCATGGCCGTGGTGTAATACGCGGCGATATCCGTAACCGATGTTGGGTCGTAAGGCCTCTCGTACTTCCCCTGATAAAACGCCTCGTACGCCTCGTATTCCTCGGGCTTGATCTGTGCATACATCTGGTTCAGTGTGAGGTTTGCTTTCAAGTGCGCTTCGATGTAATCAAATATCTCCTGCGGTTTCATCTCCACGCCCAGAAGTTTCCGTACCATTACGTCGTAGTATTCGGCTCCGCCTTCATAATAACACAACCCCCTCGTCTTATTGGAAGAGGAGTTAAACTTTTGAATATCCCGTGAAAACTTCATCAGGGCATCCTTCAGAGGTCCGCAAAGATACTCCTCGTTTTGGCGAATGTAGGCTTCCTTCGTCTCTTCGGGAAGATCCATGGCGCGAACTTTTTCTTCATAGCTGGTCAGAAGGATATTGTCCTCCGGATCCGCAATGGCGACAGCATTTTCCGCCGCAGCCCTGACCTTTTCGGGAAGCTGGTTATATCCGTACTCATCCAACTGATACTGCATGAAATCGAGCGCATCCTGCAGGGTCTTCGGTACCGCCTCCAACAACTTCTGATAGCCGATCAGATCTTCTTCCGTTTTCAGCGGCAACTCATAAAGTGCACCAATAAACGCGAAGATACCACCCCGAGTCTCGTCATTGGGGGCAATGGGACTCGCCAGTTCGGCCTGTTCCCGCATGCGCGCATCGATATCAAAATCGTACTGCAGCTTATCATAAGCCAGCTTCTGCGCATCCGTCAGACCGTCGTAGTTGATCGCGTCCAGTTTCGCCTTCAGTTTCTTCTCAGCCTTCGTTTTATTCTCTTTATCTGTGACCCGGAAGTTGTAGATCGTGTAGTCCGTCAGTTTGTCGCGTGTGAAACCATAATCCTCCGGACGCTCCATCGTAGACACCGCCAGATAATAGTTATTTCCGATGCGGTATTCCAGGATCTCCTGTTCGAGTTCGGAAAATACTTCCGAAGGATCGCGGTTCGGATCCGGAAGCACCAATTCCTCCTCGGTCGTGGGTTCTTCCGTCGTAGGTTCCTCCGTTGTGGGTTCCTCCGTCGTGGGTTCCACGGTCGTAGGCACAACCGTCGTAGGCTCCGTCGTTACAGGCGCAGCCGTCGAGGCATTTTCTGTCTCTTTCGCTTCTGCGCCTGTAGCATCGGCCGTTTCTGCGGCCAATGTGGTCTCTTCGACCGAAGGCTCTGCGTCCTTCTTTCCGCAGCCTGCGAGCGAGCCAACCAGCAGTGTCATACTCAGGGCTGTCGCCCCGACCTTATACATCCGTTTCCTCATACTTTCCTGCGCCTTCTTCCGGCCATACAAGGGGCCATGCCCCGTGGTTTATTCTCCGAGGAAATATTTCTCTACGACGTCAAAGGATGCCGAGCCGATGCTCATATATTTCCGATGCATCTCCTTCACATCCAGATCCGCCGCATGTTGCTCTTTATACTTCTCGATCAGTTCCTTCGTCTTATGCGGTCCGAAGGAGTATGGAAGAATCGTACCCGGTGACGCTGCGACAAAATCGTAGATCTCATCCGCAGCCGATCCAAGCATCAATGTATCGTTTAAGTACTTCTTCAGTTCCTCCCGGGTCCAACCCAGCCCATTGACCCCGATATCCGCTAATGCCTCGACATCGTAGCCGACTGAATCGTTAAAATTGATCAGTTTCGCAAGCGCATCCGATAATCCTAAGTAGAACGTAGACTCGCGCTGCGCATAAACGGCCCAGCCTTCGATGTAGCCGAGTTCCGTGAACATCTTCGTGACGTCTTCACAATACGGATCCGCGCATGCATACTGCAGCATATGACCGCCGAAGCCCTCGTGGACTAAGACCGAATCGAGGCGCATGCCGGTTCCATCTTTCGCTGCCTTCGGGTTCACGCGGATGATCAACGGAGAGGTCTCTCCCCATTCGGCCGGCAGGTAATACGCGCCAAGTCCTTCGATCTGCAATGCAGGCGGGAGGTTCTTAATGTTGTACTCCGGCAGGAGTTCCATAGGATAATCTTTCGCCAAAGCTTGTATGTAATACTTCGCGATCTCATCCACGGAAGTACGTTCGTACGGCAGTTCGTAAGTTCTCGAATAGACCGCCAGTGCCGCACCGATGTTGCTTTTCGTAAGCGAATTCATCTCCTCGATATCCTTCAGCATGGCGCTCTCGATGTAATCGAAGATCTCCTGCGTCGTCATCTCCACGCCCAGCAAAGCTCGCAGGTAGGTTTCGTAGTAGGTCGTTCCGTCCTCATAATGGCACAGGCCCTTTATATCATTCGTCTCTGTGTCGAACTGCTTTACGTCTTCGGCAAATTTCTTAAACACATCAAACAGCGTGCCGGTAACATATTCACGGTTCTTCCGAATGTACTCTGCCTTCTTATCCGCGGACAGGGAAAGATCATTGACCTTTTCATCGTAAGCGTCCAAGAGCGGATTGTCTTTATCTTCCGTCAGATCCAATGCATATTTGATCGCGTCTTCAATCATTTTATCAGATGGTTCGTAGTTCAATGTCTCCTTCTGGTACTTGATGAATTCGATCGCGTCCGAAAGCGTCTCCGGAAGCGTCTCGAGGACCTTCTGGTAGCCGATCAGGTCGTCTTCCTCATCAAATGGGAAGTTGTAGAGAGCGATACCGAGCTGCTCCATGATACCATTCTGCACATCCAGCGGACTCGCGAACTTCTTCAGTTTCATCATGCGTGCGTCGATGTCGAATTCATACTGGAACTTATCGTACGCCAGTTTCTGCTTATCGGTCAATGCTTCACGGTCGATCGCATCCAGTTTCGCCTTCAGCGCCTTCTCTGTCTTCTCGACTTCTTCTTCGGCTTCCTCGGAGATCTTGTAAGAGGCGAGGCTGTAGTTCGTCAGTTTATCCGGGGTAAATCCATAGTCTTCCGGACGTTCGATCGTTGTAGTCGCTGTGTAATAGCTGTCACCGATCAGATACTCCGTCATCTCCTGCATCAACTCGATAAATGCTTTCTGGTCGTCGTTCTCTGCTTTCGGTGCCTGTGTCGTCGGTACCGCTGTCGTCGGAGCCTCCGTTGTTGGTGTTTCGGTCGTCGGTGTTTCCGTCGTTGGAATTTCCGTCGTCGGCGTCTCCGTCGTTGTCAATGTGGGTCTCGGCTCCACGGACACCAAGGAAGCCTTAGGCTCCGATTCGTCCGTCAGCTTCGACTGTGTATCCGGCTCCGTTGTTGTTTTCACATCCGCCGTCGTGGCGACCGCGGCCGTCGTCGGCTCCTTCGTCTCCTTCTCACATCCCGCCAATGAGCCAAAGGCAAGTGTCACACTCAGCGCCGCAGCACCGATCTTCTTCCATCTTTTTCTCATATTCTTTCTCCAAATCTCTGATTTTGGGCAGGTCGGCGATCCTTCGCGCCGACTTCGTTTTCATAAATTATAGCACGGCCCATACGTACATATTTGACTTTTTTATTACAATTCGGTTTCATTCTCCATACGAAAACGGCCGCCGGTTTCCCACGAAACCGACGGCCTGTTTAATATTTGTTTAATAATTTTCAACAGATTCGATCACTGTGCAAAACGAATCGTGATCGGGCAATACTCTGCCTTCGTGCCTACACGCATGAACGGTCCGTAAACGCCGACGCCGGAAGTAACGATGTTGTGCATGTTACCAAACTGCTCATAGCCGTAGGAGTTATCCCACAAAAGCCAGGTAAGCACGTTCCCGGGGAACATCTGTCCGTCGTGTGTATGACCGCAAAGATCCACATCCACACCAGCAGCGGCGAGTTCGTTCAGCTGCTTCGGCTGGTGGTCGATCATGATGACCGGCTTCGAAAGGTCGAGGCCCTGCATCGTCTCTTCCGGAGTCTTACGTACGTCGATGCCCTCACCGGGTCTCGATGCATCCGGTCTTCCGTAAATATAGAACTTATCATCGATCAGAACGTATTCATCACGAAGCAAAGTGATCTTCGATGCTTTCAGGAAATCCTCCATGCGGGGATCGGCGACCGGTTTCTCCGTAACACGGAAAGTAAAACCGACGAACACCGTTTCGTCCACATCGTGATTTCCATAGCACGCATAGGTACCGTAGGTACTCTTCATGCTCGCGAGGAGCTCTGCCAGACGGTCCGGATCTTCCAACGCATCGTACGAATTATCGTAGATATCGCCGGCGAGGATGATAAGATCCGCGTCCTCCTGATTGATCTTATTGACCATATCGGCGATCATGTCCACACCGATGCTGTAACCCATGTGCAGGTCCGCGATCAGGATGACTTTCAGGGAAGCGACTCCGGCCACTACCTTCGGCACGGTGATCTCATACGCCGTACGGCGGATGATGCGAGCATTGATGATGCCATAAACACCGACGATGGAAATGACGATCAACGTGATCGCGCCGGAAATGATGAAGAAGCGTTTGGAGGCTGTTTTGTTGTATTTCTTGAGCCACCACTTGCGGATCAGATGGATCACATCCGCGACCGCGATCGACATGGCGATGTACAGGGAAAATCCCATCGCGTAATTACCCATGATGCGGATCGCGCGCTCTGCCATGCCGTCCGGCATCAGGATCGCGATGCCGAGGCTCAGGATCAGGTAAGTATAGACAACGCAGATCGGGATGAAGACCTTCTTCTGCTTAAAGACCGGATGTACGGCACCCAGCCAGGATAAAAACCAGCGTAAAATATGATAGTGCACCAAAACATACGGTGCGATCAAAAACACAGTTACCATTCGGTTTGATTCCTTTCGGTGGCTTTGCAGTCGGTATCCGACTGAAATAAAACCTTAGATATTGGTCGTTACGAAGATGTCGTAGATCGCGCGGATGGCGGTCTCGAAGTCAGCATTGTCCACGCCGACGATGACGTTGAGCTCACTGGAGCCCTGGTCGATCATGCGGACGTTCACACGTGCATGGGCCAATGCGGAGAAAATACGGCCGGCGGTTCCGCGGGTCGAACGCATACCGCGTCCCACGATCGCGATCAATGCCAGGTCAGAATCCACCTCAACGCTGTCCGGCTCAACCAGACGATGCAGGGCGGAGATCACGTTCTGCTCCTTCTC
This sequence comes from Lachnospiraceae bacterium, assembly GCA_017543445.1. Classification (GTDB taxonomy): domain Bacteria; phylum Bacillota; class Clostridia; order Lachnospirales; family Lachnospiraceae; genus UBA1201. Next base: position 28,894 of record JAFYGB010000012.1, on the reverse strand, counting down.
TTCAAATGCGTGCTGATCCACGAACACCGTCATGGTGTCGATGCCGGACGGAACATGCTCGAAGGAGAGCGCATTTTCCTCGAAAGCGGTCAGGACCTTACGGCCGAAACCGATCTCGGAGTTCATCATATCTTTTTCGATCGTTACGGAAGCAAAATTCTTCTTACCTGCGATACCCGTGATGGTGAATCGGGGCTTGCGGCAGGTGCTCTCTACGATCAGTGTGCCCGGATCTTCCGGACGGTTGGTATTCTTAATGTTGATCGGGATGCCTTCCTTACGTACCGGGAAGATCGCATCCTCGTGCAGCACGCCGGCGCCCATGTAGGACAGCTCGCGCAGCTCACGATAGGTGATGGTCTCGATGACCTCCGGGTTCTCTACGATGCGGGGATCCGCAACCAGGAAACCGGAAACGTCCGTCCAGTTCTCGTACATGTCCGCACGGATGGCACGGGCTACGATGGAACCGGTGATATCAGAACCGCCACGGGAGAAGGTAACAACTGTGCCGTCCTCGCGTGCTCCGTAGAAGCCCGGGATGACCGCGCTGTCCACGTTCTCCAAACGCTTACCAAGCAGTTCGTTCGTCAGTTCGGGAAGGAAGTGTCCCTCCTCATTAAAACGGATCACGGTCGCTGCGTCGATGAATTCATATCCGAGATATGCCGCCATAACGATACCGTTTAAGTACTCGCCGCGGGATGCTGCATAGTCGCGTCCTGCCTTCTCGGAAAATGCTTTGCGGATGATGTCGAACTCCGCGTCCAGAGACAGCGACAGATTAAGGCCATCGATGATCTCCTGATAACGAGCGCGGATGGCTTTCAGCTTCGCCTCAAAATCCTCGCCTGCCTCTGCAGTCGCATAGCAGTCGTACAGCATATCGGTTACTTTTGTATCTTTTTTATTCCGCTTTCCGGGTGCCGACGGCACAACAAAACGACGGCTGGCGTCGCTGCGGATGATCGCTCCAACTTTTTCAAACTGTTCTGCGGATGCCAGCGAGCTTCCGCCGAATTTAACCACTTTCTTCATGAATGAGCCTCCAAAAATGAGTAACTGTATATTAAGTCCACTATACTAGAATACATGATTTTTTTCTTTTTTCAAGTGCTAACTTGGTTTTTCGGAGAAAAAATACAAAAATCGTAAGAAAATCCGACTCACACGGACGGATACTCTTCCCTTTTTGAAACGAATTTGGTATACTGACTCTACGAAACGTTTGGAAAGGAAATGATATGGGGAGATTTATCATTGACGTCATACCGGGCAATGTCACGTTTTCTTTGCATGCCCGAAACGGAGAAGCAGTCGCGACGTCGCTGACATTTTCCTCGCTGTCCGTCGCAAAGCGATGCGTCGAAAGTGTGCGGAGGCTCGCTTCCCTTACGGAGATCGGGCTCGACGACTGCACCGTTCGCATAAAGGACGCGAACGCAAAGCCGGTGAAAAACCCGAAATTCGAGATCTACAAAGACAAAAACGGAACCTTTCGGTTCCGCCTTCGCGCCAGAAACGGCGAGATCTTATTAAATTCATCATCTTATACGACGAAAGCTTCCTGCAAGAACGGCATCGCGAGCGTTTTGAAGAACGCGCCGGACGCGGAGCTCATCGTACAAAACCGTTGATACGGTCGAATATCAATACAACCGGGCCCTCCCCATGGAGGGCTCTTTTGTTACCTTTTCGCCCCAGGCATTCGCCCAGCGCTCGGGATAGAAATCATAGTAAGAGATCTCTTTGCGGCGGCGCATCCGGCTTAAAGCCGGGAGGCCCGCCCATACGATCGAAGGCAGCCCGATGACGAACAGATAGAACGGCCCCAGCACCAGGGACTGTACGGAATGTCCGTACTCGTGCACCAGGATCTGACGCCAGATCGGAATGTCAAAATGGTTCTTTTCGCGGGAATTCCTCCCGGATACAAAGAGGAACATACCCAGGCTAACGCTGCCGCCCTGCTTCCATGCAGTCACGATCGCGCCGTGATACACATAGTGCGGCCTGCGGATCGTAAGCAGGAAAACAAAGGCTCCCACCAATGTCTGCGGCAGCCCCCAGGTCAGCTGTACCAGTCGGTATAACAATACGCGCAGTTTCGCTTTCATGGTTCCTTCCTCGATCTCGTCTAAAGGTATGTTCCACTTGTTTCGTTATTTACGTACTAAGATCTCGCATGTCAGCGGGAACACGCTCTCCGACGAGATGATCTCGCCGTATCCGTCCGCCACGATGCGGCCGGAACGCGGGTTCTTCACCGACAGGATCTGTCCCACAACGTCTGCTTCCACGTCGGAATACTCAAACGACAGGTCGGTCTCCTCCATGGTGCAGTTCACCAGTTTCAGGTCCTTGCAATAGCAGAACGGCTGGGTCCCTTTGATCTTGCAGTTGATCAGTGTCAGGCCTTCGGAATACCAGCCCAGGTACTCGCCGTTCACGATACTGTCGCGAACGACCACGTTTTTCGCGTGCCAGAACGCGTCCTTCGTGTTTAGTACGCTATCCTCGATCGTGACATTTTCCGTGTACTGAAATGTGTATTTTCCGGCCAATGTCAGATTGCAGATGGTTATGTTTTTACTCTCCAGCAGGAAGTACTCGGACGTGTAGTCCCCGTTCTCGATCGTAAGATCGCGGCACTTCCAGCCGAATTCCGGCGACTGCGCCGAAACATTCTTAAGCACGATGCGGTCGCATTCGCGCAGGCACTTTACGCCGCGGATCGCGGTGTCTGAAATGATACCGTCGCAGGAATACCAAAGCGGTGCCCGACAAGTCTCTTCCATCACCGAATTCGCCAGTGTAAACCTCTGAACGTGCCACAGCGGATACCGAAGAGCGAAACGGCAATCTTCAACCCTAAGATCGCGTCCCTCTTTCATCGCGGACTCCCCGTCCGCCGGTCCTTCGAACACACAGCCGCGCACCACTGCGTCCTGCAGATGGTACAGCGCACGTTCTTCATCCATCGTTAAATTCTTTATCTCTCTCATAAAACCCCCGTTCTTCGGGCCGCATGACGCGGCCGGAAAGAATCACTTTCGATACTTATGATAGTATCGCAAAATCGTCTCAATGTACTGCGGATAGAAGCGTCCGAGCGCGATCTTCACGCCCTCGCTGCATTCGGTCTCATCCTTTGCATTGGCGATGGCGGACGACACTCCGAGATGAAACTTCTCCGGAATGATCCCGTCCTGTACCATATACTGCTCGATGTTGTTTCGCAGTTCCTGCTTCTCACGTTTGGTCAATGTACGACCGGCCGCGCGTGCAGGCTTCTCCGGCTTCGCAGCCTTCTCTTTCGCGAGTCGCTCTCTCTCTGCCTTCTCGCGTTCGAGTCTCTCCCGCTCCGCTCTTTCTCTTTCGGCTCTTTCTCTTTCGGCCTTCTCTCTTTCAGCCTTTTCTTTCTCCGCTTTCGCGAGCTTCGCCTTCTCAGCGCGGCTTAACTTCGGCGCCTTCTCCGGCTTCACCTTCTCGGTTTTCTCCGGTTTCGCCTTCTCCGGCTTTACGCTCGGCTCCGCTACCGCGACCTTCGTCTTTTCCTTCTTCGTCGCAACGGCGGCCTCCGCCTGCTTTTCTTCGGACACCTTATGTCCCACCACGCGGGTCGGCACCTGCAGGTCCTCTAAATCGATCACCTCGACGACCACCTTCGGTGTCTTCTTTCGCGCCGGCATCTTCGCCTGCGGCGGAAGCTCATCCACGTGGACCGCTTCTACAGGCTCGGCGGGAGCCGGAACAGGCTCTGCCGGTTTCTTCTTACGAAATGCGGAGAAGATAGAACGGCGCTCCCGCTTCGGACGGTGTGCGTCCGCTACCGGATACGCCAGTCCCGTACGCGAATCCTCGCGGGCCGGCGGTAATTTCGGAAGTTCCGCTTCCGCGGGCAATGCGAAATCGTTCGGGTCTTCGATATCGAAGCGCCCCTGACGCATGTAGCCCGGCAGACATTCAAAGATATTCCGACCGCTCCCGATCATCATGCGGGAGTCGAGTTGCTTAGCCATTTCGACGGCGGAGCCATAGCCATGGTCACCGGAAATGATGTAGATCTCCTTGTCGATCTTCGCATTGACCTCGTACCCTAAGTAGGTACTGATCATGAAATCCAGTGCGTTCTTACCCTGTTTGATCAGGATGAAGGTGCCGATCTCGATTCCCTGCTGCTTATAGGCGTACAGGACATCCTCCACGGCGCGCTGGATCACGGGTGTCGAACAGAATACCACGACCTTCGCATTGCCCGTAAGGCAGGATATTCCGTACAGCCCGCGGATCGAAGTGTTTTCATAGTCGACCAGGAAAACTCTTCGGATGTTATCTGTCATAATTTAGTTTTTTCTCCGTTAGAAATATACGACTTCTTTTTCGGGTTTTTCTGTGGGCTCGATGTTCTGTGCGTACAGAACCGGGCCGATGCCGCGATATTGCTTCACCTTCTCATACTTCACCTGCGCAGTCACGCGTACCCAATCGCCTGACTTCAGGTTGTGAACGAACTTGCTGTGGCACATATAGCCGCAGAAGGTCAGATCCTCCGCGCAGCACGTCATCGCATGACGGCCGGGCACGAAGGTATCGCCCTTAAATTCCTTCGACAGATAGGCCATGGCTTTAAAGCGAACGACCTTATCCTTATAATTCTCGGGATGGTCCTGCGCATCGATAAAGAAGATGCCGTAGTCGATGTCTTCGATGTCGATGATCGGTGCCTTCAGGTCATACGGAAGTTCATCCGGGACATTCATGACCTCGCCGTTGACATTTTCAAAGATGATCTGCGCGCCGGGGTTCGTCGCACGGATGCTTCTGCGATACGACGACAGCGGCATATCCTGCGTGCAACGGTTGAAGATGACCAGATCGGACAGGTTCACCATAGCGACGATGAGCGGCTTCATGTTGTTCAAGTATACATTAAACGTGCTCGCGTCGATGGTCGTGATGCCCTGGTACAGCACCCAGTCTGAGGGCGTCTTGATATCCATGATCGTCTGCGGATTCCACATACCGTTGTACTCGATGAGCACGCGGTCCGGTGAGTATTTCGCATCCATGACCATCAGGAATTCTTCTGTGAGTTCGGACTCGGATTCGACCGTTACGACATCCGCTTTCATCTTGCGGATGCGCTCGGCGTCGAGTTCGACCTCACCCTCCTCACACAGGATGATGAGCGTACGCTCGCCTGTGTTGAAGTACTCCTGAGACAATGTAAAATTCAAAAAAGAAGTCTTTCCGCTTTCCAGAAATCCGTGGATCAGATAGACCGGAACGCGGGGTTCTGTTTGTTTCGGCATAGTGCCTCCTTACGTATTACGCATTCACTTTAAAGAGTGTTGCCAGTGCTTCTTCGTTCAGTTTGGAACCGATGACGCACAGTTTGCCGGTATAGTCGGCAGCGCCGGTGCGGACCTCTGCCTCGCCCGGAGTCATGTCGAAGAACAACCAGCCGCCGTTTGCATCCGGCACGATGCCCTTCGCACGCAATACCAGACCATAGGTCTCTGCATCGTCGAGGGCTTCCAGCATGGACTGAAGTTCAGCCGTGTCGTATTTTCTCGGTGTCTCAACGCCCCAGCTGATAAATACCTCGTCTGCATCGTGGCCATGATGATGATGGTGGTGATGATCATGATCGTGGTGGTGATGGCACTCACACTCCGGATCATCGCACTCTTCGTCGTCATCGTGATGATGGTGATGGTGATGTTCATGCTCATCCTCGTCGTCATCGTCATCATCGTGGTGGTGATGATGGTGGCACTCGCACTCCTCGTCGTCATCATCATCGTCGTCGTCATGATGGTGATGATGGCATTCGCACTCCGGATCGTCGCACTCCTCATCATGATGGTGGTGATGGTGCGTCTTCGCATGCTCCTCACGAAGCTGGCGCATCATCTCCTCTGCCATGGATGCTTCAGGCTGCATCGCGGACAGGATGACCTTACCGTCGATCTCATCCCAAGGCGTGGTAACGATGGTCGCATCTGCATTGTGCTCGCGAAGCAGCGCCATCAGCTCGTCCAGTTTCTCCTGGGAAACCTTCTGCGTACGAGACAGGATGATCGTCTTCGCGTTTTCGATCTGATTGTTGAAGAACTCGCCGAAGTTCTTGATATACATCTTCGCCTTCGTCGCGTCCACGATGGTCACGAACGCGCCCAGTTCCACATCCTCACGATGGGAAACTACGCCGCCGACCGCCGAAATAACGTCGGAGAGCTTACCGACGCCGGACGGCTCGATCAGGATGCGCTCCGGCGCATACGTATCCAACACCTTCTTCAAAGCTTCGCCGAAGTCGCCGACGAGCGAACAGCAGATACAACCAGAGTTCATCTCGGTGATCTGAATACCTGCCTCCTTCAAAAAGCCGCCGTCGATGCCGATCTCGCCGAACTCATTCTCGATGAGTACGATCTTCTGGCCCTGCAGGGCTTCCTTCAAAAGCTTTTTGATCAGTGTTGTCTTTCCGGCACCTAAAAAACCGGAAAAAATGTCGATTTTAGTCATGATTGACCTCCCAATGGTTTGCGGATGGTTGTGATGCCGTTGAGCACCATTTTCCATTCCTCTTCATACAAACAATACCCCGGATCATGGTTTTTCGCTGCCTCGGTAACGACACTTCCCGGGATCCAGCAGACCTCGCTCACTTCCTCCGGAGAGGGTGTGAGATCCTTCGGATCCATGTCCTTTTCGTATACGTAAACATAGCTCAGCTCATGGTTACGAAATACTTTTCCGTGAAAATGTCCGCTACTGTAGCCCATGAATGTCCCTAAGAACTTAAGATCGGACAATGCAGGCGTCAGCCCCAGTTCTTCCGATAACTCGCGAAGGACCGCCTCGTCCGGCACCTGTCCGGCGCTCATGTGGCCGGCACTCGAGATATCTAAGCAGCCCGGATAGGACTCCTTATTCTCGCTGCGTCGTTGTAAGAGCACATCCACCCCGGTCGCATCCTGCGACAGCCGATAGATCCACAGATGCACCGTTCCGTGCAGATATCCGTAGCGATGCGCGACCTCGCGCGTCACGACCATACCGGTGACTTCACCCTCCGGTGTACGGACATCCAGCAGTTCCGAATGCTGCGGATCGATCTCTGTCAGCATGGAGAGACATTCTTCGAAGCAAAGTCCCTCTTTCGGATCGACGTTAAAGTTCTGTGTCGTCTCGGCGGCCACGCTTATGAAGCGGGCGGCGAGCGCCACAGCCTCCTCGACGGACGCCCCATGCACATACGCGCCTGCCAGCACCGAAGAAAAGATGTCGCCGGTCCCGCAACGCTCGATCCCGACACGCTGCGACGCGATCACGTTCAGCGTATCGTCCGTGCGGTGGTAGACCAGGTTCAGGATCTGCGCATCCTGCGGCAATCCCGTCACAACGACCACCTTCGGTCCCATATCGGCCAGCTTCCGGCACAGCATTTTCCAAGTCTGATCCTGCACGCCCGCCTTCGAGAACTCCGCCATGACCTCTTCATACGAAGCATCTGTGAGTTCGCACAGTTCGGTCACGTTCGGCGTTACGATGTCGGCGTACGGCATCAGTCTGCGCATGGCTTTGCACATCGGCTCGGTGTAGGATGTATAGATCTTCCCATGATCTCCCATGACCGGATCGACCACGATGCGCGGCCGCGCACCCGGCTCAGCCTCCGTTCCACCGAAGGTCATAAGGAACCTCTCGACATCCTCGATTTGCTCTTCCGATCCCAAAAATCCGGTCAATATCCCGTCAAAGGTCAGATTCCTCTGCGCCCACGAGTCGATGTACGCGGGCAGGTACGGGGTAAAGTCGTGGAGCATGTACTCCGGGTAGGCAGTATGCATCGAAAGCACCGCCGTCGGAACGATACATGTTTCCAACCGCATCGCGGATAATATGGGCAATGCGACCGTGACGGAACACCGTCCGAAGCCGGTCACATCGTTGACGACCGCGATCCTGCGCTGACGCTTCATGCGTTTTGCCTCCTTTTTGTGGTCTTTGGGATCGTGGGCGTATTGACCCATAATCCAATATATCATTTTAACATAGAAGTTAGGAAATAGCAACCGCCCGAAGGGGCTTGACATAGCTATGCCAGTAGTATATAATAAAGTTATGAATTTGCATAATTAAATGTGGTTTACTGGTTTAAAGTCATGATTTCATGTATTTATCTTTTGAAAGGAGCACGCCATGAAGATCTACGGGACCGAGAATACGATGACTCTGACCGAGGAGATTGGAAAACGCCTGCGCGGAATGCGGGTGCGCGCAGAACTGACGCAGAACGAACTGGCGCAACGCGCCGGCGTACCGAAGGCTGTCATCACGCGGATCGAAAACGGACTGCCCATCCGCACGGACAGTCTGTTCGAGTTGATGCGGGCGCTCGGGTGCCTCGGAAACCTCCAGGTCCTGCTGCCGGAGGATGAACCGACGGCAAGCGAGATGCTGCGCGGGAAGAAGACGCGCATGCGTGTGCGCCACCCGGAACAGGAAGGCACGAAGAAGGGCGAGTGGAAATGGGGGGATGAAGCATGATCGGAGCAGGCGTTTACCTGTGGGGGACCCGAATCGGGACTGTCGCACAGGAAGACAGCGGGCATCCGGCAGTCTTCACGTATGAGCGTGACTTCCTGCGAAGCGGCATCGAAGTATCTCCGCTCTGGATGCCATTGTCCGCGCAAAACTATGCGTTCCCGGGCCTGATGACCGATGCGTTCCGAGGACTGCCGGGCATGCTCGCAGACTCACTCCCGGACCGCTACGGTTCGAAGCTGCTGGAGGAAGCCTTTGCCAGGCGCGGACGTGACGCAGGCACCATACTCGCGGTGGAACGGCTGTGCTACACCGGAGCCCGCGGCATGGGGGCGCTCGAATACCGCCCCGCGGAGGAACTCGTGTCCACGCGGGACGAAAGTTTGGACCTGGACGTGTTGGTCCAGGCTGCGTCGGACATCCTGTCCAGCCGTGAGGAAATGCGCGCGTCGGAGTCCGATATCCACCAGCTGATCAGTGTCGGAACGTCGGCCGGCGGCGCCCGCGCGAAGGCCGTGATCCAGTGGAACCGCCAGACGGGCGACATCCGCTCCGGCCAAGCGAAGGCGCGTTCCGGTTACGAGCACTGGCTCATCAAATTCGATGGCGTTTCGGGAAACCGCGACCACGATGATAAGGACGATGGCGAGGAGTTCACGCGGATCGAATATGCTTACCATCGCATGGCGGTCGCGGCCGGCATCGAGATGACCGAGTGTATGCTGAAGCCGCAGTCCGGAAGGTACCACTTCATGACGAAGCGTTTCGACCGCATCGGTGAGAAGGGCGAGAAACTGCACATGCAGACGCTGGGCGGGATCGCGCACTACGATTTCAACGATCCCGGCGCCCATAGTTACGAGCAGGCGGCCATGGTGATCCGCCGACTCGGGATGGGGAACGTCGAGGTCGAGCAGTTCTTCCGCCGCATGGCCTTCAATGTGATGGCGCGAAATCAGGACGATCACGTGAAAAACATCGCCTTTCTGATGGACCGTCGCGGAAAATGGGCCCTCTCTCCCGCCTACGATATCACGTTCGCGCTTAATCCCGAAAACCGCTGGCTGTGCCGGCACCAGATGAGCGTGAACGGAAAGCTCGACGCGATCACACGTGAGGACCTGATCGACGCGGGAAGAAACATGAATATCCGTCCGGTCCGGGCGAAGGCGATCCTCGCCGAGGTCGCATCCGCTCTCGCCGACTGGCCGAAATACGCGGAGGAAGCCTTCGTGACTGAGAAGACGGCTGCCGCGATTCAAACAGCATTTCAAGCATTGGCGTAATTATACGATTTTGCGAAATTATATAGCAAAAACCGAGATAAAGTCGTGAAAACGATACTTTATCTCGGTTTCTTTCATTTGTGTTTTAATGTTTCACAGTCATTTCTTGACGATGCGGTTTTTCTGCGGTCGCAGGGTGATCTCGCGGATCACGCTGCCGGGACGCGCCTGCAGGGCGAAAAGCACTGCGTCCGCTACGTCCGACGGGTAGAGGCACTCATCGGCCGCGTCCGACGTTGTAAAATCGGCGTTGCGGTACAGGTGGGTCCGCGTCAGGTCCGGCGCGATGGTCACGACCTTCACGCCATGCTTACGCACCTCCTCGAAGATGCTTTCGGAAAATGCAGCCAGGCCTGCCTTCGTCGCTCCGTAGGCCGCCGCGTGCGGGCTCGCATGTTTCGCCGTCACCGACGAGATCATGACCACCGTGCCCTTGCGGCTGCGCAGCTTCGGAAGCAGGATGCGTGTGAACAGCATCGGCAGTTCCAAATTCAGCGTGACCATGGCGTGGATGTCATTCATGGCCATATTCTCATGCAGGCCGTAGAACGCGCAGCCAGCATTATTCACCAGCAAGTCGATCGGATATTCTTTCGCCAGGCGTGCAACCAGGTCACAGGCCGCCGAAGGATCCTCCACCATGTCCAACAGGTGCATAGTGAGCCCCGGAATCTCCTGTGCAGGCATCTTGCGTCCGATCCCGAACACCTTCACGCCCTCACGGCACAGCGCCTCGCAGATCGCGCGTCCGATCCCATCGGACGCACCGGTCACGATTGCATATTTCTCCATATCACATGTCCTTCAGGTACTCTTTTTCGCGGCCCTGGCAGGTCAGGATGATGACCTGACGACGCAGGTGACGCAGCAAAAGAAGGGTGTCATAGGTTCGTTTATCATCATAGTAGGCGAAGGTATCGTCCAGGATGATGGGCGGGTTGAGCTCGGGCCACATCAGGTCCGCTGCCGCCAGACGCAGGCAGAAGTACACCTGCTCCATGGTGCCGCGGCTCAGCTGCGATACCGGGATGGGCTCCTCTTCCGTCTGGATGAAGATATCGAAATTCTCATCGATGATAATGTCGCTGTACAGGCCGCCGGAAATGACTGCCATGTACTCGCCGACTTTCTTATTCAGTTTGTCGCCGAAGGACTCGCGGATCTGTTTTGCCACTTTCTTCACCGTATCCACGGCCAGATCGATGGCACCGATCTCTACGGAGTAGGCAGCATTTCGTGCACAGATCTCTTCCATCACCGTCAATTCGCGGCTCAGGTCGTCCATGTGCTGCTGTTCCTGCTCCTGCTCCCAGCTGCAGCGCAGGATCTCCTTCTCCAGGTCATTATTCGCCTCGTGCAGCTTCATATAATCGCTGCCTGCGATGTCGGAGATCTTCTCTCCGAGGCTGGTCTGTTGTCCGGCCAATTCTTCGTAGGAGCTCTTTGCATCCTTGTAGGACGCCATGCGCTCCTCATACATACGGTACGCGCGACGTCTGCGACGTGCCCCACGGGAGATCATAATGATCAAAACCAGCAGGATCAGCACCGCGCCGCACAGGGACGGTCCCAGAATGATAGAAAAGTCAAAACGGGGATCTTCACTGCGGAAATACGAGATCAGGTAGTCGCACAGGAAGAATACCGCGCCGCCGAGGCAGGCCGTCAAAAGAATGTACAGCGCTAAGATCAGGCCGCGTAGGGACTTCGGTTTCTTACCCTGCTCCAGTTTCTCGAGTTTCAGTCCGGTCTTACCCGACCAGGAGTCCGCCTCGTTCTTCCAGCGCGTCTGCTCATGCTCGAGTCTGCGCATCTGGTCCTTGATATCCCGAAGTTCCTCTTCGGTCTGGCTGCGGAAGGTCCGCTGCTCCTGGAACATATCGTATTCCTGCTTACGGTCCTCTCCGAGTTTCTGCTTGAGATCCTTCTCCCGATGTGCCAGGTCGTCCATGCGGCGGTCCGACTCCGCGAGCGCTTCCATCAGGTTCTTCCGCTGGTTCTCCGCGACCTCGACACGCTTCTTCTCGATCGCTTCACGCTTGGAATACAAGGTCTCCAGCGAATGCTCCATATCGATCTCGACGTTCTTCGACGATCCTAAGCTCGCCACGTGGTTCTTCAATTCATCCGCCAGGCCCTCTTCAAACGTGGCCTTCATCTGCCCCAGACTCACCATGTTGCGGAAGGCCGTCTCGGTCATGTTCCCGAGCAATGTATTGATGTGCTCCTGCGGTGGGATGACTTCCACATTATCCGTCAGGTTCGTGAGTTTCACCCACGGATCCGGACGCAGGAAGCTGCGCTCGATCTTATACTGCTTGCCGAACGACGTGAAGATCAGACTGCCGCCGTAGCCGCCCTGATCCTCCCAGGGCTCGTACTGTTTGTACAGATTCTGCGGTCCCGTCGTCCCCCGCTTCGTCTCCATTCCAAAGAACATACAGTAGATAAAGGTGTGGATGGTGGATTTTCCCGCTTCGTTCTTGCCGTGCAGGATGTTCAGCCCGTTGTCGAATTTAACGACCTTGCCGTGGAATTTTCCGAAGTGGGCCAATGTAAGTTCGTTAATGATCATACCGGCTCCCTCCTATTCCTGATCCGCCAGCAGCGCCGACAGTCCGTAATACAACGCCTTATTCGTCAGCGGGCTCGGCGGCAACTTATGCAGCGCCTCGAGGTACTCGCCGACCAGGTCGCCGTCGTGCTCGTGCGCGATCTTCAAGATGTCATAATACGCCTGTGTTTTATCATTGATGCGGACTATATTTCCCGTTTTTTCGAGTTCATCGAGGTCGATGGGCTTCTGCGGGTTAAAACGTCCGACCAGGTTCAGTGTGTACAGGTTCTGGTCGCCCTGCTCGTAGATGATCTTCTTCACCGCATCGACCAGGGTCTGCGTCGTCGACTCACGAACCACCGGCACCTGCACGGTGATGTACTGCCGCTGCGAGATCGGGATCAGTTCGAAACTCGTTCCTTCCTCCGTGATCTCGCCGATGATGTAGCCGTGCTCGCCGGGCTCATTCTCCGAGATCGGCTCGAGGCTTCCGGCATACGCCATGCGGTCGCGGTCGCGCATCTGCGCGATGGGCTCGTGTCCGAGGGCAATGTAATCGAAATCCTTCTCCATCAGGCGGTCTTTACGAAACGGGATGTGATCATCCTCGCCGCCATGCGCCAGCAAGATGCGGTAACTGTCTGAAGGGACTTCCTTACGCGATTTCTGCGGAATCGAGTCATACAAAGGCTCCGTGATGGTCGGTGTATGATAACTCATGCCCCAGATCTCACAGTCCAGATCCTCAAAATACATCTTCTCCGGCGTCGCCGAAGTGAAGAAATGCACGCTCTCATCCCACGTAAAATCGAGATACGCAGATGTCTCCTTAAGATAGTCGCGGTCGCCCGCCATGAGGACTACACGCGTCCTCTCAAGCTTCTCAAAGAGTGCATTGACCTCCTTCAGTTCGCGCTTCAGCGGCTGCCTGTGGAACAGGTTCCCGGCGATCAGAAGCAGGTCCGCTTTCTTCTCGTTGCAGACATCGATGACCTCGGAGAACGTATCCCAGAGTTCACGCGCCCGCTCGGTCGCCCACGGCTTATTCCCATCCGGAATGGCGCCGAGGTGGACGTCCGCTATATGTACAAATCGCATAGATCTTACCTCCCGATTAAAAACTTCAAATGTGGCTTCCTTCTCAAACCTCGCTCTGTTTTGACTACTGTAAGTATATCATGTTTTCTTGCGGTCGTAAAGGAGAAATCGGGACTTGCTTTTCTCTGTTTTGCGCGTAGGAATACACCCCTAGGCAGTGCTTGCTTACGCGCATAATCTTGTTTTTCTCGCTTTTGCGCGTAGGAGTGAAGCCCTAGGCAGTGCGCGCTTACGCGCATGATCTTGTTTTTCTCGCTTTTGCGCGTAGGAATGAAGCCCCGGGCAGTGTGCGCTTACGCGCATAATCTTGCTTTTCTCTGTTTTGCGCGTAGGAATATCATCCCGGGCAGTGCGCGCTTACGCGCATAATCTTGCTTTTCTCGCTTTTGCGCGTAGGAATGAAGCCCTAGGCAGTGCGCGCTTACGCGCATAATCTTGTTTTTCTCGCTTTTGCGCGTAGGAATATCCTCTCGGGCAGTGCGCGTTTACGCGCATGATCTTGCTTTTCTCGCTTTCGCGCGTAAAGATGCACCCCTAGGCGGTGCGCGCTTACGCGCATTTTCTTGCTTTTCTCGCTTTCGCGCGTAAGGATGCAACCCTAGGCGGTGCGCGCTTACGCGCATAATCTTGTTTTTCTCGCTTTTGCGCGTAGGAATATCCTCTCGGGCAGTGCGCGCTTACGCGCATTTTCTTGCTTTTCTCTACTTTGCGCGTAGGATTGCTGTCCCGGGCGGTGAGACCTTACGCGCATTTTCTTGCTTTCCTCGTTTTTGCGCGTAGGAGTGACCTCCCGGGTAGCCCCAACCCCCCTGATCCAGCTTGCATTTTCCGAGGAAACAATTGTAGACCACCCATCGGAAACGTTTGCCAGGCGGGACAAAATGTGGTAAAATAAGAGCAGTGACATTGTCCCTGAAAAGATTATAAAAATTCATATTTACGGAGGAAACAATTATGGATATTGGTAGTGTATGGAGACTGGTATCGATTCGTGGGATGAACCCTGAGACATTTGAAATGGAGTGGATCACGGCGGAGGAGCTTTCCGAGCGGCCCGATGGAGATTTCCTGAAGATGATGCAGAACGCCCTCTTTATGTTCGAAGATGGCGGCGTTGTGAAGGTCCTGTCTGAAGTCAAGATCCCCGAGGGAACGCCGCAGGAGGAGATCGACGCTTTTGTCGCTTCCGGCGAGGCCGAACTGATCGACGGCGATCTTTTCATGGTGCGTAAATGGGCGTGGAAAACGGAGGGCGATGACCTGTTCGTGAGCGATAATTCGCACGCTGAAGTTTTCGGTGAGGTCCTGGATCCCTTCCGCAAGACGGAGATCGCGGGCAATACCCTCGTGATCCTCGACAACTATCAGATCGTAAAGATCGACGAGATGCCGACGGAAGTTAAGAAGACCGTTAAGGAAGTCAAGGAAGCGACGCCTGAGATGCAGGCGGCGGCCGGCGAGTATAAGCGCCTTTATATCAAGATGGTCTGCTCGGAGACGAAGGAAACCGATAAAGAAGCCAGACTCGTTCTGAACGCTGACGGAACCGGCATGTCCTACCGCGACGACCTCGAGATCAAAATCAAAGAATGGACCATCAACGGAACCGAATTCAAGATGACCGAGAAATTCCTCGGAACCATCGACTACACCGGAACCCTCGAAAACGGCCACCTCGACATCTACAACGGAGATCCCGCGAAACCAATGACATACGAATACGTGTTCGATAAACAGTGAGCCGTGCACCGTCACTGCCGCACTTGTGCGGCAAGTGCGGTATATGGCGAACGTCCCTCATGAACCGTGAAGAAACGCGCAGCGTTTCGAGAGCGGTGAATGAGGTAGCGCAGGTAAAGGGCGCAGCCCGTCTGCGCGGTGTTTATCGAACACAACGTACACTATAAACAGTGAGCCAAGCGTTCGCACTGCCGTGCTCGCACGGCAAGTGCGGTATATGGCGAACGTCCCTCATGAACCGTGTGCCCCCCTTGCTTTGTTTCGAAAACCATGTTATACTCTACAGAGCCCAAAATGCAGCAGAAGGGCACGTAGAAACATGAGAAAAGGAGGGGCACATATTCACATGTGCCGAATCAAAATGAGGAAATTTACAAGCATTGCATTGTCCGCATGCCTGTGTCTGGCGCTCGCCGGTTGTAAGACCGACGACAAGCCCACGACAGCAGCTGCGGATACGACCGCAGCTGTGACCGCCGAGGCAACTACGGCAGAGGCAGCGCCAACCACGGAAAATGCCACCACGGCAGCGACGACGACCGCGGCTCCGACCACAGCAGCGCCTACCACGGCAGCACCGACGACCGCAGCGCCAACGACGGCAGCACCGCTTCCGGAGGACCCGAAGTACACCATCCCGACTGATATGACAGAAAAGCTCACTACTCAGGCAGAAAAACGCGGCTTTACCTTCGGCGGTTGCATCGGCAACAACGAGATGAACAACGCAGGTTACAAGTCCATGATCGCCGACAACTTCGCCAGTGTCACCGCAACGAACGAATTGAAGGCCTACTCCCTGCTCAACCAGTCCGAGTCCAAAAAGAACCCGGACGGCATGCCCGGCATGTATTTCGGAAATGCCGACAAGATCGTAAAGTGGGCCCAGGAAAACGGCCTCGGCGTACGTGGCCACGTACTGGTTTGGGACGCTTACATGACCGACTGGTTCTTCCGCGAAGGCTACGACAGCAAAGGCGAGTACGTTGATGCAGAGACCATGAAGAAGCGCCTGGAGTACTACATCGACGCAGTCATTACCCACTTCGAGACCGAATTCCCCGGCGTCGTTTACTGCTGGGACGTGGTCAATGAAGCGGTCGGCGACAGCGCGAGTGAGTACGCAGCGGGCGACCCCTGCCACATCCGCACGAAGCGTAACGGCGACGACAACATCTTCTACACCAAGGTCGGCGAGGACTACATCTACCTGTCCTTCCTGTATGCACGCAACACTGTCGAGAAGCTCGGCGCGAACATCAAGCTATTCTACAACGATTACAACACCTTCTATTCCGATAAACGCAACGCGATCATCAACCTGGTGAAGAACATCAACTCCTATGCGAAGAACGCGGACGGAACCGATCGCAAGCTCTGCGACGGCGTCGGAATGCAGGGTTACATCGGCGGCTACGGCACCCAGGCCGGTTGCATGAACCAGGGCGACATCGAAAACATCCGCCTGGCCATCGTTAAGTATGCTGAACTCGACGTTGAAGTCCACATGACCGAAGTTGCAGTCCGCAACTACAACGGCGACGATGAAACCGTTGAGAAGCACGCCCGCTTCTACGCAGATCTCATGAACATGCTGAAGGACATCAACGGTGACGGAACACTCAGCGCGCACGGCAAGTTCACAAACTTCACTTCCTGGGGTCTGTGCGACAACCCGAAGCTTCCGAAGAACAACTACTCTTACAAGATGAACGGTCCGTACTGCGGCCTGTTCAATGAGAAGTATGAGCGGAAAAACTCCTTCTACTATGTGTACAACGTACTGCAGAACGATTGATCTGCGGATGAAAAAGGCATAAAAATACACCAGAAAAGTGGAGGTGTCGCATCGCGACACCTCCGCTTTGTTAATCTCCATCTACTGTTTTTTATCGATCCAGTCTTGAAGTTGCTCATTGACCTTCTCAAGAATACCTTCGTAATCTTTGGGCGATGAAAAAAACTGTTCCACTACATCCGGAAAATTTGGATTGAGACTATACACGTTGTTTCCGCTCTGCTGCAGATAAAACTCACGTCCTAGTGCATTAAGATCATTATCATACGACTGAAGAATCAAGAACTCCTCCTGTGAAATATCCGGTATGAAATTGTTAAGAGGGCTTGGCTCACATGTTTTCAAGAAGCGTGTTCTCTCGTTCCACCTATCCTCGTCCGCAGTACGCCAAAAAATCAGAGACGCGATCTTCGGATCCGAATAGCATGCGGAGAGAACCTGAAATGCGAGATCCTTTTTTCCCGAAAAGGCTGAATTCCATAGGAACCAGCCCCGGGAGAAGAAAGATACATTTCCGGAGCTAATACATATTCTGTATAACCCTCCGGTATGTCATAATACCCCCCTCCTGCCCCTGAATAACCAATATATGCACATACACTTCCGTCAACCTGTTCTATGGATCCTACATCGACAAGTACTCCACTCTGATAATCAGAATAGATATCCAAAAGAAGTTCTTTATAGTCTTTTTTCCTCGTCAAATCAACTATTTCATTTCTGTCCCAACAGTATGGAGCATTAAGAACCATCTGGGTTTGAAAAAAGGAGGAGGCTATATTTATTCCAAAATTTGGCACTATAGCAATCTTCGGGGAACCCGGAATAGTTTCTCTTACTTTTCTAAGAGAAACATATGTCCCGTCAAAGCCTGCATCAAAGAATGACTTGTACTCATCTTTTACACATAGGTAAATCCTGCCTTGTGTATTTTGATATGATCTATGCCGCACCGGAATCGAATAAATCACCCCATCAACTCTAGTTCTGTTCCATTCCACTTCTGCATACGCATCATACAGTTCCTTACCCGCCTCGGACTCCAGGTAACTGTTCAGAGGTAATAATTCTTTCTTGACAAAAGCAGCCAGATCCACTACCCCATGCTCCCAAAAACAGCCCGTCAGAATATCCGGCGTAGTTCCTGCTTCTTTTTGACCATTAAGCCATTTCTCATATGCCGATCCCCCCTCCATGATCAGCGGAGTAAACTCAATCTTGCAATCTATTCCCTTTTCATCCAAAAAGTTTTGGATCTGAACTTGTGCATCCTCCGAGATATTTGCATGAATATTCACTGCCCAAACGATATGCGGTCTTAAGTCATCTGCCGGCAAAACGTCCTTTGAGTTCACCGTTTCATCTGAAGTCGACGAGGAAGCCAACGGCTTCGAAGAGTCCGAAGGCCCTGACGGATTTGATGCATAACAAGATGTCAATACCAGTAATATAATCAGTAAAACATTCAGGATGATATGTCTTCTTTTCATCTACACTTCTCCCCAAAAAATACCATAGCCAAAACCTACGGAACATTTCTTTGATGGTGCAGTCAACCACTCATCGCACTTTGAAAGCGATCGCTTTTGAGAAATCTCCGTTCCAGAAGTCATCTGCGGAAATATAGCCGCTACCCGAGGTTCCATCTTTATGTACACTTCCGTAGCAGCTCTCACCGATTATGGAGTATGGGAAGATCGTATTTCGCGGTATCGTCACCCTTTTCAATTCTTCCCCGGTGGTTTCATCAATCATGAGGCAATCGTTTGGCCACTCTTCAAAAACACCTATCAGATGATCATCACTCCAAACACCTCTAAATAAAGTATAGTCCAATTCGCAAAAGCATTCTCCGTTATATCGATATAGTTTCGTTTTTCCGGATCCAGACACGGCTGTGGCAAAAAAATCCTTACAAAAGCATACGTTTATGATCGGCTCGTTGTCTAAAATCGTTACCAATTCTCCAGTTGCAATATCATAATCGTAGATACGCATTTTATATCGGCTATATCTCTCTGCAATGTACTCCTCCACGCTAAGATCCTTAAACTCTTCCGGTCGTTCGAAGCCGAACATGTTTCCGTCGGGCGCCATGTAGGGGAGATCCGTATATGAATACTGGAAGTACAAATGGTCTCCACGTATTTCACGTTGTGAAACCATCGCGTTGTATCCCTGTTCTCTGAATACCTCGGTAAATGTTCCATCCTTCAGGTCAAAACGAACCAGTCCACAGGTATCCATGGCCTGCTTTTCACCGATCACCCACTGTGGTTCCCCATTCTCTCCTTTCAACTCGATCATCTCATATTGAGTAGAGTAGGTGGCAAACAAAGCATCCTTTGAAAAAAATACATTATTCGCCTGAACATAAGTCGGTATCCTTCCGAGTAGTCTCCGATTTTCACCTTGAAGATCCGAACTATAAACTTCTCCGGAAAAGCGATCCATAAAATAACAGTTGTCTCCCTGAAGCATCACAGTATCCGTGAAAAATTCGTAGGCTATACAACCCTTCTTGATCACCTCGCCAGTATGCGTCTTTTGTCCACGCTCATGTTCACATCCCGGATCAAAGCAAAATACCAGATCCTGCCCGCTCTTCACATCATAGATTTGTAATCGTTCATGATTATCATGATACAGAGCCATGTCCTCTGTAAGGAAACCATTTCTCATATAGTAATTGCAATCGAAACCTCTATCTGCCACCGATATTTGCGAAGTGGGTGTCGTCTCTACATCGCTCTCCGTTATCTGCGCGCCTGTCGTTGCATTTGTATCGCTCTTGCAAGCACATAACATAAAGCAAGTTCCCAAAAGCACCATCTGCCTGATCCTATGTTTCATGGGAGCCTCCACTATTATTTCTTATTGATCCATTTTCTGATCTGATCGCTGATTTTCTCTATAACTGTCCCATAGTCTTTAGGAGAAGAAAAAAACTGGTCCACCGCATTTGGAAAATTCGGATTGAGAATTTTCACGCTGTTCCCGCTCTGCTGAAGATAAAACTCACCCTCCAAGGTATTTAGATCATTATTATATGAACGTATTATTGCCCATTCTTCCAATGTAATATCCGGTATGAAATTGTTAAGCGGGCTTGGCTCACATGTTTTCAAAAACCTTGTTCTCTCGTTCCACCTATCCTCGTCCGCAGTACGCCAAAAAATCAGAGACGCAATCTTCGGATCCGAATAGCATGCGGAGAGAACCTGAAATGCGAGATCCTTTTTTCCCGAAAAGGCTGAAATTCCATAGGAACCCGCTCCAGGAGCAGAAAGATACATTTCCGGAGCTAAGACATATTCTGTGTAGTCCTCCGGTATGTCATAATAATCCCGTAACTCTCCGGAAAAACCAACATAGGCGCATGCATTTCCGTTAACCTGCTCTTCGGATTCTATATCGACCAGTACCCCGCTCTGATAATCTGCGTAAATGTTCAAAAGGAGTTCTTTAAAGTCATTTTGTTTAGTCAAATCAACGAACTCCTCTCTCTCCCAACAGTAGGTCGCATAAAGAATTAACTGCGTCTGATAAAATGAATAGGCATAATTCATGTCGAAGGATGGCACCATAGCAATTTTCGGAGAACCGGGAATGGCTCCTACTATTTTTCTAAGAGAAGCATAAGTTCCGTCAAAGCCTGCATCGAAGAATGATTTATACTCGTCGTTTACACACAGATAAAACCTACCTTGCGTGTTTTGATATTGTCTTTGCCGCACCGGAATCGAATAAATCACCCCATCAACTTTAGTTCTGTTCCACTCCACTTCTGCATATGCATCATACAGTTCCTGGCCCGCCTCGGACTCCAAGTAACTATTCAATGGCAATAATTCTTTCTTTACAAACGCAGCCAGATCCAGTACACCATGTTCCCACAAGCAGCCCGTCAAAATATCCGGCATAGTCCCTGCTTCTTTTTGACCATTAAGCCATTTCTCATATGCCGCTCCCCCCTCCATGATCAGCGGAGTAAACTCAATCTTGCAATCTATTCCCTTTTCATCCAAAAAGTTTTGGATCTGAACTTGTACGTCCTCCGAAATATATGCGTGAAAATTCACCGCCCAAACGATGCGCGGTCTGGAATCATCGTCCGGCAAATCTTCCTTAGAGTTCACCGTTTCATCTGAAGTCGACGAGGAAGCCACCGGTTTCGAAGAGTCTGAAGATCCTGACGGATTTGATGCATAACAAGATGTCAATACCAGTAATATAATCAGTAAAACATTCAGTATGATATGTCTTCTTTTCATCTACACTTCTCCCCAAAAAATTCCATAGCCAAAACCTACGGAACGCTTGTGTAGAGGGTATTCATATATGTACCTCCATTGCCTCCATAATACGTGATAGAGTGATAAGAAGATACACAATAGTATTCACCGGTCACGGCTCGCAAAGCAGGCGGACTAACTGTCACGGCACCATCATGTCCGGCCGCCAAATAAGTCGACTCCAAAGTGGACGTATCCCAGTTTTCCCAGAGGAAATACGCCGAAACATACGTATTTGTCCCGGTGGGAACCGATGTCCATGTTGAAGCAGATGCTGTCTTCTGATCAGCACTAATCGAATTATCTAAACTGAAATCTATGGATGGTGATCCCATAGAGCCCCCGTCGTGATCACCATAGGCTCCGACCGAGGTTGTCTGCCATACCATAAACGCCATTGCAACAAATACAGAAATCATTTTTTTCATTTGCATAACCCTCCTAAATAGTATTTTATGAATATTTACGTTCACTTATTCTTTCTGACTAGTCAATTGTAATATAGCAGATAAAAAAGGTCATGTCAATAGATGGAAGCAAAAAAATCTGTGGTAGAAAACATTTCTACCACAGATTTTCAATTATTTCGTATATCCAAATGCGAAGATGGTGAATTCTTTTTCTTCATCGCCTTCTGCCATCTTTACTTCGATGGTGTGGTCGGCTGTGGTCTCTTCATCGAGGATGATCGCCAGCCACGGGTTGTTCCAGCCACCTGCGCTGTAGCTCTCCACGCGAGCTACATTGGCCTTTTGGTTGAAAGCAGGGGAAATGAGCGGCTTCACGGGCTCGCCGTCCACCAGGACCTCCACAGCTCCCGCCAGGTCCTTCGCGCTGCTGCGCTTATACGCCATGATCAGGCTCTTACAGTTTAATGTCATGGTAAAGGACTCGCTGCCGCCGTCCTTCGCATGCATCCAGTTGTCGCCGAGTTTTTCACGCTTGTTGTCGAACTGGAACACACCGCTCGTCTTATCCTTCTGCGTGAAGGAACCGGGGTTGATCACGATCGCAGGATCGTTGATCGTCGTATCGATCATCGTCATGTTCTCGAACGAATTTCCGATGACAGTATCCTGGGGCATGGTGTAGGAAGCGTCCGTCTCTGCCTCCGCAACGCGGTCGAAATAGTAGGTGATGCAGTCGCTCATGATCTGATGGCCGTAGTCCATGGGATGGTAGCCGTCACGCGCGAAAAACTCGCGGTTGGTGATGTTACCCGCGTGGATCTGCGGGATCACGGCGTTCTTGATGCTGATCATGGGCAGGTCGTAATGCTTACCCAGCGGCATCAGGCGATCCTGCAGGTTGAATTCGGACTCGAACACCGCGAACAGAAGGACCACCACGGGCTCGTTCGGGGCGTTCAGCGCCTGGCGGATCATGCTCTCGTAGCACTCGCCGAAGGTCGGGTCGTCGCCGTCATTGACCGCGAACTCGATGAAAATGATGTCCGGATAGGTGACCGGCGTCGTGTAGCCGCTCATCAGCATATCACGGTCATAGCGGATAATGCCGAGCGTCGACGGGGTGCCGGAAAAGCCGGCGTTCAGGAAATGCACGTTCTCACCGGTGCCGAAGGTGTCAGCGAAATACTGGTAGGAAAGACGCGCGTACGTCTTCGGTTGACTGGTCGCGAGCGCTCCCTCTGTGATGGAGCCGCCGATGTAGGCGATGGTGACGTCCTCACCGTTTTCCGCCTTCTCCATGACCTTCTTCATGCGTGCGGTGTTGCCGGTCTGAATAAAAGAGTCGGCGATCATTTTCTCATAAAAATCCATTTCTGCCTCCGTTGTTTTCTCTTCTGCTGTTGTAGGCGCTGCTGTCGTCGGTGCTGCCGTGGGCGCCGTCGTCGGTGCCGCTGTGGGCGCTTCCGTAGGCGCTTCGGTCGTAACTGCCGCCGATGTTTCCGGCGCCGTCGTCTGTTCTGGTGTCGTTTCCGTGGATGCTGTCGTTTCCACGGCGCTTGTGGGCGCCGCCGTCGCCTTACCGTCGTCTTCCTTCGCACACGCGCCGAGAGCCATCATCGCGGCCAATGTTCCGCATAGGAGCCCCTGCCTCCATTTTCCTTTTCTCATGTTGTTTCCTCCATTTTCTCTACAATAGGTGCGGTTCCCATCCCGCGCCCGAACGAAGGTATTATATCATATTTACCCGAAAATGAAAAGAAAGCGCCGGAGCACTGCCTGACAGCACTTAACATGACAATATGTAAAATAATAGAACAGTAAGTGCGCCTGACCCGGTTCACTTACTGTTCCATATTTACTCATAGTGTGACCACATACTTAAGATCTTTACGACCTTAATATCGTCTAACACTTCGTACACCAGCCTGTGCTGATGATTGATTCGTCGGGAGTAGAGTCCTTTCAGATCTCCGACCAGTTTCTCGTAAGGCGGTGGATTCTGATACGGATTATTCTTCATAAGATCGATCAGATTACGTGCCTTCTCCGAGAGGCCGGCGGTCTTCAGTTTAGCTACATCCTTGATCGCCGGTTTCGTGAACTTCACTTCGTAACTCACCACTTTACCTCGTCTTCTGCCACGCAGTCTTCGACCGGCGTAGCCTTCCCCTTAAGCAGTTTTTCTTTCATGCCCGGAATGGACAGAAGGTGTACGGTCTCCATCAAGCTCTTATATTCTTCTTCGCTGATAATAACCGCATTACCGCTTTTGGTCACAACATTGATCGGTTCATTGAAACGAACAGCGCTGTCGATCAAAGAATAAAGATTCTTACGCAAAGCAGTTATCGATGTCGTAGTGCTCATACCATCACCTCCACGTACATTATAGCGTACGTTTTCGCCCTTGTCAAGACCTCTCGTCCTGAACGGGCCTTCTCACGTAAAATCTCTCTCCTTCCTCCCGTACAGCAGCGCGGTGATCCCAAAGGATATTCCCATGGCAATAAGTCCCACGATCGGGGCAATGATGTTCATCCGCTTCAGCAGATGCACATGCTCCGCGATCCAACGAGTGATACGATCAAAATCGATTTTCTCAAAAACATCCAGGTCCCCGAAGAGCAGGTACGCGATGACGAACATGCCGATCAGCATAATGAGGCCGATCTTCACTAACATCGCCTTATCACGCCCCAGTAACAGGAACACGGGAAGTTCGAGGGCCGCGATCACGAGCGCGAAACAATAGAACGGAACGGCAAATGAGTTAATGATCTTCATGAAGCCGTCATTCGTACTGTTCGTCGTCATGAAGGTTTTGCAGAAGAATGCCCAAAAGCCTGATAATGCCAGCAAAGAGAGGGTTAAACCTAAGACAAACAGGTACTTCGAAGCGACATAACCTCTCCGCGTCAACGGGCCGGAAAACAAATAGGCACGCGTCTTGTTTTTCTCATCCGCGCTGCAGATCCGCATGACTGAAGCATTGATCACGGTTCCGACACATATGATCATAAGCGATATTACAGCGGTGACAAAAAATATATCGAGGGCATTGACCACATTCCCGTTATCATCATAGACGATCATGTCCGAAGGCGCCCTCGATCCTGAGAAAATCACTCGCAGCACGATAAAAGCAAGCGTCACAATGCCCAGGATCCAGGCCATCTTCTTCCCACGGATCATGACGAAATCTTTGTATAATAAACCAATCATCAGATCACCCCTCTCTTCGTCTCTGCCGCGATGCAGGACAGAAAATACGAGCTCACACAGACTGCTGCCGCGAGGATCAACAGAATGTACCATTTCTCGATCAGGAAATCCCGAATATCCCAGAGGAAGGAAATATCTCCGCTTGCCTCCGGGTTATAAGCCGACGAAGACGCAGCGATTTTCTTCACGACCGCGATGATCTTACCGAGGTTTGCGAGGATGACACCGGCAAACAGGGTCAGGATCGCCAGAAATCTCGCAAGATCCAGATGGTTTTTCCCCAAGAGTATGCAGAACATGATCGCCAGGGCGCTGTAGATGCTTTGGATCGACGCGGCCGACAGGATGATCCCGAAGAAATCCGCGAACGTGATCATGTCGGTCAATGCCGCGAGCACGGCGGCGATGACGATATCCACCACCACGCCTATGCCAAAAAGCGCAAAGATCGTGAGATAGCGGGACAGCACGCGTTTCCGAAGCGGGACCGGAAGCGTGCCTGCAACGCGGGCGAAACCGGCCTTCCCGTCGGCATCGAATACATTGGCCATGTCGCCGACCATCGCGATCGGAAGGAGCATGAATAATACAAGCGCGAGGCTGCCGAGTTTTTGAACGTCCGGGCCGGGCAGTTGGTTATCCGCGATCATCTTCTCTGCAGCGAGGGCTATGTTTCCGAAGCGCGCGCTGAGCACATACATGATCGAGACCGCCAGCACGCCCGCGACCAAGAAGGCGAACAGCACGAGCTGCTTCTTCAGACACATGAGGTCTTTTATGATCAATCCTTTCATGGGCTCACCCCCTTCGGTTCACATAATAGATCATGATCTGCTCTAAGGCGGCCGGTTCGATCACCATATCGGGGTACAGTTTCGCTGCCGCGCGGCGGTCATTGACCAGAGCCTCCGCGCCGAAGCTGCTCATTTCCGTGCTCACGATGAGCGACGTGCTGACCTGCGCCAGGTCTTCCTTTTTGCACTTCAGGATGCCGTGTTTCTCCAGAAGCTCGTCTTTATTGCCCGCGAGGACGATCCGTCCTTTGTCGATGAAAACGACCTCATCCGCGAGTTTCTCCAGGTCGCCCGTGATATGCGACGACAGCAGGATCGTGTGATCCTCTTCGACCACATAATCGCGGAAAATGTTGATCATCTCGTTGCGGACGATGGGGTCCAGGCCGCTGGTCGGCTCATCCATGATGAGCAGTTTCGCATGGTGCGAAAGCGCCACGGCGATCTGCAGTTTCATGCGCATGCCGCGGGAGAACGAACCGCACTTCTTCTTCGACGGCAGGGAAAACTCTTTCAGATAGTTGAAGAACATCTCTGAATCCCAGTTCTTATAGATATGCTTCATCATGAAGTTGATGTCTTTTGCGGTCATGAATTCGTGGAAGCCCATCTCGTCGAATACCACGCCGATGTCCTCCCGTAAGGCCGCGCTGTTTTTATCGATGGTCTCACCGAACACGCGGATCTCTCCGGCATCGCGTTTGATCACATCCAGAATCAGGTTGATCGTGGTCGTCTTACCGGCCCCGTTCTGCCCGATAAATCCGCACACGGATCCCTCCGGCACGGAAAATGATACACTGTCCAGCTTAAAATCGCCGTAATCCTTCGTGACTTTTTCAAGCTCGATCACATTCTTAATCTCTTCCATAGATCACTCCTATGTCTCTGTCTTGAGAGACTATTTCGCAGTGGTTTCCTTTTCCTCGTAAATGAGCCTTAGCATCTCCTGCATTTCTTCGAGGGAGACCTTCCCCATCACAGCGCGATCTGCCGCCTTATCCAGCAGTTCTTCGATCGCGTAGAGGGTATTCTCCCGCAGGATCTCGGCGTTCACGCCTTTCACGAAGCTTCCCTTACCGACCACGGACTCAATGAAACCATCGCGTTCGAGATCCTCGTAAGCCCGCTTCGTCGTGATCACGCTGATGCGGAGTTCTTTCGCCAGCACACGCATGGAAGGCAGGGCGTCCCCCGCGCTAAGCTCACCCGTCATGATCTGGCTTTTGATCTGCTCCTCGATCTGCTCGTAGATCGGCACACCCGAGGTGTTACTGATAATAATGTCCATATGGAATTCCTCTTGTTTTTTTCTTGTGCACAAGTGAGGGGGAAATATGCGCATGTCCCCTCAACAGAAAAGCAAGTGTATATACCCATTATATACACTTGCCGTATGCTTGTCAACACCTATTCAAAAATATTATCCACTCAGCTTAGTTCGATCTGCTCCCGGTCGATGGTGGTTTCGACGCCGGCCATGCAAGCGAGGGCCGCCATGCCGTGGACGGAAGACCAGATCTTGATCAAACCGACCTCCTGCTCCGCGGGCGAAAGCGCCGAGCCGCTCTCCTTCAGATACTGCCGGAACACTGTCTTCAGCAGTTTAAACGGCGGGTAGTCTTCTTCGTGATCTTCGTCCATGCGCAGGTGTGCCACGAGTTTCTGCTTCCCGAACAGGAAGGTGAAATAATCCGGGTTGTGGCTAAAGAACGAGATATATGCCCGGCCCATGGCCAGGATCTTCTGCTCGGCGCCGGCCGCCGAAGCGCCGGCCGCTCCCTCAACCGCCTGAAGAAGCTGCGCTGTAAACTGTTCCGTCACGCTGCTCTTCATGGCCGCCAGCAGCTCCTCTTTATCCTTAAAATGCGCGTACGGCGCCGCATGCGATACCTCGCAAGCCGCCGCGACCTTTCGCAGCGACAGCGCCTCCTCGCCCTGCTCGTTGATGATACGGATGCCGGCCTCGATCAGCGCCTGCCGCAGGTTTCCGTGATGATATGTATCGCTCATATGACTGCTCCTCTTCGTCTCCTATCTTGGGCTCCAAGTCCGGGCTTCACGTTCCCGAACCCCCGCATTTCTCCTTTACCTTCCGCAAAAACTCGCAGGTCACCTGCGGGTTTTCCCACAACGGGCTGTGCGCCGCATCCGGCACCTTGAGGAAGCCCTTATCCGGCGCGTTCAGCATTTCACAATACTCTTCTACCAACTCCCACGGGCAATTATAATCCTTCTCGCCGCTGATGAAATAGGCCGGGACCTTAAGCTCCTGCAAACTCTCCCGATAGTCGAAACCCTTCAGCTCGCTGTTCAACGGCGTTGTGCGATACATCTTCATGCCGCGTATATAGTTGATCTTCTCCGAAACCGTGTAGCAACTGCAGGTAATGATGGGCCAGACGATGCCGGAAAACTCAGTTTTATCCTGGATCGTTCCGCCGCCGGCGTCATGCACCAGAACCACGAAATCGTACCAGTTTTTGCAGCGGACCTTACCGTTCTCCAGGTGCTCCACCGCTTGGTCCAAAGTCTTCAGAGAACCCTTCGCGCCTTTCTCTTCAAAGGTCGCTTTCATAAAATCATACATGCGCGTGTCGCGGTCCTCAGAGTCCGTCACGACCTGCGCCATGCCGATGTAGGCGTAATAGTCCTCCGGATGCTGCTGCGCCGCCCGAAGCGCAATATGTGAACCTCCGGAGAAGCCCATGATGTAGATCTTCTCCTTACCGAAGCGCTCCTTCAGGTAATCCGTCACAAACTTCGTGTCCGCCAACAGGTTCTCGAGCGTGATGCTGTCCACATCCGCGTCGCCGCTGTAGGCAATGCCCATCCACCGGTAGTCCCAGTACACGACCGTGAAATCCTCCTCCAGCCGCATATCTTCGTACTTATCGGTGAATACGTAGTCGTCGGTTCCCGGCCCGCTGGACACCAGCAGGAGCACCGGGTTCGCCTGATCCACGCTGTTGATGAAGAAACCGTTCGGCGCCCCATTGACGTCCATCACGAATTTCTCCGAGATGCTGTTCTCCTCGGTATAGGTCCGGATCTTCCCAGAACTGATGAAAAACCAAACCACCAGCAATATCAGAACCAGCAGCAACGCCGCCAGCAATATCCATTTGATCATCT
>JAFYGB010000011.1 GCA_017543445.1 Lachnospiraceae bacterium | reverse complement strand
CGGGAGAACGCGAAATTAAACGGCGTAGAGGACCGCATGCACTTTGAGTGCGGGGACGCATTTGCCATACTGGAACAGAAGGTCGCAGCCGGCGAGCGTTATGACGTGGTCATCCTGGACCCGCCCGCGTTTACAAAGTCCCGTGCTTCCGTGAAGAACGCGACCCGCGGCTACCGCGAGATCAATCTGCTGGGCTTGAAACTGGTAAAAGACGGCGGCTATTTCGCCACCTGTTCCTGCTCGCATTTCATGACGCCCGAGCTTTTAGAGGCGGCGATCGCACAGGCGGCGCGTACCGCGCATAAGCGCCTGCGCCAGATCGAGGTCCGCGCCCAGTCGCCCGACCATCCCGTCGTATGGGGCATGGAGAACTCGTATTATTTGAAGTTCTACATCTTCCAGGTGCTGAAAGAACGCTGAAAATTTTAAATATGTACATAAATATGAATCAAATGGGACACAATTTTGTGATAGAATTTAAAGCAAAGGTTGTGTTCCTTTTGTTATATCCGGCCGGAGCGAGACGGCTGGGAGAAATGGGATGTCCCCAAACTGTTATGAGGAGGAAACCATATGATAGAGAATAATTGTGAGGCGGATCCATTGTCTCCGATGCAGGAAGACAAGGAAGATAAGTTAGGAAAGTATCGGGCATCGTTTCGGTTGCTCCGACGTCTTTGCATCGTTGAATGCATCTGGTTTATCCTGATGGCCGTCGTTCCGATCGTGGCTGATATCAACCCATTTTCAGTTTCTTTTTGGCAGATCAATATGGATCGGATGCCCATTATGCTCTTGGCCTTTGTCGGCATCACATGTGTGCTGGTCGTTGAGTTGCTCACCTATAATTCGATGAAACGTTATGAGGAGGGCTTTCACCGGGTCATGAAAGCCAGAAAAGCAATGGTTGCTGTTCCGGTAATAATGGGGTCTAATCTGCTTGGAAGTATAGGAGGGGCAATGTGGGTCCTGCTGGGGAGCTTTCTGGGCTCGGTTTATATTATAATGTTGCTCCTTGTTATCGCTTTATGGATCGTTTCTGTGTATTATAACTATAGTTACTGTTGGGCGCTCTCGGACTATATACGGGAGTTATCATCGAAACAGTCTGAGCGTCTGGACCGCTGGGGAGTGATCCTTCCGGTCCTGACAGTCATAACCATGGTACCCCGGTTAATTGGCCTTTATAATTCTATGTTGCCTCTTATGGTACTCCATGCTGTTATGATGAGTATTATACCTATTCTTTTGGGATGGACATGCTGGATTTGCAGTTCGGAGCTCAAAAAAGCTGGATATTGTGGTGTGGAAGTGCCGGAGGGAAGGACCGCCTGCCCAAACACTGCGGAGAACCTGCTGAACCCGCAAAAAGAGGAGGAGAAAAAATCACCGGTAAACTATCAGGCGGCGATCAAGCCCTTTTTCAGGTTTTGTGTCATAGAATGGATGTTTATGCTTATGAGTTTGGCGGTAACCATTTACGCACTATGTTCCGGAGACTGGTTCAATTTTTCTATAGAAGTTTCTCTATTGACTGATAAGTATATTCCTGTTTTGCTTGTATCCGTGATCACAGTCGGTTTGATGGTCGCAGCCCGATGGACCTACAAAGAGATGCAATGCTTTGAGGAGAGTTTTGATCAGGCCTTCACTTACAAGGGAGGCATGCTCGTAGTTTATTACCTGACATTCATCGGTTATTCTTATGTGATATGTACCGTTCTCGCGGTCGTTGCAGCGTTTTATTACTATTATTTCTTCCGGGCGCTTTCGGCATATATAAAAGACTTGTCACCCAAAATGTCCAGATTCTTAGATGGTGCGGGAGGATATATATCGTGATGATCATCCTGGCTGTGTTGCTTAAGATGATTATTCCGGAGATCGTATTATCCGATCCTTTTACAGTAGATAACGTTATAGGATTTACAACGCTCCCGGTAGCGATTCATTGTGCTTTGCTGATCGTTTTATCGTTTGTTTTGTGGAAAATGTATCGACTCTGCGATCGGCGAAAATGAGAGACGACAAAGAGGGATACATATGCAGTGTTATAATTGTGGCGCGGAAGTGCCAAAAGAAAGGACCACATGCCCGAACTGTGCGGCGAACCTGTTGAATCCGCGAAAAGAAGAGAAAAAAACAAAAGAAAAATATCAGGCGTCGATCCAGCATTTCTACAGGTTATGCGTAGTTGAATGGATGTTTATGCTCTTGAGTTTGGCGGCAACCATTTATGGATTATGTACCGGAGGCTGGGTATATTATTCCGTGGAAGCTTTCCTGGTAACTCATAAGGTTATCGTTTTATTGATTGTATGCGCGATCGTAGTCGCTTTGATGGTCGCTTCCGGATGGACTAGCCAAAAGATGCAAGACTTTGAGGAGAGTTTTGAGCGGGCCTTCTCTGACAAGATATACATGATCGTGGTTTACTGCCTGATGCTCAGCGTATATCTTATTTTGGCTATGCATCCTTCTTGCGATCGCTGCAGCTATGTATTATTATCATTTCTTTTGGGCACTTTCGGCCTATATACAAGACTTGTCGCGCCCAATGTCCAGATCCTTAGATAAGTTTGGGATGTTCTATATCGTGATGATCATTCTGGCTGTATTGAGTAAGATGATCATTCCGGTGGTCGTAGCCGCCGGTGCTTTTATGGGATAAAATTATACAAGTTTTTCGACGATCCCGATAGCGATACATAGTGTTTTGCTGATCGTTCTATCGATATTTTTGTGGAAAATGTACCGCCTCTGCCGATCGGTGAAATGAAAAACGACAGGATAATACGGGATCAAAGGATGAAGGAATATGAGAAAAGATTTTAAGACCAAAATGAACAGAGGAGCCGCCGTTTTGCTGGCGGCGCTGACATTGACCGCGGGAGGATGTGCCGGGAAGGCGGATAGCCAGACGACGGCCGCAGATACAACGGCTTCGCAGGCTACGACGGAGGCGGCGGCCACGACTGCGGAGAACATAACGACGAAAGCGGCGCAGAGCACGACGCAGGCGCCGACACAGGCACCGACCACGGAGGTCGAAACGACCACGGCCGCGCCGGTCACACCGAGTGAGTTTACTCTGGACGGCGTGAAGGAACACCATTTCATTTCGGACAGTTATTGCTATCTCGAGTCGGAGAAGTATTTCCTCCTTCTGGATAAGGATATCGACCTTCCAGGCGATTTTGCCGTGACTGTCGACGTGATCCTCGATGCGCTCGAAGAGGAGTTGGGATTATCCGCGATGCCGGATGACTATGAGTATTCAGGGATGGGTGATTTCTCGGTCTATTACGATGGTTTTGATCCCTGGGAACAGATAGATCCGGGAAAGAAGATCCCGATCCTCGTGCTTGCGGATCCTGAAGCAGAAGGGCGAACTTCCTCTGCCAGCGCCAGCAACGCTTCGCTGGCGATGCTCGCATTGTACGCCGATACGATATGGGAACCGGGGTCTCCATTGGCCCAAACAGGGTGGGAAAAACCGGACTATGTCGACTACTCGGAGATAGCCCATGAGCTGACACACGTGATCTCGAGCCGAAACTGCGAAATGTCTAAGATCATGTCGGAGGGGCTCGCCGATCACATGATGTACGTGGTGATCGACAAACTGGCAGATCAGTATCCCTCGATCGCCGAAACGAAGGAGAAGACGTATCGCTTCGATTTCATCATTCCCGAGGTGGTCAATGCCGAGAGCGCGGAGCGGATCTTCGTATATGATTTCCATGACCGGAATCATGCGCAAAGCGGCGCCGAGTATGTGATCGGACGGTATCTCTGCGAATATCTTCGTGAGCGTTTCGGCCGGGAATTCTACCGGACGTATAACGACATCATCAAAGCGAAGCATCTGGATTATGTCTACGGAAACTATAAAGAGGAAAATGCGCAGGCATTTGCTGACGGACTGAAGGAAGCCTTCGGTGAGGATATATTCGTACAGTTCGGCAACTGGTGCGTAGAGAAGGATGTGCTCCAGCATGTATATACACCGGAAGAATAAAAGCAATGACCGGCGGGAAAAGTTTTTTGCGAACGAGGTTCAAAAACCTCTTGCATTTCCCGCCGTGTTATGATATACTCATCAAGTGCGGCGCAGTAGCCAAGTGGTAAGGCAATGGTCTGCAACACCAGTACGCACCGGTTCAAATCCGGTCTGCGCCTCTCATAAATGAGAAAGCGGCCCCTGAGGGGGCCGCTTTTTTGTGATTTGCATCTTGACAATGTCTAGATTAACCGCTATACTAATGTTGACAGTGTAAAGATGTGCTGCCACACAGTGTGAATGGAGACTTTTATGAAAAGGTTTTGGAAGATGATCAAATGGATATTGCTGGCGGCGTTGCTGCTGGTTCTGATATTGCTGGTGGTTTGGTTTTTCATCAGTTCTGGGAAGATCCGGACCTATACCGAGGAGAACAGCATCTCCGAGAAATTCGTGATGGACGTGAACGGGGCGCCGAACGGTTTCTTCATCAACGGTGTAGATCAAAACAACCCGGTGCTACTCCTGGTGTCCAGCGG
Organism: Lachnospiraceae bacterium; assembly: GCA_017543445.1. GTDB lineage: Bacteria > Bacillota > Clostridia > Lachnospirales > Lachnospiraceae > UBA1201. Next base: position 185 of record JAFYGB010000011.1, on the reverse strand, counting down.
ACCCGGGACGGATGACTATGTATTCACCGAGAAATATAAGGACATGCGGCTGGAGGAGGATTTCACGGTCGTGTACTGGGACTACCGGTGGATGGGCATTGCCTACAGCGGCGACGCGAATGTGGACAGCATCACGCTCGAGAACCTGTTGGCGGACACAAAGTTCGTGACGGACTACCTGAAGG
>JAFYGB010000010.1 GCA_017543445.1 Lachnospiraceae bacterium | reverse complement strand
GGCGGCGTCCTGCCCATGATCACTTCCTGTTCCCCGGGCTGGGTAAACTACGCGGAGTACAACTACAGCGATCTGCTGCCGCACCTGTCCTCCTGCAAATCCCCGCACCAGATGCAGGGAGCCATCATCAAATCCTACTGGGCGCAGATCCACAACGTAGCACCCGAGGACATTTTCGTAGTTTCTGTCATGCCTTGTACCGCTAAGAAGTACGAGCGTCAGCGTGAGCAGTTGAAGGTGAACGGCCTTCCGGACGTCGATGCTGTTATCACCACGAGAGAATTGGCCAGAATGATCAAACGTGCCGGCATCATCTTCGAGCGTCTGCCCGAAGAAGGCTGGGATCAGGATATCATGGGCGATTACTCCGGCGCAGGCGTCATCTTCGGTGTGACCGGCGGTGTTATGGAAGCGGCGCTTCGTACCGTTTACTATAAACTGACGGGCTCGGAGGCAGACCCCATCACATTTACCGCAGTCCGCGGCCATGAGGCCGGCATCCGCGAAGCTTCGCTGGATATCAATGGTACGACCATCAACGTGGCCATCGCCTCCGGCATGAAGTCCGCGAAGGTTCTGCTCGACGACATTCGCGCAGGAAAGTCCAAATATCACTTCATCGAGATCATGGGATGCCCCGGCGGATGCATCAACGGCGGCGGCCAGCCCTATGTCCGTGAATTCTTCCTCCCTCACGAGGACGATGACATCATGGATACCTACAAAGAAAAGCGCGCGAAGGCGCTCTATCTGGAGGATCAGAGACAGACGCACCGTCAGTCCCACAACAATCCGCAGATCCGTGAACTCTACGAGAAATTCCTCGGCGAGCCAAACAGCCATAAGGCGCATGAACTGCTTCATACGACCTACGCTGCAAAAGTCGGATTTAACGAACGGAACTGAAACTGGAAGAACATAAAAATCGAGGGTGTCACGATATCGCGACACCCTCTTTTATTATCATTTCATATAATGTCTTACGCAGATCCTGCGACTCAATTACTTTCTCTTGATGAACAAGCGATTGATGACCGGGGACACTAACATGCCGATTGAACAGGTCAGAGCAAACTTTACACCTGCGCCGGGAACCTTAAGACCACTGGTGCTCTGTCCGCTCATCTCAGCCGCCCAGCTAACTAAAGCGTCTAACTCCTTGCTTCCGGTTCCAGCCCCATGTGCACCAACTGCGATCAGGAGCAATGAAAGGAAACAAAGAACAACAGCGGCGCAAGATGCCAACATGAAGAAACTGTCCATCTTCGTGAAAACGAAGAAGCCGGCAGCTAAAACGACCAGGATCATAAACCAGCCTTCCGGCTTCGTGATAAACATAGCACCACCGGGCTGGAAAGGCATGAGCAACGTAAAGAACAAAAAGATCGTGAGCACAGCTCCGAGGATATTGAACTTCACTGCAACGGGTGTTACAGGCTGCGTAGGTACAGCACTAGGTGTAGCAAAAACGGGAGCTACAGTCGACGCTGCCTGATCAACGGCCTGATCTACCTGCTGAGCTGCCTGCTGAGCGATCTGAGCTCCACATGCAGAACAGAATACACTTCCATCGGGCAATTGAGCCCCACACTTCGGACAAAACATGATCTAAAACCTCCTTGTATGGTTTTATAGAATACTACCTTAGTTATACTCTAAAAGGCTTGCAGTGTCAAGGTTTTATTGGCAGAAAAGGGCATAAAATCCGCGGATTCGACGTAATAGTCCGACATTTCCGCCTTCTTTGCCACATTGACCGCCTCGGGAACTCCCCGCGAGACGATCGTGTCGCCCTCCGGACGGACATTTTCCGTCACCTCGCCATCCGTCTTTTCAGCCTCTGCATCGCCACCGGACGTAATACCTTTACCCAGGTTCGGGTACTTTCGTGAGTACACCTGGTCAATACTGATCGCCAGCAGCAGGCTGAGCGCGACCGGAATGATGACCTTATACGGAATCCGGGCGAACAGGTTATCCAGCACGGGACCGATCAGGTAGACCGTCGCCGTACAGCCGATGCCGAACAGCAGCAGGCCTTCCGCGCAGACACGTCCATTGATGTTCAGAAAGTATCCCGTGTAATCCCACCAACGCACGCCATTCGCCTGCTCCAGATACCAGCTGGTCACATACTCCAGGGTACCGCAGAGCGCGGTCGTGGAGAAAAACATCACAAACGGGTGCGGCCGGACGCGGTTCAACAGCACCAGCGTCATCGCGGCGCCCGCTCCGTAGATAGGCAGCCACGGCCCATGCATCACACCGCGGTTGACGAATTCACCCGTCTGCACCGCGTGCATTCCGACCTCCCAAATCCAGCCGATGATCGAATACGTGAAGAATATCATGGTCAATGACCAGATGGAGTAGTGACGGATGTAATAGATGTTTTCCAAAAGTTTTCTAGGCTTCTCTCTATGCAGAGGTCCCAGGCGGATCGGGTATTGCTCGCGTGCGACCACGTGATCCAGGTCGCGCACGCGCATCTTATGCGCCTGATATTCTTCGTAGGCGCGCTCGCGGCGACTGTGCCAGAAGGTGATGCCCCACCAGTCCGCCATGAACTTCGGGAAGCCGTCCAAGGACAGCTCGGCGACCGGCTCGCGCGCGATTTCGAGGACATCCTCGTACGCATCGGCGATCACCTCGTCCGAAGGCAGTTCATACAGGTAGGTATCGTTCAAACGTTCCACCCTCGGTATACCCTTCTCCAGGGCATCCTTCCGGCGGTCTGCGTAATATTCGCAGTTTGTGCTCATAATATATGGGCGCACATACAGTACACTTAACGCGGTCGCGGCGAGCGAACCAAGCGCGTAGATGTGTATAAATCCGGACAAATACCAACCCATGAAGGATAAGATGTGCCATCCAATGAAGGAGATCTCCATGCGGAAGCATTCTTTTTTATGTCCCATCATCATGGCACGCGACAATTTCATCGCCTGGATCGGGCCGATATCCGGGTTCTCCGCGACGATCATCGGCACCAGGTAATATGAATACCGCGCGATAAAACCGCCGACGATCGTAAACCACAAAAGAGTCTGTAGGATGTAGTAGACCATCATCGTGACGGACGCCTTGATCCACTTGTGCACACGCATCAAGAAAAGGACACGCGTAAGTCCCACAGATTTATACATTCGCCCTTCTAAGATCAGACGATACAGGCCGACCGTAGCAACGTTCCGGACGAACATCCAGAACAAGAAGCTGACAGCGAAGCCCGCGATGACCAGTAAAATGACGGCCACGTTCGGCGAGCCGACGATCGAGGTGATCGCTGTCGCCAGAGAAACATAGAACGATCCGGTCGTCACACCATTGACCAGTTTCGCAAATACACCCTGCGTCCGGCCCAGCGCCTGTTCCCAGAAGCGCTCGGAGTCGGTCTTCTCTCTCTCATTCTCTTTATTTTCTTCCGAAGGATTCGCAGCCTCCGAGCCTTCCTGGCCCTCTTTTGCCGCGTCCCATTTTTCCTGCTGTTCTATACGTTCTTCCAAGACCTCATCGATGTCAAACGGATTTCGAAAACCCTCGTCCGTCCAGAACGTCTCACGGAAGCGCTGCCAGCTATTTACCCAGGTGACCGTCCCGGTTTCAGGGCGCACTTTAGAAGCCGCGAAATCCTCCATCGAGGTATATCCGCGTGGCTCCGAAAAACCGCTGCCCATGATCACGACCACCAGACCGATCATCGCCATGATCATGTAGTGTCGCTTCAGGTGCTCGCGGCCGCGCCTCTTCCAGGCCTTCGTCATGCTCTGCATCTTCTTCATCCTTCTTGTTTCGAGTTTCCCACTCCCCCGAGACCTTACGAAAACGTTTCCGTTCGATCCTAAACAAATAATACACAAAAAGTCAAAATGTGTCAATGGGGACGGTTCCATTTGACACATTTCGCGGGGAGGGAGCGGGAAAAGTTTCGTTGGACATGGGTATCACAGCCGGTTAGGGTGGTCAAGGCCGAGCCGCCTGCGGCGGTGCTTCGCAGCCTTGACTTCCCTAACCGGCTGTGATGTGGGGTAATCAAGATGTCGGAAGGCGGCTTACGCCGTCCCCCGACGGCCAAGGACCACTTATTTGGTTTCTGGGTATATAAGCGGTTCCCTCCCCCTCCCCTCTTGCTTTTTTCTCCTCGCGCCTCCCCACTTTGCCCGCTCCGCCACCGCCTCCGGCACTGCAACCCAGCGCTGGGGCGAGCAGTCTGTGGCGGGGGACGGTTCCATTTGACATGGGAAATGAATGTGGCCGGCCAGGGCCTGGCGTATACGCGTGGGATGGTTGCGACCGGGCATGTGATCGAGTGGTAGAAAAACACCGTGAGCGAGCAGACAGATGAGGGGAGAAAAGCGATTTCCGAGATCGCTTTTCGCGCGAGCTGAGGTCGTTTTCATCAGAAAACGGCCGAAGTCGAAGCGGGCCCCCTCAAATCGGTCTGCGAACCTCGCGGTTTTGTTTTTCACCACGCAGTGAACTGACGGGGAGCGACCACCCTAAGCGTACTACCGCCGAGGTCGTGGCCGTCACAGTCCAAAATGTGTCAAATGGAAACGTCCCCCTTGACACATTTTAAAAGCCCCGGCGCTGGGTTGCAGTGCCGGGGCTTTTGTTATGTTGAGCGGGCGAAGTGCCCGATATGGTTTAGTCGTTAGCCTTGCCTACGGATCCGAAGAGTTCCATCTTCTCTTTTACGGTAGCCTTGATCGCCTCAGCGCCGGGAGCGAGAAGCTTACGAGGATCGAAGCCCTTACCCTGAAGGTCCTTACCAGCCTCGATGTACTTACGGGTAGCTTCCTGGAATGCCCACTGGCACTCAGTGTTTACGTTAACTTTAGCAACGCCCATGGAAATCGCTTTCTTTACCTGATCCGCGGGGATACCTGTACCACCGTGAAGAACCAGCGGCATGTCACCAACGGCTTCCTTGATCGCAGACAGAGTCTCGAAAGAAAGGCCAGGCCAGTTTTCCGGATACTTACCATGAATGTTACCGATACCTGCAGCCAGCATGGAAACGCCGAGAGAAGCAACTTCCTTACACTCGTTCGGATCTGCGCACTCGCCCATACCTACAACGCCGTCTTCCTCGCCGCCGATGGAACCAACCTCAGCCTCGAGAGAGAGACCCAGGTGATCACAAACTGCAACCAGTTCCTTTGTCTTCGCCAGGTTCTCTTCGATCGGAAGAGAAGAACCATCGAACATGATGGATGAGAAACCGGCCTTGATGCACTTGTAGCATCCTTCATAGGTACCGTGGTCCAGGTGCAGAGCTACCGGAACGGTGATGTTGAGTTCCTCGATCATAGCCTTAACCATAGCAGCTACGGTCTTAAAACCGGTCATGTACTTACCAGCACCCTCAGATACACCGAGGATGACGGGAGACTGGCACTCCTGTGCGGTAAGAAGGATGGACTTCGTCCACTCCAGGTTGTTGATGTTGAACTGACCAACAGCATAGTGGCCCGCTCTTGCCTTTTGCATCATTTCCTTTGCGGATACTAACATAAATATACCTCCAGTATAATAACGATATCAAATGGTGCGCCAAAAAACGCACTCCGTTTCTAATTATAGCGCATCGTATCCGAAAAAGGAAGAGGAAAATGCAAGGAATTTCAGCGCTTATGGCATTTTCCGGCCAATGCACACCCGGCGCAGTTGTTGCCGCAGGCGGTCTTACCTGCCTTGCGGTCACGGATCATCACGCGAACGACCAGTAGCACAATGAGTATAAGGACGGTGGCAACTACCAGGGTGCCCCAATTATTTTCCAGAAACTGAAGCATGATTTTTTACCTCCGTTTGGTTCGGTCGGAAGAACAAATACAAAACTGTCGCGAAAACCAGGAATGCAAAAGCGGTCGCTACGGTGAACCCGTGACCTGTGAAAAGCAGGCCGAACTGGTAGACCATGAAGCTGACTGCATAGGCAAATGTGCACTGATAGCCGATCGCAAACCACGTCCACTTCGCGCTGTTCATTTCCCGCCGGATCGCACCCATAGCTGCGACACAAGGCGCGCACAGGAGGTTGAACAACAGGAAGGAATACGCCGCCAGCTGCGTCAGCCCCTTAAACTCCAGAACGCCGAACACGCCAACGATCTCTTCTTTTGCAAGTAACCCCATGAGGGTCGCAATGGTCTCGCGGACGTTGCCGAAACCGATGGGAACGAAGAGCCACGCGATCGCACGGGCGATCATGCCCAGGACACTGTCCTCCAAGTCCATCGCATCGCCATGATAACCGAACGAGCCATCGACCGTACCGAAATTGCTGCCGAGCCAGATCACGATGGACGCGATCAGGATGACAGTGCCGGCCTTTTTAATGAACGCAAACCCGCGCTCCCACATGGAGTGCAGCAGGTTCTTGAGCGTCGGAAGGTGGTAGGCGGGAAGCTCCATAACGAAGGGAGTCTCCTTCCCGGCAAACCGCTTCGTTTTCTTCAGGATGATGCCGGAGATGACGATGGACGCCACGCCGATGAAGTAGGCGGAGGTCGCCACCCAGGCCGCGCCGCCGAACATGGCGGAGGCGATCAGGCCGATGACCGGCAGTTTCGCGCCGCACGGGATAAAGGTCGTCGTGATGATCGTCATGCGGCGGTCGCTATCGTTTTCGATGGTGCGAGATGCCATGATGCCGGGCACGCCGCAGCCGGTTCCGATCAGCATCGGAATGAAAGACTTACCGGACAGGCCGAAGCGCCGGAAGATACGATCCATAACGAAGGCGATACGCGACATGTAGCCGCACGCCTCCAGAAACGCCAGGAATAAAAAGAGCATGAACATCTGCGGCACGAAACCAAGGACGGAGCCGACGCCGGCGATGATGCCGTCGATGATCAGGCTGCGCAGCCAGCCCGCGCAGTTCACCGCATCGAGCAGGTCGCTGACCAGCACCGGAATGCCGGGGATCCAGCAGCCCTTGATGCCGAAGAGGTAGAAACCCTCGCCGAACAGGCCTTCATTGGCCCAATTCGTGCCCCATGCGCCCACCGTCGAAATGGAGATGAAATATACCAAAAACATAACCAAAAAGAAGATGGGCAATGCGAAGAAGCGGTTCGTCACGACGCGGTCGATCTTATCCGACGTCGAGTCCATGCCCCTCCGCTTCTTTTTGTAGCAGGTCTTCACGACCTCGCCGATGTATTCGTAACGCTCATTCGCGATGATGGAGTCCGCATCGTCGTCCATCTCCCGCTCTGCCGCGCGAATGTCTTTCTCAATGTGTGCGCGCACCTGATCGGTGAGCCCCAGCTTCGCGATGACGCGCTCGTCACGCTCGAAAAGTTTGATCGCATACCAGCGTTGCTTAAGGTCGGACAGGTCGTGGACCGTCGCTTCTTCGATGTGGGCCAATGCATGCTCGGTCGCTCCGCTGAAGATGTGGAGCGGCGTCGCCGCCTCACCGCCGGCCGCTGCGATCGCAGCCTCCGCCGCCTCATTGATACCGGTCTCCTTCTGCGCGGAGATCTCTACGACCGGACAACGCAGCGCCTTCGACAGCTGCTGTGTATCGATACTGTCTTTATTCTTCCGAACGACGTCCATCATGTTGATGGCAACGACGACCGGAACGCCCAGTTCCAGCACCTGCGTCGTCAGGTAGAGGTTTCGTTCCAGGTTCGTTCCGTCGATGATGTTCAGCACGACGTCCGGATTTTCCTCGACCAAATAGTTGCGCGCGACCACTTCTTCGGGCGTATATGGAGACAACGAATAGACGCCCGGCAGATCCGTCACGATCACATCCTCGCGTCCTTTCAGTTTTCCTTCTTTTTTCTCCACGGTAACGCCGGGCCAGTTCCCGACGAACTGGTTGGATCCGGTCAATGCGTTAAACAACGTCGTCTTACCGCTGTTCGGATTTCCCACGAGGGCGATCCGGATCTGCTTATTTGTTTGCATGCGATCCGCCTTCCTTTCCCTCGGGTTCTGCCAGCTCGATCAACTCCGCATCCGCGCGGCGCAGCGTAAGCTCATATCCGCGCAGGGTAACTTCGAGCGGATCCCCCAGCGGCGCGACCTTACGAATGTAGATCTCCACGCCCTTCGTGATCCCCATATCCATGATCCTGCGGCGGATCGGGCCCTCTCCGTTTAATCTCTTTACGATGACCCTCTCTCCGATCTTCGCATCCTTCAGTGTTCGCATAAAAATCTCCTTCAAAGTTAGTTTTGGCTAACCTACATGCACATTATAGTTAGTCCTATCTAACTTGTCAAGAGATTTTCTCTATTTTCTTTCGCCAACCACCAAATGTATCTCTTTTTGATGTTTTGGTGGCCGCCACTCTTGCTACCAAGCCACGAAGCTATAGTCATAGCCACCAAGCCACTCTCTTTTCTCCGTTCTGGTGGCCGCTGCGATCGCTACCCTCCCTCGAAGTTACAAAATAGGCAACCAACTCCCTCTCTTTCGACCGTTTTGGTGGCTGCCACGTCCGCTTGGTCTCCGCCGCTCCCCCGGTACGTGCGCACAAGCCTCAAGAAAATAGAATTCATCCTCGCGGAACGTGCATAGAACCCAGAAAATAAGCCCAAGTCTCAAGGTGAGACTTGGGCTTATTCGCGGCACCGTTCTTTCGGCGCCCAATATATCAAACTCTCAAATTATTATTCCTGCGTCTCCACCGGCTGTTTTGCTCTATCAAACATATCGGTAACTTCCTTCGAAGGTTCCTTCGTGATCAATGTCGTAACGATCGCTGCGGTCAAGCCACAGAAGAAACCTGGGATGATCTCATACAGGTTTGTCTCTCCGGACAGGAACAAATACCACATTGCATCCACAAGGAAACCGGTGGTGATTCCTGCAACTGCGCCGGCATAGTTGAACCGCTTCCAGTGAAGCGCCAAAAGGATGACCGGACCGAAAGCCGCACCGAAAGCACCCCATGCTGCTTCAACCAACTCCATGATACCGCCGGTACCCGGGGTCAGAGCTATGATGAGTGCAACGATCGAGATAAAGATGACCACGATACGACCGACGAAGAGCATCTCCTTATCCTTCGCATCTTTGCGGATGACCTTTTTGTATACATCCGAGGCAAATGCTGAAGAGGATGCGAGCAACTGTGAGTCCGCGGTACTCATGGACGCCGCCAGGATCGCAGACAGCAGGACACCGCCTAAGAAAGCGGGGAAGAGATCACGAACCATGGTGATGAAAACGAGGTTCTTATTGCCTGCGTCCAGGCTGCTTCCGAGATACTCATGGCCGACCAAAGCAACGATACATGCCATCGTCAGAATGAGGCCGGTCCAAATGATACCAGTCACTCTCGACTTCTTCATCTCCTTCTCGGAACGGATCGCCATATAACGGACCAGGATGTGCGGCATACCGAAATAACCGAGTCCCCATCCGAAACCACTAAAGATATCCGAGATACTAGCCCAATCAAGTTTTCCGGAAGAAAGCAGGTTGTAATAGTTTTCATCCGTTACTACGGGCGCCACGGGAGCGAAATCCGCCTTACCCATGACAACGGCCGCAATAATGGGCACCGCCATGATCGCTGCGAGCATCATGAGGCCCTGGACGAAGTCCGTCCAGCAAACGGCGTTGAAACCGCCGAGGAACGTATATACGAGGATAACTGCAGTCGCGCCGATCATTACCCAGTGCTTCATGTCATCGCCCAAATCGAACACGGTCTGGAACAAGGTTCCGCACGCTACGATACTGGATGCAGCATATACGCAATACGCCGCGATGAAAACGATCGCACAAACGATCAACAGTGCATGATCCTTCGATTTAAAACGGTTTGTCAAAAACTGCGGAATCGTGATGGAGTCATCCGCAAGGATCGAGAAACGGCGCAACCCCGGTGCTACCAGGATCCACGCTGCGATCGTTCCGCACAGCAGGCCGATCGCGATCCATACCTGACCCATACCAAACAAATAGATGGAACCGGGTAATCCCATGAGTACCCACGCGCTCATGTCGGACGCACCTGCGGACAATGCCGCTACAAAACCATTCATCTTACGATTGCCGAGGAAATATGACTTATCTCCTCCCTTTTCCTTTCTTCCCTTCAGGAAGAAGACGATACCGATCGCCAGTACAACAGCCAGGTAAAGGCCGAAAGCGATCGCTTCTTGTGTACTTCTGCCCATTCTAACCCTCCAAAAATGTTAGTTTTCTATCACCATAAACCCTCTTCGTAGTCCAAAGGATTTTCGGATTCTTTTTTCTGTTCCTTCTGTTTCTCGTCCTTCTTCGTCGACTGGCTCGTCTTCTTATTACTCTGCGCAGCCGGCTTGCCTGGCTTCGGTGGCAGATTCTCGATCGTCTTCTCACGGCGCAACAGTTTCCAAGCGAAGCGCACCCAAAGGAACGAAAATGCCGTAATGGTAAATACCTCGACCAGGCTCGTCACGATCTTAAAGATCACGATCGAAAGCAAAGCGATCGCCAGGGCAATGCCTGTGATCACGAGATCGTCCACCATGCGGATCTTCTTAGAATAACGCATCCAGAGTTCAAATACGACCGTGCCCGCAAGTAGCACCATAGTAGAACTGAAAGAAACAAACAGATGGATATTTGCGATAAACTCGTCCGTATCCGAAGCCCCCGCTCCGGTCTTACACGGGATAAACGTGCTGATGATCAGCATGACACATGCTGCATAGCACAAAAACCGCGCCACGAGCCTTTTATAGCCTCCCAGGTACATGCAATACGTGGAGTGCAGAAAGAACAGCGCACCGGTCACGAGCGCCCACAGACGCAATGCCCAGATATGCCCGTCCTCACCGTTTCTGGACAGGTTGCTGTTCGTCCAATGTCCCTTCGAACCGAGCCAGATCGTAAAGCCGATCGCAAAGAGTGACCAGACGATGAGCCCGACAAACGCGAGCCGCGTTCCCATCTTATAACCGAGTCCTTTTTTCTTACCCATATATGCCTCCAAGAAACCCCCATGCGTTGCGTCCGGCCGTCCGAACGAAACTCGGGAAATAAACAGCCGCATGCATCGTGGTACGATGAATGCGGCCATTCCGATATCCGGATGAATTCATCCGAAGGAAGCGACCTTACGTCTCTTCCGAATTATGCAATTACTGAACGTCTGTCGGCTGCTGAGCTGCTGCGTTCGCGCTGAAGTCCATGTTACGAACAACCATACCATGGATGGTCGGAACCTTAACGACCTTCTTACCAAGGATGGCGGTAAAGAACCAGATGAAGATAACCAGGTTCAGGAAACCGGACCAGCCATACTTAGCGGGATAATCAAAGATATTCCACTTCGACAAGTCACGAGCGTTATCAAAGAAGCTGAAGATCCAACCTAAAACATCACCGCAATAGGAGATCGCATTGAAAACGATGAGGATCATCGCTCTAACGATAACGTACTGCATGAGGTTGATCTTAACGCTGTCGGCAGTCTCAAATACCAAGATTGCGATAAAGAAGAGGATACCTGCTTCCCAGCCACCCAGATACAACGCTGTTACACCGAGCAAAGACAACAATGTCGGCGACAAACTAAGTTTTTTATTCATATTCTGTTCTCCTTTTTGAGATATTGTCCCTGTTCGGGCATTATCATTATACCATTTTCACATACGACGTGCAAGTATTTTTCGCTAATCTCCTGCATATTTTCGGATATTTTTACGATTTTTAGCCTAGTTTTTACCGAACAGCGATCATACGAGCCAAATTTAGTATCGCATGGGCTGCATCCTCGTACTCGTAGGAGTCCGCGCGGTCCTTGATACGTAAGAGTTGGCGGCGGATGTCTTCGTCCATCTTGTAGTCGGAAAGCAGGCTGTCCAGTTTACCCACGGCTGCTTCGCCATCGTACTCGTCGATGTCCGTAGCCACTTCTCGCATAACGTCACGCAGCTGCTGCGTAGAGAGTTCCGGCTTCTGCTCGTCGGAGTTCTCCTGCGTCTTGAAATAATAATCGATATCCGTCAGGAGCTTCTCGTACGCCGCCAGGAAGTTCGCATTGTCCTTCTGAACGAAGGAAATGTTACCGTCCTTTACTGCCATCTCGTGCGATTTCGCGGTGACGGACAGATTGCCCGCGCCAATGCTCGCACACACGCTCTTCAACGCATGAGCCTCGATCATGTAACGCTGCCACTCGCCGTGCGCCACGCATTCGCGCATGAGCGGAAGCTTCTTCTGGCCTTCCTCGTAAACGGTCTCCAGAAGATCCAGATACTCCTCCTTGCTGTGACCCAGTTCGCGCATCGCCTTTGCGGCGTCGACATCGGGGATAACGATGTCCGCGCTCTCCACGGATGACTCGTCCGGCAGATCCTTCAGCAGGTGACGGTACTCCTCGGGCAGCTCGGTCAGCTGCTTCTCCGGCGGCAGCCACTGCGCCAGCACCTGATTTAGGCGCTTCGAGTCGATGGGCTTCGACAGATAGTCGTTCATACCATTGTTGAGGAACAGTTTCTCGACGCCCTTTACCGCATTTGCCGTGAGGGCAATGATCGGGATGTTCCGTGTATATTCGCTTCCGATATTTCGGATACTCTTCGTAACTTCGATACCGTCGTGAACCGGCATCATGTGGTCCATGAAAATCAGATCGAACGGCGGATCGTTCTCCACGTGCTCGATCGCTTCGTCGCCGCTCTCCGCCAGCACCGGCGAGATCAGGTAACGGCGCAGGTATGCGTCCGCAACACGCAGGTTGATGTTGTTATCATCGACCACGAGGACACGCGCCTCGGGTGCGAAGAAACTGTTGAGCATCTGCAAGTGGCCGTTCTGCACGTTCCAGCGGGCACGGTTCTTTAAGATCGCATCCATCGAGAACATGCTGATCGGCTTATGCATGAAGACGATATCTTCCACCTCATCCACGATAACGTCGTTGATACTCGTCATCGCCACAAGGGAAATGTCTTTGAATTTATCCAGGTTCTGCTTTACCGTGCTGACACCGGACACATAGTCGAACAACAGGAAATTCCGCTCGTTCGGTTTGCCTTGCTGTTTCACTTTCAGGAGTTCATCCTTCGAGCGGACGAAGTCGATCATCATATTCAGGTAGCTGACCGTAGTCCGGATGCTCTCCCTGTAATATTCATTCGGTTCATAAACATAGAAATGGACCGGTTTACTTTCTTTCGTACGGAAGCATACCCAGTCATCGACCTGCTTCTGCTGGATAATGATATTAAAGGTGGAGCCTACGCCGTACTCACTCTTGACGTTGATATCGCCATCCATCATCTTCGCCATTCGTTTGGAGATGACCAGTCCCAGACCACTGCCCTGAATGCTTCGGTTCTTCTTCGTGTTGAGCTGCATGAACTCACCGAAGAGTTTCTGGATGTCGCTCCGCTTAATGCCGATACCGGTATCCTCGACGCTGAAGATCAGTTTGACCTTGTTGTTCTGCATGATACGGAAGTCGATGGATAGCTTGATGTAACCTTTTTTGGTGAATTTGACTGCATTGCCCAGGATATTGATGAGGATCTGCCGGATACGCATGACGTCGCCGTTATAGTGCAACGGCAGGTTCGGCGGACACTCGATCAAAAAGGCGATATCTTTGTTGGTCAGTCGGGTATTTATCACGTTCTGCACTTCGTTGATGCAATCGCTCAGATCGTAGTCGTCGTTTACCAACTCCATGCGGCCGGCGTCGATCTTCGAGAAATCGAGGATGTCGTTGATCAGGCGGAGCAGGTTCTCCGAAGACATCTGGATCATGTTTACATATTCGGCATTTTGCGGAGTCAGGTCGCTCTTCGCGAGGAGCTCACTCATACCGCAGATCGCGTTCATAGGAGTACGGATCTCATGGCTCATATTCGCCAGGAAGTCGGATTTCGCCTTCGCTGCGGCTTCGGCTTCATTCTTCTTCTCCTCAACGATCTCGAGGAGGTCCTGAACGTCTTTCGTCTTCTTACGGGCGATAGCGGCCTGATGTTTGTTCCACGAGATCAGCACCATGAGCATGAGCGCACCGCTTATGAGCATCATGAGCTGAAGGCGCTCTGCTACGTTCTCAATATCCGGGGACCTCTGAAGCGCCTTCACGATATCTTCAATGACCTCTATCTTCACTTCAGGATGATTTTTCGAAATCTCTTCTACTCTCATACTGAGCATATTTTCGGTACCGATATCGATATAGATATACCAGATCACGTAATACGCGATCGTGTATAGCAGATGAAACAGGTTCAGAAAGATATCCTGGTACAGGGAAGCCAGACATGCTATACCCAAAAAAAGACCGTAACTGGGGGTCAACGAGTGGGCTTGAATGCAGTATGCCGAAGCAAAAAACAGCAAAAAAGCCACCGTTCCGAAACTTTGGATCTTTACGGATATCTTAGAGATGTACGTGGGAAATGCCATAACGATCGGCACCACAATACAATAAACCATCAGCAAACGAAACGAGCTCTCTTCCGAAACCAGGCAGATGAAAAAAAACATCACACAGATTACAAAGAGTACCCAATACGCGACTTTACCGATGATTTTTTGGCTGCGGTTTTTTTCCACCATCAGTCCGTTCCAAAGATCTTTAACGCCCATATTACGGTCCTTTTTATACGATCATGGAAATGATCCTTAAATTATTTAAGAATGCGGATACCGCCGATGCCCGGAAGCTCTTTCGCGCGATCCTGAACAGCGTTCATAAGTCCATAAACAAACATCGTTGCGCCGAAAATGATCGTCGCGGAAATGAAGAACGGAGCGATCAAAGTCTTAACAAACGGAATAAGGCTGAAAATGATGGAGCAAACGCCCAGGCCAGCCTCGAAGATCAAGAATACCAGACCCTGATTGGTATGGAACTTCGCATACGGAGACTCCTTCGCAGCGAAAAGCGGGATCAGGCAAAGCAGACCGAAGTAAGCGAGGATCGCCCAAAGCTTACTGTCTTCCTTATCCTTTGCGCTGTAGTTCGCAGTGAAATCCTTACCATCTAACTTCGCAGCAAGCGCGTCCAACTTTTTGTTATTCTTAGCGTCCATGTTTCCGTTAACGGCTCCCATGGAACCCAAAAATGCAGGTGCGGACGATGCAGCAGGTGCAGCCTGTGCCGCAGTAGTATTAACGGCACCTTCAACGGTCTGTGCAGCCTGAGTAGCTGTCTGATCAACAGTCTGAGCAGCTGTATCTACCGCCTGTGCAACCTTAGCAGCTACAGCGCCGGCGATCGGAGATCCGCAGTTCGGACAAGTCGTAACACCCTCCTGAACAAATGTACCGCATACATTACAATTAGCCATATTCGTTTCCTCCTTCAGGCTATATTTGCTTTATTATACAATAAACCGCCATGGATTTCCATACTTTTTTTTGCAAGCGTACCGAATTTCGGCATTTTTTTCGCTATTTTCGCCTGTTTCGGCCATTTTCGCTCGATTTTCGTAGGTTGTTTTCGATTTTCCCCACCGATTTTCCAAAATATCCGGCCCGCCTTATAGGCCATGGGAGCCCCCAATCCTCGCAAACCATCGGCCTCGCTGCTCCATTCGCTCCGCCTCTCCCTTGCATATTTCCCGAATTTACGATAAAATACTCATAAGTTTACGGCCGCCCATAGCGGCCTGTTTTGGGGAGAAAAAATCATGGCATTTTTCGAGCATACACCTTTCGATGATAAGATTCATATTCTGTATCGTCACAAAGCCGTCCACGTTCGCGTTGACCGGGCACTTTTAGAACATCTGCGCCGCGGCGTCACCGGGACCCGAAAGGGGCACATGCTGCCTGCCCTCGAGATCGCGCGCTACATCAAGAAGAAGTACGCAGACCACTTCCACGAGGAGCTTCAGATCAGCGATCACTCGCTCGCGCTCGAACTCATGATCCACATGACCGCTTTCATGGGCGGTCGTTCCCTGGACCGCGGGCTTTCTTACCTGCGTCTCTCCGAACAGAACCCTGCACGCCGTTTCGTTCGCTACGTGGCCGACCACGTCGAAGTCATCGACTGCGGCGAAAAAGCCATCGACACCAACCGCTTCGTCTTCGACATCGCGGCCACCATCCGCCCCCTCGTCTACCCCGCCGAAGCATTATCCCTCTGGATCATCCCCTTCCGTCAGTAAAGAAGAGGCTTTTCTCCTCTCCCCACGTTTTGCGCGTATTACAATGGACTTCTAGCCGATGTAAGCAGCGCAAGCCGGCTTACATTGACCTTGATCACCACATATCACAACAAAAAAGGCCCTGCCAAGGCTACTCGGCACCGCCGTAGGCGGCCCGACCTTGACAGGCCCTTTTGTTGTGATACCCCTCAAAACTCCCGCTCTACACAGCGTATCAAGAGAGCCTTAAGGTTTCTCCGGGAGCCACGTCATACATCTTCCCGTCCAGCATGAACCATACCTGCTTCGCGGAAGGGTTCATGACCGTGGTCAATGCGAGGTCGTACTCAAGGCTTTCGTAAGCCTTAACATAATCGTACACCTCGATGTTCGTCGCATACCATACATCGTCTCGTCCGGCCATGCGGTCGGCAAATGTCTCGATGATCTCCCAATTATCATGAAAATCAAATTCGTAACTGTGTCCCCAAAGGTAAAACAACTTGGGGCCTTTTTTTCGTGGATCATTTTTGAAGAAGTCGTCAACGAGGCGCATCAGCTCCGGATCTTCGTGATGGCACGTAGGCCGAAGGACGAGCCAATCCTTCGGGATCGAAAATTCGTGCGAGGACCACACAGTCCGCGCATAGCGGATTCCGCATGCCTTTAATGACGCGATCACACCATCGCTCCACGTACCGTACGGATATGCAAATCCTCGCACCGGTCCGCCGAACATCACCTCCAGGGCTTCCCGATCCTTCAGAATCTCCGCCGTGCAGCTCGCCATGGGCAGGCTCTCCAAATGTGGGTGCGTCACCGAATGCGCCGCGACCTCCATCCACTCGCTGCGGTAAAACTCACGCGCCTGCTCCGGCCGCATACGTCGATGTGTACTCGTATAGTCATCGTACTCCCGGTCGCCCCACATCCCGCTGTTGAGATTAAAGGTACAACGAAGCCCCCGCATCTCCAACAACTCAGCCAACCGAAAATCATTGACCACACCATCATCATAACTCAACGTCAAACACCGCTCCCGGCCCCCCGGAAACCGCAAAAACACATCCGGCATAAACATACCCCCATCAAACTATACAAATCTTTATTTCGCCATCATCTCGGCGAATGCACCTATCAAACTTTCTTTTCGGGTTCTTCGTCGGGGGCATCCTTCAGCATGAGATTTGCGAGAACACCGAGGATCAGTGCACATGCAACCTTCGTGATGGTGACTTTACCGAACGATACGGAAAGGGCTCCGACACCGGCGATCAGGATGACCGAAACAACAAACAGGTTCTTGTTTTTGTTGAGGTCGACCTTCTGGATCATCTTCAGGCCGGATACGGCGATGAAGCCATACAGAGCCATGCAGACACCGCCCATAACGCACTTCGGAATGGAGTTTACAAACGCGATGAACGGAGAAATGAAGGAGATCAGGATCGCTCCGATCGCTGCAGCGAAGATGGAAACGACCGATGCATTCTTCGTGATGGCTACGCAGCCGATGGACTCACCATATGTAGTGTTCGGGCAGCCGCCGAAGAATGCGCCCACCATGGAACCGATACCATCGCCCAGGAGGGTCTTATCAAGTCCCGGATCCTCAAGCAGGTTACGCTCGATGATCGAGGAAATATTCATATGGTCTGCAAGGTGCTCTGCAAATACTACGAACGCTACAGGAGCATATGCAACAAACACGGTCATGAAGTAGCTTCCGTCCAGGGCATCAAACGCGCCGCTTGCAGACAGGAAGGTGAAATCCGGGAATGAAAGGAATGTCGTAAACGTAACATTTCCGTCCGCGTTTAAAAGATCCTCAAACGATTTCGTGGAGATCAGAACCATTTCCGGGATGTTGCAAACATTTCCGATGATCGTAAGGATCAGGGCAAATGCATAGCCGGCGAGGATACCATAGATAAACGGGATGAGTTTACCGCTCTTCTTACCGAATGCGGAGGAGAACATCAGTACTGCCAGCGTCACAAGTCCACACAGGACCGCAAGGTTCTTCGCCGTAGCGCTACCTTCCACTGCACCTGTTGTCAGGTCACCGACCGCATTTCCCGCCAAAGCCAGACCGATGATGGCAACGGTAGGTCCGATAACAACCGCAGGCATGATCTTCTCGATCCACTTCGTTCCGCAACTCTTCACGATGAGTGCGATGACAACATAAACCAGTCCGGCGATAACCGCACCCAGGATCAATCCCAGGTAACCCAACGCCATGGTCGACGCTCCGGCAAATGCGGAGGTCATGGAGCCGAGGAATGCGAAGGAGGATCCGAGGAACACAGGACTCTTCTTCTTCGTGAACAGAAGGTAGATCAGCGTTCCGACGCCGGCACCGAAAAGTGCCGCCGCAGGGCTCATCGGCTTCTCAAGAGCCCAAGTGATCTCGGTTTTTTCGATCAGTTTCTCAACATCGCCGTTGATGACCACCGGAACCACCAGCGTCGCCGTCATGATGGCGAGTAGCTGCTGCAAGGCAAAAACGATCAACTGTGGGAATTTCGGTTTGTCTTCGACCTGATAAATTAGTTTCATAGTAACCTCCATATGTTATTTTATTTTACGATCAAAGTGTCCTCTGATCGTCATTTTCCCATTTCACGAAACCGTCGTCACAGCCCCGCTTTCGCCCGTTCGGTCAATGCTTCGCGGGTGTTGAGCGACGGATCGTCCACCACCGCCAGCAGGAGCTCATTCAGTTTCTCTCCCAACCCCGGCCCGGGCGTGTACCCCATCGCGATCAGATCGCGTCCGGTGATCTTCAGGTCCTTCAGCGAAACGCATTCGCCGGCGGCCAGGATCTCACTGTAATAGCGCTCTGCGTCATCCAGTCCCTTCATGGCCAGCAGGGTCCCCTCGTTCGGCTCCTCCAGCTTCCCGTTGGCGTCCGCACGCATGAGTTCCAGCAGAAGGGGGAAATCCTCGCTTCCGATCCGGTTCATGGCCCGGCGGATCCTTCGGCGCCCACGCTCGTCTTTCGGCCCGGCGGTCTGTTCGTCCGCGCCGTAGATCTTCCGATCGTCATGATATTCGATCAGATGCGTCACACGTCGGATGGTGTCATTATCAAATTTCAGGTCGCGAAGGATCCCCTCCGCCATCTTTGCGCCGAGTTTCGCGTGATAGTAAAAATGCGCCCGCCCATTCTCATCCACCGTTTTCGTCTTCGGCTTCGCGATATCATGCAGCAGCGCCGCGAGTCGCAAAACCCTGTCCGCGCGCACTCCGCACACCACACGCATCGTATGCACGCCCACATTGAACGAGTGGAATGGCGTGTTCTGCTCCGTCTCCATACAGGCCGTAAACTCCGGCAGAAAATACTTCGTCACCCCGGCCTCGTACATGTTCATGAACTCCTCCGGGTGATCGGATGTGAGCAGTTTCACCAGCTCCGCCGCGATCCGCTCCTTACTGATGAGTTCCAGATTTGCGGCCAATTCTTGCGCCGCCGCGAGGGTCTCCTCGTCGATCGAAAAGCCCAGCTGCGCAGCAAAACGAAACGCCCGCAGAATACGCAGCGCGTCCTCACTAAAGCGTTCGCGCGCCGTGCCCACGCAGCGGATCACTCCCTGCGCCAGGTCCTCGCGCCCGTTATACAGATCGATCAATCCGCGCTTCGGATGAAACGCCATCGCATTGATCGTAAAATCTCTTCGTTTCAAATCTTCCGACAAACTCGCGGTAAATGTCACGCCGCTCGGATGCCGGCCGTCCAGGTAGACCCCGTCCACACGGTACGTGGTCACCTCGTAGTTCTCGTGCTCCATCACGACTGTCACGGTCCCGTGCTCGATGCCTGTGTCGACCGTCTTGCGAAAGACCTGCTTCACCTGCTGCGGCGATGCGGAGGTCGTGATGTCCCAGTCGTTTGGCTCACGGGAAAGCAGCATATCGCGTACGCAACCGCCCACGGCGTAGGCCTCGTAGCCCGCCGTCTCCAGCCGCTCTATGATCGAAGTGACCGCTGCCGGAAGTTTGTATTCCTCGGCTCCCTGCGGCCGCACATTCTGCTCTGCCATAAGCTGCTCCTTACACGATTTGTCGATTTCGCTCACGCAGGCTTATCCAAAGCCCACGGGGCATAACTTGCATTTTCCCGGATCAGAAGGACGTGTCTCCGGCGGTCGAAATAATCGCCTCCGGTTTTCCCTCGAACCCGGTGTAGAAATTCCGCAAACTGTACACGCCGATCGTCGTCATTACCCCGTAATACAACAGAGTGATCGGCATAGCCAGCGGCTGGATCAAAAACATCATGACCGGCGTGCCCTCGATGAGGTGAATGCACATAAAACGCACGATCAGGTTGGTTACCGCATAGATCAAAAATACGATCGGGTAGTTCTGCTTCGCGATGTGGAACAACTCGATGCACAGCGAAACGAACGCCATCGCCAGGATCACGCGGACAATAAGTTCAACATCCAGGGAGAACATGCCGCTGCGGTTCGTGCAGTATTGCATCAGATAGTTGCTCGGTTCACCGTACGCGGCCAGTTCTTCCATCGGCCCACGCTCCAGCCATTTCAGGTCGAAACGATCCGATACATGCATCAGGATCATCGACGCGATGTAGATGATCCAACCCGCAGCCGCGCCCGCCAGGCAACGCGCACCCAGAAACTGCTGGCGCTTCACCGGCAGACTGTACAGAACTGCATAATTCTTATTCAGGTAATCCCGTCGGCACTGCCACCACTTCATGGCCACGCCGCCCAGGGCAAATACATAACAAACGATCGCCCAGATCATGTAGGTCGGCATCAGGAACCAGGCCACTGTCATGACCACGATCCACACGATCATCGGAAGCCGGAGGCTTCGCATTTCCAGACGGAACATATCCAAAAACTGCATCATTTCGCCACCCTCTTCCATTCTTCGATCAAAAGTTCGAGCGGTTTATCCACGCTCGTCTGCGGCGTCGCGTCCGTGATCAATGCGCCCATCTTCATGTACAGGATGCGCTTGAAATGGTCGCGTCCGGGGCCGCACAGGAAAAATTCGTCCATGACCGCGAGGACCGAGCAGCCCTGCTGCTTACGCTCCTCCAGCATCGCCAGGCATTTCTCCACGACCGAACCATCCGGAATGTCGCGCCAGATATTGTCCACCAGATAATATTTCGACTCCATTCCGATGCCCAGCGCGAACGCTGCTATGGCGAGGTCCTGCTCCCCCAGCGAGGAGGTTTTCTTCTTTCGGTTGAATTCCGGGGCCAATGCATCGAGCGCGTCGAGCGCACGTGTCGAATTATAGTCATTAAACCACTTCTCCCTCAATTTGAGGTTGTAATTGAAACTTTTCTCCCACAAAAGCGTTCCTGTGGTGCTGATATAGGAAAACCGCCCCACATATTCTTCGCTTTTCTTCGTCATACCGTGGCCGGCGACGATCACGTCATCCAGTTTCACGCTTCCGCGCTTGATCTGCAGCAGACCCGGGATGGCCTGCAACACATAGTCGCCGCCGATCGGATCCCCGCACATAGAGATCATTTCCCCATCTTCGACTGTAAACGTCACGTTATTGATGACCGGGAAAATCTCCATCATTTTGGATATGTTGTTTACTTCCAGCATGTTTATTCCTCTCCGCCGCGCTCCTCATATTCCTGTGCGAGTTTATCCAGGATCGCGTCGATCTGATCCTGCGGCATACGCTTACGGCGGTCATCGCCTGCGAAATCATCATCCTCGTCGAGGTCCTCGTCAAACACTTCCGACTCCTCATCGTCGGATTCTGCTTCCTCTGTATCTTCGGCCGCTTCCGGCTCGGCTGCCTCTTCGTCTTCGGAAGGTTCCTCTTCCACGGGATCCGTAGTTTCTTCAGCAACTGCCTCCGTAGCCTCCATCGCCTCGGTGTCTTCCGTAGCATCTTCTACCTCAGTAGTTTCATCACTGTCTTCTACGGCAGTATCTTCTTCCGTTTCTTCGACCGCTTCCGGTTCCTCTGCCATATCGGTCTCGGCGCCTTCGTCACAATCTTCTTCCACGTCACCCAACGCCGGTTCGTCGGCCTCTAAGCCACCATCCGCGTCGGTTTCCGCCGCGTCCTCGAGTTCCGAATAATTAATCTCCTTCGTTACCTCCTCCGGCTCGTTCGCTTCCTCCAAAGCAGAAGGCTCCTGCACGTCTTCAGCATCTTCCGCATCCAAGTCACGAATGAAGATCACGTGTCCGGAGTTTTCCTCTTCCGCAGTTTCCTCGGGCTCATCGTCCGTGATGGGGCCGCCACTCGGGATCACATCCTCCACGGCCTCCATGATCTTATTTGCCAGTTTTTCAAAAGGATTCTTCTTCTCTGCTCCATCTTCTTTCGCAGTCGTTTCCTCTTTCGAAGCCACATTCTCTTTCGAATTTGCATCCTCAGCGGAAGTCCTCGGCATCGTCTGCACCACTACCGAACTCATGCGCGACGTTCCGTAAATACGCAGGGTCGGCCCCTCGGCATCCGGCGGAAGAGCGTTTTGGGCCGTCCAGCAACACATGCCGGACCGCACCTTCACATTGACCTCGACATGAATGCCCTCCGGCACGTAGATCGTGACCGAACTCATCAAACAGCCCAACTCGATCTCGCAATCCTGATCGATCTTCGCGTTCTGCATCTCCACGCGAAGCGAGCAGAACATGGCTCCGATGGCCGCGCCGTTGAACTCCTGGTCACTGCCGATATAGTAATACGACTTGGCGAATTTCTCCACGATCTTCCGCTCATCGTCGTCCCTGTTTTCTACCATTTTCATGATGCCATCGTAGGCATTCTTCGTCTTCACTGCCGCATATGCGCCGCCCGCGGCCAATGCACCGAGCACGACCCTCTTCTTCCATTTATTCTTACGCTTCTTCATATTCATTTCCTCACTCTGTCGGTTAAAAAGCCCCACAAAACAGGCGCCAATCCCGCATTAAATCCTAGAATGATTTTATCACAACCGCCTCGGTTTGTACAGATTTTTTAACTCATTTCACGTAATCAAAAAGGCGACAAATGCATTCACATTAGTCGCCTTTTAACTTTCTTTTCTACATGCACAGCCTTGAAAGAACGCACCCTCGAATCCTGTACATTTTTCCCATCAGATTAACCTATTATCACTCCCTAAATCCGAGTAGAGAAACCACCGTCCTCCTTCTCAGAAAAATAATGGGCAACGCACTCCCAATCAACGCCATAAGACCAGCAAATACTCCTATAAGCATCAAAACATATTTAAACTGCTCTGAATATACGGCTCTTACGTATTCCTCAACTTGGCCTGCAATTGCTTTATAAAACAACACTATAAACAGAAGGACTGCCGCTAACAAAATAATTACGGCTTCCAAAAAAACCGAACGCGCTAAATCAGTAAACGTCGCTCCATTAGAGTACAACACGCCTATGTCTTTTTGCCTCAAAAATAAAGAGATTGTCATGGTACTTACAATCGTCAGTGTCGCGATTAAAAGAAAGAAGCCTGTCAGGAATAATAGTTGCTCATTCTCCCTATGGTAGGACAAACGAATTGTTTGAGATATTTCTTCCAATGAAAACGAATACACGGTAAGACCACATTCTTTCGCTTTTCTCTGAACATTATTTTTTACTTCTTCAACATCTTCTCGACCGTGTGGTTTCCAATAAATCGAAGTCAAATCCCCACTTGATATTTCCTGCACGTCCTCAGTGGTTGCAATCGCAATCAAAGCTTGATCGAACGACTGCGTTGAAAACCCGGAGGCATAAACAAATGAACTAACCGGATAACTTTCCGCCCCCTCCTCCAAAAAGCCGACCACATAACAAATTTTATCCCCCGTTTGTTTACCGACCCGAAAAGTGTCGCCAGCTTTCAATATACCTCGAAATGACGCTCCAGCTAATACGGGAGTATATCCTTCCGGGGCGGTTTCAATTTCCTGATCATAAGCGATTCGGGCCATAGAAAGATACGAAAAATCATTTGTCCAATAGATATCCCAATACCCTTTACGTTCTGCTGACGCACTTCCGTTAACTTCTTTTACGGCCTGTGGAACATAGCAAAGCCAACCAGCCTGTTCCACTCCGACGCAAGATGATATTTGTGCTCGGAACCGTTCTACGTCGGATCGACCATACTGAAGTGTCTGCTCCGGGTTCGCGTCTTTGATCACGTATATCTGTTTGATATCCTTTCCTAAAACTTCCTTGAAATGTATCTCATCACGATTAAAAAATAACGTCTGTGCAATAAGATCCCCCAACAAAAGGAAGGACATGGTAATAACCGCTATTACAGCCAATGTTTTCTTTTTATTCAGCAGCATATTGTCAACTGCTAGATCAAGCACATTTTTGAATTTCATACATAACCCCTCCTAACGACGATCTGACACAGCTAATGCCTCCGTACAAGTCATTCTTGAAATCCGCATGGTCATATAAGCAGCTATAACAAATGCGCTGATACAAACAAAAGCAAATATCGAAAAAGCGCTCCACATATCAAACCTCAGATAAATATGCAACATTTTGCTTCCAAGCTTAGCTACCGCCCATTGGAGTGCAAAACAAAGGACCGCCGCTTGCGCCGTTATAGCAAAACATGCTTTCATCAAAACAAAAAAAATATCTTTTGTTTCTGCTCCCAAAACACGTCGAATAGCCAATTCATTCTTTCGACTCCAAAGCCAAAACTCAGCCGAAACCAAGCAATGAACCATGCAGAAAGCATATAGCAAAAAATAAAATCGGTCTTCGCCCTCTTCTATTCCAAAAGTACGACTGATCGAGCTCGCGCCAACAACCAGTTGTGCGTCCGCCCCCGTCTTTTTCAGGTTTTCCTGCATTTGACGAATATCTTCAGAAACATCATATACATCACTTCGAGAAACAGTGAAATCTCCATCTGCCCTGTTATCTCATCCATGTCCTGTTTATCCAACCCTCTCGCATTTATAAGAAACGTGTAATCAAACAATTCTGAGGAAGATAAATGAGTGATCTCAACGATCATGAATTCCTTCCCATTTAAACGTACAACTTTTTCTCCGTTATCTTTCCTTTCAGCGTCCTTCACTTGTTCAAATCCCATCACTACGCTATTGGGTTTATCCATAAGGGTCGTATAATTAATTCTTTTCCCGTTCTGGCCAGGGAAAAGCAAATCTTCTTTCGCATTTAACAAAACGTCAATCAGCTGCCCCGATTTGATCGTGTCGTTAGAGATTGGAACCTGCGACATAATCACAACGCATCGACAACCTTCAACCATTTCATAAATATTCAGGGCCCCTCCCCCACGATTATACAAGGTCACTTCCTTTTCATTTTTGTAGTGATATGCCTCCTCATCTAATTTCAGGACAAAATCACTCAAGCGAATAGATAGCCCCATGTATAATGCTAAAAAACTGAGGACAAGCGAAAAAAACAAATATCCGTCTGATAAGGGATATCTCCATTTCATTAGTGCCCGCCTCCTTTTATGCTTGGCTCATTAGTACCTTTGACCATTTTACCATCCTGAAGATATAAAACCCTGTCAGCATACGCTGCCACTTTTTCATCATGGGTAACCAGGATAATCGTCTTTTTTTCTTTTTCATTCAACATTTTAAGAATATCCATTATTTCTTTGCCCGTCTTTTGATCCAATGCACCCGTCGGTTCATCGGCAAGAAGAACAGGCGCCCCGGATGCAATCGCACGTGCGATTGCACAGCGTTGTTGCTGCCCTCCCGAAGTTTTCAGCGGCCTCTTATCCTTTAACTGTTCGATCCCAAGTTTCTCCAAAAGAGGTAAAATAATCTCTTTGCGTTGCGTCGCGGAAACATTTCGGATTTTTAGCGGCATTTCAATATTCTCATAAAAAGTGTATGCGTTCATCAATGCAAAGTTCTGAAATACAAAACTGATTTTTTCCTTTCTGAATATATGCAGCGCATTCCCTCTTAGTTTTGATACCTCTATATCATCATAATAGTATGTTCCGCTTGTTGGACTGTCCATCCCGCCCAAGATATGAAGCAATGTGCTTTTTCCAGATCCAGATGTGCCCATTACGGCAACAAACTCTCCATCGTTTATTTCTAAGTCAATCTGCGAAAGGGCGGGGATATTATCGTTTTGCACATCATATATTTTCTCGATTTTATTCAGTCTGATCATGTTACCCTCCAATATTTCATGCAGCTCCTGATAATCACATCTTTAGTTGAAGGACCGCTGAAACATCAGCGGTCCTTGTAAAGAATAGTTATACTCCTTCTTTAATGCGTTTGTATCGATAAAGGAAACTGGAAGATTCGATTTTAATCAAACACTTCGTTCCCGAAGTCCACTCATACTCCCAATGAAACGCCGCAGACGTTGTCTTGGTTCGTTCCGTTTTCTCACCATCAACAAATGTCGAAGAAAGCCTGTACTCTGCTAATATGGCTCCATCTTCATCATTGACACATCGAATGATGACTGACCCAAAATCTACAGTCCCTCGAATGACAAATTCCATTTCATCCGGATCAAAGGATGTCTTACATCCCCCATCCACATATTGGTTCTCAATATCAGTACCATCAAGCCACAATTCCGTGCTGAAAGCAGTCACTTTACATAAATCTGTCAGATAAAAGAAGGCTAAAATCCCAATGAGCAATGCCAACGCGCCCAGTACTACGGGTGTGACTGCTTTATGCGCCCTAAAAGCCGACATTTATGTACCTCCATTCAGATCATTATTTCGAGTATTCCAATGATCCTTTTTTCAACCAAATGCTATACGGATAATCCGTTATTCCTCCGGTCACTTTCACTTTACTGCATTTTGTTCCAAACACGGATCCCGGATCCATTGCAGAATAATAGGAATCCCACACACCCATGTTAGAATATTGCCATGCGCCAGAACAGATTCCTGCTTTCGTGTAATGAAACCAATATGCCGTTGCATAGCGCAATTCATTTTGTGAAAATGCATCGATCCATCCACATACAACAGGGTGATCTTTAGTGAAAATCAAGCCGGTTTTAATGATCGCAATAGCAAAACCTGCATCCGTCCTATCCCCTCCGGAACTGTATGATAAACTCATTTCCGCTTTGTACTTACTGCTGCTGACTTTTCCTGCAGCAAAACAGGAATCTCCGAACCAAAAACAAATATTGTGATCAAAAAAGCCACCACAATACCCAGTCTTCTTCTCGATGCCGCCATGGATTCAGATTCTTTGTTTTTCAGTAACAACCTAGTTATCATTTTACTACAACCCTCCTTATATTACAAGCCCTTACAGTTTGTTAATCATGAATTACTCAGATTACACAACCTGTGTAACTCCATTTTATCCTCCTGCACCCATTATGTCAGGTATTTTCTTTGAAATGTTGCTTTTTAATGGTCTCTATTACCAATTTCTATAATTTTTTGTATATTTCGTCTCCTTCTGGTGGCCGCCACCTCCCGCCCGCGCCTCGAAACTACATAATCCCCAACAAAAAAACAACCAATCCCCGTGTTTTCTCGGGGTTTGGTTGCTTTCACATTTTTAAAACTCTGTCACGTCGGCGCGGTTCATGGCCCTGGACTTGAAGAAGATCAGCGGGACCACAGCCAGCAGGTTGCATACGATGGCTCCGATCACGCCCATGCGGCTCACGTACGGGAGATATTCTCCGGAGGGAAGGAACACCAGTTCATTCAGCAAGAACGTCGCCAGTAATGCGAGGAGAACGCCTGCAAGGATGCCCAGCAGATCCTGAAGCAAGATCTCGGAAGCGATCTTCCTGGAGATCTCGCCGCGGGAGCGGCCGATGGCGCGGTAGACGCCAAACTCATAGGTCCGCTTCATATAGTGGCCGGTGTACCAGGAAGATATGGTCACCGAAAGGATCACGCCGATCAGAAGGATCACGGCGTAAAACACGATACGGAAGATCTGGAAGAATTCTTCGATGTTCTCCCGCATGGACTTTTCGTAGATCGCCACCTTACGGTCGCCGATCAGATCCTTCAAATATTGTTTCAACTGCGGGCGGTCCATGTCTTTTCCATGGATGTAGATGCGGCCGTCATGGTAAGCTTCACTCTCGATCAAATAAAACAGAATACATTCATTGCCCTCGTAGATCGCGTCGACGGTATATGCGCGGTCGAACGCCGAGGAAAATGAAGGATCCAGCACGTCACCGACCGACACGCCCTTGGTTTCCGCCGACTTCGCGTACATCGAACTTAAGACCAGTCCGTAGTCGTGCACGTTCGTCAGGTCGCAGTCGATTCCCATGATCCGAAATGCTTCCTCCATCTCCGCCTTCGAGGTAAATACCATCGCATTGCCGCCGATGGTGATGCCCATGGCCGACCCGTATTCCATAGCGCCATGCCCGGCTCCGGAGGAGGCAAATACCTGCAGTTTCGGATCCGCGCTGATCTCTTCGCAAAAGGCCGCCCAATCCTTATACTCCTCATCCGTCGTCATGATCTGCGCCGTGATGAACTGGTCCGCCTCCTGCGCGGACTCATCGACCGCCCAGACGCAGCTCATGATGAAGTTTCCGCCGACGAGCAGCACCACGGAGAGGAGAAACATGATCGCCGCGGTGACAGCCCGGCTTTTATTCTGTTTGATGTAGTACCATGCTGAAAACGGTGTCATCGTCTGTCCCTCACTTTTCTGTGTCCTTTACCGAACTGATCCGTCCGTCCCAGATCTCGATGATCCGGTCGGTATCCTTCAGGATCGAGCGGTCGTGTGTAACGACCAGGACTAGGTGCTCATCGGCGTATTCCCGCAGCACGCGCATCACATTGAACGCATTCTCATGATCGAGCGAGGCCGTCGGTTCGTCCGCGAACACGACCTCGGGCGAATTGATCAGCGAACGGGCGATAGCGACTCTCTGGCACTGTCCGCCGGAGAGCTTCGACGGGCGTTTTCCGAACTCCTTCTCACGAAGCCCGAGGCGCCCCATCAGTTTCTTCGCGCGCTCCTTGCAGCCCGAGTCGCCGGGCAGCGCCGCCACGACGCAGTTGTCGTACGCGTTCATATAGGGTACCAGGTAGTGCTTCTGGAAAATGAAACCGAACTTGCGGCGACGAAGCGTCTCGCGTTTCGCCGGCGTGAGCGTCGTGAGCTCCTCGCCGTTGTATGCGATGCTTCCCTCCGTCGGCGCCTTCAGCGTCGACAGGCAGTACATGAGCGTGCTCTTACCACTGCCGGACGGGCCGATGATCCCGACCAGTCCGTGATCCGGGAGCGACAGGTCCACATTGCTCAGCGCGTACATCTTTTCATCGCTGTCCATATCATAGATCATACTTACATTCTTTATCTCAAACATGATTAGTCCTCCATCTTATCGATCGTCCGGATCCTGTGTACAGACAGGAGCGCGGGGAATTGCAAAACACCGATCACGGCCGCCATCGCAGCGCAGATCCATGAAAACTGCCGAGGCTCGATATACACCGGGATCAGGCCCTTCGGGTGCAGGATGAGCATGTCGATCAGGTAGATCACGCCGCCGGACAGAGCGAAGCCCAGCAAGATACCCGTGCCGAACAGGATCGCGATCTCCTTCAGCATCATCTGGTAGACCTCCATGCGCGAATACCCGAGCGACGCGTACAGGCAGTACTCATTGATGCGGTTTCGCATGTACGAATTGTACGCGACCGTTACCGAGATCGCCACCAGGATGATCACACCCAGGCAAATGCCTGTCAGCGCTCCGTCGATCTGGTCCACGACTTCCACCTGGAACAGCTCGGCGCCCTTCTTTGCGTCGCTGGAAATGCGGTCCAGGTTCGTCAGCTGGATGCCTGCCTTCGCAAACAGTTCCTCCGCGCTTCCTACCGTTTCATCGGTCAATATGATCAGACCGTAACCATAGTTATTTCCGTGCGCCGTCGTTCCGACGCAGGACATGTACGGGCCCTCCACGATACCGACGATGGTCCAGAGGTTATTGCCCAGTTTATCGCCGATCTTATATCCGCGATTTCGCATCACCGCGGAGTCCAGCGCGAGTTCGAAATCGTCCTCCGGCAGACGCCCGTCCACCAGTTTACTCTTCATGTGGTCCAAATATGTCGGAATGTCGTCCGGTTTCAGGAGCGGCATCTCCGACCCCAGGTTTCCGACCAACGCGGCGATGGAAAACTGCGTCCACTCGCTGAGGCGCACCATCTCCACCTCCGGCAACTTCTCCAGTTCCTGTTTGATCGCGCTGTATTTCTCCCCGCGTGTGTCGCCCGCGTCCGGCGCCGCCGTCCAGAGCGTCTCGTCGGAAAGTTCTAAGTATATCTGCCGCTTCGTTGCGTCGATCAGGATCGGACGGAAACTCTCGCGCGTCGACGCCAGGATCGCTCCGACCACATACATGCCCATGACGCTCAGGATCAGCGCCACGATGATCACCGCAACCTGCTTTTTGTTGTTCTTTATGAACTTGCCCGCGGATAAATGACCCATCATCTCTTAAGTCTTCCTTTCTTCGTGATAAGCGGCCTGCGCCGTTTATGCCCCTATTATACGGGACGTTTTCGCAAAACAAAAGTGACTGCGGTCATATCTTACCCATGACCACAGCCACAATTCATACATATGCGATCTCGCCTCTATCCCCGCAGTTCCACGATCAGTTTCACCCGGTCGTGGATGCCCGTCTTATCGTAGATCCCGGATATATAATTCTTCACGGTACCTTCCGAAATGTACAGTTTCTTCGCGATCTGCTTGTTATCCAGTCCGTCCACCATCAGCGCGCAGATCTCCTTCTCGCGCTCCGTCAGCTCTGGCAGATCGGTCAATGCTTTCTTATCTTTCGAATCTGCCTCGCCCTGCGTAGCCGCGCCCGCCGCGCCACGCGCCGCATTCTGCGTCATCAGCTGGGTCAGCCGCTGCATGACCTTCGGATCCAGGACATTCACGCCGCCGATGATCTGCCGCACCGCGCCCAGGATCGCGTCCTTCCCGCTGTCCTTCAACAGGTATCCGTCCGCGCCGCCCGCGATGGCGTCCGTAATGTTCTTATCGTCATAAAACGTGGTGAGCACCAGGATCTTCACCTCGGGATGCTTCTGCTTAAGCTCCCCGATGAGCTCGATTCCGCCCATCCCCTTCATATTCAGGTCGACCAGTGCGATATCGCAGGTCTTCTCCGTAAGGATCTCCAGCGCCTCGCGCCCGTCGTGCGCCTTCGCAACCACTTCCATCTGGTTCAGTGTAAGGATGATCTCCAGACTGTCCAAAAGCAGCGTCTCGTCATCCACCAAAAGCACCCGTATCATAGCGCACCTCCTTCTTCCTCATGGATCACGGGCAATGTTACCATCGCCCGGAAGCCTTCTTCATTCGTAAACTTGCACGCCCCGCCGGCGTTCTTCACATAGGACTCGATCTTCTTTAAACCGAAGCCCTGTTCGATCATCTGTCTCGCATTTTCCTCGGAAAATGCATCCGATCGCCCGTTATCTTTTACTTCCAGGCGCAGGTTCGCCGAGTCCGCCGAAACGCGGATCAGGAAATGATCCGCATGCCCGTGCTTCGCACCGTTCGTCAAAAACTCCTGCAGCGCGCCGATCAGAAATTCCACATGCTCATGGGGAAGCATGAGTTCCGGCACCGGGTCCGGCGCCAGGATGTCCGCCCGCATCGTCGTGTCGGTGACAAAACGGTCCGCCACCGTCTCAACCTCACACAAAAAATCCGAAAGCGACACCTCCTGTGCCTCTTCGTCCATCACCCGCACCGCACGCCGGATCGACTCCAGGCTGCCGCGGATCCGCTCGTTCGCATCATTGACCTTCTGACGCGCGTCCTCCGGCGACACATCGAAGAGCATGTCCGCAGCGTCGAGGGTCATGACCGCCGCCGTGATGGAGTGTCCTACGCTGTTGTGGATGTTGCGGCTGATCGTCTCTCGCTCCATCAGACGCGCGTTTTTATCCGCCATATAGTTCTGAAGGACCAGCTTTCGGTTCAGCTCCTTCTCATGCATTTCCCGAATATTCGAGATGAGGATCTGGTTCTGCGCCTCGGCGCTTTTCTTCTGCGTCCACTCGAGCAGGCGGCGTCCGGCGTAGAATAGCGCGGCCAATGCATACATCAAAAGGAGGCCCAGGATGCATTTCGCAAGACGGGCCGCCCCCTTCGTGAAGATCACGGTAATAATGATATAAACGACTCCGGCGCTCGCAAAGCGAAGCGGGAGTTTCTTTTCTTTCCAAATGGCGTACAGACTGCACGCGAAAAACTGCTGCGTGGCAACGCCGAAGCAGGCGATGAAGATCCACTGAAGCAGGCGGATGTACAGGCTGTCATTCTCATCCACACAGGCGAGCGAAAACAAAACCAAAAGCGCGGCGCCCGCGATCACACACAGGGAAGGAAACCGTCCCCAAATGCAGGCGGCGATCGTAAGCACGACGGTTATGATGTTGTCGTAGATCGCAAGCCGCATGGAAGTCCCTCCTTCATCGGTTTTCGTGCTGGTCGTCGGTCTAAGATGCTGTTACTGGTTCTCGGCGGCTTTCGCAGGCGCTGCTTCCTGCTCGCCATGCTCTGCCGGCCACTTCGTAAACAAGAGTTTCAACACGATCGGCGTTACGATGGACGAGATAACGATCAGCAGGATGACCGGCGCGAAATAAACGGCATCGAGAAGGCCGACGTCCTGTCCTTTTCTCGCCACAATGAGGGCTACTTCGCCTCTTGTCATCATTCCTACACCCACTTTAAGTGAATTTGGCATGGAGAATCGGAAGCATTTCGCCACTAATCCGCAGCCGATAATCTTCGCGATCAACGCAATGAACACAAATCCGGCAGAAAACAGGATCATGGACCCGTTCAGTCCGCTGATGTCCGCCTTCAGTCCGATACTGGCGAAGAAAACCGGAGCGAATACCATGTAGGTACTGATGTCCATCTTCTCCGCGATGTATTTCGAGTCCTTGATACTGCACAGGATGATACCCGCGATGTAGGCACCGGTGATATCAGCGATGCCGAACCACTCTTCTGCCGCATAGGCAAATGCAAAGCAGAGCGCCATGCCGTAGATCGGCACACGACGGGTGTGCGGGTTTCTCTTATCCAGATATTTAAACAGGTAGTAGCACAGGATGCCGACTACGAACGCAAATACGAAGAACAGACCCGTGTTGAGCACAACGCGCAGCGGATCCTGCTCCGGATCACGGAAACCGATCACGAAGGTCATGACGATAATACCGATGACATCGTCGATGATCGCCGCAGACAGGATGGTCGTTCCGACCTTACCGCGAAGTTTACCGAGCTCACGCAGCGTCTCGACCGTAATGCTGACCGAAGTCGCGGTCATGATAACACCGATAAATACGTTGCGGAAGAACTCCTCACTGCCCACCGGCGAGAAACCGTGGAACAGACTGGAGAGTAAGAAGCCGCCGCCGAGGGGTACGAACACACCCGCAAGCGCTACCAGAAGCGCCATAGGACCCGTCTTTATCAGTTCCTTCAGGTCCGTCTCCAGACCCGCCATAAACATCAGCAAAACTACGCCGATCTCCGCCATCTGGTTCAAAAACGAAGACTGATCCACCAGTCCCAAAACCGTCGGTCCGATCAGCAGTCCGGCGATGATCTCGCCTACGACCTGCGGCGCCTTTACCTTTCGCGCCAATATTCCCAAAAACTTAGCGGCCACAAATATGATCGCCAGATCCTTAAATATACCGTAATCCATGAATGATACGCCACCTTTCATCGCTAAAACAAAGCTCGCACGTGAGCCCTGCACGCACAAATGTGCGCCCATCGCGGTGAGTTAAACCTAAATTGTACGATTTCCCATTGTACACGTTCCACAGACAAAAGTCAATGATAATACATGAAAAAATACAATCCTGCCATTTACACCTGCGAAAAATGTGGTAAAATGATGGCAGGAGTAATACATAAGGAGGTGCAGTTATGAAAGCATTGTTACCCTTTTTCCCGTTAAGCGCAGGTTCTGATACCCCGATGGGTCTGTTGATCTCCATCGTTTGCTACCTCGTAGCCAGCGTCATCTTCGGTATCCTGTTAGCAGTTTTAAGCAAGATCCCGATCGTTAATCTTCTGGTCGGTATCGCAGGTACCATCGTTTGGGCATATTGCGTGATCGGTATCATTCTGGCGATCCTGATCTTCCTGAAGAAACTGGCGAAATAACTTAGCGAGAATACATGAACCATGAGGCAGAGCCGCAGCCGCGGCCCTGCCTCATTTATTTCTACCAGATCCCCTCGCCATCTCCGAGGATGATCATTTTGATATTCGCGTCGATCTGTTCGTCGTCGAGCCCCTGCCGGATCAACGGTTGTATGACCTCCCGGCTCTCCCGCATGTGCGGCAGGTCGCCCGCCAGCCGCTCGGCCTTATCCGCCCTGCCGGCCTTCAAATACAGAAAGCACAGCGCCGCGCGCATGGTCGCCTTCTGCTTCTCATTGATCGAGATGGGCAGCCCTCGCTCCATCAGCTCGATCGCCTCCTCGGTCTCACCCTTCAGAGCCAGTGTGCTAGCCAGCCCCAGGATCATGCCGGGCTTATTCGGATAGATCAGCAGCGCCTCCCGATAGGTCTGCTCCGCCATATCCAGATCCCCGCTGCGCTGATACGCGACCGCCTTTTTGTGGATGTTGTAGCGTGTCTCCTCCGCACGGATCGTGTCCATCCCGATCAGCAGATCCACACTGGTCTCAAATATATTGGCCAATGCAGGAAGCAGCGTGATATCGGGATACGACTCGCCGCGTTCCCATTTGGATACGCTCTGCGGTGTGATCCCCAGGATCTGTGCCACATCCTCCTGCGTCAATTCCTTCTTCATCCGATACTTCTTCAGATTTTCCGATAAATACATCATATAACGATCCTCCATAGCTTAGATTTCCGAACGTTCTGAGAGAATCATACCACACGGAAAATGAAAATCAATAACGCATTCGTTGAGATCCACTCAACCGGGCAACTCAAACTTATATCAACTCCAACGGACGCATTTTTATAATCTTCTTCATACCGATATGAACCTGTATGGTCCAAATAAACAATGCAGCAATAACGACGATAAGCACAAACTGAATCTTCGGAAGAAAAAACATCCCGAAGACGATAAATGCTACGAGTGCAACTATCAAATAAGCAACAATGGCAGCAAATAGCGAGAGCAAAAAACTAAATCGGTATTCTCTTCCGATCAATGCCTTGATTCTTCGTATCGATAGTCCAAATATGCGTAAATAGCCCAATTCACGGCTACGATTGATCAATTCGCACCGAATGATCGCTACGATGAATACACTACCGAAAAGCAACAGCAACCCGGAAACGATCGCGACATACTTTGCAAAATAACCGGCGCGCTCCTCCGCTTTTACCATATCATAGTAAAAAAAGCTGATCGTATCCGTATGATTATCCAAGGATTTGATTTTATCCTGCATGGTGGGATCCTCCCCCAACCCTGGAAGAACATACATTCCCGAATAAGTCGGCTCGATCTGACCAAATTCAGCAATCGTTTCATAAGGAATAAGTGCAGATACTTCATTGAAGTTATAACGATAATACGCGTCCATTCTCCTGTATTCGACCAAAGCTGTGTCACCGAACAGATCCCCGGTGATCCCTGCCACGGTAAAAGATCTGCCAAACAATTCTACCTGTGCTCCAACCAAATCCTTTGCTTCGTCTAGGTATTCCGCCAGTTTCGGTGTCACCAGGATCTCATCTTCTCCCTGAGGAAAATGTCCTTCTGCCACCATTCCGGGTAATCGGAACGCACTGTACTCTTCCGGCATAAGATAGTAGCCTGTTATATCTTTATCTCTGGCAACATAATTATGATATACGAGCATCCCTTCCGGAAGCCGCCTTTCATCAAACGATGCACTCAGTTCGACTACATCCAGCGGATATAGATTCCGATATTCCTCCACCATTACCGTGGCAATATTTGCATGGATCGCCGAGACGACCAAGACCAAAAACAATATCAGTGCAAATGGCAATACACGTAGAATCTTTCGCCCTTTAAATCTTCTTCGGAAAATGATCCTTGCATCATTCTGAAATGTATTTAGAAAGCTCTTTCTTCCTCTCTGCAACCATGCAGGATTATCCCTGATCAACTCTTCTTCTAACGCTTTGACGGGTACGTCTCTTCCTCCCTTTCGGACAGATACTCTCCCTTCACTCAAATCCAATATCTCATCTGCGATCGCATCAAAACACCCTTCGTGCGTCGCGATGACCACGATCCGGTCTTCGCCCCTTAGTTGTTCCATGATCTGCGCCAGAGTCTTTGAATTCTCTGGATCGAGCGAAGCACTCGGTTCGTCTGCGATCACCAACTGCGGGTTCGTTATGAGAGCGCGAACGATCGCGATACGCTGCCTCTGTCCACCGGATAAATGTTCAGGATTTCTTTCCAGCAATTCATCGACCCCTAGTTTCTTTGCATACTTTCGTATCGCCTCTTCATCATTTCGGATCAGTTTCAGATTATCATAAACACTTATTCCCGACAAAAGGTGACTCTGTTGAAAAACATAACCAATTCTCAGCGTAGCATCCGGAGACACCTCAACTCTTCCGCTGTCCGCGTCCGCCAGTCCGCTCAGAATATTCAACAGTGTCGTCTTTCCTGATCCGCTGATACCCTTTATCACATATGTTTTTCCGGACTCAAAACAGTGACAGACCTCATCCAGAACCCTTTTCTTTCCGTCAAAAGATTTGCATATGCCTTGTAATTCTATCTTCATGCCGAACCCTCTCATCGAAAAACACTTCAGAAACCACTATATCAGATCACGTTGCTTTATCATTCCCTCATACCAGGACTCAGAATAAACTCTGCGAACACTCAGACACAAAATAAAACCAATCATCAACACTCCGATTACAAACAGTCCGATCAATAACGGATTATATGTGAAGATCATCGAAGAATAAGAAAGTGTCCTGACATTCCATGCGTTAACCGCTATAGTGATCACAAACATGATCGCCATAGACACGATCACCTTCTTTATCAAATCGAGCATAATGATTTTTATCAACTCCCCGATTATCTGCGACTTACTGTATCCGGAATAGGTCAGTAAGGAGAGAAATGATCCGTTGTACTTCATCCGCAAGTGATGGACCACCATGAACAACACGATCGTCAATGCTCCGATCAATGCGGCAAAAGGCAGTAACACCATGCTCAGGATCTCCATCCCATCCTTTCCCGGAACCGGTGAAATCTCCAGTTTCAAAGATCCTTCTTTCGAATATTGTTCAAGTACGCTTCGCCCTTTCAAAAAATCATTATAGGACGCGAAGTAAATGGTATAAAACCGTCCATTATTCCCATAAAACGCAGGATCTGCCTCAAGGTCTTGTACTGCCAATGTCGAAGCAAAGAACAGATCAAATCCCGCATCGGGGGCATTCTCATTCCAGGGATTCACGCCGAGCCTACCTCCATGAAGGTAGTAAACATCCGCTTTGCTGAACTTATCCAGAACGCCGGTAACAGTGAATTGCACCTTTCCGGTATCGAATACTTCGTGACTGACTTTCATCCCGACTGCCTTCGCCGGGTCTCCGTTCGTCAAATAATACGCCGCGCCATAAGGCAGTAGTATATCGTACTTATCTTTGACGTATTCTCCGTACAAAATCTTGTCTTTTAGTTTGAATAACTCTTCCTTTATCGGCAAAACATACATACGATAGTCATAAGATTTGTTTTCTGGTGTAAACTGCTCCTTATCCGTCTTAGTTATCATTCCGTCCGGATAATTGTCCATGTAATTCAGGATCGCTTCTTCATATTTTACTTTCTTAAGAACCTCTTCGATCGCAACGCCCTTCGGAACGTTCAACACTTGCATGTTGATATGATACATGTTCTTTTCCGTCTGTTCTACTTTGCGTTGCGGAAAATCTGCTGCGGCTAGGATCAAAAAAGCCAACGTCAAGCAAACGATCAGCCATACTTCCGTTAGTCGATCCATCATTCTTTCTTTATACCATTTTTTTATCGCTACATTCATTGCAAAAACAGGGTTGGATACCTTTTGTATCACACGACTATTTTTTTCTCTTTCAGGATCTTCCCCTGAAGGCCCCGTCTTTCTCGCTTGATTTTTCTCGGCAACAAATGTTCCATCTCTATATACGTATACCAGATCTGCATAATCTTTGGCTCTGGCGTCATGTGTCGCGCACACGATTAGAATTTCCGTACTCAAAGCCCTCAGAAGTGCGTAAACGCTGGTCCTGTTTTCTTCATCAAGAGCTGCTGTCGGTTCATCCAAAAGAAGCACGCGACTTCCCCGTAAAAGGGAACGGGCGATCGCAAGCCTCTGTCTCTCCCCTCCGGACAATGTCGAAACGGTCGAATCGTATTTATCTACCAACCCGACCTTTTCCAGTACTCCCCTTATCGATTCCGTATTATCACTTATCAAATGCAGATTTTCCGAAACTGTTAAAAAGCCCGCAAAAAAAGGGTCTTGTGTAAGATAATCTATGTCTTCTCTTCCAATCGAGGATAATTCTACTTCCCCTGAATCCGGCGATATCAATCCCATCAGGATATTCAACAGCGTTGTCTTTCCGCATCCACTTTCGCCCATCAAAATAAAAAGCCCCGTATCAGTGAACTCCAGATCGAGGCCTTCAAACAACGGCGGTGCATCGCCAAATGATTTTCGTATACTTAAACACCTTATCATAGAAAATCCCAAAGCCTTATATTGTTATGTCTTACTTCTAAGTATATCCTTTTTTTATATGTTGTCAACATATTTCAAACTCCAGCTCTTTCCCGGTCTTCGGGTGGCGGAAACGTAGCATGCAAGCGCACAGGCACAATCCCACACCATCCATGGGCAGGCCGTATTTGCGGTCACCGACGATGGGCAGGCCGTGGGCGGCCATCTGCGCCCGAATCTGATGGTGGCGCCCGGTCTTTAGGAGGACTGAAACCTCCGCCAGACGACCGACCAGGCTTTCATCACGGCTCGTGCACGCTTCCTGCTCCTTCGCAAACATGGGCGTTCCCTGCGCAAAACGACAGGTCAGCACGGCTTCTTTTACCTGCGAACGCTGATCCGCGCGAAGCGAAGCCGCCTCCGCTTCCGTCAGGATGCGCGATACATTGGCCGAACGCTCAAATAACAGGCGGTCGGAATAGGTGATGCCGGCCAGCAGGTCAGCGGAAATATAGGAACCTTCGGGCGCTGCAACGAGAGCCCGGTATTCTTTGTGCATGCTCCCGTCCTTCGCAAACTGCGCGGACAGGGCGGCCGCTACCTCTTTCGTCTTCGCATAGACCATCAGGCCGCGCACGGGTTTATCCAGGCGGTGCACCACACCGACATAGGCAGGTAAAACACGGCCACAGGAAGAGGTCTCCCTGTGGCTCATATAATTTCGGATGCGGGACGGCATATCGTCGGACAGCGTCCGCCCCTCCTGCGCATCCACGCCGGCAGGCTTCTCCACTACCCAGATATAGTCATCCTCGTATAAAATATTGATCATGTTATTACTCTTCCTCGAGCAGGTATTCGCCGAGCTCGCGTACGGAGTCGACCAGAACGTCCGCGCCGGCCTCCTTAAGTTCCTCCTCGGAACCGTAGCCGTACAGAACGCCGACCGTGTCGATGCCGAACTGCTTCGCGCCGATGATGTCATGCTTGCGGTCGCCGACCATGACCAGTTCCGTCAGGTCGACCAGCTGGCATTCCTCCAGAATATACTGCAGGATCTCCGTCTTCTTCGCGCGCGTCTGCTCGATGTCCGAACCTCCGATGAACTCGAAGTACTGACGCAGATCGAAATGTTCCAGGATCTGCTCCGCGAAAACGACCGGCTTCGAAGTCGCCAGGATCAGCGTCTTACCCGCGTCCGTCAGTTTCTCCAGAAGCTCCGGAATCCCCTTATAGACCTCGTTTTCGAAGATGCCCTGCGGGCGGAAATACTCGCGATAGTAGGTCACCGCTTCACGGGCCTGCTCCTCGGAGAAACCATAGAAATCCATGAAACTCTCCATCAAGGGCGGGCCGATAAACGGCTGCAGTTTCTCCAGATCATCCTCTTCGATCCCAAAATGTTTTAATGCGTACTGAACCGATTTGGTTATCCCTTCGGCGGGATCGGTCAATGTCCCGTCCAAATCAAACAGTATGTATTGTTTTTTCATATGTCCCCCTATACCTCAAACACCAGATCCCCGTAAGTCGGGAACGGCCAGATCCGACGATCGACCAGACGTTCGAGTTCATCTGCGGGGCGGCGCAGGGCCTCCATCGCAGGAACGACCTCCTCATAGTATTTATGTGCTTTTTCCTTCGTTCCGATCTGTGCGGCTGCAGTTTCTTCCGCTGTCGCCAGCTTCGAAAGCGCTACCTTCATGTCAGACAGCAGGTCGGAAACCTGGATCAGAAGCTCGGTCTGAACGGATACATCCGCGTCCGCGCAGGCAGCCGTCACTTCATTGATCGAAGCGGCCAACCCGGTGGTATACTCGATGACTGCCGGAATGATCTGCTTTGACGCCATGTCCATCATGGTCAATGCTTCGATGTTGATCGCCTTGCAGTATGCCTCGTACTGGATCTCCGCGCGGGATGCAAGTTCTGCGCGCGTGAAGATGCCGAACTTCTCGAACAGTTTCGCGGACTTCTCGGTCGTGAGGGCCGGGATCGCGTCGATCATGGACTTGATGTTCGGAAGGCCGCGGCGGGCTGCTTCCGCGATCCACTCTTCGGAATAACCGTTGCCGTTGAAGATGATGCGCTGATGCTCGGTCAGGTATTCCTTGATCAGGTCGTGCAGCGCCAGTTCGAAGTTATCTGCCTTCTCCAAAACGTCTGCGGCCTCGCAGAACGCCTCGGCAACGATGGCGTTGAGTACGGTGTTCGGCTCGCCGACAGAGTCGCGGGAACCCACCATACGGAATTCGAATTTATTACCGGTAAATGCAAAGGGTGAAGTACGGTTGCGGTCGGTCGCATCCTTCTGCAATGCAGGCAGGGAGGAAACGCCGGTCTCCAATACGCCGCCGACCTTCGAGCTGGTCGCGCTACCGGTGCTGATGAGCTGCTCAACCACATCTTCGAGCTGCTCGCCGATGAATACGGAAATGATCGCGGGCGGTGCCTCGTGTACGCCGAGACGGTGCTCATTGCCCACGTCGGCAGCAGACTCGCGAAGCAAATCCGCATGGATATCGACTGCCTTCAGGATGCACGCCAGAACCAGAAGGAACTGGATGTTGTCGTGCGGCAGCTTACCGGGATCGAGCATGTTGATGCCGTCATCCGTGCAGAGGGACCAGTTGTTGTGCTTACCGGAACCGGAGAGGCCGGCGAAGGGCTTCTCGCTGAGCAGGCAGGACAAACCTCTGCGGTTCGCTACCTTCTTCATGGTCTCCATGATGAGCTGGTTGTGGTCGACTGCGATATTTGCCGGCGCGTAGATGGGCGCCAGTTCGTGCTGCGCGGGAGCCACCTCGTTGTGCTGTGTCTTCGCGGACACACCAAGCTTCCAGAGCTCCGTGTTCAGTTCCTGCATGAAACCGCCCACACGCTCACGGATCTGGCCGAAATAGTGATCCTCCACATCATGTGCCTTCGGCGGAACCGCGCCAAACAGGGTGCGTCCCGTGAAAATCAGATCGTCTCTCTTCAGCCACTTCTCACGATCGACCAGGAAGTACTCCTGCTCGGGACCCACCATGGGGGTCACCTTCTTCGAAGTGGTGTTTCCAAACAGACGCAGGATACGCAGCGCCTGTGTATTTAATGCTTCCATGGAGCGCAGCAGCGGCGTCTTCTGGTCCAGCGCCTCACCGGTGTAGGAACAGAATGCCGTCGGGATGCAGAGCAGAACGCCCGTCGCGTCTTCCTTCAAGAACGCAGGCGATGTGCAGTCCCACGTTGTATAGCCGCGGGCCTCGAAGGTCGCGCGCAATCCGCCGGACGGGAAGGACGAAGCATCCGGCTCGCCCTTTATGAGCTCCTTACCGGAGAACTCCATCAACGTCTTTCCGGAAGGACCGGGTGCCGAAACAAAGGAGTCATGCTTCTCTGCCGTCGTTCCGGTCAATGGCTGGAACCAGTGCGTATAGTGCGTCGCGCCCTTCTCTATGGCCCAGTCCTTCATGGCATTTGCCACGACTTCCGCGATCATCGGGTCTAAGGTCTTACCCTCGTCGATGGTCTTACGCAGCTCC
Organism: Lachnospiraceae bacterium; assembly: GCA_017543445.1. Classification (GTDB taxonomy): domain Bacteria; phylum Bacillota; class Clostridia; order Lachnospirales; family Lachnospiraceae; genus UBA1201. The sequence goes on along the minus strand of JAFYGB010000010.1, from coordinate 89,824 downwards.
GCGTAGACCTTCTTCGGAAGACGCTCCCGCATTACGGCATCATTGAATACATTTTGTCCAAAGATCTCTGCAATACTCATCTTATCTCCATTTCTGCCCAAATTCTGTACCGAGGGCATTCGGTATCAATAGTTTTCACAAACTGCCTGTACGACAAAGCGTACATCGGAATTCTCCGTGCAGGTATACAGCGTAAGGATGTGGTCGGTTATCGATACCGAAACGCCGGTGTCGTACAGAGACCGCTCCCGCGCCAGATCGATCAGCTCCTGCTTCGAACTGTCCGTCGGGAACAGCGGGCTGAAGATCATGTCCACATAGTACTGCTCGTATGCGGAAAAGACCTTATAGCGGTAATTTCCGTCGGGCGTCATAAGGTAAACGTAGGGGTTCGCTTCCCAGAACGTCTTTTCCTTATACCGATCCAGCGTACCGAACATTTTGTTGTCCTTCTGGTTATGCGCACAGATCGTAGAATTGAATAAGGAAAAATCTTTCTCCTGGCGGTAATCCAGGAACGGACAGCCGGAGATCGACTCCTTATCATAATAATCATATCGCAAATAGTGCAAATTGTCACTGCCCCGTACGACCGGATAGTCTACTTCCGTTCCCGGGATGACGATGTAGCCGACATAATCGGCGTTCATCATCAGCAGGAATTCGTGGTCTACGCCGTTGGAACCGGGCGGCAGGATGTCCTCCCGTACGCGCGCCTTCGTGGTTTCTTCCAGGGGCTCCTTCGTAACCACTTCCTGACCGATCCCGCTCTGGTCGATAATGACCTCCACGTCCGAGCCGGTGCCCTTCGTAGCGGATGCGTCCTGTGCCGTGGAACTCAACTGTGCCTGATCGCGAAGGTCTTGATAACCCCGGTTGTTCTTCCAGTACACATAGGCGATGTGTCCCAGCTTCAAAACGGCGATGATGAATACACACAGGAATACCCAAAACAGGATCCGCCGAACGATCTCTCTCTTCTTCATGCTTTCCTCGAAATATCAATGATTATGCTTCGGAAGCGAAGCATGTGCTAATAGATTGCTGTCAAACGAGAAGGTGAGGTTTGCACGCTCACGCTCGCGTTTAAGCGCCAGATCGATCAGGCGCACCAACATCTTCGAATACGGAAGGCCGACGGCCTCCCACAGGTAGAACGCCAGCGAGCCCGGGATCGTATTGATCTCGTTGACATAGAGTGCGTCCGTGTCCTTATCGATCATGAAATCGATACGTGCCACGCCGTTGCAGCCCAGGGTCTGGAAGGTCTTCACCGCCATCTCACGGATCTGCTCGCGACGCTCGGGGGAGATCTCCGCCGGGATCTTACGGGACAGACTCGCCATGCCCTCGCTTCCCTTCGCTCCGCCGCCCTTCACCGGGGCGCCTTTCACTCCGTTCTTGCCGCTATTGCCCATGTACTTATCCTGGTAGCTTAAGATCTCGTCCTGCGCGATCGGCTCCTCACACTCGGAAGCCTCCGCTGTCTCGTAGTCGCCGAGCACGGAACAGTTGATCTCTTTCAAATGTACGATGGCGTGCTCCACCAGCACGCGCGTCGCAAAACCGAACGCGAACTCCATCGCGCTCTCCAAAGCGGCGCGGTCCCGCGCCACGCGGATGCCGACACTCGAACCGAGATTGTTCGGCTTTACGATGACGGGATAGCCGTACTCCTTCTCGATCGTGTTCAGGAGGCCTTCCGGATCCTTGCGATACTCCGCGATATTCGGGCACATCGCGGGAAGCACGGAGATGCCGGCCTCGCGAAGCACTGCCTTCTGCGCGAATTTATCCATGCCGATCGCGGAGGAAAATACGTCGCAGCCGACATAGGGAAGGCCCATGGTCTGCAGGTAGCCCTGCAAAGCGCCGTCCTCGACGTTCGTTCCGTGTACCACGGGAAATGCTACGTCGAGCACCTGATTGTAGTCTTTCTTAAACGCGCGGGACTTCACCTGACGCAGATAGGTGCGTCCATCCTCGCGCACGAGGGTAACGTGGATGCTCTTCGTAAGAAGCGCCGGGATATTCCGGTACGCCTCGATGTCGCCGACATCCTCGCCGACGAACAAACGGCTGTCCTTCGTCATATAAATGGGGATGATCTCGTAGCGTTCATCCTCGAATGCGTAATAAGCCTGCAGCGCCGAGATCACGGAGACCTCATGTTCCACGCTGGGACCGCCGAAAAACAATCCAACCGATATTTTCATGTGTTTTTACTTCCTTTGATCAATAGTTGTCCGGGAGGTCATTTTCCAGGAGGATGATCTTCTGCGCGTCGGTCTTTAAGCCGTCCGCGATGGAAAGTCCCTCCTGCAGGTCGCCTGCCACGAACAGTTTATCCTTCGGAAAATCGGTCTCGCACACGCCGGCATAGATCGGCTCGGTCTGCCGCTTTCCGATGAGGATGATGACATCCGCCTTCTCTGCCGCCTGGCGGCCGAAATTGCGGTTCAATTCTTCCTGTTTCTCCCCCAGTTCCACCATACCCGGTGTGATGAGGATCTTCATTCCGTCGAACATCGCGAGCGTGTCCAGCGCCGCCTTCGCTCCGACGGGGTTCGAGTTGTACGCGTCGTCGATGAGGATGCCACGGCCGGTCTGCTTCATCTGCAGGCGGTGCGCCACGCTCTCCACGCGCTTCACCTGTGCCACCATGTGCTGCTTCGGCACCCCGAAGGTGTCCGCCACGGCCAATGCCCCGGCTAAATTCAGCACATTGTGCGTTCCGATGACCTGTGCGGTGAAATGCACGGTCTCTCCATCGGGAAATGTCATGTCGAACTCGCTGCCCCGCGCTGTACAGCACAGGTTCTGCGGCCGGTACATCGCTTCCTCGCACTCCAGTCCGTAGGAAACGATCTTCAGGCCCTTCTTTGGCGCCTCCTCCCGAAGGATCGGGTCGTCGTAGTTCACGAACAGCGTACCGTCTTTCGGCAGTGCGTCCGCCAGTTCGAACTTCGTATGAATGATGTTTTCCATGGAGCCGAAGGTCTCCAGATGCTGGGGCCCGATCGAGGTCAGGATGCCGTATGTCGGCTTCGCGATGTCGCAGACGGCTTTGATCTCGCCGACGCGACGCGCGCCCATCTCGCACACGAAGACTTCGTGCAGAGGCTTCAGATCCCGGCGTACCGCGATGGTCACGCCCAGTTCGGTATTGAAATTCCCCGGTGTCATGTAAACATTCCGGTCCGCGGCCAGTAGCTTCGTCACGAAATGTTTCATGCTGGTCTTTCCGTAGCTTCCGGTGATGCCGATGGTGCGAAGCGCCGGCATCTCGGCTACGATCGATTTTGCCTCGTTGATGAACTTCCGGTTGATCCGCTTCTCCATCGGGCGGTTGATGATATTCGCCGCGATGATGACGAAGGGCGTCATGAGCAGACAGCAAAACGTCGGGAAGAAGAAATCTCGACCCGTCCCGTTGATGATGGTAAGGATCTGCCACGCCAGGAAGATCGCGTAAATGATGAAGATCGTGATCATCATACGTTTTACACGTTTCGTGACAGCGAAATCCTTCTTCGCCATGCCCTTGCGGGGGCGGTTGCCGGTAAATGTCAGCCACAGCAGGATCGCCGCCGGCGCAGCCCCGTACCAGTGCCTGCCGAACAAAAGCAGGATCGGTATGGACAGGATCACACCCATGGAGCGGCCCAAGAGGCTGTTGTAATTATGCTTCATCCAGCGCAGCTGTTCATCCGCTGCGTAGGAGTTCAACTGAAACATATGCATATAATACAGCATCAGACCGATAAATGCAAGAGTGCTTATCGCTGTTATGATCCCCTGATATATTGTGATCATCATGGTTTTAAGCTCCTTTGTGACCGCCTGTCGAACCGAGATGCCCGAGGTGTCACTCGTTCAAAAATGCGTCCATTGCCCCGAGGACCAGCCCCGGTGAATCGATGTAGGAAAAATGCCCTCCGGGCACGAGTACGATGTCGCTGTCCGCGATGAGTTCCTTCATGCGGTGCGCGTCGGAAACCGGCGTCGTTGTGTCGTTTTCGCCCCAGATGAGGAGCGTGGGCTGGGTGATGGTCGACAGTTCCTTCTGCAGGTCTTCATTGACCACGCGGACCAGCGTTCCGCGCATCACGGGCGATGCGGCGTTGTAATCCGCCGAACCGCGGCGCTTACGCATGTGGTCCATATAATCCGGGTAGAGGAACTTCATCACCGGACATTTGAAGATGAATTTCGCCATTTTGTACGTGGCGGTCTTATAACGCGCCTTGAGTTTCTTCTTCGGTTTGATACCGGCGGAGTCCATCAGGATGATCTTCGTAAAACGCACCGGTGAAGCCCCGGCCGCGCCCGCTTTCTGGCGGGCAATGAGTTTCGCGATCACGCGGCCGCCGAAGGAGTGGCCGATGAGCGCCGTCTCCGTAAGCTGCATCTCGTTAAAGAAATCCGTCACCAGATCGGTGTAGTCATCCACACACCACGGTTCGGGCGGCTCGTCGCTCTTACCCATGCCCGGGAAGTCCAGCGCGTATACCGTGTGCGACTGCGAGAGCTTCGCGATCACGCCCGGATACATATCAAGGGAAGCCCCCCAGCCATGCAATAGGCAAACGGGGCTCCCCTGTCCGGTGATCGTATAGTTGATCTTCAGGTTCTTTAGATGTGTTTCCACAATGTCTCCTTAATATTTCCAAACTTCTTAGCTTGCTCAACAGCAACTAGAACATAGGCGCGAGCAACCGCAGCACGCTCTGTTTGAAGTTTTTGTATCCGGTATGTTTTTTCGCCAGGTCGAGGGTGATCTCTTCACAGATCGGGAACATGTTCTCGAAGTCCTGACGGATGTCCTTTATCGCCTCGCAGCGATAGAGGTAGGTCGCGCACTCAAAGTGCAGGTACAGGCTCCGGAAATCCATGTTGATGGTCCCGACGACCGCGATCTCATCATCGCAAAGGTACTGCTTTGCATGGATGAAACCGGGCGAGTATTGGTAGATGCGGACGCCCGCATGGATCAGGCGTTCGTAGTACGACTGCGTCAGCAGGAAGATACTCTTCTTATCCGGGATACCCGGGGTGATGATGCGCACATCCACGCCGCGCTTCGCCGCCATACAGAGTTCGCGGTTCATCTCCTCACTGATGATCAGGTACGGCGTCGTAATGTATACATGATGCTTCGCCGTCTTGATGATGTTCATGTAAACATTTTCCCCGAGGGGCTCATGGTCGATCGGCGTATCAGAGTACGGCTGCACGTAGGTGTCCTTCTCCTTCGCTTCGTATGCGTAAGGCACCAGGTAGTGCGCCACGGACAGGTCGGTCTTCTTGATGAAATTCCACATTTCGAGGAACATCAGCGTGTGGTTGCGGACCGCATCGCCCTCGAGGCGGATGCCGCTGTCCTTCCAGTGTCCGTACGGCGACTCGAGATTGAAGTATTCATCCGCCAGATTAAAGCCGCCGGTGAAACTGATCTCGTTATCGATGACCATGATCTTACGATGGTCGCGGTGGTTCATGAACACGTAGATAAACGGGATGAACGGATTGAAGATCCGGCACTGGATGCCGTAGCGGTTCATTCGTTTCGCGAAGTCCTTATCGATGAACTTCAGGCTTCCGAAGTCGTCGTAGATCACGCGGACCTCGACGCCCTGCTTCACCTTGCTGATCAGGATCTCCTCCACCGTCTTCCAGACCTTCGCGTTCTGGATGGTGAAATACTCGAGGAAGATGAACTTCTTCGCACCCCGAAGCGCCGTAAACATATCCTCCAGCGCTTCCTCCGCCGGCGAGTAGAACTTAACGTCGGTATTCTGATAGGAAGGATATGCTCCGTATTGGTCAATGTAATTCATTTGCCGGTGGACGTACCCCGTCAGGTCGTCGTCCGGCGGCAGGCAGCTCTCAAACTCTGCCAGGTGGTTGAGGTACTCTCCCTCGACCTTGATATAGTGTTTTTTCGTCTTTCGGTTGATACTGGTTCGGCCAAACATCGCAAACAAACTAAGCCCGAATACGGGGACCGCCAAAATGACGAAGACCCATACCAGACGATAGGCGATATTATCCCATTTTACTGTGATTCGCAGAGCGATCAATATAGCCAGTATATCCAGCAGCAACGAGAAGTAAAAATAGTTTCCCGCCAGCAGCCCCGTCGCCCAGATCATAAGCAGGATCTGCAGCAACAAACTGAAACTGGTATAAAATGCTCTACCAAATATAACCTTCAGTACTTTTTTCATTGCCTGACCAAAATCCTTTCGGGGCTTGTAGATCCATGCCCCCTTAGCGCACACCACGCCAGTCTTATTCTATCAAAAAATCGGGAAAATGGCAAGCGTAGAGACATCAGTTACTCTTCTTGCATGAATTGAACGGCATTCGTGATATCGCCATTCCAAAAATCACTCGCTGGAACATAGCCTGCGGCCATGACTCCGTTTTTATTGAGTATACCATAGCAACTCTCTCCGATGATAACTCTCGGCAAAAAAGCATCATACGAAACCGGTGTTTTAATTTTTTTTAAGACTTCGCCCGTTTTTTCATCGATCTGCATATAATCGCCCGGAGCCTTGTTGCTGCAACATACCAGATGATCATCACTTCGAACCAGCGCTTGTATTCCGAAATCCAGTTGACGAAATCTCTCTCCGTCATAGCGATACAATCCGGATGTGTTTTCATCTTCACTCAGCGCGAAAAAGCCCTTGCAAAAAACAATGTTACCTTCCTCCACATGCTTATGTTTTAAACTCGCTGTGAGCTCCCCTGTCGAAATGTTGTAATCATAAACATCAACCCATCTCCGTTTATTTAATTCCTCCCGATACTCCTCTGGAGATAGTCCCTTCAACTCTTCCGGAATAGTCCGTCCATATGTCTCTCCAAACATATCCATATACGGGATATCAGAATACCAATAAGCAAAATACATGTGATCTCCCCGAACATCTGTTTGGGACAAATAAGAATTGTAGTCCTCAGCGCTAAAAACCTCCGAACGGATTCCGTTATTCAGATCGATCTGAATGATTCCCCTGGTATCTTTATCTTTCATTTCCCCGACGATCCATGAAGACTCGCCGTTCTCATCCTTCACTTCAATCATTTCATATGGAAGATCAAATATCACAAAAAGTGAATCCTTTGAGTAGAAGATATCGTGTGCGATATTATAATTCAGATAAGGGGGTAATGCTCCGACAACCCGCTGGTTCATCCCCTGAAGATCCGATTGGATCACTTCTCCGGAATCTTTCATAAAATAACACCGGTCATCCCTCAACATAACCGTGGAATCCGATAGTTCATAAGCGATGCACCCTGCCTCCAGCACCTCGCCGGTAATACTTCTTTTTCCTCGATTATGCTCACATCCGGGATCAAAACAGTATACATGATCCTCTTTAGTTTTTACATCAAATATCTGTAGCCTGCCATGATTGCTGTAGTGCAAGGCATAGTCCTCAGTATAAAACGAACAATTAAAAGAATCACTTACAAAGGTGCGTCCACTAGAATTATCAACTTCATCTTTCGTAGTTTTTGCCTGCGAAGAGTCTTCCTCAATGGTTATTATCGAACTCCCATCATCAACTGTTGTTTGAACGACTTCGTTCGTCCTGCAGGATGTCAGAATCAAACTCAGTCCGAACACTGATGTCATTTGTTTTATTCGTTTAAAATCCTTCATTTTTACCCCTTATGCATCAACCGCTCTGCCGGCAAACCCTCGCAGAGCGGTTGATCGTTTTATTCACCTTTTCTTTCAAACCAGCAATCTAACTGTTCGTTGATCACATCAAAAATATCTCCGTAGTCCTTTGGTTCCGCAAAAAAGTCTTCCAGTAACTCCAGATAATTCGAATTAAGCACCGTCTTTCCGTCGGATCCTGTGATATACATTGAATTAACGATCCCAAATAAATCATCGCTGTATTGATGAATAGTTTCCCTTTGACGCATAGACAAATCAGGAATAAATCCGGTGATCGAACTGGGCTCCCTGGTATTATAATACTCCGTCAACTTCTGCCATTTTTGCGCATCCCCTGAAATCCAACTAAGGCGAGAAGCTATCCCGGGATCCGAGAAACACACACTCAAAACCTTCAGCGCAAGTTCCTTATTCGGAGATGATGCCAATACACCATAAGACGCCGCCATAATTGACCTAAAATGCGCAACGCTTAATATCATCTCAGTATATCCCTGCAGCGAATCGATCTTGTTTGCGCATATATATGCCACTGCATTGTTCGGAAGTTCACTCGGGTCGGATACTCTCACGCATACCCCATCCCTGTAGTCCTCGTAAAGCATTCGTAAAAACTCTTTAGTCTTAGGTCGTTTTGTCAAATCTATTACTTGTTTTGATCTGGGATCATACGATGCAAAAAATAACTCTTTTGAGTCCAGAAACGACAGTACGACGCTGTCATAAAAATCTCCGGCAACTATAAGCTGCTCACCGTCAGCATTATTTCTGCACATCATATGCAAGGACTCATAAGAACCGTCAAAATGTTTCTTGAATTCCTCTCTATATGAATCTTTTACCCAAAGATAGACTTCACCCTGGTCTTTCAGCGTATCTCTTCGTCCCGGAAGTGTGTATATATTTCCGTCAATGGTGACTCGGCTCCACTCCAACTCGCTGAAGGAGCTCTGTAACACCGCGCCTTCCTCCGCTTGCAAATATTCATTCAACGAAAAGAATTCTTTCTTTGCAAAGGCAACCGCATCCAGGAATCCGTTTTCCCAATATCCGGAAAGCATGATATCCGGAGCTTCTCCCTTAGTCTTCAACTCCTCCAACCACTTTTCGTACTCCACCCCCGGGTCACTTACTCTGATTACTTCAACCTGACACCGAATGCCGTTCTCAAGTAACCGGTGATTTATATCATTTAGAGTATCTTCAGTCAATAAAGGATAAGGCATAACACACCAAGTGATGCGTGGTAAGGGACCTCCCGAATCATCTTCTGTTGAATCTGTTGTATTTGATAAAGTTTCATCCGACTGTTCTGTTCTTTTTTCATCTAAAGATGTCATTTCTTCGGACTGCTTTGTTATTTCTATTTCAACAGTTTTGCTTTTGCAGGATAAAAGCTGAAGTCCTATAACACAAAGTATGGAGATTAGAATAAGTCTTCTCATGTCAATCTTACCTGTTATTTCTGTTAACACGTCACGGAGCATTCGTAGTCATGTTGGGATAATTTGACGTTACTCCATGATATGAGGCTATATGATTAGAAACCACCTTGTAATATACTTTTGTATGAGTCGGCTCTATGGAGTTTTGGTTCACTTGAACCTTTGAAGCTCCGTCTACCCCTTGATAAAGATAAATGGTTCCAAATGCCTCCGTCTCCTCATCAAAGTAATAAAACGTCGCATTTACATACGTCTGTGGAGCCGGGGTAGATCCGTGCGTCTCAGCATACGACGACGTCATATCGGAACTGATATAATTCTTGAACCTGATCGTAACGTCATCGATAGTAACATTTTGTACGGATTCATAGGCAAATATCAGGCATGTTGAGAATACAACCGATAGCGCCAACGCCAAACCCACCAGAATCCTCTTTGTTCTTCTCTTCATAGTAACGCCTCTCCTTTTCTGTTGTTTTCTAAATCATTTGGTTGATTGGCTTTTCGTATTCTTTTGCCAATCAATTCTTTAATATCTTTTAATCATAACTCAAATAGTCTAGATGTATTATAACAATATTTTTTCTTCTCGTCAATAGACTATTAAAATTTTCTTAAAAAGCAGTCGCTAAACCATCCGAGGTCGCGATAGATTCCCGCGGCACTAGGCATTCCGAACATGTAGGCTGCGATATCATTGTATGCGATATCGATCAGAATGATCACTCCCAGCGTTACGATGATTCGGGAAAATGCTTTCTCTCCGAGCTTTTTTTGTAACCACGCCAGCCACGGGAGGATCACATAGAAAAGGAGCAGACCGGAAAGCGCAAAGGTCAGGACCGACCGCAGACAGATGTATCCGTTAATATTGCCGAAATTCAATTTCTCCGTAGTATAATTCCATCCCCAGTTTCCGCCATTGACACGGTCCAATATGAACCCGGCCGTGTACTCCAGCGCGCCGCAGATCGCGCCGCAAAGCAGAGCCACCAACCAGGGTTTTTTCGTGAGTTTTCTGCACATGAAGTACATGAGCAGACCGCCCAGACAGTAAATATCGATCCACGGGCCGAAGCAGGAGCCTCGCTTCACGATGCGCCCATCGTTGTATAAGTAAAAAAGTGTTTCGTAGATCCATCCGAAGATGCCGGCACATACGATGATGCCCATCAATAAAACGCCGAGGCTCATAGTGACATTTTCTGTCTTTTGTTTCATTTCTATTCCTTTCAAAACAAATCGGGATGGCTTGCATTTCCCGTGTTCGCACCTATGGATTTTTATGGATTTCTGTGTTATCATGAAGGCACCAAGGCACGAGAAGTGTCCCGATTTTTCACAGGGAGGTACGATATGTATACCTATACTACCAAAGGAACTTGTTCCCGTCAAATCCTATTTGATATCGTTGATGGCAAAGTAACCAACGTCCAGTTCGTAGGTGGCTGCCATGGTAATACACAGGGCGTTGCTGCACTCGTTGAAGGCATGGATGCAGAGGAGGTCATCCGCCGCCTGCAGAAGATCGACTGCAAGGGTCGCGGCACTTCCTGCCCGGATCAGCTCGCGCGCGCGATCCGTCAGGTGCTGAAGAAGCAGGCCGAGGTAACAGAAGCCTGATCGCTTCAGGCATTTCACATACCTATTATTTGCCATCGAGGTTCATCATGAAAAAGATCGTTCTGACCGGCGGCGGCACCGCCGGACATGTTACTGCAAATATCGCCCTGCTGCCCGAGCTGCGGGCTCTGGGCTATGAGATCTCCTACATCGGTTCCTACGAAGGAATGGAGAAGGGGCTCATCGAGGCGGAGGGGATCCCGTACTATGGCGTGGCGACCGGCAAATTCCGCCGCTACCTGAGCGCGAAGAACCTGACCGACCCGTTCCGCGTCGTGAAGGGCTACAATGAGGCGAAAAAACTGATGAAGCAACTCAAGCCCGATGTGGTCTTCTCGAAGGGCGGTTTTGTTGCCGTTCCCGTCGTTCGCGCGGCGAAAAAATATAAGATCCCGGTCATCATCCACGAGTCGGATATGACCCCGGGTCTGGCCAATAAACTCTGCATTTCCGCAGCGAAATACATCTGCTGTAATTTCCCGGAGACCGTGGAACAGCTCAAGAAGAAGCCGGCCGTCCTGACGGGCAGCCCGATCCGTAAAGAGCTCCTGACCGGTACTCGGGAGGCGGGACTTAAATTTACCGGACTCTCCGGCGCGAAGCCCGTTCTGCTCATGATCGGCGGCAGCTCCGGCTCCCGCATCATCAACCAGCACCTGCGCGCGTCGCTGGACGACCTGCTCCCGCAGTTCGACATCATCCACCTGTGCGGTAAGGGAAATCTCGATCCCGAGATCGACCGCGAAGGCTACGTTCAGTACGAGTATATCTCGTCGGAACTCAAAGACCTCTACGCCTGCGCGGACGTGATCCTGTCGCGTGCCGGGGCCAATGTACTCTGCGAGCTTCTTGCGCTTCGGAAGCCGCACCTGCTGATCCCGCTGTCGAAGGCGGTCAGCCGCGGCGACCAGATCCTGAACGCCGCTTCCTTCCAAAAGCAGGGATTTTCCGAGGTTTTGGAAGAAGAAGCCGTTACCAAAGAGACTCTGGTAACGGCCATCAAAAATCTTTATGAAAATCGCCAGACCTATATCGACGCTATGATGAAGGCCGATATCGGTAACGGTGTCGAGCGCGTGATGGAATTAATCCAGCGCTTCTGATATTTTTTTCTGCATCTCCTTAGCTTCCTCAGGATCTAAGGTTCCCGGATCCCATGCTACGATCTTCGCTCCGTCGTCGTAGCGTGGGATCACGTGCATATGGAAGTGGAATATCGTCTGGCCGGCCGAAAGACCGTTGTTCTGTACCAGATTAAAGCCCGTGCATCCCAGCGCCTTCTTCATGGCGTTGCCGATCTTTGCGGCCAATGGAAGTACTTTTGCGGCATACTCTTCCGAGATCTCAGTCACGTCCGCGAAATGCTCCTTCGGCAGGATCAGGGCATGGCCCTTCGAAGCAGGACCCAAGTCAAAGATCACACGAAACATGTCATCCTCATACAATGTCGTGCTCGGGATCTCTCCGTTTGCGATCTTACAAAAAATACAATTCTCCATTTCGTTCTCCGGCCCGGTTTCCGGGCTTTTTCCTTTCTTATAATTCTCGACTATCATTTAGGATCCGATTTACGGATCTCTTTTTTGTCACGATACCGGTGATATCCCCACAAGCGATCTATGATCAGCGAAGGCGCTCCGGCTTGTGCGCATTTACCTTATCATACAACAGCGTGCTCGCGATCGTGTCCTGATGGGTGATCACAGGGCTCTCGAGTTTGCCTTCCCGAACGCACCGCATCACTTCCATGATCTCGTAGACGAAACCATTGACCGTTTCCTCATCTTTGAAATGCTCGACGAGGTTGCGGTTACTGTCGTACAGGAACGCTTCGGTCGCGTAGTGCGAATGCGGCACGATCAGCATGCCCGCGTCGCCGCAGACGATCAGACGCTCATCCAGAACGCTGATGAAACTCGAGTCGAACGTGGCGATCGTATCCGGGTAGCGCATGACCACATGGTTCTCGATGTCCACGCCGGTCTCGCTCCAGATGGAGTACTCCTCCACCTGATCGATCGGGATGTTGCCCAATACGAAGGTGGTGATGTCGTAACCGTACACACCGAGATCGTAGGCGGAACCGCCGCCGAGTGCCGCGCTGTAAAAGCGGTCCTCGGGATCCTTATTCATCAGGTTAGCAATGCCCAAATTGGAATACGTCGGCGTGCCGATCTTTCCCTCTTCGACCCACTGTTTTGCTTTCTTTACCGCGGGCAGGAAACGACTCCACATCGCCTCCATCAAGAATACCTTCTTCTCCGCCGCCTTTGCGAGACCTGCCTTCGCCTGCTCCATGTCCGTGAACATCGGCTTCTCACAAAGGATCGGAACGCCCAGATCCAGGCACAGCATGACCAGTTCAAAATGTGCGTTCGTCGTAACGCCGATGTACACAGCGTCCGGCTTCACTTCTTCGATCATGCGCACGTAGTCGTCGTACGCCGCCGGGATCGAATTTGCCGCGGCAAATGCTTTCGCGCGCTCCATCGACTTGCTGGCGATCGCCGCCACTTCGGCGCCGTCGATCCTTCGGACAGCATCGCAGAACTTATTCGAAATACGTCCTGCTCCCAAAACCCCAAAACGAAAACTCATTGGTTTTCCCCCTTTACATTATCCGGTGATGCCGAGACGGCATCCCTTTTTTATTCAGAAACGGCTCGAGACCGCACCGATCTACTTAAGCGCCCAGATTACCGATCTGCTCATTTGCCTCTGCGGAGTCTGCTTTCCCCTTTCTGAGTTTGGGAATACCGTACAACAGAAGCGCGAGGACGATGCCCAGGCCCGCGCCGGAAGCATGCGCCACCCAGTTCACGCCGGGCGTGTTGATGCCGTTCGTAACGACGATGCCCAGGAAGATCAGGTATCGGAAATATGGTACTTTTTGCAAGCGCTTTCGGTTCAGCCACAGAATGCACAGCAGCGCGCCGCACATGCCGCTGATCGCGCCGGAAGCTCCGAGACTATAGACATTCTCCCCGGAATGAATATACATCGCGAGGCTGATCATGCCCGCGCCGATACCGCTGAGCAGATACAATAGCACGAACTTCACCTTACCGAGCAGGACCTCCAGCGGTTTTCCAACATACAATTGCGTGACCATATTGAAAAACAGATGCTGGAAACTGCCGTGCAGGAAGATGTGCGTAAGCGCGGTCCAGTACTCTCGGTTCTCGAAAAACGTCCGCGAGTGCATGGCTCCGATCTGCTCGAGCTTACCGATCTCTTCTCCGTTTCCGAAGATCTTCTGCAGGATAAACACGCCAACACAGCCTAAGATCAGGCCGATATTGACCGGCGACAGCAAGATCTTCAACTGCTTAAACAGGTTCTTCCAGGGAGACGCCGTCAACCGGCTCTCGATGATCGAACGGGCGTCCAGAAACGTTCCCGGCTGATCATCGTAGATCATCAGGTTCTTCTTATGAACATCCACGATCCAGAACGGGACCTCCTCGCCTAGCTTCTGCCGGCTCGCGGACGAATCTGCAGTCATCACGACCAGAAGCCCGAAAGTATCCCGCACATACTGCGGATACTGTCCGGCGATCCTGTCACCCATCTCCTTTAATCGATCCCGGGTAAATGTCTCCCGCTTCGCTATATTCGACCCCGTATCATCCAGCAGGCACAGGTAAAACATACCGATCTTCGTCAACTTAAACAACACGCTGTACGTGTGGTTTTCATCCGACTCTCCCCGCAAATATCCTGCCTCGATCAGGGCATTTTCCAACTTGACCAGCAACTTCTTCATCCTTTCAAAGTCATTACTGACAGTATACCCCGTTTCTAGGATTTATGCAAGACGCCGTCATACCACCGAGTTCAGTTTCTCACGGACTGCCTCCTCGATAAAACTGTTCATGCTTTGGGAATGTGTCAGTGCGTAGACCGCAGCCCTACGGTGCAGTTCACTTCCGATCCGCACGTTGAAACTCCCCTTATAGGCAACCTCCGGTTCGACTCCTTCTTTCTCGCACGTCGCCAGATAGTCATCTACCGCTCCGTGAAAATCTTCCAGCAATTCCTTCGCCGTTTCTCCCTCATAGGAGATCAAGGACCGTATGCCCAGCACCTTCCCGAATAAAACACAATCCTCTTCGGAGAATTCCACGCTCCCGACATAACCCCTGTATTCCATGGTGGACCTCATATCAAACCCTCCTGTTCAAAAAAAATAATAAGCTCCTTTAATTGATACCTTAAGAGCTCCTTGCGTGGATGAGGTTTATGAAGCAATATCTTTGTTTGATTAGTTTATCCTTCTGACCCATGTATGATTTATCCTTTCGTCTTTACTATAACATACCATGGCGCATATTGCAACTAAATACAGTCGCAATATGCGCCATGCTTTCCACAGATTCGCTAGATCACCCCCGTCTCATACAGGAAATGCAGGTCAGCCAATGCGACCTCGTCGCCTGCCGCCAGTTTTGCTTCTTGCGAGGGAAGCAGCCGATTCCCGTTGACAAATGTCCCGTTCGTGCTGTTGAGGTCAATGATGTAAACGCCGTCCGTACGCTGCTCCAGTCTCGCGTGCAACCGACTGATCAGGGCACTCTTCGGGCAATGATCTGTCGCCCCTTCCAACTTTCCGATGATGTATGGAAAATGATCCGGGCGGATGTCCGGCGTACGCTCCGGCACGCGGCTTCGCAAGCACCCCTTATTCTTTCCAGGCTCCGCAGAATACAGGCGTTGTGTTTTATATTCTGCGGGGATCTCCGTCCAATTTGCGTTGATCGGCCGTGTCACGCGCGCCGAGGCGCGCTCCTGCTCCGTCCCTCCGGGATAGAGAGCCCCTTCCGCAGAATAGTTATCCTCAAACGGGAATTCACCGGTATCAGTATACCCCTTTGGATCCGCTGCACGCACGCCATTCGTTCCGTTTTTCTTTTGGAGATACAGGGCTGCTACCTGCCCGACCGCCAGACAGACTAGCACGATCCCTCCGGCAGAGACTAACTTCTCTCGTCCGGATCGATCCTTTGCCGTCGACAAATAGACACCGATCAGTAAAATGGCCGCTGCAACGGAGTACAGAAACATCCGTACGTGCAACAGGATCCTCGGCGGGATCCGCTCTATTATCCTTCTACCGATATTTCGACGTGATGTTCGGTTTGTCTCGTGTTTTTCCTGCGGTGGAGGCAGGAAGCCCAGGATCCGAGGTTCCATATCATAGACCTCGATCGGTTTTGCCGGTTCAGGCTCCACATATTGAACTCCTGGCGACGGGGTTTCATTTTCCACCTTGTCTTTCATCGCGATGGCGAGCAGGTCGCGGATGCCGCAAGTCTCCTTCCGACTCTCCTGGTAGAGGCTGTAGGCCAGCCCAACGCACTCATAATCCTCGCGAGAGATATGGTCCAGCAAATAACAAAGCAGTCCCGATAACTCCTCGGCAAATGTTGTTTCCTTCTCAAACCCAAATGCAAACCGACACCGGTTTCGCTCCGGCTCCACGAAGATATAGTCGGGTGCCAGAAGGATGCGGTCCACGTCCATCAGATACTGCTCCGCCACCTCGCACGCCTGGGCAATGCCTTCCAGGAGCTGTCGGATCTGCCAGACATCCATGGTGCGGCGCTCGTAGAGCCGTGACAATGGCTGTCGGGAAGAAATATCCAGACACAGGACCACGTCACTATCCCGCATCTGCATCGTCATCGGTACGAAAGGAGCGAGTTCGTTATCGATCACCATTCGGCACTGGTAATCCACGTCGCGCCGATCCTTCTGTACCAGCATCATATAGGTGGTCCCGGAGTAATTACTCCTCCCGTATTCAACCTTCATATCTATCCTCCCGTTATGATGACGTCGCTGTTTTCTTCTTCATGAACAGGCTGTGGAGCAAACGCAAAAACTCCTCCTGTTCCACATAGCCCGCGACCGCCGTGATCGTGGTCTCCCGCGGCGGTGTAAGATGCAGTTTATAAAATACATTCATCAGCGGCATGGAATACTTCAAATGGTATTTCACTTCCACCTCATAAGAGCTGACCGACACCTCTGTATCGATCTTCTGGGAAAATAAAAGCCCTTCATTTGCCGTCCTCGTAAGCATTTCCTTTGCCTTTGCTTCCTGATCTTTGTGACCGTCGGTCACCTGCCAGAGCAGACCTCGCTCCTTCCACGCAGCCAGATCGATCTTCCCATCCACAACATCACTAACGACTTCTTTTGTCACATCCACGGCACATTTCTGCGCTTTTGCATACAAAATATAACAGTCATGCAGGTATACGCCCTCACAAACAATGACTGCAAACACCAGAAAGATCAAAAGAAATAAATAAGACGCTTCTACGACCATGGCTCCCCGCAAGGCCACCCCGTCCCTTTTTGCATGCTCCACACCTTCCATAGCCCCTCCTTTATCCGACGGCCTCAAAAAACGTCGCGCAGACAAACGCTCCCATCACAAACGGAATAAACGGCAGCGCCTGCCCTTTTCGGATCTTACCGAACACCATCAGGACCAAGCCTCCCAGGGCACATAAAACCAGCGACAGGAACAACAGGCTGAAATTCTCCCAAAAGCCGAGATACAATCCACAGACCACAAACACCAGGCCGTCTCCGTAACCGACCTTCTGATGCGACACAAACGCCGCTCCAATAAGCATTAGGCCGATCGTGATACCTGCTAGTCCAGGCAGGATCTCTCCGAGCACGAGCCTCGCTCCTACGGCAAATGCAGCATGAAGCAGTAGCCAGTACGGATTGATCCGTTGATCCTTCAGATCCTCGATGCTCCCGACCAGAAGCATCAAAAACATCCCTGCCAAATATATGGTTCGCATGCTCATCCTCCTCCCGGTCTGGCTCCCTTTTTTTTCTCTTCCTCACGTGCCGCACATACGGAACACAGCGGTTTCGTACCGACCTCCGAACGTTTTACTGTATGGATGTATCGGATCAATGCTCCGCAGTCCGTTCGGGAGTGATACCGGTCGCCATCGGTCGTGATGTAATAATACACATCCTCATTGCTTCGTATGCAAAACTCGCAGGCCTTGTATTTTCCGCCATATTCGTTACGCTCCTCGGAAACATGCGAGGCTGCCACCGTCTTTATATTTCGGTTCAAATTGGAGCAGTCTCGGAACGTATGATATACACGCCCGTATTCGGTAACATATACCGTCTCTCCGTCCTGCTGCTCCTCGTTTTTCGAAGTGTCATATCCCCGCCAGTATCGCCTTCGGCACCGCTGCGACAGGTCGATCTCATTCAGTCCCGGCGGTAGTCCCCAGAGGTGTACGGTGTAGCTGACGTGTGCGTCGAGGTACTCCGTATCCGGCGTCAACAACGTTCCATTAAAGGACAAACCGCCCGAACCATCCACGATGGGCGATGCATCCAGATACTCCTTCGACAAATATCGGTCGAACAAAACGTTCAGCAGGCCGATCTCCAGACCATGGCGCGCGATCGAACCGACCGATACATTGAAATTCGACAGGATATCCTGCTGTGCATCTTCTTCGGACTGCGTCAGGATCGTCCCGTCCTGCTCCGTCGAAAAGATTCCCGGCATCTTCTCCCCGAGATTGGCGCAGGCCGTGATCTCCTCAACGACCCGGTTCAGGGTTTCCGCGATCCGCGTCTGGATCGCCATGACACGGAAGAAATAACTGAAACCCAAAAGCACGAAGACCACGATGGGCAGCACCAATGCTGCCTCGATCGTAAGGCTGGCTCTGACGCCTGCCCTGCCTTGCCTCTGGCAGAGGGTGATAGCAGATGCCCCTTCCGAATGGGATGTAGTTGTTCTTTTGTTTGAGAGCGGTTTGTTGCTGAACGGAACCATTCTGTATTCACCTGTTTCAGAGGCTTTGCATACGGTTTTCGGAAAGGACATCGGATATCACCCCCTGACTCTGTCAATAACTTCTTGCATCCTTCTGCGTGAAGGAGTAACTGTGCGGTAGAAAAAGCGTCGGGACCAGAACGATCAGTTTGGAAAACAACCTCCCCGCCGACGCCTGTGATTCGATCTCGACTGCATAGACACAATCCTCCATGTGAAAGCCGGGATCGGTCTTCTGCATATCCCACTCGACGATGTCCATGGTCCGCAGATATTTGCTCTTATTCTTCTCAAAAAAGAGAAGGATCTTCTCGTAAGTCGTATAATCAAACCCGCCGGGTGACTCTATACTTTGTGCGCCGGACGTCAGCAGCTGCACGCCGTTCGAGAGTCTGACCCTCCACTGTGCCGGCGTTTTATATATCGGGATCTTCTTCCCGTCCACGATCGCCCGCATATCGAGTACGCTTTCAGCGAGCGCCATCGTCTCCAGAAGGAGCCACTGAACGCCCAGTACCAGCGGCACGATCCCCGTCCAGCCGATGACTGCAGACGCCGTCGCCGCGGCCTCTTTTTGGCACTGTGGATTCGTAAGTACGGCAAATGAATTGAACGCCACGCGCGTTCCGTAGATCCGGTTCAGTACGCCGAGCAGGTTATCTTTATCATTATCCTTTCAGATCAGGACGTACTCTACCTCATACCGAAGCTGCCCTTCGTTTTTCTTCTCTTTGTCCTTCTGTTCCTGAAAATCCAACAGATACTCCATGACATATTCACCAAACAGGAAGTCTGTCAAGGCTTCACTCATCACGCCCTCGGAGATCTCCGAAACTTTATCCTTGTTATGCTTCTTCGATACCGACTCCTTAATGTTGCGTTTTCCCTTTGAGATCGCAGCATCCTTCAGCCCGTAGATCTTCAAAACATTACCCTTCAGGAAGTCCTTAACAACGCCGATGATGCTTTTATCGACTGCTTCGTCCGCCTCCGCATTGTAGTCGATCGTGGTGGCTTCCTCGGTCGTCGTGAGCGCCTCCGTCTGTGTGGCGGCCGCCCCGGTAGCACTCTCGGACGAACCTTCCCCGGAAGCCGCCCCCGATGGTTCATTCCCGGCTGACGCCGCCGTGCTCTCCGGCACAGGCAATGTCTCCGGCGCAGCCGTCGTTACGTACGAATTCCAGTCTTCGCTCTCGACAGCTCCGCCCCCTTCCTCGATGGACTGTTGTGCAGCTTCCGCATTCTCGTACATTCCGAGGATCAATGTGAAGGAGGAAAATGCACTCGCGGGAACCCGGTATTTCATCATGTCGATCGCGCTCTGTGCGAAGTACACCCCGCCGTCGTCGACTGCGTGGATCGTTTTTGTGATCGTCAGATCTTCAAAATCCAGGTCAAACAACTGCAGCGTCCTCCCCAGGAGCATCCCCTTATTCTGATCCAGATCATACTTCATATTCTCACGGATGACATTCGTAAAAGCATCTGCCACTGGCCCATCAAACCCGAAACTCTCATCCAGCATCAGGATCCCATAGTTCTCAAACAACGGCTTGGAATACATGGAAAACAGGCTGTCCAGGCCTCCGCGCGACGCCATCTGCAGGCGCACCCGAAGGCCATACACGCGTGCGGTTTCCAAAAGCGCCGCCAACAAGCTCATCACCAAAAGGAAAACCAATGAAACATAGACCGTGATCACTCCCTTGAGCCCCTTTTTCGCACGCATAGACAGTTCCTCCCGTACTTATAGTCTGTTGATCGTCGAATTCACCTTATCAAACACGTCGCCGATGATCGCGTTCAATTGGTTTTTGAAAATCAGCACCAGCCCCACCAAAACGACCAGGATCAAAACCATTTCAATAACGCCGATCCCTCGGTTATCTTTCACCAGACCGAGGATTTCCTCATCCTCGTCGGCCTCGTCCTCTAATTCCTGCATGAACATGAGTTCTTCTTCAAACTCTGTCTCCGAATGGTCTGCCTCCGGACCGCTAACCATACCTTCCTCCATCATCGAACGCAACATTTCCTCCATACCCTGCTCCTTTCCGCGGTTTATTCCGCCTGTGTTTATCCTATTCCGGTGCTTAGATAAGCCGGAACCATAACGATGACCATGACGATCACCAGCAGAAGCAGCATGGGCAGCAAAAGCTTCGTCTTCGCCTTCTCACCCAGCTGTTTCGCCTGCAGAAGCCGCATATCCTGGGCCGCATTCACTTCCGTCTCCAGAAGTTTCGGCAGATCCGCCAGACCCGTGCGCACATTTTCCTCCAAAAGAGTACCCAGTTTCAAATAACCGTAACTACCGCACCGCCGACCGAACTGTCCGTATGCTTCCCCTTCAAAGGTACCAGTCTGCATACCGGAGAGCGTCCTCCTCATCTCCTCATAACCATAACGTGTACACCCGGTCTGTTCCCGAGCGTTCTCATATTCTTCCACCATTCGCTCCCAGGCGGTGCGAATGGTCATCCCAGCGCTGAAATACAGTGTCAGTTTCGATACGATCTCCGGGTAATCCCGCTCCAGACTTTCCTTTCGTTCGTCCAGCGCCCGTTCCAACTGCTTACCCCTCGAAACATACAAAAGTGCTGCCGCGCAGACCGCCAGTACCAGGAGGCCGACGCGGGTCGAAGTCCCCTCCGGCTTCGCATAGGCCAGCGAAAACCCTTCGAACTCACTCGGCAAATGTGCCTCCGCGTCCCCTTTTTCAGCCTCCTCCTGCAAGTAACTCTCCAGCCGCTCGGCAAAGGAGCGCTCGTCAGCCTTGGGATAAACGTGCAGATCGTACACACGCTCCCTTCCTTCCTCCTCATACGACAGCGTCAGCTTCATGTGAACGAGAACGCCCTCCTCCGGGATTTCCTCCGAGATGCGCCCGAAGCTGCTCAGATACTCTGGCGCATCCGACTTCCAAGTCGCCTTCAAATATTCGCCGATCTCTTCGGGAAGGTCCAGATTATGCTCGATCTTTTCGAGGGATGCATTGCCCTCCGACAGAAGCCGTTCCCCTTCGGCAAATCCTTCATCAAAGAGTTTCTCCAACCGGTCCGCATCCGGCCGCCTCTCGCCAACGGACAGGGCGACCTCCTTTTCGAAGGTGTCGCTCTCGCTTTCGCCCTTCACCTGCAGATACACCCGCATGCTGCCATTGGAAAACTCCGGCCGTGCGATGGCCCCGTTTTCGCCCATCGTATCGTCCTCCTGTTCCGGCGCCAAAAGTGCCAGTAGCACGCCGCCCACGACGGCGACCGCCACTACGATAAGCTGCTCCCTTTTGATCTTCCAAAAAGCGTCTGCTGCATGCTCTCTGGGAAATGCGAGCGAATACTGTTCCTTTCGTGTCGGGGCGAGTTTCTTCTGGAACAGGTCCCGGATCGTCTCCCGAAATCGAAGTACTGCAAGTCCTGCTGCCGCCGCTGCCACCAAAAACAAAACCGCTTCCATCGTCCCCTCCTATGTCCTGTTTACACACGGATCGCCGCCATCTTCCGCCCGACGACGATCGCCACAAAATACAGAATCAAACATGCGATCATCGTTGTCCTACCCACTACTGTCGTATAAAGTGGTTGAATAATGTCCGGTGAACCCACTTGGAGATACAACAGGATGGCCGGCGGCATGAAGATCATGATCTTTTGTTCGAACTTCACCTGCGTGATCCCGGCCTGGATCTCCTCCTCTACCGTCAGTGCATCCGCCAGCTGCTTCGCGCACATTTTCAAAAGTCTTACCATGCTGCCTCCCGTGCGCTTCGACACGGCCAGAAGCTGTGCCAGTAGCTCCACCTCAGCGATCCCGCTTTCTTTTGCAAACGCGGCAAATGCTTCCTCCACCGGCACGTGCATCCCGTGCACCTGCCACTCCATCTTCCGCCACATATCCACGATGTACGTCTCCTCACCCCAGAGCCGGATCAATTCCTTCCGGGAACGGATCAAGGCATTTTCCATGGAGTATCCGGCCGCCATCGACGACGCCAGGCTCATGACCGCATCCTTACACATCACGCGCTTCTCGTGCTCCCGCTTCTGCCGTCGTCCCTTCTCCCGCTCCCCATGCAGCACATAAAGCAGCGGAAGCATAAGGATCGTCGCCAAAAGCGAGTGAAAGAACAACCAGCTAAGGGCCGCCAGCAGCATCATCCCCCAAAGACAGTCCTGAAAAATATAGTTTTTCTCTCCCTCGGAGCCTGGCTTCGGTTTTGCAGAGTTTCCCCTCAATGCGCCCCTCCTTCTCTCCATTCTCTCGAAATACAAACAGTTCCTGCGTCGTGATCTGCCCGTCCTGCGTCCCTGTGACCTCGTGAATGGACAGGATCCTTCGGCTTCCGTCCCTCAGTCGCGCCACGTGGATCAGGATATCGATTGCTGACGCGATCTGTGATACGACCGCGGGAAGCGGAATGTCCACCCCGCCTGTAAGCACCATGGTCGCCAGGCGGCTCAGCATGTCCCTCGGCGAATTCGCATGTCCGGTCGACAGCGAACCGTCGTGCCCCGTGTTCATCGCCTGAAGCATGTCAATGACCTCCCCGCCGCGGACTTCTCCGACCACGACGCGGTCCGGGCGCATACGCAGGGCGCTTTTGATCAAGTCGCGAATGGTCACGCCTCCCGTTCCGTCGGCGGACGCATTCTTCGTCTCCAGGCGCACCAGGTTCGGGATATGCTGCAGTTTCAGTTCCGCCGAGTCCTCGATCGTGATGACCCGCTCGGTCTCCGGTATGAAACCCGACAGCGCATTCAGCAGCGTAGTCTTCCCCGAGCCGGTCCCGCCCGAAATAAAGATGTTGTAGCGCGCCCGCACCAGTACGCGCAGATATTCTGCGGCTTCTGCGGTCAATGTCCCGAGCTCCACCATCTTTTCGATCGTCATCATCGAGGTCGGAAACTTTCGAATCGTCAGGACCGGTCCGTCCAATGCCACGGGCGGCAGCACGATGTTGATGCGGCTCCCGTCCTCCAGACGCGCGTCCACGATCGGCGAGGATGCATTGACCTGACGGTTCACCTTCGAAACGATCATCTGGATGATGTCCGCCAGCGCCGCCTCGCTCGAAAAACTGCGGCCATACGTCTGTAACTTACCGTTTTTCTCGATAAAGATCACGTCTGCCCGGTTCACCATGATCTCACTGACGCTTCTGTCTTCCAGAAGTTCCGTGATCGCGTCGAACCGCCGCAGGCTGTCAAACAGGTCCCGGCCCAGGCGGATCCGCAGTTTCGCCGGCATGCGGCGCACCTGCTCCTCCGCGGCCAGCGCCTCATCGATCTGCGCACGGATCTGCGCATCATCCGGCGTCCCCGTCCACTCGATCGCCTCCAGGATATGTGTACGAAGCCGGGCAAATAACTCCCGTGAATACTCCTCCATCGTGGCCTACAGCCCCTTCCTCAAACCTCTTTCGAACGACTTACGACACCGCGCAGATCGCCGGGCACTCTCGCAGCGCGCGATCCGCGTATTCCATCACTTCCCCTTCGAACACACGGGCGAAAAACTCCTGCCGTCCCGGCAGTCCTCCGTCCGGCCGCTCTGGGAAGCCCCCTCCGTCCGGCAAATGCATCACTTCCAGCTTCTCTGCTTCTTGCGTGCAGCCCGACGCCACCAGAAAACTTCGAAACGCCTCTACCCGGGCCGCCGAGATCACGTCCCGTCGGCTCGGCACGAGAATACGATCCGATGCAGCCAGAAGCGGTCGGACGTCCCCTAAGGCGTGCCCCGCATCCACCACGATGCAGTCGTATTTCCCCTCACTTGCGAGGGTTCGAAGAAGCGCCACCGCCTCTGCCCCATCCAACGTGCGGATATCCTGCGGACAGCGTACGGGCGCGATGAATTCCAGCCCCTCCGCCTGCTGTAAAAACCGCGGTAACTTCCCGGCAAATGCGCCCTGGCCGACGTAGAAGATCACATCCGACAGGTCCGGGACCACCACGGCCAGATCCGGCGCCGGAATAAAACCGTACTCCTCAAACGTGATAAACAACGTCCGCGCACGGTCGCTCATGCGCCGCGCCAGCGCGATGGAAAACTCCGTCTTCCGGCACCGCGTCGCCGGGGAATAGACCGTAAAGATCTGCAGCCGCTCGCCCTCTCCTGCATGCGCGGCAGCCGGCCGTATCCGCAGCGAGAGCTGCCGTAGGATCTCCTGCGCACCGCTATAACGCCAGATCGAGTCATCCGCCGCTACGCCCATCGGCTTCTCTTCGGTCAAATACATCTTCTGCGCCGCACTGACGTCCGCTGTGATATCCTCACTCTCCGGTCCGAGCCCTAAAAGCAACAGATCCGGTAACTTGCTTCGCAGATATTCCCGCAGTTTCTCCGCACTCGAAAACAACACAACATCAAACGGTACCGACGGCTGCTTCGCGATAAACGCCGCCAGCCTCTTACCATATTCTTCCTCATGATCTAGGATCCCGACCAATGGTTTCATCTCGTCTCCTTTCTGAAAAAAGGGTGCAAAAACCCCGCCTCTGAAGCCCTCCTCAGAAGCAAAACTCTCGTTTATTCTGTTTTCGCCGCATCCCGCGGCCGCTTATTCTATGGGAAATTTAAAAGGATACGCCGGTGATTTCCGACGTACCCCTATTTTACCAAAACCTCCCCGTTTGTCAAGCCCAAAGCAGCCTCCTAAAAACTGCTCATTGACGGATAATATCCGAAAAACCGCCCGAAATTCGCACCTCCCCATACATCCGGTACGACCTCCACGGGCGGAATCCTTCCTACCATAAAGCAACCGCCACGTTTTCCCTTCACTTTTTGTAAAAAGCCTCTTTCGAAAAACTTATACGCATCCGCCTCCCCGATGGATGCAAAAAAGCAGGCCCCGGTCGCCCGGAAGCCTGCTTCCTTATTTGGGCAAATGCATTGCCCGATGTGATGATTTACTTGTAATACACGAACAGGTTGTCCGGGATCGCAGGCTTCCGTGTCGTTCTCGGGTTCGTGCTCGTGAACTTGCCGATTCCCGAATCTGACTCGCGGAACCAGTTATCCGGATGATTTCCGGTATACGTACAATTCGATATCGTCTTGCCATAAATGGTCGAGAAGTAAGTAACGCCTGCGGCCTTCATATCCTTGATGAGTTTGTCGTTCTCAGTCGCATAGGTCGACGGAGTATCGAACTCGTACACATTCAACGTGGATTTCACCAGTCTCCAGGAGAATTCCAGCTTCTTGATGCGCTTCTGAACATCCGCAGGCTGTGTCTGTGCGATCGTGTTGATCTCGCGCCAGAGGCCTTCACAGATGCCGATCTCGCTGTCGGGCATGCGGTACGCATGGTCTCCGCCATCCCACGAACGTACGCCTGCATACGTTGCATAAAGCGGGCGGTCATACATATTGACGTCATCTCTGTGTGCCGCGAGCTGATGATGGTTCTTCGCCTGTTGCTCCATATGCTTCATGTACTCGCGCACGTGCTTACCGGCCGCGCCGTACAATGCGTCCGTGATGAACGCCAGTTCCTGCTCATAATCTCTCGAAGGATCCTGAAGCAGGCGGCCTTCGATGTAGTTACGGATATCACCGAACTCCGAATCCGACTCCAGATGTCTTGCATTACTCTGAAGGTAGATGCCTTCCACGCCGAGTTCCTTATACAGTTTGATATCATGCTGCATAACGTCAACGTTCGCGTACGGTCCGGCTGTCGTCAGGAAGTTCGTGTTGTAATCCCAGATCCACAGGTGCTTACAGCACTTCGTCCATTTTACGAGTTCTTCGTAGTACTTCTTATTGGTTTCGTGACCCTTTTCCACTTCTTTACCGTTCACGGTCGTGGTGTAGGTCGCATCCAGGTAGCATCCGTAGCATCTGCGGATCGGTGCCCAGCGGATGATCACGTGGTCATCGCAAACCAGGTCGCCGGGAGCCTCTACGGTCCACTCGTAAGCAAGCGTATCAATATACAAGTTCGGATACGCGCCGTTCTTGTGCAGATCCTTTGAGAGCTGGTTGACCAGCTGAACATACTCGATCGACTCGTACATACCCGAACTGTCTCCGTGGGCAATGCGGTCATTCATGCACAGCGAGCACATGCACAGATCGGAGCCGTCGTTCTTCGATACGGAAATGATCTGGATCGCCGCGTTCGGATCGTAACTTTTCGCGATCATGTCCTTACAATGCTGCAGGATGATCGCATATGCTTCCGGATCGTGCAGACACTTGTACGGACACAGCTGGTTCTTCGTGCGCTGTCTTTCGCTGTCCGGCTTACGAAGTTCCTCACGATTATTCCAAACATTGGCCGCATACCATTCCGGATGGCTGTCGAAGTAAACACTTGCAGGAAGGAACTCAGCAGTGAGCGTGTGTACCTGACCGGCTGCGAGGCCGTCGATCGGCGTTCCGCCCGAGTACTGAGAGGTCTTGCTGGCTGTGAGATACCAGGTCTCACGTCCTGCCTCGGTTTTCGGCAGGCAGTATGTATCAGCGTAGAAACCGTTCAAACCGAACGCCAACGAGAACAGACGACCGGTGCGCGGCGGCTGATAACCGCTCGGCTTACCTTTTCCGTAGTACGGGTCTGTCAGGTCGCTGGTCGGATTGATACTCGAGAAGCAAATATCCATATCGGTAAATACGAACGCTCTCTCGTAGTCGATGCTGATGCCGGACGTCTCGTATTTGAAATGATCCTGGTTCGTCTTATACAGGTCGTCCCAGGACAGGAAGTAGTAGCCGCCGAACGCCTCCAGGAAGCGCATCGCGCCGTGCATCAGGCCCAGCTGGCCCACACCTGTGATCGAAATACCGTTGGTGTAGGACTTGATGGAATAACTGTCGTTGGAACTGTATTTCGCCTTTCCGTGCGGGCGGTTCGTCTTACCGACGGAGATCTCAAAGCGACCGTTCTGCGAGGTCGCGTCCGTAACGATCTGCGGCTTGTAACCGTCTTCTTCCTGGATATACTTCTGAAGCAGACCTGCGGCAAAAATCTCCTCCGCCGTTGCATTTACCGGGATAACGATGGTCGCCTGGGGCATATTTTTCGAGAACTTGCTGTTCATATACGTTGCCGTGGACGATGTCTGTCCGCCACTCGTTACGGTCAATGTCGCGCCGTTCGAGTACGATATCTGTCCGTTTATGTCAGTTACGACACAACGGAACTGCCAGCCGTTCAAGCCCGCGCTCGTTGCAACGGAGAGTGTCGCTGTCTTCGCGCCGCTCTGGCCGGAGTTCGTCCATGCCTGGGTGGAGTCCTTACGGGACTGCCACTGATACTTAAGGGTTCCTCTGCCGGTCGCCGCTACCGTAAATGTCGCGGTCGTTCCTGCAGCTACCATCTGATCCTTCGGCTGCGTGGTGATCTTCGGTACGACATACAAGGTCGCCGCATCGGTGACGAACCTCTTCCCGGTTGCATCCGTCACTACACAACGGAACTGCCAGCCGGTCAATCCGGCGATCGCCGCTACCGAAAGGGTCGCGGACTTCGCGCCGCTCTGGCCGGAGTTCGACCAGTTTGCCGTCGCATTCTGGCGGGACTGCCACTGATACGTGAACGGTCCGTTCCCGCACATTTCGACGGTAAATTTCGCTGTAGAATCTACAACGACCGTCGTATCCTGCGGCTGTGTCAGAATGCCGGTTACGGTCAATATCTTCACGATATCCGAATATGCCTTCTGTCCGTTTGCGTCCGTTACAACGCAGCGGAACTGCCAGCCGTTCAGGCCTGCAACAGAAGCTACCGACAGTGTCGTCGTCTTCGCTCCGGTCTGGCCGGAATTCGACCATGCGGAGGTTTCATCCTTGCGCGACTGCCACTGATACTTAAGCGGTCCCTTGCCGGTCGCCGCTACCGTAAACTGCGCCGTATTGCCCTGCTTCGCATAAGCATTTTTCGGCTGGGTGGTGATCTTCGGTGCTACATATACCACCGCCGTATTCGTGATCTTCTGTCCATTCGCATCCTTAACGACGCAACGGAACTGCCAGCCGTTTAAGCCGGTCGATGTCACTACGGACAATGTCTTTGTTTTCGCTCCGCTCTGGCCGGAATCTGACCAGCTGGCGGACGCATTCTGACGGGACTGCCACTGATACGTAAGCGTCCCCGATCCTGTTGCCGCTACCGTAAACGTAGCGACATCCCCTAAAGTGACGGTTTTATCCGTCGGTTGTGTCGTGATGGTCAGTGTCGCCGCAGCGGCGTAGGTCCCGTTTCCGAGACCTGCCACCGATGACAGCACCAAAAACATCGCGAGAAAGGCTGCAAACAGCCGTTTTATTTTTCTCTCCATATATTTGATCCTTCCCTATTTTATCGTGTAACCGTTAATTTCGCCGCGCCAGAGACGAACTTCTTTCCATTCGCCCCCGTCACTATGCAGCGGAACTCCCAACCATTTAAGTCCGTCAACGCCGTTACCGACAATGTCGCGGACTTCGCTCCGGTCTGGGTCGCATTCGCCCATGTCGCTGACGAATTCTTACGCGCCTGCCACTGGTACGTGAGTGTTCCACTACCATTGGCCTCCATAGTAAACTTCGCTGTGGAACCTGCGGTCGCCTGCGCATCCTGCGGCTGTGCAACGACCCACGTGGAAGCGGAATCGTAGTTGAAAACCGTATTCCGGAAAATATACTCGCCGTGATATGTATTATCTACCGCCACAGGACTCGAATTAAACGTGGTCTTCTTCAACGCAGGATTTTTGATCACAGTTACGTTCTTCACGCTGATCTTCTCCGCGGCGAGAAGCGGAAATTCATATCTCCAGTCCGCCGTGTTCGTCCGATTCATCAAGTATGCATCATTCACGATTTCTTTAACGGGTGTCAGCGGATTCGAGAAGATCGGCAGACCTCCGGTAAAGAGTGCCGTACTCGTTACATTCGTCGCCTCCAGTGTAAGGCCGTCGATCGTAACGTTTGTCGGCAACTGGCTGTAATACAAGTACGGCGATCCATCCGGATACTTTTCGCCCCGATCGATCGGATCGAATCCATACGCTAACGCCGGATTATACTTCGCATAGATCAGTCTCGGCGAATAATTCGTTCCCAGATGCCATTTGCAGTTTTTGATCTCAATGTCGCCGTACCAGGCGCTGCCGTAATCATCACGCAGTTTGACTAGATTCTTTGAATAAGATTCAACATTTTCCAGATACATTTTTCCGAAGCCTACAGCCAGGATACCGACCCATCCTATGGTCGAATCTTTTACCGTCAGATTGTAGGTTCCCATATGTGCATCGACACGGTTGACCGAAGATCCGTTGATAACTTCCAAAGCCTTACAGTAATTGGTACCCATAACGCCCCAACGCAGGTCATCCATGATACCGGTCTCATCATAAACCGGGTCGATTTTCGGGCCCATTCCGAGCAGACCCTTCACGTAATCCTCTGTATAGTCGATCGTATGCGCAGACGTACAGTGATCCAAGGTCAATCCCACACAATACTCTGCGTAGTAATCATAGGGTGCACTGGTCAGATTGTTTCTCCACTGATTTTTCGAAGGAAGGTAATGGCCGAAAACGCGATGATGATTCGAGAAAACACAATCTTTCAGCGTTACATACGCACAATGATCCAGACGGAAGAAACCCTGATAAGGCGCTCCGTATCTGGCTAACACATCCTCTCGATCATAAAGCGAGGTGTAGCCGAAACTGTCTTTGGTATACTCTGCTTCTTCACCCGTCAGATAGTGTTCTACGCCCTCCATCAGAACATTCGAACGGGTAATGGAAATACCTCGGTAATAATATGCAGTGTCAAATGCGTGGTTTACGATCGTAGTGAATTTACCGCCACGTACCGTAAGCTGCGTTTCGTCGATATAGCTCTTCTGGATCGCTTCGATCTCCTTCCAGTCCCACTGCAATCTTGAATTCGGATCAATGGTTCCATCCTTATTTACGATAACGACCTCTTCCTGGTTTCGCAGATCGGAGGACGCAGTCTCAGAACCGTATCTGCCCCATCTTTGATAGGCCCTTGTTTCCAAGGCATACAAAGCTCTCTCACCGAAATTTCCGCTGAGTTTTGTCGTATCCTTTGAAAATGCTTTATTGATCATGTCATATGCCGTTTGCGGATTGATCAAATAATCCGGGTTACTGAACGTTCCGACTTTGGAATCCAAACCAATAAAGATCTGCTGGTCTCCGGGCAGGGACTTATCTATATAACACCAAACCCATTTTCCGTTCTTGATCCTCCACCATGTAGCGGGATTGATCCAAGTCTTTTGGTATACGATACTCGGCTCGACTGTGAACAGGAAACAATTTCCATCCCAGCCTTCCGGATAGTAAACGGTTTTTCTGTCCTTTGCATCATAGGACCATGTGACTTCCAGCTTCGAGTCATCGATGATAAACTCGGCGCCGGTCCAGTCGGTATCGGTCTTAATGATGGCGCCCTTCGGGTTCGAAGCGTCCATTTTGTCTACATAGTATACTGCTCCCTTGTCCGCTTTTACGGGCAAGTTATGCTCATTTGCGTAAGCGTGCGTCGCTACGATCGCCGCGTAGTCGTTGGTCTTACCATCGCCCTTCGCGCCGAACTGCTTATAAGTTACATAATTTGTCGCTGCTGCTTTTACGGTCAATGTCGCGTCGTTCGAGCACGACTTCTGCCCGTTGATATCCGTTACGACACAACGGAATTGCCAGCCGTTCAAGCCGGTGCTCGTTGCAACGGAAAGCGTCGCTGTCTTCGCTCCGGTCTGGCCGGAGTTCGTCCAAGCCAGTGTGGAGTTCTTGCGCGACTGCCACTGATACGTAAGGGTGCCTCTGCCGGTCGCCGTTACGGTAAATGTCGCGGTCGTTCCTGCAGTCACGGTCTTATCTTTCGGCTGCGTGGTGATCTTCGGTACGACATACAAAGTCGCCGCATCGGTGACGAACCTCTTCCCGTTTGCATCCGCCACAACACAACGGAACTGCCAGCCGTTTAAGCCGGCGATCGCTGCTACCGAAAGGGTCGCGGTCTTCGCTCCGGTCTGGCCGGAGTTCGACCAGTCTGCCGTAGCATTCTGTCGAGACTGCCACTGATACGTAAACGATCCGGTCCCGCACATTTCCACGGTAAATTTCGCCGTAGAATCTGCTGCGACCGTCGTGTTCTTCGGCTGCGTCAGGATGCCGGACACGGTCACTATCTTCGCGATATCCGAGTATGCCTTCTGTCCGTTTGCATCCGTAACAACGCAGCGGAACTGCCAGCCGTTCAGACCTGCAACAGAAGCCACCGACAGTGTCGCGGTCTTCGCTCCGCTCTGGCCGGAATTCGACCAGGCTGCGGATGCATCCTTGCGCGACTGCCACTGATACTTAAACGGCCCCTTACCGGTCGCCGCTACCGTAAACTGTGCGGTGCCGCCCTGCTTTGCATATGCATTCTTCGGCTGCGTGGTGATCTTCGGTGCTACATACACCACCGCCGTATTCGATATCTTCTGTCCGTTCGCATCCTTTACGATACAGCGGAACTGCCAGCCGTTTAAACCGGTCGATGTCACTACGGACAATGTTTTTGATTTTGCTCCGCTCTGGCCGGAATCCGACCAGTTCGAGGAGGCGTCTTTGCGGGACTGCCACTGATACGTGAGCGTCCCGGATCCGGTCGCCGCCACCGTAAATGTAGCGACGTCCCCTAAAGTGACGGTTTTATCCGTCGGTTGTGTCGTGATGGTCAGTGTCGCCGCAGCGGCGTAGGTCCCGTTTCCGAGACCTGCCACCGATACCAGCGCCATGAACATCGCGAGAAAGGCTGCAAGCAGCCGCATTCTTTTATTATTCATGGATCCTGTCCTTCCTTTATTTGGCTCACTTCTTATCTGAAGTGACAAGTTTAACCGTAACACTATTCATCTTCGTATCCTTGAAGAAGTACTCCCTATGATAATCCTTATCTTCTCTCATGATACCTACTTTTGTAAATGAAGTGTTAGCCAACGAAGGATTCTTGATCAATGTTATATTGCTCAACTGGATATTCTCCGTGGGTTTCAACGGGAACATATAACTAACCCGATTCATCAAAAAGGCATCATTGAACGTCTTCTTTGTCGATGCGAACGGATTCTCGTAGACTGCCAATCCACAGGTAAACAGTGCCGAGTTAGTCACGTCACTTGCATCAATCGTAAGGTTGTTGACGGTGACGTTCGTCGGCAGCTGGCTATAGAACAAGTACGGTTTACCATCCGAATACTTTTTGCCGGAATCGATGGTATCATAACCATATCCCTTATCCGGAAGATAACTTGCAAAAATCATGGTCGGCGTGTAGCATTCTCCAAGATACCAGTACACGTTGTTGATCTCTACATCGCCATACCAGGCACTACCGAAATCTCTTCTCAGGTTGATCAGATACTCTGAATAGATCTTAACGTTATCGAGTGTCAGCTTACCAAAACCTACTACCGCTACACCATAATGACCCAGAGTCGAATCCGTTACCGTCAGACCATAGGTTCCCTTATGCGCGTCGATTCGGTTGATCACACAGCCGTTCTGCACGACGAGGCTCTTGCAGTAATTCGTACCGGTAACGCCCCATCTGAGGTCATCCATAACACCGACGAGGCCGCTCTCGGTCACATCATAAACCGGATCGACCTTCGGACCCATGCCGAGCTGACCCTTCACGTAATCCACGGTGTAATCGATCGTCTTTGCGGATTTACAGCCGTCGAGTGTAACGCCAACGCAGTATTCCGCATAGAAATCATACGACGCTGTAGAACTGTCGTTACTCCATTTTCCGGTCGAAGGTTTGTAAATATAGAACACACGGTGACGGTTCGAGAATACGCAATCCTTCAAAGTAACATATGCGCAGTGGTCCAAACGGAAGAAGCCCTGGTAAGGAGCACCATATCTCGCAAATACATCCTCTCTCTGAAAGAGACTGCTGTATCCGAAGCTGTCTTTTGTATACTCTGCCTCTTCGCCGGCCAGATAGTGCTCTACGCCATCGAGCAAAACGTTGGACCGCTGGATCGAGATTCCGCGGTAAATGTATGCTTTGTCCCACATCTTGTTAACGATCGTGGTAAACTTTCCGCCCTTGACGGTGAGTTGTTTTTCATCAATATAGCTCTTCTGGATCTCGGTGATCTGATCCCAATCCCATTGAAGTGTCGACAGCGGATCGATGGTTCCGTCTTTATCAACGATGACGGTTTCCTGCTGAGGGATACAGCTGGAGTTCGCACCACCCCAGCCAAATCTACCCCATCTCTTCGGGGATTCGGTCCGCAGGGAATACATAGCCTTTTCTGTGAAAGGTCCCTCCAGTTTTGTTGTATCCTTTGTGAAGGTCTTATTCTTCATGTTATACGCGGTCGTCGGGTTCACTTTGTAATTATCTAAGGTGAAAGATCCTGCCGAAGAGTCCACGCCGAGATAGATCTTGATATCTCCGTCCTGCTTCGCTCCTTCGTAGTACCATGCCCATTTTCCGTTGTTTTTTCTCCACCAGATGCTATAGTTGATCGCTGTCTTTGGATAAACAACGCTTGCTTCGACCGTGAAGAGGAAGCACTTTCCATCCCATCCCTTCGGATAGGTTACATGCATCTCCTCATACTCATCATCATCGAAATAGTACGATTCGATCGCCAGCTTCGAGTCATCGATGATAAACTCGGCGCCGGTCCAGTCGGTATCGGTTTTAATGATGGCACCCTTCGGGTTCGAGGCGTCCATCTTGTCTACATAATATACTGCGCCCTTGTCCGCTTTTACAGGCAGATTATGCTCATTTGCATAGGCGTGCGTCGCCACGATCGCCGCGTAGTCGTTGGTCTTACCATCGCCTTTCGCGCCGAACTGCTTATAGGTCACATAATTCGTTGTTGCTGCTTTAATGGTCACGGTAGCCACGTCGGAATAGGCCTTCTGTCCGTTTCCATCGATCACTACGCAACGGAACTGCCAGCCGCTTAAACCGGAAATAACTGCTACGGACAAATTCTTCGTCTTCGCGCCGCTCTGCCCGGAATTCGACCATGCGGAAGAAGAATTCTTACGGGACTGCCACTGATATTTCAAGGTTCCCGTTCCGGTCGCTGCCACGGAAAATCTCGCTGTTTCTCCAACGGCTGCCGTCTGGTTCGTCGGCTGCGACGTGATCTTCGGAATGATGTTCATCGTCGCCACGTCGGAAATCGCTTTCTGTCCGTTTGCGTCGGTCACGATACAACGGAACTGCCAGCCGTTGAATTCAGCCATCGTAGGTCCAGAAAGTGTGGCCGTCTTCGAACCGTTCTCGTCAAAATCGATCCACGCGGACGTCGCATTCACACGCAGCTGCCACTGGTATTTCAAGGTTCCCTTACCCAGTGCCACTACGGTAAATGTCGCTGTGTCCCCGGCTGCCACGCTTACGTCCTTCGGCTGCGTAACGAACCCGGGCTTCACATACAAAGTAGCTGCGTCGGATGCTGTTGTATTTCCGCTTCCATCGGTCACGATGCAACGGAACTGCCAACCGTGTAAGCCAGCTAAAGTTGCAACGGAAAGTGTCTTTGTTTTCGCTCCATTTTGGCCGGAATTGGACCAAGTCGCCGAAGAATCCTTCCGCGACTGCCACTGATATTTAATTGTTCCTGTACCGGTTGCCGCCACCGTAAATTTCGCCGTGGTACCTGCGTCTGCATAGGTACTCTTCGGCTGTGTGGTGATCTTCGGTACGTTGATATACAAGGTGGCAACTCTCGATGTTGCCTTCTGTCCGTTTCCATCCGTCACGATGCAGCGGAACTGCCAGCCGTCTAATCCGGCGATCGCTGCTACGGAAAGTGTCTTCGTCTTCGCGCCGCTCTGGCCGGAATTCGACCATGCAGCAGACTCATTCTTTCGTGACTGCCATTGATAGGT
Source organism: Lachnospiraceae bacterium (assembly GCA_017543445.1). Lineage (GTDB taxonomy): Bacteria > Bacillota > Clostridia > Lachnospirales > Lachnospiraceae > UBA1201. Next base: position 54,319 of record JAFYGB010000010.1, on the reverse strand, counting down.
TAATGTTCCTGTCCCTGTTGCCGCAACGGTAAATGTCGCGGTCGTTCCAGGCGAGGCGGTCTTGTCCGCCGGTTGTGTCGTGATGGTTGCTGCTGCGTCTACTACTTCCGAAAAGCCCTCCACTGGAAGCATCATAACGAGCATGAGCACGACGAGGAAAAGCGACAAAAGCCGCCTTTTCTTGTTTTCATTCATGAGATTTCCCTCCTAGATTTACACATTTTCTCTGTGTCTAAACCAAAAGTTTTCTTCGATGATCCGATTTCTCAAAAGCCGGCCTTTCCCCTAACCTGCTCTCAGAACTGACGGATCTCGTCATGGATCCAACCGTTTCGCTCTCTTCATCCCTTAAATCTGTACTTCTCGCACACGGAGCGTAAACGATCTGTCCTGCTACTGCCATCCTCGATGGCCTCTTAAACCTCCTTTCCTGTGGATTTCTATAGGATCACAATACCACCGTGCCCCTCCCGGACCGGCTGTTTGTGTGATCTATCTATTTCGGGCACTGTTATTTCGCCCGGTAATATCTGGAGCCTTCGTTGTGATTAGATACTTGCGATGACCAAGCATACAACACGGCGTTGAATGTATACTGCAGTGTCGTGGGCTCCCCGTTTCGATACACCTCGGAAGAAAACGAATACGTTGCGGTCTCCGCTCCATAAACATACGTCTTCAGAAGTTGCAGAAATTTCGAACTCTTTGAATTCAGTCCTTCAACTGTGATGTCTCCGTTTCCGGCCACATAGACCTTCACGGTTTCATCCGCATTCGCATAAAACTCCTCTTCCGCAAGCAGCGCCTGGCAGTTTCGGTCCATGTTCATGATGAGCGAATCATCGAGGCGGATCGCATCCGCAGTCGAGACGGTCGTCTCCTTCTTATCATCGTTTCCGCAGCCGCAAACGCAGGCGAAAACCAGGATGACCAAACACAAGCCGAATAACGTTCTGAGTTTCATATCTGCTTCCCCCTATGCCATTCGCAAAGATGGCCTCCCTTTAGCACATCTCTGCGATGGTGTAGATCAAATTCTCGCTGTCTTCCCAGCCCAGGCACGGATCCGTGATGGACTTACCATAGATGCCCTCGCCGACCTTCTGCGCGCCTTCCACGAGATAACTCTCGATCATCAGGCCTTTCACCAGACCATAAATGTCGGGCGAATGCTTCCGGCTGTGCAGAACTTCCTTCGCGATGCGGATCTGCTCCTTAAACTGTTTCCCGGAATTCGCGTGGTTCGTGTCCACGACGCAGGCCGGGTTCTTGTAGTCGCGCTTCTGGTAAAGTTCATACAGGAAGCGCAGGTCTTCGTAGTGATAGTTCGGGCTCGTCTGGCCCAGTTTATTTACCGCGCCGCGTAAGATCGTGTGCGCCAGCGGATTTCCCGTCGACTCCACGTCCCATCCGCGGTAAATGAAGCTATGCCCCGCCTGTGCTGCGACCACGGAATTCATCATGACCGAAAGGTCGCCGCTGGTAGGGTTCTTCATGCCGACCGGAACGTCCATGCCGCTGGCGGTCATGCGGTGATGCTGATCCTCAACGGAACGCGCGCCGACCGCGACATACGACAACAGGTCGTTCAAATACCGGTAGTTCTCGGGATAGAGCATCTCATCCGCAGATGAAAGCCCCGTGTCCGCGATCGCACGCATGTGCATCTTACGGATCGCGATCAGGCCCTGCAGGATATCCGGAGCCTTCGAAGGATCCGGCTGGTGCAGGACACCCTTATAGCCCTCGCCGGTGGTTCTGGGTTTATTCGTATAGATACGCGGGATCAGGATCAGGCGATCCTTCACCTTCTCCTGAACGCGTGCCAGCCGTTGCAGATAGTCGTTGAGCGCGTCTTCATTGTCCGCAGAACAAGGTCCGATGATCACGACGAAACGGTCGTCCTCACCGGTAAACACCTTACGGATCTCTTCATCGCGCGCCGCCTTCACGGCTGCTAATTCATCCGAAAGCGGATACTGCTCCTTTATCTCTTTCGGAATGGGCAGTTTTCGCTTAAAAACCAAATTCATAATAGCCTCCTCAATACAACTATGTCAAGACTGTTCTCTTATTCGCGATAAAAGTTGATTATTCGCGATAAAAGTTGATCAGACAGCCGTCGAGGATGATCTTTCTCTCATCGTCGGTCAGTTCACCCATGTTCAAGGTGAACGCGGTCAATGCTCCGTCTTTCACAACGTAAGCCGGGATCTCGGTCGCTTTCTCAGCGATGGCCTGGCGTACATTCGGAACGAAGAGGTAGTCGCCGTTTTCGAACGGAAGTGCCTCGTCCGGATAGGTGAAGGGCAGCATGCCCCAGTTGATCAGGTTGGAACGATAACGCTTTGTAGCGTAACCCTTCGCGATGTTTGCCCAGCCGCCGAGCACCTTCTGGCAGGAAGCTGCCTGCTCACGTGCGGAACCATCGCCCGGCTTCACAGCGTAGATCGTGCTACCGATACCGGTGTTCTCTGCGGATACGTTCGGGAACTTCGTCTGGATCGCCGCGATCGCAGCTGCTGCCTCGGCACTTACGCCGCTAAGGGAAGCATCTGCTCTGCGCTTCTCCTCGTCCGCGCGGACAGCCTTTGCCTTACCGACATAAGCAGGATCCTTTCTGGACAATGTAAACTCAGCCAGGCCGAGCGGGTTGGAACGATACGAAGAAGTCTCACCCGAAGGGATGAGTTCGTCCGTCGTGGTAACGGGATCGTGGATCTCGGAAACTACCTTCAGGACTAAGTTATCGGTAAGAGCGACCATGGAAGGCCAGTCCTTGATGTTCGGGCCGAAAGTGATCGGAACCGAAGGATCTGCCTTACCGAAACCGTTGTATACACGGTTCTCATAGATGGTCTTATCGAAGAAATACTTGGGTTTTGTGTAGTTCACATCGATGTCCGTCGCCGGGGTCAGGAAGCCCTTATTCAGCGCGGTCGCTGCGATGGAACGCGCATCCATCAGTGCAACGGATGCGATCTGGCCTGCGGTAACCTTCGAACCCTCGCGGTTCGGGAAGTTACGTGTCGAATGACGGATGGACAGGCCGTTATTTGCCGGAACGTCGCCTGCACCGAAGCAAGGTCCGCAGAATGCGGTACGAAGCGTTGCGCCCGTAGCCATCAACTTCGCGGCAGCACCGTTCTTGATCAGTTCCAGGAAGATCGGCTGGGAAGCCGGATATACGGAAAGTGAGAATACATCCGCACCGATGCTCTGTCCGTCGAGCATATCTGCTACGTCGCAGAGGTTCTCGAAACCACCGCCTGCGCAGCCGGCGATCACGCCCTGCTCCACATAGAGACGGCCATTGCGGATCTTATCATGCAAAGAATACGGAACCTTATCCCCGAGGCTGACTTTCGCCTTCTTCTCGACTTCTGAGAGGATGTCGGAGAGGTTCGCATTGACCTCGTCGATGGTGTAGGTGTTGCTCGGATGGAACGGCATCGCGATCATAGGCTTGATCGTCGAAAGGTCTACGCAAACTACGCCGTCGTAGTAAGCGACTGCGCCCGGATCGAGCTCCTTATACGCGTCTGCGCGGCCGTGCATGGTCAGCCAATCCTTCACCTGGTCGTCGGTGCGCCAGATGGATGACAGGCAGGTGGTCTCCGTCGTCATAACGTCGATGCCGATACGTGTGTCGACACTGAGGTTCGAAACGCCGGGGCCTACGAATTCCATGACTTTGTTATTTACATAACCGTTTGCGAATACCTCGCCGATGATGGCCAGCGCCACATCCTGCGGGCCCACGCCCGGCTGAAGCTTACCGGTCAGGTAAACTGCTACCACGCCCGGAAGGTTGATATCATAGGTCTTATTCAAAAGTTGCTTAACGATCTCGGGACCGCCTTCGCCGACCGCCATGGTACCCAGAGCACCGTAACGGGTGTGGCTGTCCGAACCGAGGACCATCTTACCGCAGCCAGCGAGCATCTCACGCGCAAACTGGTGGATGACTGCCTGATGCGGCGGAACGTATACGCCGCCGTAACGCTTCGCGCAGGACAGACCGAACATGTGATCGTCTTCGTTGATCGTACCGCCGACCGCGCAAAGGCTGTTGTGGCAGTTGGTGAGCACATAGGGAACCGGGAACTTCTCCAGGCCGCTGGCACGTGCCGTCTGAATGATACCAACGAACGTGATATCATGGGAGGTCAATGCATCAAAGCGAACCTTCAGCTTCTTCGGGTCGCCGGATGTATTGTGGTTTTGCAGGATACCATATGCCATGGTCTCCTTACGTGCCGCTTCCTTATCGATCTCTTTTCCTGTGAGCGACTGCAGCTGCTGCTGTGCCTCTGCGTCGTCTGCTACCAGCGTATTTCCGTTCACCAGATATGCGCCGCCGTCATACAACTTGATCATACTAAACTCCTTAACGTCTGCAATTAGGATGTCGTCGGGCCATGTTTCTCCTGCCCGAAACCAAAAGTTCAAAAGACACCTTCTCCCTATTATATCGGATTCCACATGTGAATGCAAGATATAATATCGGTTAGCAGCCGCTAATTCTTTCTTATATCTGTAGGATTTCGCTTGATTTTCGTTAGTTCTTCTAGTATACTGTATACGGTTTTCCTAAACAACCTTTAGTTTTCCCGCATAAAACCCCATATCTGCGGGAAGTTTTTCCGGGGTTTTCACCCCTAGAATGGAGATATATATGTCAGAAGAACTTTTGAAGATCGAAAATCTCAAGGTCAAGGCCGGAGATAATGAGATCCTTCACGGTATCGATCTCTGCGTACGCAAGGGCGAGACCCATGTCCTCATGGGCCCGAACGGCGCAGGTAAGTCCACACTCGGTAATGCCCTCATGGGTAATCCGAACTACGAAGTGATCGGAGGATCCGTCACCTTTAAGGGTGAAAACCTCCTGGATATGGAAGTCTGCGACCGCGCAAAGAGCGGTCTGTTCCTGTCTTTCCAGAGTCCGATCGAAGTGCCGGGTATTTCCCTTTCCAATTTCATCCGCAATTCTGTAGATGTGAAGACCGGAGAGAAGAGCCGCCTTCTTCCCTTCCGTCGTAAACTGATGGAGAAGATGGACATCCTCGATATGGACATCAGCTACGCGGAGCGTGACCTGAACGTCGGCTTCTCCGGTGGTGAGAAGAAGAAAGCCGAGATCCTGCAGATGCTCATGCTGAACCCGGATCTGGCCATCCTCGATGAGACCGACTCCGGTCTGGATATCGATGCAGTGCGCACCGTTTCCCGCGGCGTTCACGACTTCCACGAATCCGGCGAAGGCGCCATGATCATCATTACCCACAGCACGAAGATCCTCGAATCCTTACATGTAGACTATACCCACGTTTTGGTGGACGGACGCATCGTTGCGACCGGCGGCCGTGAGTTGGTCGACGAGATCAATGAAAACGGATTTGAGAAGTATCTGAAGTGATCACGCTTTACGAAAGCTAGAACAGGACGATCTATGAAAGAAAAAACACAAGTTGAAGACGTCGATCGCAGCCTATACGACTTTCGTTACGGCTACGATGACGAACACTATTATAAAGTCCGTGAGGGCCTGACTCCCGAGATCGTGGAAACGATCTCAAAGGAGAAGAATGACCCGGAGTGGATGCGGGAATTCCGTCTGAAATGTCTGGACCTGTACTACAAGCAGGACATTCCGGACTGGGGTCCTTCCCTCGACGGACTGAATATGGACGACATCGTTACCTATGTCCGTCCGAACACAAAAATGACCGCAAAATGGGAAGAAGTTCCCGCGGAGATAAAGGAAACCTTTGAGAAACTCGGCATTCCGCAGGCCGAGCGGGATTCATTGGCCGGCGTAGGCGCACAGTACGACTCCGAGCTCGTATACCACAACATCCGCGAAGAGGTTGCGTCGAAGGGCGTTATCTACACGGACCTTGAGTCTGCACTGCACGGCGAATACGCTCCCATGATCGAGGAGCATTTCATGAAGCTCCTCACTCCCTATGACCACAAGTTTATGGCTCTGCACGGCGCAGTATGGTCGGGCGGCTCTTTCGTTTACGTTCCGAAGGGCGTAAAGGTCGAGATTCCGCTTCAGTCCTACTTCCGTCTGAACGCGCCGGGCGCCGGCCAGTTCGAGCATACGCTCATCATCGTAGACGAGGGCGCTGACCTTCATTTCATCGAAGGCTGCTCCGCGCCGAAGTACAATATCGCCAACCTCCACGCCGGAGCCGTTGAGCTTTTTGTTGCGAAGAACGCACGCCTTCGTTATTCGACCATCGAGAACTGGTCGAAAAACATGTATAACTTAAACAGCAAACGTGCCCTGATCGAGGAGGGTGGACGGATGGAATTCGTCTCCGGCTCCTTTGGTTCCCACGTTTCCTATCTGTACCCAATGACCATTCTGAAGGGCGACCGCTCCTCTCTGGAGTACACCGGCATCACATTTGCCGGAGAGGGACAGAACCTCGACACCGGCATGAAGGTGGTCCACATCGGCCGCGACACGAAGTCCATCGTCAGCTCCAAGTCCATTTCCAAGAGCGGCGGCTACTCCACGTTCCGCAGCGTGGTTCAGATCCAGAATAGCGCGAAAAACGCGAAGTCCACGACGGACTGTGCTTCTCTGATGCTGGATGACGAAAGCCGTTCCGATACGGTTCCTGTTATGGATGTCCGCACCCAGGACGCCGACGTCGGTCACGAAGCAAAGATCGGCCGCATCAGTGATGAGGCAGTCTTCTACCTGATGAGCCGCGGCATGTCTGAAGAGGAAGCTCGTACCATGATCGTCAGCGGTTTCGCGGACAATGTCTCCAAAGAACTGCCGCTGGAATACGCGATCGAAATGAACAATCTGATCCGGCTCGAAATGGTCGGAAGTATCGGTTAGGAGGTCAGCTATGGAAGAAAACAAGATGATCATCAACCGTCTTCCGATGAAGACCTGGAACCGGTTGAATGTCAATCATAAAAACGTAACTCTTAGTAATATCGTGAACGAAGGCCCGTCAGCCATGACGTTCTCGGGTGCATTTTCCACCTGCGACGCGGTGGATGCTTTTGACGGCATCGAGACCGGCATGGGACCGGATTTCGATGGTTTCGTTGCTAAAAATGCTCCGGTCGCTCCCGTGATCTATGAGATCGCAGAGAATACGACCGATAATCATGTCGAGATCGTTCTGGATTACGATACGATGCCGGCCCTTGCGGACGGTTCCTATATGAATGTTTACCGCTTCATCGTCGGCGCAGGCAGCGAACTCAACATCCTGCTGGATATCCGCGGCACGAAGCCCGTGACCGCCATCACGGATGTGAAGATCATCGGCCGCGCTCATTCGAACGTGAAACTGGTAGAGGCGAAACGTCTCTCCGACGACATCCGCTACTTCGGAAATGTCGGAACGGATTTCGGCGAGAAGGCAAACTTCGAACTCGTCCATGTGACATTTTCCGGAAAAGAGGTCAATGAAGGCTGCACGACGAAGCTTTCGGGCGATAAGAGCTCGGCGCGTTACGACATCGGCTACCTGAGCGGCATGGAGAGCGACATTGACCAGAGTTATCTGATCCGCTTCACAGGTAAGAACACGAACGGCGAGATCTACTCGAACGGCGTTCTGCGCGGCACGACCCGCAAAAACTTCCGCGGCACCATCGATTTCATCCGCGGCTGCGTGGGCGCATCCGGTTCCGAGAAGGAAGACGTGCTGCTGATGGACGACACCGTCGTGAACCTCACTTCCCCTCTGATCCTCTGCGGTGAAGAGGATGTCGAAGGTGAGCACGGCGCGACGCTGGGCCGCCTGGCAGAAGAGATCCTCTTCTATCTCGAGGCGCGCGGCGTGAGCGAAGGAGACGCATATAAGATGGTTGCTGACGGACGTATGGCTTCGGTCATCCGCCACATCCCGGAGAGCCCTCTTCGCAGCGAACTGCTCAGCCTCGTTTCCGAGGATGAAACCATCGCCGAATCGTAAGTATTGAATTATTTAACTATGATATGTTATAATGTCAGGGTCGAAAAGACGAAACTCTTTTTGATCCTGACATTATTCTTACCATACGACCGGATGATTTCCGGTTTTCCTACATATGAGGTAGCTATGAGATCAACATTTGACGTTAATAAGATCCGTAAGGATTTCCCTTTGATCGACGGGCAGTCGCTCGCCTATCTGGATAATTCCGCCACCTCCCAGAAGCCTGTGCAAGTCCTGGCCGCTGTGGAGCAGTTTTACCGCGAGCAGAACGCGAACCCGTTCCGCGGTCTGTACGAACTGTCGAATATCGCTACGAACGCTTACGAAGAGGCACGTTCACTGTGTGCCGAATTCATCGGCGCAGCCGACTCCTGTGAAGTCATCTTCACGCGCAATGCTTCCGAAAGCTTGAATTTGCTGGCTTACAGTCTCGGACGCGGCCTGACCGCTGAAGATGAGATCATCTCCACCGTGGCAGAGCATCATAGCAACATGCTCCCGTGGCAGCACACCGCACGCGCCATCGGCGCGACCGTACGCTACCTCCACCCCGACCGGGAGGGTTATTTCTCTCTGGAGGAGTTCAAATCTCTCCTAAGTTCCAAAACGAAGATCGTAGCGATGACGCAGATGTCGAACGTGTTCGGCCGCGCCATCGACCTGAAACCGTTTATCGATGCCGCGCATGAGGCCGGCGCCGTCTTTGTTGCGGACGCTTCGCAAAGCATTGCCCACATGCCGGTGAACGTGCAGGAGCTCGACGTAGACTTCCTGGCATTTTCCGGTCACAAGATGCTCGCACCCATGGGCATCGGCGTGCTCTATGGTAAGACAAAACTTCTCGAGAAAATGCCGCCGTTTTTGACGGGCGGCGAGATGATCGAGTATGTGACCTTAGAGGACACCACCTACGCTCCCCTGCCCCATAAGTTTGAAGCGGGCACGGTCAATGCGGGCGGCGCCGTTGGTTTGGGCGCAGCGATCCGCTACTTGAATGCAATGGACCGCGCTGCGGCTCTGGCGCACGAGGATGCATTGACCGCACGTGCGATCGACGCACTGAAGCAGATCCCGCACGTGAATATCGTCGGCGCGAAGGATGCGGCAGATCACCACGGCATCGTGACATTTACCATCGACGACGTGCACCCGCACGACGTGGCAGCGATCCTGGCAGACGCCAACATCGCCGTCCGTGCCGGCCACCACTGCACGCAGCCGCTGCACCAGTACATGGAGATCCCCTCCACGACCCGTGCCAGCCTGATGTTCTACAACACTTTTGAAGAAATCGATCGTTTCGCGGACGCAGTATCCCGCATCCGCAGCCTGATGGGCTACAACGACTAAGGAGTATCCATGGATAATCGTACCTTTTACAACGAGATCTTAACGGCGCATAATCTGCACCCGTACAATAAACATCCCCTTCCGAACCCCGGCGTTTGGAAGCGTGGGGTGAACCCTTCCTGCGGCGACGACATCCTGCTTCAGCTGACCATTGAAGACGGCGTCATCAAGGAAGGCAGTTTCGTGGGGACCGGCTGCGCCATCTCGCAGGCCAGCGCCGACATCATGCTCGACCTGATCCTCGGTAAAACGACCGAAGAGGCCCTGCGTCTAAAGGACATTTTCCTGCGGATGATCAAGGGCGAGGCGGAGGAAGACGAACTCGAGGAGCTCGACGAAGCCATCTGCCTCCGCGACGTTTCCCACATGCCCACCCGTGTAAAATGCGCCGTTTTAGGATGGCACACACTGGAAGAGATCCTGAAAAAACCGGAAGAGGAAGACGGTGTGTCTCCCCTTCCGACCACGACAGAATAATATAATACGAATGAAAAAGGACCGGTACTCTCCTTGTACCGGTTCTTTCTCTTTCACTTTGATACTAATAATATTCAATTCAGTTGTATTGGTTATCGGTCTTGAAGCAACTGTATCGTTTTCTTTCTCGACATGATCGCTAAAGGAATATATGTAACTAACAGACATATTACCAGAACCACAACGGATGCTCCTATGAGAAGTCCCACATTCGGAGTAAATACATCGATATGCAATCCATTATTGTCCGCCAGTGATGTCCTCATATGATTCAAATAGCGGAATACTCCCAATGTAAGAAGATCAGCGAGAAAGATCGAAACTATTGAAATAAGCACGGAATTCCAAAGGAATATACAACGGATGTCCCTACTTTGCACGCCGATGGCTCTGAGGATTCCGATTCTTCTCGACTGGTCCTTTACGCTGTATCCCAGGAATGCAATCAAAATAAATGTCAACATCACAAACAGCACAGCCAAAATCGTATACAAAGCGTCCTTCACCGCGATCGTCATGTTGCGATATGAATAGATCGACGCACACCGATCATCATTTATTCGATACCCATTCTCCGTCAAATCTTGAACCTGCTTCATCATATTATCATTCGGAATATATAAGCATCCGGTAAAGGAATAATACTCTTCATATATATCTGATATCCAATCAAAGACCTCAGGCACGAACAAAACCTCGGAATAACTCGTTTCACTTCCGGTTACGTAAATACCTACTACGTCAACCTTTTTTCCCATTCGATCAAACAGGTTGATCTGATTGTCGTATTTTCCTTCGTACTTTGCGTCATACAAGTCCGGAAGGCGGAAATGAACGGGAAATGCGTCGTTTATATAGTCACCGTACCCCATGGCCTTCTCATCGGAAATCAAAACTTCATTCTCCGCAGTCGGCATGCGTCCCCAAGTGAGATCTTCTTCTGTTATATTCTCGGTCGAACCTGCCAGTATTACTCTCTCCGCAAAATCATGCGCCGTCGCCGCCCAAGTCACATCCAGTGCAGAAAGTGCAACGGACGTTATTTTTCCGGCTTTATCGGCGACCTGAGCCTTTGACAGAAGGATCTTTTCCGACCCTGAAGCATCCGTTAATTCAAATAAACCGCATATAGTCAGATCTCCTATAGCGGTGTGGATCGCATCGGAAACCTTGACATCAAGTTTTTCAGCCAACTCTTTCGTAATCGCTGCTTCTCCGATTTGTTGAGGTCCGGTTCCATCACTGAATATAACCCCGCTAGGAATGATTGCATCAGCGAAGAGTATTTGAGCGTTCCAATAGTCCTCACCTTCTTCCAACAGTTCCAATCCGGCATCCTCATCGGTCTCGCTGGTATTCACAACCTGTGCGAAAACCTGCAGTTTCCACTCCTGCTTAAGATAATTGCCCTCGGAAGCAGTACTCAATCCTTCTATAAAAGCCTTTCCATTACTTTCCGGAACTGACTCTTCGCTCCCGTCGTTCTTCCGAACCATCTCAAACGCATCTTCGTCTACGCTTTGAATATATTTTGAAACAGCTATACTGTAGTCATTATTCACCAGAAGCACTGTGAAGAAAAACAATGTAGACAGAAAAGCAGAAAGGATCAGGGCCAAGGCCATCTTCCCCTTGCTATGCCGAACCAAATACACCGCCTGTTTGAAAGACGCTACACCCGGAAGTCTTCGACTCTCCATAGATCCCAATACCAAAGTTTCCTCTGATTTATCTTCTAAAGAGTCTTTCTTCTCAACCTTGAAACGTCCGTTAAGGCTCTCATAAAATGTCCCGTTCCACTGGGCTTTCCGGATCACCTGTTGTTTCATGTCAAATTGATTCAGCGGATACTTCTCCGTTTTGCCCTGGACTTCCACTTCCACTTCGTAAGTATCTTCTGACAGAAGTTTGTTCTTGCTGTTATCTTTGTCTTCGATAACTTTCCCCTCGGAAAGTGTAATAATACGATCTCCAAACTCATCGGCCGCATGCCAATCATGTGAAATCAGCACCACTAAGCACTGCTTTGAGATACGGTCAAAGAGCCGCAATATCTCGCGCGCATTTTCCGGATCCAAATTGCCAGTTGCCTCATCAGCAAGCACGATTTGGGGATTCTTGATGATAGCACGCGCAATTGCCACTCGCTGCTTCTGACCGGCACTCAACTGACCGCAAAGGGCTCCCTTGAACTCTTCCAATCCCACATATTCCAAGACTTTCAGAACCTGTTCTTGCGCCTTCGCTTCCTCATACGTTTGTATCCGCAACGGCAGCATCAGGTTTTCGGCCACAGTCATATCCTCCAGAAGATTAAAATCCTGAAAGACGATACCTATTTGAGTGTTTCGAAGCTGATCCCACTCCTTTTGGGATAGATGCGTCACATCTTTTTCATCCTGATATATTGAGCCGGATGTTGGTCTATCAATTCCGCATAACATATTCATCAGCGTCGTTTTTCCGCTACCGCTGATGCCATTGATAAACACCAAACCCTTCTCGGGAAAAACCATTGACAACGATGACACGGCTACCGTTTCTCGTTTTTTTCCCCGATATATCTTTGTAAGGTTTTCTGTTTTGAGTATCATTTTCTCTCCCTCACTATAGAATGTCAGAGGCATATACTATGCCTCTGACATTCAGTCAATGGTTATTTCTCATTCTCTTTTACTATACTCAACATTACCAGTTCTATAACCTGTGGAATATCATCCTCCGGAATACAATTAGGATTATTCATGTCACTTTCAGTCCATAATCCAACCGAACCAAAATGTCCGACCCGTTCAAAACAATACCCCAAAACAAGATTATCGGGCACTATAGATGTTGTTTGTCCACGAGCTTCCTGAAAATACTTCATAGCGCTTCTCCCCACATAGAAGAAGTTAAAATTCGTATTTTCATCCGCAAGTTTAACTAATCGAAATGCATCTTCTTTGGTAATATTTCCCTCTCCGCTCATATCAAACATAAGAAGGTAAACATAATCATTATCTCGCAGAACCGTTTCCGTGTCTATCGACGTTACCCTTTCGTGGTTTAATTCTCCCATGTTGTAATTGTCGCCATAGACCAAACACGCAAAATCAACCTCATTATTCAAATAATAAGCGCCCTCATCTTTAATTGTCTCATCGTTCCTAGTCAGGAAGTATACAAAAATACCGCTGATAATCAAGACAGACAGTATACCTACAATCAGCCATAACCGACTGTGTGATTTTTTATTCATTTGTTTCACCTGTGTTCATATCCTTAGTTAATTCTTCGGAATAGCGGGAAAACATAACGTCATATTACCGGATTTACTATAAATCGCATTTTTATACACATCAATGGCATTAGCCGAAGCGGTACTACTCGCTCCAAAACGAGCCTCATATGTTACCTGTATATTTATGGTCGATTTATTTGAGTGAAATAACGCCATGCAGTTTTGATCACTTTGCTCCCGGAAATATTTATTGCTATAAAATGGATTGACTACATGGACTACATAGTCATAAATCATACCATAAAGGCCCTGAGAGCTACTGCAGAGAGATGACATCGAGAGATCCGATTTCACGATATCATATGACAAGCCTACCGATTTTGCACCATCTGCAGCAAGGCTCACGCTGATCTTATTTTCAGACGGTTTAGTTTTAGGTGTCCAATCATCCAGACCAGGAAGAACACTAACAAAACCGCAATACTCGCTCAAACCATATGCATAAGTATATTTATTTCCCGAGGCTTTTTTATAGCGAACCGACAAAATAGAGGGTTCCATTAATTGCCTAACCATAAAAATATAATTGTCAGTCCCTTTAGCTCTAGCCAAACCACAAACAATATGGTAAACACCAAGTACCCCACCTGCGTTACTCACGATTGGAACACGCACGTAATCGGGCATCCATGCAACATTATAGTTGGCCAAATCGTAACTAAATGCCTGGTAGCGTGACGCGCCAGTGTATACCGCCATCGGAGAGAGTGCCTCTGCCTTTTCCGGTGTAGTTGCGGATATAGTAACTGCAACTGCCATCACAAACAATACAATACGTTTAATACCTTCTCGCAACATTTTCATTTTAATACATTCCTCCTGTTTATTCAAGTATTTCTGTTATTTGTCATTTGACCGCGATATGACATATTTCAAGATGATTATATTGTATACCCCACCTATCTGATTCGTCAACTATTTTTTTGCGCGTTCTCTGAAATTATTTAGCAATTATTGATTGAAGCACATGATGTTTGCAGGCCAGAATTTGCTCGGATCGTAATATGAATTTCAAAACACCTCGAACATCAGGGTTACCAAAACGGGGTATCTTTCATTAAGGCATAAACTATAGTGACTGAAGGGATCCAACATCGCGGTTTTCTTTTCGGTCGATAGCCCGCAATTTTCAGCCCCCCATTTTCCCAAACTATGGTATAATAAGCAAGACGGATTTATTCAAATCGTCCGATACAATTTAATAGTAAGATCCGGGAAACCGGAGAAAGGGGCAACCATGAAGAAACACACAAAAGCCTTGGCGTGTGTGATGTTATCCGCTAGCTTAGTCACCGGATGCGGAAACAGCGATCCCAAGGCGACCTCTGCAGAAGGAAGCAGCAGTCCTTCCGCAGAAACCACCACCCCCGCAGAGACGACCGCGACCGAAACGCCGGTTCCCTCCACCGTGGCAGAGCCAACTACGGCGGAAGCAACCGAAGCGCCGACCGAGGCAACGACTGAAGAGCCTACCGAAGCACCCACCACTGCGCCTGAGCCAACCGCAGAAAATGATGCAGACGGTAACGTGATCGTCAACTACGGGACACCGAAGATCGACGGAGAGATCGACGACGTCTGGGCACTCGCCGGCATCGTCTCTCCTGAGATCAAAAGTTCTCCCTCTGTGGCCGCATCATTTACCGCGAAAACCCTTTGGGACGACCACAGCCTGTACACGCTGGCGCTGGTGACGGACCCCGTTCTGAATAAGAAGAGCGGGAACGCCTATGAGCAGGATTCCATCGAGATCTTCCTCGATGAACTCCACGACCGAGCGACTTCCTATGGGGCAGATGACGTGCAGTACCGCGTGAACTTTGACAACGAAAAGAGCGCCGACCACGGCGACATCAGTCGTTTCACCACCGCGACCGCGCCGTATAAAAACGCCGCCGGTGAAGTGATCGGCTTCATCGTCGAGAGCGCCATCGACTTCAACGAGACCCCGCAAAACGACATGGTCCTGGGCTACGAGCTCCAGGTCAATGACGCCGGCGCCTCCGGCAGCCGTTTAGGCACCATCAACCTCTTCGACTCCACGGGCAATGCCTGGTCCAACCCTTCGGTCATGGGCAGCATTGTCCTGAAAGGCAAGGTCGGCGGAGAGACCTCCGTCACCACGCGCCGCTTAGAGAACCTGATCGCAACCGTCGAAAAGATGGATCTCACCGTGTATGTGAACCCCGAAGTCGTTACGGACGAAGTAACGAAGGCGAAGGCACTGATCGGTGACGAAAGCGCGACCCAGGAGACCATCGATGCAGCTGTTGCTTCTATTCAGGAAGCACTCACCAAGCTCGACGACGGCAGCGGCTTTACCGCTCCCGCAAAGCTTCCTCTGGTTTCCGAGCTCGCGGATCCCTTCGTGATGCTCGACGGAACCAAGATCGAAAGCAAGGAAGACTGGGGAAAACGCGCCGAAGAGATCGCCAACCTGTACCAGTACTATATGTACGGCGTATGGCGCGACGGGTCGGATGAGGAGCTGACCTACGCGCTGGACGGCAACAAGCTCACCATGAACATTACCCGTAAGAGCACGGGCGCGAAAGCGACCGTGACCGCGACCGTTTCTATCCCGAAGACCGAGGCTCCGGCCGGCGGTTATCCCGTTCTGGTCGGCATGCACGCGGGCATCAGCGAGGAGACCGCGCTCGCGAACGGCATCGCCGTCATCACCATGGACGGCTACAGCTACCCCGTGGCTTCGGATAACTCCGAGCACAAAGGCGCGTTCTACGATCTGTACCCCTACGGCACTTCCTGGAAGGAGCAGACCGGCGTGCTGATGGCATGGTCCTGGGGATGCAGCAAGGTGCTCGACGCCCTCTATGCAGGCGCAGATGCCGAACTCTCGATCAACAAAGAAAACACCATCATCACCGGCGTATCCCGCTGGGGTAAGGCGGCAGCCGTCTGCGGCGCGTTTGAAAAGCGCTTCAAGATCGTCATGCCTTCCTGCTCTGGTGCCGGCGGCCTGGCCCTGTTCCGCTATATGTCGGAAGGCAAGACCTACGACTTCTCTTCGAAGGGCGCGGGTTCGGCCGTGACCTACACCGCGAACGAGCCTCTGGGCTCCCTGCAGTCCAACGATGAAAAGGGCTGGTTCAACGACAACTTCGGAAAGTTCGCTTCTGCCGAGGCGCTTCCGTTCGACCAGCACATGTTGGCGAGCCTGGTTGCCGAAGACGGCCGCTACCTCTTCATCATCGGTTCCTGCATCAGTGAGGACTGGGTCAATGCTCCCTCCATGTGGATGAACTATCTGGCATCCTCAAAGATCTTTGATTTCCTGGGTCTTAAGGACAACATCGCCATCAACATCCATAAGGAAGGTCACGCCGTGATCGCCGAGGATATCAACTACCTCGCAGCATTCATCAAAGACCGCATCTACGGCGAGCCGGTCGAAGGCGTAGATCTGAATGATCTGAAGACCTCCGTTTTCGCCCTCGATGTCAACAAGGATCCCCTGGCGGATACCTTTACGGAGAAATGGATTCACTAAATGAAGCGCAACACAAGTAAAAAGACCGCAAGGTTTTCGGCACTTATCTTAAGTCTGCTGCTGACTGCCTGTGCCCCCGGCGCAGGCGGGGCAGACGCTTCACAGGATGCTTCGGCGCCCACCGCTTCGGTGGCGCCGGAGCCTTCTTCGTATGCATCCACGGAAGAAATGCAGACGACGGCTCCGAACCTTTCGACCACCGCTGCCGCATCCGAAAACGTATCGCAGGAACCTTCCACCGCCGAATCGGTCACCGCGGAAGATTCCTCTCCTGCGACAGAACCGTCCACCCCGGCAGAAACCGTCGCTCCCGAACCTGCAAGCCTCGCCTCCTACGGCCTGCCCATCCTCTCCATCCAAACGGAAAACAACCGTGAGATCGCGAGTAAAGATGTCTACATCAACGCCACCATGAACCTGACGCCGGACGAAGACAGCACTGTCGATATCGCTGCCTACGCAGGCGATATCCAGATCAAAGGCCGGGGCAATTCCACCTGGATGGCGGCAAAGAAACCCTATAAGATCAAGCTTTCCAAAAAGACCGATCTTCTGAATTCAGGAAAAAACAAGCATTATGTGCTGCTCGCCAACTACTACGACAGCACGCTGATGCGTAACGATATAGCATTTTCCACAGCGAAAGCCATGGGCTTTCCTGCCATGGACGGCGTCCACGTCTCCCTCTACCTGAACGGGGAGTACCAGGGCGACTACATGCTCTGCGAGCACCTGCGTGTGGATCCGGCGCGACTGGATATCCACGACTGGGAGGACGATGCGGCAGACTTAGCGGACACTCTTTGTGAGGCGCACTCCGAGCTGAAGGATGCCTCAGATCAGCTGGAGGGTGCCCTCACAAAGGACCTGTCCTGGATGTCTTCCAAGACCGTTTCGTTTAATGGACAGGAATACGACGTCAGTGATTTCGTGGATGCATTGCCCGCGCGAAACGGAGGCTTCCTGCTGGAACTGGACGACACCTACGACGAAGTCAGCAAATTCAAAACGAAGCTGGGGCAGCCCATCATGGTCTCCGGCCCCGAGTACGCGAAAACCGATTCGGAGCTGTGGACGTACATTCAGACCTATGTGCAGGCGGTGGAGGACGCGATCACATCGCCCGATTTTACGACCGAATACGAGGGGCGGATCGTCTCCTATCAGGATCTGGTCAATGTAGACTCCTTCGTCGATTTCTTCCTGCTCACCGAGGTCTTCGCAAACCTCGATTCGATGTTCAAAAGCACCTTTATGTATAAGGACGTGGACGGCCTGCTGACCATGGGACCCATCTGGGACTTCGATCTGTGCGCCGGCGGCAGCATGGTCATCGAATTTCAGCCGTACTACGAGCGCTGGCAGACCACCTATCGCTCACTCTCGAAGGCACAGGGGAAGCAGTGGTACCGCTACCTGATCCGCGATCCCGAGTTCGTACAGCGTGTTTACGACCGCTACCACGAACTGCGCGACACCGTGTTTGCCGACCTGCTGGCACAGGGCGGCCTCGTGGACCGCATGGAGGCCCTCCTGACCGAAAGCGGCGCGGCAAACTTAAGCATGTGGAACGCATCTGGCTTCGGTGGTTTCGGCGGCTTCGGTGGCTGGGGACAGAACCCCCGCGGTGGAAACTCCGGCCAGAAAAAGCCGGCCACGCCCGAAGAATACAAAGCGAAGGTAGACGAACTGCGCTCCTGGCTTACGAAGCGTTTCACCTGGCTTGATGCACAGATGCAGGACATGGATACACTGACAAAGAGTCTGACGCATTGACCGTTTTAAGGTTATCTGAAGCCTGCTTTCATGACCCAACGCTATGCAAATCTCGCCTCGTATGGTAAAATAGACAAAGTACATCGATTCCGTTCTCCGGGCGATGCATGAAAGGAGCGCGACCTTCCGTCGCTGAATATACTTATGGGATTTAATTTCAGAAAAACGATCAAACTCTGTAAAGGCGTCAGCCTGAACTTAAGCAAAAACGGCGTGGGTTTAAGCGCCGGCGTGAAAGGGGCCCGCGTTTCCATGAGCCCGACCGGTCGCAAGACTGCGACCTTCAGCATCCCGGGAACCGGCATCTCCTACTCGCAGAACTTAGGCGGCAGCAAGACCGGAAGCCGCAAGGCGAGCGATAAAAACTCGAAAGTGAGCGCAAAGGAACTCGAAGAGGCGAAGAAAGCCGTTGCCGAATACGAGGCCTACGTCCAGACCCTGCGTGGTTTCCATAAAGAAAGCGATCCGCCCATGGACTGGATCGCTTCGTATAACATCCCGGCGCCCGCTGCCGGCACCCCCGAATATGATCAGTGGCTGACCATTCACAACTTCTCCGAACAGGTCGTGAAGGGACAGGAAGACGCCTATCTGGCCGTCATCGAAGCAACACAACCCTTTGCCGATCTGAGCATGTTCGGCAGCGATTTTGAATTCGCCACCGACGAACCCTCCCGCGTGGAAGTAGAATTCACCGTGAAATTCCACGATGTATTGCCCGAGGAGGCGATCGTATTCGCAAAAGACCAGACCGCCACAACGAAGGCCCTGACGAAGACCGAGTACTTCGATATCATGCAGGACTACGTCTGCAGCTGCTCCATCCGCGTCGCGCGCGAAGTCTTCGCCGCCCTCCCGGTCGATACCGTGATCATCCATGCGACCGACCTGATGTTAAACACCGCCACGGGCAATGATGAAGAATTCACCATTCTCTCCGTCATGTTCGAACGCGACGGCTTCCAGAACATCAACTTCGAACGCATTGACCCGTCCGATTTCGTCTGCGCCTTCGAGCACAACATGAAATTCAACAAAACCGCCGGGTTCACACCGGTGGCACAACTGTGACACCGGGGACGGTTCTTTTATGGCGTGACACCGGGGACGGTTCTTTTTGTCACATTTAGACTGTGGACTGCTAAGGCTCGAACTTCTGTAAGATGCCCGTTCGTTCCCGATCAGTCGCTTCACGATAAATAACAATGCCGCGATCATCGCATTCGGATGATCGCGGCGTTTTTTTCTGAAAAACCCCTTGACAAATCTTGTTTATTCGGATAAACTAAGCTTGTAGTTTACTCGAATAAACAGGATGAAAGGAGCCCATTATGAAAGAGTTTGACCTAGGCGCCGTACAAGAACGTTTTGCTGATATCGTATGGAAACACGAACCGATCGCCTCCGGAGATTTGGCTAAGATCTGTGAAAAAGAACTGAACTGGAAACGTCCTACTACCTATACTGTACTTCGAAAATTGTGTGAAAAGGGCGTTTTGGAAAATCGCAACGGGATCGTTGTGTCGCTCGTTTCCCGAGATGAATTCTATTCGGAAAAGAGCGAGCGGATCGTTGAGGACTCCTATCGAGGGTCATTGCCCGCCTTCATAGCCGCATTTGTCTCCCGAAAAAAACTGTCCAGCCAGGATGTGGAAGAAATCCAAGCGATGATAGATTCCTTCAAAAAGGAGGGATGAAAATGAATGCGTTCTTTATAAAACTAATCAATATGAGTATTACCGGTGCATGGATGATCCTTGCTGTGATACTTCTACGGCTCCTTCTGAAGAAAGCTCCTAAATGGTTGACCTGCGCTCTTTGGGCCCTGGTTGCGGTTCGCCTGATCTGCCCGTTCTCAATTCAGAGTCTTTTCAGCTTGATCCCCAGCAGAGAGACGATTCCCTCGGGAGTGGTTCATTATTCAGTTCCGACGATCAACTCCGGCGTTCAGCCCTTGGATCATGCTTTTGACGCGTTCGTGCAAGAAGTATATAAAGCGCACTCTGTCGAATGGGGCAATCCTCTGTCAGAATGGCTTCCGATCGCAGAGATCATTTGGCTCTCCGGTTGCCTCCTTTTGCTGATCTATGCCCTGATCAGCTGGATCCGCATTAAGGTCCTCGTCTCGGCCTCTGTACCGATCCGTGATCACATTCGTGCCTGCGATGAGATCCGCTCACCTTTTATTCTCGGATTGATCCACCCTGTGATCTACGTCCCCTCCTCTCTTTCCGAACGTGATCTCGACCTCGCGCTCCTCCATGAAAAAGCGCATTTGCAACGTCGTGACCACTGGTGGAAACCTCTGGGGTTCCTGCTGTTAATGATCCATTGGTTCAATCCCCTTTGCTGGGTCGCGTTTATTCTCCTTTGCAGGGATATCGAAATGGCCTGCGACGAAAAGGTCATTCGGAAAATGAAACGCGAGGACGTAGCCGCTTATTCGCAAGCCTTACTTGATTGCAGTGTATCCCGAAAATGGATCTCTGCCTGTCCTCTAGCTTTCGGTGAAAACGGTGTAAAAAAACGAATCCGCGGAATACTGAATTATAAAAAACCGACCTTCTGGATCCTGTCTCTGTCTCTCGTCGCCTGCTTGATTTTTACGGGCTGCCTGATGACAGACCCGAAGGCTCCCAACAGACAGTTATCCGCTAAACTTCGTGCTTCTATGGATCTGGCCGTCAGAAAACACAATTACAATTATTACAATGATGGATATTTCCCGACTGCCGCTTATGACGTGTTCGGAGTGGAACGATCGGATGATACGACCTGCGTCTACACTTGGCTCTTATATGAAGAATACAGTTTTGATGGAACGGACGTTCGAGAAGAACGCGGCGGTTCATTTCCCGTAGCGATCACCTTCCACACACCCCAAAACGGCAGCGACCTCTCGACTTATGAGGTCATTGATTACTGGGAACCTGAAGATGGAAATTATTATGACCGCAGTATCATGGGGCGTTTTCCCAAAAAGTACTGGAATGAAGCCTTAGCTTTTCGGGATGTAAACGACCTGTACAAACTTTGTTTAGCGACTGCAAGAGAACACTTCTCCGCTTCTCAAAATACGGAGAAGTCCTATTCTGACTTGGAAGCAAGGGTCTCCGAACAGTACGGTTCAACTTATCAATACTTTCTTGAAAATGCGCATATTTATAAAGGACCTCCGATCATCTATGTATGGCAAGCTTCTCCCGGAGAGTATGTATGTTCCATTTTTAGACAGAATAACAGTACTGCGTTTCCAGTGGAGCCTGAAAAAACGAACCCGTCCGATCTGACCCTTTACATCGGTATTGATGAAGCCAAAAAAATCCTTTCAGAAAATCACCTCACGGAAAAGGATGTCGTAATCTATCCGTTGTTATACCGTTATGAAGACGTCAATGATGAAGAATATACTCTTTACTCGGAACATGTGCATGATCTGCTGTTCGGACAACCCGACAATTACTCTAATCGTCCTCCTTACAATTAATCACATCATAAAAACGAGCCGGATCCTTCTGGATCCCGGCTCGTTTTACATATCTTTCTCTCGTTTTTCCTGCCATCCTACCCGCGGATCTGCGCCACAGGCACATACTTCTTTACGATCGCCAGGAACTGCTCCAGCTGCTCCCGGCTAAAAGGCGAAAGTCCGTCCTTGCACAAAACGGTCTCGCTCTCGCGATAGTTCTGCAGGAAGTAGGCCGATGCGCCACGGATGCGGGCAGCGATCCCTTCGACGTCAGCGGCGGTATGGAGGCCCTGCACCAGCGTCGTGCGGAATTCGTAAGCCACTCTGCCGGTCAGCAGGTAGTCGATGCTCTCCTGCATATTGGCCTGCAGTACATTCTGCGCAGCAGGATCCAGTTTCGTGAGCCCGCAGATACGCGGGCACAGACTGTCTAGGCCTTTCACGTCCATGGCCACATAATCGATGAGGCCCTTCCCGCACAGATCCATGAGGACTTTCGGCGTCGTCCCGTTCGTGTCCAGTTTGATCAGGTACCCGAGGTCGCGCACTCTGCGGATAAAATCCTCCAGCCCGCGCTGCAACGTCGGCTCGCCGCCCGAGATCACGAGTCCTTCGAGCACATTCTTTCGTTTATTCAAATAGGCGAAAACCTCGTCCTCCGCCATGAGTGGCACGTCATCGCCCCAGGAGATCAGCTCCGAATTATGACAGTAGGGGCAGGCGAAATTACACCCGCCGGTAAATACGATCGCCGCCATCTTCCCGGGGAAATCGAGCAGCGTCGTCTTCTGCATTCCTGCGATCCTCAATCGTTCTCACCATCCTCGCCGCGCTTGATGCGCTCCCGCAGATCCTTAAAGAAATCCTTCAGCATCTGCGAACATTCCTTCTCCATCACGCCGCGCTTCACCTCGACCTGATGATTGAACTGCTTCATCTGCAGCAGGTTCAGGATCGAACCACCGCAGCCCGCCTTCGGGTTCATGCACGCCATGACCACGCGAGGAACACGCGCCTGCACGATCGCCCCCGCGCACATCTGGCACGGCTCCAGCGTCACATACAGCGTGCAGTCGTCCAGCCGCCAGTCGCCGAGCTCCTTCGACGCCTTCCGGATCGCCGTGATCTCCGCGTGCGACAGCGTACTGTGATCGGTGTTCCGCCGGTTGTAGCCGCGGCCAATGATCTTCCCGCCGTACTCGATGACGCAGCCGATGGGCACCTCTCCCAGCGAGAGCGCCTTTTTCGCCTGCTTCATGGCCTCGCCCATGAACTTTTGATCTTTCTTCTCCTGCTCCAGTTCCGCCTTCCGACGCGCCTTCTCGGCCTCCTCCAGCTTCTTCTGTTTCAGCAGTTTTCTGCGTTCCGGATCCTTCATGCGCCCTCCTTTGCGGAAAATGCGTCCGCCAGCGCCGCGAACTGCGTGAGCGTCAACGCCTCGCCCCGCACCATCGCGTCCAGTCCGACCGACGTGATCACGCCCTCGATCTCCTCTTTCGACAGGGGCAATGTAAACTCCGCCGCGCCCGCCAGCGCATTGACCAGAGTCTTACGCCGCATGTTGAACGCCGCGCGGATGATCGCAAACAACAACTTCTCGTCCTGCACCTTCACCGGCATGTCCTCGTGCCGCGTAAGCACGATCACCGCAGAGTCGACATTCGGCCGCGGCATGAAACAGTTCGCCGGCACATTTGCCGCCAGGTACGGTTTCGCGTAGTACTGCACAGCCAGCGACAGCGCCCCGTAGTCCTTCGACCCGGGCCCCGCCTCCATGCGGCGCGCGACCTCCTTCTGCACCATGACCGTGATGCTCGAGACCGGCGCATGCGATTCGAACAGACCCATGATGATGGGCGTCGTTATATAATACGGCAGGTTCGCCACGACCTTCATGGGCCGGCCGCCGTTGTGTTTTTCGGCCAATGCGGCGATATCCACCTTCATAATGTCCTCGTTTAACACGGTGACATTCGAATATTCACTTAAAGTGTCCTGCAAAATCGGGATCAGGGTGTCGTCGATCTCTACCGCAACCACCTCGCGCGCATGCTCCGCCAGATACTGCGTCAGCGTGCCGATGCCCGGCCCGATCTCCAGCACGCAGTCCTCCTGCGTCACGCCCGCATACCGGATGATCTTATCCAGTACGTGCGTGTCGATCAGAAAATTCTGCCCGAACTTCTTCGAAAACCGAAATTGATATTTCTGAAGGACTGCGATGGTCTCCTTCGGATCTCCCAGTTTTGCCATACTCTCTCCTTATGTGACAGTGGGGACGGTTCTTTTTGTCACGGTGACAAAGAGAACCGTCCCCACTGTCACCTTCACAGTTTGTAAAACCGCCGCGCGTTCTCCTCCGTAATACGGAGCACTTCCTCCGGCGTGGTTCCCTTGATCCGGGCCAGCTCCTCCGCCACCAGGGCAATGTTCCGGCTGTCGTTGCGCTGCCCGCGGTACGGGGTCGGTGCCAGATACGGACAATCCGTCTCCAGCAGGATCCGCTCCATGGGCGTTTCTACCGCAACCTCCTTCAGCTTCCGTCCGTTCTTAAACGTCAGCACGCCGCCGATGCCGATGTAGAGCCCCATCTTCAACACTTCCCGCGCGATCTCCACGCTGTAGGAATAGCAGTGCATGACGCCGCCGATGCTGCCCGCATCCTGCGCCTTCAGGATCTCCATCGTGTCCGCCGCCGCGTCCCGGCTGTGGATCACCACCGGCAGCTTCAGTTCCCGCGCCAGTTTTAGCTGCCACGTAAACCACTTCTTCTGCAGCGGGATGTCCCGCTCATAATCACCGTGATAGTCTAGGCCGATCTCACCGATGGCCACCATCTTCTTATGCTCAAGGAGCATTTGCCGCAGAATCGGCAAATGCTCCTCATTAAGTCCGTCCACACAGTCCGGGTGAATGCCGAGCGCCCCGTAGATGTACGGGTACCGCTGTGTCAGTTCGATCGTCTGATTAAGCGTCTTTAAGTCCGTGCCGATGTTTACCACCGTACCGACTCCGCCCGCTGCCAGACCGCCGCCCAAAAGCTCCTCGCGGTCCTCGTCAAACGCCGGATCATCATAATGTGCGTGTGTATCAAAAATCATATCAGCAGATCTCCGCTCCTGCCGGCATTTTTTTCTCCGGCACCATCAGGCTCAGTTCGCCCTTATCGTCCTCTGCGCACAGCAGCATACCCTCGGAAACCACGCCCGCTAACGTCGCCGGCTTCAGGTTCACGAGAACCATGACTTTCTTTCCGACCATCTCCTGCGCACTGTAGTGCTGCTTGATGCCGGAAACGATCTGCTTCACTTCGCTGCCAATCTTCACCTTCGAGCACAGCAGCTTCTTAGACTTCGGAACCTCTGCGCACTCAATGATCTCGCCGACCTGGAACTGCAGCTTCGCGAAATCGTCGTAGGTGATCTCGTCCTTGCGGGCCACATCGATCACGCTCTCCGCCTCTGCGGGTGCCTCGGGAGCTACGCCAAGCGCTGCCTGCTCTTTCTCGTACTCTGCCTTCTGCGCCGCACGGATCTTCTCGACCTCCGCCATGATCTCCTTTACATCCGCACGCGCGAACAGGATCTCCGGTTTCTCGGTCACCTTGCGTCCATTGTCCAGAAGGCCGAAGCTGGTCAGGTCGTCAAACTCTCTGAGCGGCTCGCCGAACTGCTCCGAGATCCGCTTCGCGGTCTCCGGCATGAAGCTATCCAGAAGGGAAGCGCCGATCATGATGCTTTCCGCCAGGTTGTACAGCACGGTCGCCAGACGGTCTGCCTTGTTTTCGTCCTTCGCCAGAACCCACGGCTCCGTCTCATCGATATATTTGTTGCAGCGGTGGAAGATGTTGAAGATCTCGGAGATGGCGTCCGCCACGCGAAGCTTCTCCATCTTCTCTTCGACCTTTCCGCGCGCCGCCAGAACCACAGTTTTCAGGTCGTCGTCCACCGGCTCATTCACGTTCCAGTTCTCCAGAACGCCACCGAAATATTTGTTGCTCATGGAAATGGTGCGGTTTACCAGATTTCCGAGCGTATTCGCCAGTTCAGAGTTGAAGCGCTCCGTCATGAGCTCCCACGTGATCACGCCGTCGCTCTCGTAAGGCATCTCATGCAGCACGAAGAAACGCACCGCGTCCACGCCGAAGAGGTTCGCGAGGTCATCCGCGTAGATGACATTGCCCTTACTCTTACTCATCTTCTCACCGCCCTGCAGCAGCCACGGGTGGCCGAACACCTGCTTCGGAAGCGGCAGATCCAGCGCCATCAGGAAGATGGGCCAGTAAATGGTGTGGAAACGCAGGATGTCCTTACCGATCAGGTGCAGATCCGCGGGCCAGAACTTCTTAAAGCGCTCGCCGTGATTTCCGTCCGCATCGTAGCCCGGTCCGGTGATGTAGTTTACCAGCGCGTCCAGCCATACATATACGACATGGCGCGGATCGAATTCCACCGGAATGCCCCAGGTAAATGTACTGCGCGTTACGCACAGATCCTGCAGGCCCGGCAGCAGGAAGTTATTCATCATCTCGTTCTTTCGGGACTCGGGCTGGATGAACTCCGGATGCGTGTTGATATGCTCGATCAGACGGTCCGCATATTTACTCATCTTGAAGAAGTACGCCTCTTCCTTCGCTTGCGTCACCTCGCGGCCGCAGTCCGGACAGCGTCCGTCCACCAACTGCGATTTAGTCCAGAACGTTTCACACGGCGTACAATACATACCCTCGTAAGAGCTCTTGTAGATGTCGCCCTGCTCATAGAACTTATTGAAGATCTTCTGGATCTGCTTCATATGCCCTTCATCCGTCGTGCGAATGAAGTAATCGTAGGAGGTTCCGACCAGGTCCCACATGCCCTTGATGGCTCCGGTCGCGCGGTTTGCGCATTCCTGCGGCGTGATTCCCAGTGCCTTCGCCTTCTCCTCGATCTTCAGACCGTGCTCATCGGTACCGGTCTGGAAGAACACCTCATAGCCCTGCTTTCTTTTATAACGGGCAATGCAGTCCGCCAAAATCGCTTCGTAAGTATTGCCGATGTGCGGCTTACCGGAAGCATACGGAATGGCGGTCGTAATATAATAAGGCTTTCTTTCCATGTGTAGTGTTTCCTCCTTAGTCTCCATTAAAAACACGGCACCCAAAGTGCCTTAAATTTTATTGTAATCCCGGGCACCTTCATTGTCAAGTATTTTCAGGCTTTCGGCGTCTCTTCCCCCATGCCTGCGCGCCCGTTTTTGCTCATCTCGGCGTTGATATACCTCGGGTCGAATGTGACCTCTTTCCGGAAGCGTTTCGGCATCACGAACGCATCCGCCGCTTCCTTCGTGGGAAATTCGATCTCCGCCACGACTACACCTTCAAACTCACCGGAAAAAACGTCCAGTTCCACGGTCTTTCCATCGGGCAGATACTCCTTCTGCGCAGCCGAACTCCCGGCTCCGAGATCATTGCCCGCGAGATCCTCCTTCGGCTCGTCATGCGATCTATCCTCGCAGGTCTTCTTGTATACAGTATCCACGCGGGCCTGCCGCTCTTCCTCATCGAAGAACGCCTCCACCGGTATGCGATACCGCCGCTTCGTGATCACGTAGCCGTCCGCCTTCTCAAGCAGATGCTCGTAGCTCTCCTTCGTCAGCGGGAGGTTTTCCTCCACGCGAACCAAGCCGTTCCCGCTCTTATACGTCAAATAGTATTCCTCCCCCTCGCGGCGCACGCGCACCACGGGGATCGTCGACAGATAGCCCTGCTCCAGCTCCTTCGACGGATAGGCCTCGATATCGATCCCGCTTAAGTCCACCAGATATTTCCGCTCGATCTCCATCTTTCGTCCTCCCTTGTTTATTTCCCGATTATCCAGTATAATCTATACGAAACACCGAATTGAAACCTGATCCCCCTTATCGATTTGAGTCTTCCATTTTGGAAACTCAACACGGAGGTACCCTTAATGATCTATTCTCTTGATCGCCGCTATTCACGGCGCATACTTTCCTTTATAATGTGCCTGCTTCTTGTGGCGAGCCTCTTCGCCTGCAAGAAAAAAGAGCCGATCCCGGTCGAGGAACCGCAGACGAAACCCACGGCTGCACCCGTCACCACTGAAGAGATGCTCGGCCGTTCCAAAGCACAGTCCTACTTCACGGCGGATGAAACGTCCACGACCGAACATCAAAAAAAGACGCGCGCCGAGTTTGATGCATTTTTAGATTCCTGCTTCAAAGACTACGCGGGGTCTACCGGCCGACTGAACCTGCATTTTCTCCTGCATCGTCCGGAGGAGTACGGTCTCGACGAGATCGAGAACACCTTCGGTTCGTTCTCACCGGTCGCCAGCACCCATCTGGCCCCTGAGGAAACGCTGGCGGCTCTATCGGCATTTACCTATGATGACCTGACACGCAGGCAGCAACTGGTCTACGATATCCTGAATTTCTCTTTGCGCGCCGATGCAGACCTGGAGCCCTATGCATATTATGCGGAGCCCCTCTACACTTCCGGCGGTCTCCACTCGCTCCTGCCTATCTATTTCGCGGAGTATACATTCACGCGCTCTCTGGACGCGGAGGATTACCTGGAGCTGATGGCTGCATTGCCCGAACTCATGGACGAGATCATCGCTTACGAACAGAAGCGTGCCGACCTGGGCATCTTCATGAGCAAAGATGCGCTCGACACCGTGATCAAACAGGCTCGCGACATTCTCGAATCCTCCCCGGAAGATTTCTATCTGAACGAAACCTTTGACGAAATGCTGCATGCCGCCGGCTGTTTCTCCGATGTGGAGATCTCCGTCTACAGCGCACGTCACCGGATGATGCTGGAAAAATCATTTTTCCCGGCTTACGATAAACTCGTCTCCGCCCTCGATGGTATGCGCTCCTCTTGTAAAGACATCGGTGGCGCCGTGAATATGCCGGGTGGCGAAGCTTACATCGCCGCCTACAGTAAAGCTTATCTGGCGACCGACATGACTCTCAGTGAGATCAGCGCCGCATTGAAAGCCTCCAACAGTTCTCTACAGGCAAAACTCTCGGCTCTCTCCGCACTCTCTCCGGATAAGGCTATGTCCGCCGTGACCTTTAAACAGCCCTCGGAGGATCCCGCCGGCATTGTATCCCACCTGATCGATTTCTACGCGGATCGCTTCCCGTCCTTATGCGACTGCACCTATCGGATCCATTACGTGCCGAAAGGCATGGAAGGCAGCGTCACCCCGGCGTTCTATATCATCCCGGCACTGGACGACTATAAAAATCATAACGAGATCTACATCAATAATGGTTCGATCGACAACAACGGCCTGTTCACCACGCTTGCGCACGAAGGATACCCGGGTCACATGTTGCAAGGCACCTACTATTCCGCGACAAACCCGGCCGCGATCCGGTCAGCCCTGTTCTACCTTCCTTATGCGGAAGGCTGGGCTTCCTACGTGGAACGTCTCTCCTTCGAAGCGATCGATGGCATCGACAGCACGTTGGTGAAATTCCTGGCGATCAATTCGCAACTGAGCCTGAACATGCTGGCTCTGGTCGATCTGGGCCTCAACTACGAAGGCTGGTCCTTCAAAGAATACTCCGATTTCATGGCTTTGAATTTCGGAATGACCTCGTCCTCGAACCCCGAGACGCTCATGCAGCTCTACCTGAACATGACGACCTTGCCGTTCAGTTACCTGCCCTACGCCCTAGGTTTCCTCGAGATCGACCGGATGAAGACCGAACAGGAAGAACTCCTGGGATCCGACTTCGACGAATACCAGTTCCACGACGCCTTCTTAAACATCGGGCCCGCGCCCTTATCGATCGTGGAGAAATACATGAAAGAGATCTTCAACTACAGTGCTTCAAAATGAAGTGCTTCATCCAGCACCTGCTGTTCCTCGGTGGACAGTCCGACGTAGGACTCGCCGCCGAGGATCTCTTTTAAGTAGGTATAACTCGGGCCGTTCGCGTGCATACACGTGAGGATGAATCCATCATTGTCCTCCGTGAGCATGGCCAATGAAAAACTAAGCTTACCGCCGACCTCTTTAAACGCGTTGTATTTCAGCAGCGCGTGTTTTTTGAATGAATTATTATGCTCCGTGGTCAGTTTCTCCACGGATTTGATGATGTTTTCCTGACGATCCATCAGCATTTCAACATTCGCCAGAAGCTGGTGAATGACTTCCTCCAGCGACTGTGTATCACGCCCACGCATAAAGCGGTCGTAGCGCTTCCAGATCTTCACGCTCTTCCACAGCACGATGAGACCGACGACCAGCGCCGCCACGGCAAACACACCGATGACGATGATCAGGAATATCGGGTCGAACCCGAGATGAAACAATTTCGAATCCATGTCTGTCTTCCTTTCCTACTCGGTGAGTCCGATGATGTCCAGAATACGTTCCAGTTCTTCGTTGGAGAAATACGCGATCTCGATCTTTCCGGCCTTGTTGTTCTTCCGCTTGATCTCGACTTTCGTACCCATCCGATTCGTAAGTTTATCCTGAAGGAGCGCAAAATGCTCTTCATAATCTAATTTAACGGGTGCCTTCTCCGGACGCGGGTTAAGCGCTGCTTTCACGAGCTTTTCGGTATCGCGAACGCTCAGTTTCCGATCCACGATCTCCCGGGCAATTTTCTCCATAACCGCAGCGTCTTCTACCCCGAGCAAAACCTTCGCGTGACCGGCCGACAGTTCCCCGTTAGCAACGAACGTTCTTACCACTTCGGGCAATCTCAGCAAGCGAACCGAGTTCGTGATATAAGTACGACTCTTTCCGACTTTCGCCGCAACATCCTCCTGTTTAAGGTTGTATGTATCGAGCAGCTGACGAAATGCCATCGCCTCTTCGATCGAGTTCAGGTCTTCGCGCTGAATATTTTCTATTAACGATACTTCCGAGATCTCGCGCTCATTCAGTTCCTTGATGATGACCGGAACCTCCTTCAGTCCTGCCAGCTTTGCAGCACGCCAACGACGCTCACCGGCAACGATCTCATAGTACTTCCCTTTACGAACGACTACGAGTGGCTGCAGAACACCATACTGGAGGATCGAGTCCTTCAGCTCTTCCAGGCTTTCCTTATCAAACTCCTTACGGGGCTGCTCGCGGTTCGGCTCGATCTCGCGCAGTTTCACCATCAGAGGCTCGTGGACCTTTACTTCCTTCACGACCTCTTTAACCACCTCTTTGATGACTTCCTTCGGCTTCTCCGAAGTTCCACTCTTCTTATCTTCTTTCTTCGATGCCGGCTCAAAATCATCCGACATCGAAATCAAACTATCCAGACCCTTCCCGAGTCCACCTCTCTTGATCGCCATGGGCTTCTCCTTTTCTTAATAAGTTGCTTAATCGTTTAAATATTGTTCTTCTTACTATTAGAATTTACGGTCGATCACTTCCTGGGCCAATGACCGATATCCTTCGGCACCTGCCGACTTCGGATCATACTTATTGATCGGAAGTCCATGGCTCGGAGCTTCGGCCAACCGTACATTTCTCGGAATGATGGTCTTATAAACATTCTGCTTAAGGTTATCCTTTACATTCTCTACGACCTGAAGCGATAGGTTGGTTCTCGAGTCGTACATCGTGAAAACGACGCCCTCCACTTCCAAAGAAGCATTCAAACGCTTCTTGACCAGCGAAATCGTATGCAAAAGCAGGCTCAAGCCCTCCAAAGCATAATATTCACACTGGATCGGTACCAAAACCGAGTCCGCCGTGGTCAATGCATTGACCGTCAGCATATTCAGCGAAGGCGGGCAATCGATGATTATAAAGTCATAATCGTCACGAACCGGCTCCAACTTCTTCTTAAGAATGAATTCTTTCCGCTTTATACCGATCAATTCGATCTCGGCTCCGGAAAGATTAACATTCGACGGAAGGATGTCAATGTTCTCAAAAACATCCTTCTGAAGACAATCCTTAATGGTCAGATCATCCGAGATCAAAAGCTCATAAACCGTATTCTCGATCTTATCTCGCTCCAAACCGAAACCGCTGGTCGCATTTCCCTGGGGATCCAGGTCGATCATAAGGACCTTCTTTCCCTTTTCAGCTAGGCATGCAGAAAGATTGATCGCGGTCGTCGTCTTTCCGACGCCACCTTTTTGGTTTGCAATTCCTATAACTCTGCTCATAGTTTCTCCAATTATATATCAATGTCTACTCACTGACTTTTCAGTGTTCCGTTTCTACGAATATCATTATAACATGTTTGGACTCTCATTTCCACCTTTTTTCGTTCTACAATATGTGAATGTTCCACGTGGAACATTACCAAACGCGAGATTTCTTACGTATTCCGCTATAAAAGCGGTTAATCACACGATGTTCCACGTGGAACATCGGAATTTAATAAATCGAACCACAATGAACCCTTATTATCAAAATTGATATCAAAAGTACTAAAAATGTTCCACGTGGAACATCACTTCTAAGATGATCCTCGTGGAACACAATTAGATTTAACACTGTATAAGTTTAAAGCGGCGATTTAAGCGGCGTTCCTGCTTTTCTGGGATACTGCTTCTTTGTAGGCTTTGCTTTTCGTATGATGATCAAACTGCGGCTGATGTCACTGTCCGGGAGCATAAACTTGTTTACATCCTCAACCGTTCCACCCAGCGCCTTAATTGCATTCGCAGCCTGCTCTAGTTCTTCCTCAATATTTCCGGACTTAAAAGAGATGAAATAACCACCGACTTTAACAAAAGGAAGACAAAGCTCCGAGAGTGTTGATAATTTCGCTACAGCGCGGGAGAGTACGAGATCAAATGACTCTCGATACCGTTTATCATGTCCAAGATCTTCCGCACGACCATGCTCGAATGTGAGCTTATCCAATTTTAAAGCCACGCGTACTTCTTCGAGGAAATTCAATCGTTTCTTTAAAGAGTCCATAAGAACGAATGGTTTCTCTGGATAGAGTATTTTCAGGGGCATGCCAGGAAAACCGGCCCCGGTACCGAGATCCAAGATCTTCTCCGCTTCCTCCATATATTCATCCAAACCGTAAACGCTGTCCAGAAAATGCTTTTGAACCACTTCATCAAACTCGGTAATACCGGTCAGGTTCATGACCTTATTTTTCTCAACGAGAAGATGATAAAACATCACCAGACGAGAGAGTGCAATTTCGTCAGGATATAAGTTTGCTTTTGCAAATTGTTCTTTAATATATTTTTCGTTATCGGTCATTTATTACCTCGTTTTCATAGGTCGTCTCTATCTGAAACAAGCGCTTTCTAAACCCGGTCGGTGTCTCTCCCGTGCATTGTTTGAACTGGCGCATAAAGTGAACGTCATTATCATATCCACAGTTCGCAGCAATCGTGCGAATGCTGTAATTCGTAGACGCCAGCTGGGTTTTCGCATAGTTGATCTTACTTAAGATAACATCGTTATAACACGAAATTCCAAACATGTCGTGGTAGAGTTTCTGAAAGTAGGAGATACTCAGTCCCACCTGTTGTGCGAGCTTCGGAACGGTCCAGTCCTCCGAGGGACTCGAGTAGATCGAGGAACGGAGGTTTTGCAATTCGGAATAATACCCCGCGATATGTGTCTCCTGGTTAATGACAGAAATTATATCTGATATACACAAAAGAAGTGCCTTCAGAAGGTAGTCCGTCGTAAGCTTCTTATGTCGGGATGTGGAGATATCTTCGAAGAAGATCTGATGCATCAGCATATCGACTTTCTGCTCCGCCGGGAACGCGATCATGCGGTTTAGCGGAAGATTATATGGCGGTCGGTCGAGAGCCTCACCCTCTGCAAGAGAGAAGTGAATGTAATCATTCACATAACCATCCGGAAGAGAGTAGTACATCTGCGGAGCACCCTTCGGGAATATGATCAGTGTGTTCTTCGGGAACGGTTGTTCCACACCATCGAGAATGATTCTGGCGTCTGTATATGTATATACAAGCAGATAATCGCCACTACCATTCGGACGGTCGATGCGAAACGGCGGAAAATGCCGGTGCCGCAGGCCCATCATGTTCACTTGCATAATCTCTTCCTTTCTGGTTCCCCTAAATCAGGCCTTCAATGCTACCAGAAGTACCTGGATATCCGCGGGCGACACGCCGGAGATACGTCCGGCCTGACCGATCGACGCGGGTTTGATCTTATTTAGTTTCTGGATCGCTTCCTTACGCAATCCCTTGATCGTCGAATAATCGAAATTCGGCGAGAGTTTCTTATTTTCCAGTCGTTTGAAGCTTTCGATCTGCTTCTCCTGCTTCAAATATATCCCTCGTATTTGATCTGGATGCAGACCTGCTCCACGACATCTGCAGGAAGGTCGGGCCGCTCCGGATCGATCTCAGCGAGGATCTCGTAATCGAGCTCCGGACGCTTCATCATTTCGGCCAGCGAAGTACCATTGTTCAGCGCCGTACTTCCATGCTTCACCATGAACGCATTGACCGTTTCATTACCCCCGAGGATCGTCGTCTTCAGACGGTTTACCTCGCGGTCAATGCTTTCCTTCTTCGAAAGCATCTTCTCGTAATCTTCATCGCTGACCAGTCCCGCGTCGTGGCCAATGCCGCGCAGGCGCAGGTCCGCATTGTCCTGGCGAAGCACCAAACGGTACTCCGCGCGGGAAGTCATCATGCGGTACGGTTCCGTGGTCTCTTTCGTTACCAGATCATCGATCAGCACGCCGATGTAGGCCTGCGAACGGTCCAGGATCACGGGATCCTTACCCAGACAGAAGAGGGCAGCGTTCATACCGGCGATGATGCCCTGGCCGGCCGCCTCCTCGTAACCGGAGCTACCGTTGATCTGGCCGGCCGAAAACAGGCCCGAGATCTCCTTAAACTCCAGTGAATGCTTCAACTGGTGCGGGTCGATGCAATCGTACTCGATCGCATAAGCGTTCCGCACGATCTTCACGTTCTCCAGACCCGGAACGGTGCGGTACATCGCGTACTGCACGTCCTCGGGCAGTGAACTGGACATGCCGCCCAGATACATTTCTGTGGTATATAAGCCTTCCGGTTCGATGAACACCTGGTGGCGCTCCTTATCTGGGAATTTTACAACTTTATCCTCGATGGAAGGGCAGTAGCGTGGCCCGGTTCCCTCGATCACGCCTGTAAACAAAGGCGAACGGTCGATATTGTCCCGAATGATCTTATGGGTTTCTTCGTTTGTGTAGGTCAGCCAGCAGGAAACCTGCTCCTTCTGCACGCTCGCGGGGTCCGTGGAAAATGAAAACGGCACCACGACCTTATCGCCGAACTGCTCCGCCATCTTTGAATAGTCGATGGTGCGCCCGTCGACACGCGCCGGCGTACCGGTCTTAAAACGACGCACGAGGATCCCATGCTCGATCAGCGACGCGGTGAGATGATTTGCCGCCTGCAGACCGTTCGGTCCGGTCGGATTACTTACGTCGCCGTAAATACAGCGTGCCTTCAGATACGTTCCCGTACACAGGACGGCCGCCTTGCAGTGGTAGATCGCGCCGGAGACCGTGCGGATACCTGTCAGCCGCCCGTCCTCGACGATCAGTTCGGCTGCTTCCGCCTGACGGATGGTCAGGTTCTCCGTATGCTCCATGGTCTCACGCATGGCCTGCGAGTACATCTTTTTATCGGCCTGCGCGCGCAACGAGTGCACCGCCGGCCCCTTGGATTCATTCAGCATCTTCGACTGAATGAACGTTTTGTCGATATTTTTACCCATTTCGCCGCCCAAAGCGTCTACTTCGCGGACGATGTGTCCCTTCGAACTGCCGCCGACGTTCGGGTTGCAGGGCATGAGCGCGATACTGTCGATACTCACGGTAAAAACGATGGTCGAAAGACCGAGTCTGGCCGCGGCCAATGCTGCTTCGCAGCCCGCATGTCCGGCTCCGACTACGACCACATCATAATATTCTTCAACAACTGCCATCTATCTCACGCTTTCTTTACTTACCCATACAGAATTTTTCAAAGATCCGGTCCGCCACGTCGTCATCGAGAGTTTCTCCGGTGATGCGTCCCAGCGCCTCGTACGCGTCCAAAAGGTCGATCGTGAGGAAATCCTCACTCACATCCTCGGAAATGCCCTCCAGCGCCTGTAGAAGCGATCCTCGTGCATTTTCCAGGGCTTCCTTATGCCGAGCATTCGTGATCAGGACCTCATCGTTGTATAAAAGCTCGCCCGCGCGAAACATTTCCACGAGGCGGTTTTTGATCGCGTCCATGCCCTCGCCGGTCTTTGCGGAAACCGGCAGGATCGTCTCAGGCGCACAATACTCCTTTAACTCCTCGATCGTAAGCTGCGGTGTAAGGTCCGTCTTATTGTATAAAACGAGACTCTTTTTCTCTTTCAGGATCTTTAAGATCCTTCGGTCGTTCTCATCGAGTGGGAGAGAAGCGTCCGCTACGAACAGCAGAAGGTCGGCCTCCTGCGCCTGCGAGATGGACCTCTCGACGCCGATGGTCTCGACGACATCCTGTGTCTCCCGGATTCCGGCCGTATCAGTAAATTCAAACCCGATCCCGCCGATATTGACCTGTTCGGACAGAGTAT
This sequence comes from Lachnospiraceae bacterium, assembly GCA_017543445.1. Lineage (GTDB taxonomy): Bacteria > Bacillota > Clostridia > Lachnospirales > Lachnospiraceae > UBA1201. The sequence continues at coordinate 17,958 of JAFYGB010000010.1, read as the reverse complement.
CCCGCGTCGTTCCCGCAATGTCGGTAACGATCGCTCGTTCCCGTCCCAGAAGCGCATTCAAAAGTGAGGATTTACCGGCGTTCGGCTTACCCAAAAGCACCGTTTTTACGCCTTCTTTCAGCACCGCGCCGTCCTTATAAGTCTCGATCATCCGATCGATCGAAGTCTTCATCGGCTCCAGTTTCGCTTTCAACTGCGCAGTGTAACCATCCAGTGAAATATGTTCGGGATCATCCAGCGCGGCTTCTATATAAGCGACCGCGTCCAGAATATCTTCCCGCATCGACTGGATCTTATTTTTCACGGAGCCCTGCAGTTGGGAGAGAGCAGCGCTCGCGGCAAATGCATTCTTCGAGTTGATGAGATCCATCACGGCCTCCGCCTCAGACAGGTCGACACGACCATTTAGGAAGGCCTGTTTTGTAAATTCACCGGGTTCGGCGACACGTATCCCTGTCGAAAGCACTCGTTCAAACACCTGCTGGGTCACCAGGATACCTCCGTGGGTATCGATCTCCACGGTATCCTCCGCCGTGAAACTCTTCGGTCCACGCATCAGAAGCACCATGACCTCATCGATCACCGTGCCGTTCTCGGATAGAATATGGCCGTAATGTACGGTATGTGTCTCCATTTTGGAAAAACGTGCTGCATGGGCCGGTTTGAAGATCTTTTGGATCGCTTCAAACGACTCCGGTCCGCTGATTCTTATGATTCCGATGCTTCCCGGACTCATCGCGGTCGCGATTGCGGCAAATGTTTTTCCTTTTTCCGTGAATCTACTCATTCAAACCCCTTTAAGACCATCGGTCTGTTTTGAAGAAATATACGAAATCACCCTTGTATAATAGCATTATACCATCGGTCTTTCAAGCCGTAAAAATCCGGCGTGGCATTTTTCAAAAATGCCCGCCGGATTTTCGATCGGTTCAGATAGAAGGATTATTCCTCACCCTCGCCGGATTTATCGGTGTTGCCGTAGTTCTTGTTACCGTAGTTGCGGTTGTATCCACCGCCGTAGCTGTTGCCGCGGTCGTAACGATAGGTACGCTCGCTGCGGTCGGAAGAGAAACGCTTCTCTTTCTTCAGCATAACGACTACATGACGGAAAGGCTCCTCACCTTCACTCTTTGTGTATACATATTTGTCATCCTGAAGAGCGGAGTGGATGATGCGGCGCTCATAAGGGTTCATCGGCTCGAGCTTAACGGGACGCTTGGTTCTCTTAACCTTCATGGAAATGTTCTTCGCAAGGTTCTCCAGCGTTTCTTTTCTTCTCTCACGATAGTTCTCGGTATCCAGCTTTACGCGGATGTACTCATCCATTTCCTTGTTGACAACGAGGCTGGTGAGGTACTGCAGGGAGTCCAGTGTCTGGCCTCTCTTACCGATGAGATTACCCATATCGGAACCGGTAAGATTGATATCGATCGTCTTTTCTTCTTCGTTCATCGAACCCTGAATATCTACGACGATGCCCATCTTATCAAATACATTTTCCAAAAACTCGATTGCTTTATCGACCAGGGTCATTTTCTTTCTGGCCTTAATGATGGCCGGCTTGCTGCCGATACCCAAAAAACCGCTGGATCCCTTTTCAATGACCTCAAAATCGATCATTTCGCTGGTCGTTCCGAGAATAACAGTCGCTTCTGTAAGCGCATCTTCAACGGTCTTACCTTCGACTCTGATAAAATCTGCCATTTAATAACCTCCGTACCTTACTTTTTGTTTTTATTCTTTTCGTTATACTGCGCGACCATGTTCGCTTTGGAAGAAAGTCTTCCGGTACCCGTAGTATTCTTATAATATTCCGTAGAAGCTTTGATCTGTTCTTCACGCTTTCTGGCTCTTTCATCCAGTGCAGCCTGATCTTCTTCGAGCTGCTGGGTGATATTAGCGACCCTCGTCACCTTCTGAGGTGCCAGACCCATACGGGCGCGTTTCGCATTGATCTTCTCCATGTTCTTCGCTACGACATCGTTGATGTCCAGTTTATCCATGTAGTTGTTTACGCAGATCTGAATGATCAACTGTACCAAACTGGAGATGACCCAGTATACGCCGATACAGGTAGGGAACATGAAACAGAAGAAGATCGAAACGACCGGCATGATCTTTACCATCATGTTCATGCTCTGAACGAATGAATTCTCTTCTTCCGGCTTCTTTGTGATGGAAGAGGAAGCCTTCTGGCGTTCCTGCGCTGCGAGTGAGATCTTCGTACTGATGTACTGGATCAGACCCGAAAGAAGCGGGATCATGATCGCAGCTACAATGATCCAAAAACCGAATTTTGCAGCGTTTGTAACATAATTCATGGGAGAGATCGAAAGATTCAATCCCAAAAACGAGTTCATGGACTCGATCTTGTCAACAGACTGTGCGACGGTATCTCCGGTACTTCCGACCATATCACCGATACCGGTGAAAGTGTTTCTGAAAGTCTCCCATTCACCACCATCAAAAGCATACATCGCGTCGACCAGATAGTTCTTCGCTATGGTCATCGCCTCTGGTGAAGCATTACTGTCGGCAAATGTTTCCGTGATCTTTGCTATCTTATCTGCATTGATCGATGTGCCTTGGTTAGCCAGGAGTTTGGTAAAACCTTCATTGGACATAAATCCGCTGAATTTTTCGGAGAGAACACCGATGATGTTATAGTAGATATCACGCATGCGTCCTACGTACGCGGGGATATTCCAAACAACACGGTAGAGTGCGAGCAGGATCGGGAACTGGATGATCAGCTGAAGACAACCGCCGGTAGGCTTAACACCGTATTTGTTATATACGGCCATGGTCTCTTCATTACGCTTCATCATCGACGCCTGATCTTTCTTCCCGGCGTACCTCTTGTTGATCATCTGGATCTCGGGAGAGATAATGGCGTTCATCTTCGTGAATTTCTGCTGCTTGATCGACATCGGGATCATGAGCGCTTTGATAACGATCGTAAAGATGATGATGCTCAGACCGATGTTAAAGATACCAAACAGACCGGTGAAACTGAAGATGGCCTCCATGATGTGTCCCAGAAGTCTCGCAACCGGGCCGATGATAGCACCGTCGTATTTAGTTAAAGCTAAAAAGTTCATAAATATTTTTTCCTCTCTTAAGGAACCGGATCATAACCACCTTTTGCAAACGGATTACAACGAAGTATGCGTTTAAATGCCATCCATCCGCCTTTTAAGGCGCCGTATTTGGTAATCGCTTCGATGGCATACTGAGAGCAGGTGGGTGTGTAAATGCAGCGAGAAAACCGTTTTAAAGGAGACAAATATTTCTGATACCAGCGTATCATACGAATCATAACATGTTTCATCGCTTCTATCCTCCGAAAAACTACACGTTCAGCAATTCCTGCTTCTTAAGCAGATGCAGGTATGCTTCTTCGATTTCTTTAAATCCGAGGTCCCTTGCTTCGGGTCTTGCGACCACAATGATATCACTGCCTTCTTTCATTCTATCCCGGTTTAAACGATAACTCTCCCGGATCAGGCGGGTTATGCGGTGTCTGATTATGCTGTTTCCTACTTTTTTGGATACCGAGATACCTATGCGGGCATTCTTTTCAGGGTCGTCAACCTCTTTCTTATACAGGATAAGATAACGGTTGGCGCAGGATCTTCGGGCGGAGTAAACTTCCTGAAAATCCCGATACGTTTTAAGGGAAGGTATATTTCTCATAAATACCTCCTAAGTGCTTTAAGAAAAAGAAAAGGTCACATAAAGGATGCGACCATAGTTCTTATACTCTTATGAGACTGATTTTATCAAACAGCGATGGATTTTCTGCCCTTAGCTCTTCTAGCGGAAAGAACTTTTCTGCCGTTTGCAGTGCTCATTCTCGAACGAAAACCATGTACTCTTGCGTGAGAGATCTTCTTCGGCTGGAATGTCATCTTCATGTGCCATACACCTCCTTATCGGTAAATTTGCATAGTTAGACACATACCACATTATATTGGAATGCTACCCTTTCGTCAAGCAATATTTGAAGATTTTTCCCGTTTTTTAAGGGTTTGAACACGATTTTTGGGGTTTTAAACAGTTATCAACATTTTTATTAACACTGTGTTTATAACTTAATCGGATATTCTCATTCTTCCACTTTGACTTATCCACAATTTGTTGAAAAAATGTGGATAAGTTTCTTTCTCTTCCTATTTTTTACTTGCTTTTTGGGCGGTCTTATTATATAATTTAAGAGGATTCTATTATAGTGGGGGGTGTATGTGCCTTCCTCTAAATCGATCCGCTGAAACACATTCTGGAGGACCTTATGAATTACGACAAAGCGATTTCTATCATCAAGGATCGATGGGAAGAAATCAAAGAAGAAACACAGAAGGAATATGAGATCGTCGATGCCCTCTATAATACCTGGATCAAGCCTCTCACCCCTGCCTATTTTTTCTCGAAGGACGGACGGGACACACTTTTGATCATCTTTCCGGACGGACAGGATTTTATGATCGATTATATCGAGCATAAATACCATAACTTCATCAAGACTACGATTGAGTCCGTGACCGGTATCGATGTGGAGATCGAATTTTCCACGATCGCACATTCGGAGCCCAAAAGCGTTCAGGGAGCTCCCGTTACCATGTCTTCCTTAAACAGCAATCTGAACCCTAAATATACATTTGATACCTTCGTCGTAGGAGCGAATAATAAATTTGCTCATGCGGCTTCTCTTGCTGTGGCCGAATCACCGGCAGAGCGTTATAATCCTTTGTTTATTTACGGAGGCGTGGGGCTGGGTAAAACGCACCTGATGCATTCCATTGCCCACTATATCCTGAAGAATAAGCCGGATGCACGTATTCTCTATATCACCAGCGAACAGTTTACAAATGAACTGATCGATGCGATCAAAGATAAGAGTAATACCGCAACTTCCGAATTCAGAAATAAGTATCGAAATATCGATGTGCTGCTGATCGATGATATCCAGTTCATTGCAGATAAAGAGAGTACCCAGGAAGAATTCTTCCATACCTTCAATCATCTGCACGGAGCGAAGAAGCAGATCGTTATTTCCTCCGATAAACCGCCGAAAGCACTTACTACACTGGCAGAACGTCTTCGTTCCCGTTTTGAAATGGGACTTACCGTCGATATATCCGCTCCGGATTATGAGACGCGTATGGCGATCCTTCGTAAGAAGGAAGAACTCGAAGGCTTCAGTATAGATAATGAAGTGATCAAATACATCGCTTCCAACATCAAAACGAATATTCGTGAGATCGAAGGTGCACTTACGAAGATCATCGCATTTTCGAAGTTGAATAAAACCGAGATCACGCTGGATGTTGCTGAAGAAGCACTCAGGGATTTCATTTCCCCGGATGATAAAAAAGAACTTACTCCGGAATATATCCTGAAGATCGTTGCCGATCATTACGGTATCACCGTAGCAGATCTGATATCGAATAAGCGTATTGCTTCTCTTACGACAGCGCGTCAGGTCGCTATGTATCTGTGCCGTTCCCTTACCAATCTTCAGCTTACGAAGATCGGTGATGCTCTGGGAGGACGTGACCATGCGACCGTCATCCACGGAATAACAAAAATCGAAAATGAACTGGAGAAGAATCCGGCTCTGGCATCCACCATCGATGTCCTGAAGAAGAAACTCTCCCTGAACTAAAAAGTGTATAATCTTTACACATTGCTGTTCAAGATGTGAAGTAGCATCATTAACAAATAATATCATGTGGAAAACCCCATGGTTTTACACAGCATTTTTACGTGGATTCCACTGAGTTTTCAGATGCATGAAACCCTTGATTTTACTGGCTTAAATGATGGTTTCAACGTTTCCACAGTCCCTACTACTACTACTACTGTATTAAACTAAAAAAAGAGAATAAGGCGCAGCCTTTGTTTGCTTGTTGAAAGGAGCATCAAAAATGAAGATCATATGTTCAAAGGACATTTTATCCAAAGCTGTATCTACGGTTCTGAAAGCGATTCCCGGAAAGACTACGATGCCGATCCTGGAATGCATTCTGATCAATGCAGAAGGTAATAAGATCAAACTTACAGCTACCGATACCGAACTCGGTATTGAAACAACGATTGAAGGAAATATCACCCAGCCCGGAAGAATAGCGATCGAAGCGAAGATATTCTCTGAGATCATTCGCAGACTTCCGGATAATGATATCATCATTACTACGGATGAGAATTCCAATATGACCATCGAATGTGAGAAGGCAGTCTTCAATATCGCCGGTTATGATGGTTATGATTTTCAGGCGCTTCCTTCGTTCGAACATAAGAGTTATATCAGCCTTTCCCAGATGACTTTGAAGGATATTATCCGTCAGACCATCTTCTCTATTTCGGAGAATGAAAACAACCGTCTGATGAGCGGTGAGTTAATGGAGATCAAAAACGGCATCCTGCGTCTGGTTTCTCTGGATGGCCATCGTATTTCCATTCGCCGTGTGGAATTGAAGGATAAATACGACGATACGAAGGTGATCGTTCCCGGTAAGACTTTAAGTGAGATCGCGAAGATCTTAACAGGTGGTGTAGATGATGAAGTATTGATCTACTTCGGAACGAACCATATCCTGTTTGCTTTCGAGGATACATTGGTAGTTTCCCGTCTGATCGACGGTGAATACTTTAAGATCGATAACATGTTGAATAATGATTATTCGACGAAGCTCTCCGTGAATAAGAGAGACTTTCTGAATTGTATCGATCGTTCTACTTTGCTGGTGAAGGAGTCCGATAAGAAGCCTTTGATTTTTACGGTAGAAGATTCCAATCTGCAGCTTTCCATGCGTTCTTCCATTGGTTCTCTTTGTGAGGATCTGGGAGTTGTAAAAGAGGGAAATGATATCAAGATTGGTTTCAATCCTCGTTTTCTTCTGGATGCGCTACGTGTCATCGATGATGAAAATGTAGATATCTACATGATGAACCCAAAGGCTCCCTGCTTCATCAAGGATAAAGAGGAAACTTACATTTACCTGATTCTGCCGGTGAACTTCGCGCAGGCTTGATAGGGAGTTTCGATTATGATCACGATAACATTGAGAGAAGAGTTCATCAAACTCGGTCAGGCTCTAAAAGCCGCAAACCTGGTCGGATCCGGTCTGGAAGCAAAGATCATGATCAACCAGGGTAAAGTTTTGGTAAATGGAGCCGTGGAAACACAAAGAGGAAAGAAACTCTATGATGGAGACATGGTAACATTTAACGGAGAAACGATATCGATCAAAAAAGCAGGTTAAAGATGGTAATAAAATCCATTGAACTTTTGAATTACCGTAATTATTCACAGGCCGCGGTCGAATTTGACGATCATGTCAACATCTTCTATGGGGATAATGCACAAGGGAAGACAAATCTTCTCGAAGCCATCTATTTATGTGGTTCTACCAAATCTCATCGCGGAACAAAAGACCGGGATATCATACGATTTGGAGAAGAAGAAGCACACATTAAGATGATCCTGGAGAAGGCAGGTTATAAGACCCGCATCGACATGCATCTGAAGAAGAATAAATCCAAAGGCATCGCGGTAGATGGATTACCGCTTCGGCGTGCCAGTGAACTCTTCGGTAATGCTTATATGGTCTTCTTCTCGCCGGAAGATATGCAGATCATTAAAAATGGTCCTGCGGAGAGAAGACGCTTTATTGATACCGAGTTGTGCCAGCTGAAGAAATTATACATTCATTCGCTGGTGAGCTATAACAAAGTACTCATCAATCGTAACCAGATGTTGAAAGATTACTACACCGGGCGAGGATATGAGGAGTACATTGATATTTCGGATGAGCAGCTATGCAAATACGGATGCGAACTGATACGTTTCCGTAGAGAATTCATCGACATGCTGCGGCCGCTCATTCAAAAGATCCACAGTGATCTGTCCGGAGGTAAGGAACATTTGGATATTCTTTATGAGCCGGATGTGACAGAGGAGGATTTCGCGGAGAAGCTGAAGAAAAGAAGAGACCGCGAGATCTATCAGAAGATGACATTGACCGGTCCTCACCGGGATGATATAAACTTTCTGATCAATGATGTGGACGTTCGAAAGTATGGTTCGCAGGGCCAGCAGCGGACCGTTGCTCTTTCTCTGAAGATGGCAGAGATCGAGATCGTAAAGAGGGTAACGAAGGAAATTCCGATCCTTTTGCTGGATGACGTTTTGAGCGAACTGGATGTCAAACGTCAGAATTATCTTTTAAAAAGCATTAAAGACGTTCAGACCTTTATCACATGTACAGGACTGGATGAATTTATAAAAAACCGTTTTCACATTGACCGTGTGTTTAATGTAAAAGACGGAGAAGTTTCGGTTTCAAGACCGGAGGTTTAGGAGTTAAAGAAACGGAGAACTTATGAGCAACGAATACGAGGCAAATCAAATCCAGATTTTGGAAGGATTGGAAGCGGTAAGAAAACGTCCGGGTATGTATATCGGCAGTACATCGTCGAAGGGATTGCATCACCTGGTCTACGAGATCGTTGATAATGCGGTGGATGAAGCATTGGCCGGGGTCTGCGATACGATCGTTGTGGAGATCGGTAAGGGAGATATAATCACCGTTATCGATAACGGCCGTGGTATCCCAATCGGTATCCATCCGAAGGCGGGAATTCCTGCGGTCGAGGTCGTTTTTACCATTTTGCATGCCGGCGGTAAGTTCGGCGGTGGCGGATATAAGGTTTCCGGTGGTCTGCACGGCGTAGGCGCATCTGTTGTTAACGCGCTTTCCGAATGGCTGGAAGTACGCATTTACCATGAGGGTAAGGTGTACATGCAGCGTTACGAGCGCGGTAAGACGATCTCCAAACTGGAAGTGATCGGGGATTGCGAGCCGGAGCGTCACGGTACTACGGTAACCTTTAAGGCGGACCCTGAAGTTTTCGAGACTACAGTCTATGAATATGACATTTTGAAGACCCGTCTTCGTGAGACGGCGTTTCTGACGAAGAATCTTCGCATCGTGCTTCGCGACCTTCGTAAAGAAGGAGAGGAAGGCGAGGAGAATAACGGCATCGTGGAGGATGTGTTCCACTACGAAGGCGGTATCAAGGAATTCGTTACGTACCTGAACCGCAGCCAGGTCGCTTTGTATCCGGAAGTTCTCTATTTCGAGGGCACCCGGGAGAATGTTTACGTCGAAGTTGCGATGCAGCACAATGACGCATATAACGAAGGCATCTATTCCTTTGCGAATAATATCATCACGCCGGAAGGCGGTACACATCTGATCGGCTTTAAGAATGCGCTGACGAAGATGTTTAATGATTATGCGCGCAAAAATAAATTACTGAAGGACAGTGAGTCGAACCTGACGGGTGAGGATATCCGTGAGGGACTTACCGCCATCATCAGTGTTAAGATCGAAGATCCTCAGTTTGAGGGTCAGACGAAGCAGAAGCTTGGAAACAGTGAAGCCAGAACGGCGGTCGAGAATATCGTCAGCGAGCAGCTCACATATTTCCTGGAGCAGAACCCGAACGTTGCAAAGATCATTTGCGAGAAGTCCATTTTGTCGCAGCGCGCGCGTATCGCGGCGCGTAAGGCGCGTGACCTGACACGTAGGAAGACAGCGCTGGACGGCATGGCATTGCCCGGAAAACTGGCAGACTGCTCGGATAAAGATCCGAAGAACTGTGAGATCTACATCGTAGAGGGAGATTCCGCAGGTGGTTCCGCAAAGACCGCCAGATCGCGTACGACCCAGGCCATCCTGCCGCTTCGCGGTAAGATCCTGAACGTTGAAAAAGCACGTCTGGATCGCATTTATTCGAATGCCGAGATCAAAGCGATGATCACGGCGTTCGGAACCGGTATCCATGATGACTTCGATATCACGAAGCTGCGTTATCACAAAATCATCATCATGACGGATGCCGATGTCGACGGCGCACACATCAGTACCTTGCTGTTGACATTCATTTATCGGTTCATGCCGGAACTGATCAAACAGGGCTATGTATATCTGGCGAAGCCGCCTCTCTATAAGGTGGAGCGGAATAAAAAAGTCTGGTACGCGTATACCGACGACGAACTCAGCGCGATCTTAAGTGAGATCGGCCGCGACAACAACAACAAGATTCAGCGTTATAAGGGCTTGGGTGAGATGGACGCGGAGCAGCTGTGGGAGACGACTATGGATCCGGAGCGCCGTATCCTCGAGCGTGTGACCATGGATGATGATATTTTGTCGGAGCTGGATGTGACATTTACCACTCTGATGGGCGACCAGGTAGAGCCGCGTCGAGAGTTCATCGAGAAGAACGCGAAATTCGTGCAGAATCTGGATATCAATTAAAGCATATCCGCAAAAGATCTTGCATACAGGCCTTCCGGCCCATGAAACGGAGAATGAAGTATGGACGAAAACATTTTTGATAAAGTGCAGGACATAGACCTTAAGAAAACGATGGAGGTCTCCTACATCAACTACGCGATGAGTGTTATCGCGTCGAGAGCATTGCCCGATGTGCGCGATGGTTTGAAGCCGGTACAGAGAAGAGTGCTCTACTCCATGATCGAGTTGAACAACGGTCCCGATAAGCCGCATCGTAAGTGTGCGCGTATCGTCGGCGATACCATGGGTAAATATCACCCCCACGGCGACAGTTCGATCTACGGAGCGCTTGTTAATATGGCGCGCGAATGGACCATGCGTTACACGCTGGTCGACGGACACGGTAACTTTGGTTCGGTGGACGGCGATGGCGCCGCTGCGATGCGATATACTGAGGCACGTTTGTCGAAGATCGCGATGGAGATGCTCTCAGACATCAATAAGGACACGGTCGTATTTGAACCGAACTTCGATGATACCGAGAAGGAGCCGACGGTTTTGCCGTCTCGATTCCCGAACCTTCTGGTCAACGGTACCACCGGTATTGCCGTAGGTATGGCGACGAACATCCCTCCGCACAACTTAGGAGAGGTCATCGACGCGGTCATCAAGATGATCGATAATAAGGTCAATGAAGGCCGTGATACACAGGTCGAGGAGATCCTGGACATCATCAAGGGACCGGATTTTCCGACGGGAGCAGCCATCCTCGGAAAGCGCGGCATCGAAGAAGCATACCGCACCGGTAAGGGTAAGATCAAAGTCCGTGCGGTCACCGATATCGAGACTTTGCCGAATGGTAAGAGCCGCATCATCGTGACGGAACTTCCGTACATGGTGAATAAAGCAAAACTCATCGAGAAGATCGCGGAGCTCGTGCGCGATAAGCGTATCGACGGCATCACCGATCTGCGTGATGAGTCCGACCGTGAAGGTATGCGCATCTGCATCGAACTTCGTAAGGATGTAAATGCAAATGTTGTTTTGAATCTGCTTCTGAAGCATACGCAGCTGCAGGATTCCTTTGGAGTAATCATGCTGGCGTTGGTCAACAACGAGCCGAAGATCCTGAACATCTGCGATATGTTGAAATATTACCTCCTGCATCAGGAGGATGTGGTTCGTCGTCGTACACAGTTCGACTTGAATAAGGCGCAGGAGCGCGCCCATATCGTCGAAGGTTTGCTGACGGCGCTGGATCACATTGACCGCGTGATCACGATCATCCGCGGATCGAAGACTGTACAGATCGCGAAGGCTTCCCTGTGTGAGGAGTTTGGACTCAGCGACGCTCAGGCCCAGGCCATCGTCGACATGCGTCTGCGTGCCCTGACAGGACTCGCTCGTGAGGACCTGCAGAACGAGTATGCAGAACTGGAAGTTAAGATCGCGGAGTACAAAGAGATTTTGGCAAATGAAAACAAACTGCTCGGTGTCATCCGGGATGAGATCTCGATCATTCGGGATAAGTACGCCGATCCGAGACGTACGCAGATCCTGTTCGACGCGGAAGAATTCTCCGCGGAGGACCTGATCCCGATGGAAGATACGATCATCGCGATGACGAAGCTGGGCTACATCAAGCGTATGAGCCTGGATAACTTCCGCAACCAGAACCGCGGAGGTAAGGGCATCAAGGGTATGAATACCATCGACGAGGACTACATCGAGGATATCCTCATGACGTCCACGCACCATCATATTTTGTTCTTCACGAATCTGGGCCGCGTATACCGCCTGAAGGTGTACGAGATCCCGGAAGCTTCGCGTACTGCGCGTGGTACCGCGATCGTCAACCTCCTGCAGCTCATGCCGGGCGAGAAGGTTTCTGCGATCGTTACGCTGCGGGAGTTCGAAGAGGATATGAGCCTCTTCATGGCGACGAAGCTTGGCTTGGTGAAGAAGACCCGCCTGGAGGAATTCCAGCATATCCGCAAGACCGGTATCATGGGCATCACGCTGCGTGAGGGCGATGAGCTGATCGAAGTTAAGAAGATGAAGCCCGGTGTGGACTTCCTGCTCGTCACGAAGTTCGGTCAGTGCATCCGTTTCAACGAGGAAAATGTCCGTGCGACGTCCCGTTCATCTATGGGTGTTCGAGGTATCAATCTCAAAGGAAACGACGAGGTCGTTGCGATGCAGATGAGCACGCAGGGCGAGTACCTCCTGGTTGCTTCCGAGTTCGGTATGGGTAAGAAGACCCGTCTGGAACTGTTCCCGACACAGAACCGTGGTGGTAAGGGTATCCTGTGCTACCGCATCAGCGAAAAGACCGGTAACCTCATCGGAGCGAAGGCGGTCAATGATGACAACGAAGTAATGCTGATCACGACGGAGGGTATCATTATCCGCATCAGCGTCAGCGATATATCGACGGTATCCCGTGTGGCTTCCGGCGTGAAACTCATGAATATCAATCCCGAGAAGAACGAATCTGTAGCCGGTATCGCGAAGGTTCGCGAGAAGAATAACGAATCCGACGACGTGGATTTCTCGGAGGATGTAGAGCCGTCTGAAGCAACGGCCGGAACTTCTTCGGAAGAGGACTATCGCAACATGCAGCGCCTGCTCGAGGCAGCCATCGAGGATGAAGAATTCGAAGATTCCGACGATGAATTCGACGAAAACGAAGACGAGGAAGATAAGGACGAATGAGAACCGTAGAAGCTTCCGTGATCACGGAAGAGATCAGTAAAATGTGCATCGAGGCAAATTACCATTTGTCGAAGGATATGATGCAGGTATTCGGGCAGGCGAAGGATAACGAGACTTCGCCGCTCGGTAAGAAGATATTTGACCAGTTGTGCGAGAACCTTAAGATCGCGGATACAGATACGATCCCGATCTGCCAGGACACCGGTATGGCGGTGATCTTCGTAAAGTTGGGACAGGATGTACATGTGACCGGAGCGAACCTGACGGACGCCATCAATGAGGGCGTGCGCAAGGGCTACACCGAAGGTTTCCTGCGTAAGTCAGTGGTTCGCGACCCGATCGACCGCGTGAATACGAAGGATAACACGCCGGCCATCATCCATTATGATATCGTGCCCGGGGAGCAGATCGAGATCACGATGGCGCCGAAGGGCTTCGGAAGTGAGAACATGAGCCGCGTGTTCATGCTGAAGCCGGCGGACGGCATCGAGGGTGTGAAGAATGCGGTGCTTACAGCAGTACGGGATGCGGGACCGAACGCGTGCCCGCCCATGGTCGTGGGCGTCGGCATCGGCGGTACCTTTGAGAAGTGCGCCTTCCTGGCGAAAAAAGCATTGACCCGCGAGATCGGTTCGCATTCGCCCATTCCTTATGTGAGCGAGCTGGAGCAGGAGCTTCTTACGAAGATCAATGCGCTCGGCATCGGACCGGCAGGCTTAGGCGGAAGCACCACGGCATTTGCCGTATTCGTGGAGACATTCCCGACCCATATCGCCGGACTTCCGGTAGCGGTCAATATCTGCTGCCACGTGAACCGTCACGTGACGCGCGTGATTTAGGAGGCAGAAGATGGACAGAATTATTCATACACCGATCACGAAAGAGATCGCGGACAGTCTGCATGTCGGAGATATGGTCTACCTGACCGGGCAGATCTATACCGCGCGCGACGCGGCGCATAAGCGTATGTTTGAGGCCGTACAGAAAGGGGAAGCCCTTCCTATTGACTTAAAGGACGCGACCATCTATTATATGGGACCTTCGCCGGCGCGTGAGGGCCGTCCCATCGGCTCGGCCGGTCCGACGACCGCCAGCCGCATGGATAAATATGCTCCGACCTTTATGGACATGGGGCAGACCTGCATGATCGGGAAGGGAAAGCGTTCCGACGCCGTACATGAGGCGGTCGTTCGTAATCATGCCGTATATCTCGCGGCGATCGGCGGAGCCGGTGCACTTCTTTCTAAATGTATTACTGCTTCGGAAGTCGTTGCATATGACGATTTAGGCACGGAGGCGATCCGCCTTCTTACTGTGGAGAATTTCCCCGCGATCGTCGTTCTGGACAGCACCGGCCGCGACGCCTATCTCGAGGCTGAGGAAGAGGCAAAAAAACAAAACCAGGCATAGGAACAAAAATATGCTTGACATATGATACACAGTTTAGTATACTGTGTGAGTATCGGTTGATACTTGGAGAAATACTCAAGAGGCCGAAGAGGCGCCCCTGCTAAGGGTGTAGGTCGGGTAACCGGCGCGAGGGTTCAAATCCCTCTTTCTCCGCGACGTAAAAAAGACCTTCCGCAAACGGCGGAAGGTCTTTTGATTCTCACCATTTTCCGCTTGAACCTGTCTGTGAATACTGATATAATACTAGTATGTTTTCAGAGCAGTGTTTACATATTTAAAGTTACAGGAAGAGAGGTGCGTATGGGGAAGACGAAAGATTCTAAGAAGTTTGATCTGATACTGGTGTTGTGTCTGTTGATCCCGCTGGCGATCGGCGGTGCGTCGGCGTTTGTCTCATTGGACGGTTTTAAAACGTTCGGGGATCTGAAGAAGCCCCCGTTTACGCCGGAGGGATGGATGTTCATCGTGGTATGGTCGGTGCTGTACCTGCTGATGGGCGCGGTATGCTACATGATCGTAAAAGATAAGGTACACAAACGCGCGGGCGTCCTGACCATCTATGTTTTACAACTGATCTTTAACGGTATCTGGTGTCCGTTGTTCTTCGGCCAGGGTTGGTACTGGATCTCGGCAGTCTGGCTCATCGTGCTGGTAGGATTGATCGCGATCCTGGTAATGATGGTCTGGAGGATACGTAAGGGAGCAGCGCTGCTTTTGCTTCCGTATCTTATATGGAGCGTATTTTCCCTGTACCTGAACATCGGAATGGCAACGCTCAACTAAATAGAAATAACGATGAAGCGCCAATGCTGTTGGCGCTTTAATCGACGAATGGCTGAGAGGTTTTTCATGGAAGAAGCAAAAAAGAAACTGGGACTCGTGAGAGTCGTGATCGTTTGGATCGAGATGGGTATCCTGTTCGTGATCGGTGTTTTCGGACTCCTTACCACGATGGAAGTTGTGGAGTGTGACTTCGGATACCGGATCTATTACCTGGTCGGACTGGTGGGCATCGCGTTTATATTGGCCTTGTACCTGTTAGCTGAGAGGGGGATCAAATGGGTCTGGTTACTCGGGGTGCCGTTTATCGCCATCTTTACGTATGTGACCTGGCTGGCGTACGTCCCGTGTAAAGATCGTTCGCAGGCGGTGCTTCGCTATGAAGAACTGGTCGATCAGGAGATCGTGGTCGAATACAATGGTGCGGAGTACGACTGGCACGAGTATCGGACGACGGTAGATGAAGATATCGTGTCGCATACGAACGAGATGAAGGTGCGCGCACGCGTAGGCGAAGAGGAGCAGGAATGGACGATCTATATCGATTCCGATAAGGGTATCCTCTATTCGACCGGTGCGACCGGCGCGAGTAAGTACCTTATGGAACTTCAGAGAAAAGAATAGGCCGATTATTTACAGAAATTTTACAATTAATTCTGAAAAAATACTAGACGAAAGACTTATTCCATGATAAACTAAAGAAAAGAGGAAACATGAGGGTGGTTGATGTGCCTTTAGGTAGGAGGAGGGCATCAACTTAAAAGGAAAGGAGATAGATAGTCATGGCTTATAATCCTAATCCAATTGTTCAAAGTGCTTTGGACGCGATGAAGAAAGAAGATGTTCCGAAGGAACCGGAACTCTACCCGGATGGGAAATACCGCTGGATCCACGAGCGCAGTTATTATAAGATCCCGCTTTTGATGATCTTTATCATGAAGTCGGTCGCAGTGTTGATCGCTTTGATCTGGTTGATCTTCGTTTTGGTTAACCTTGGCGAGGAAGACTACTGGAAAGGCGGCGGATTTAAGAATACGACCATTATCTTTGCGATCATCATGGTAGTTACGATGATCCTGATCGTGATCGGTTACCTGATCTATGCGAAGAAAAAGGGCGGCAAATACTTTATGATCCACGAGATGGACGAAGAGGGCATACGATATATTACATTGCCCACGACCACAGATCTCGCAGGAGCAGAGGCGCTTCTGGAGCCGTTGTCGGATACGAAGGATCCCGACCGTGCAGATGATGCTTTAGCGGAGGCTGCGTCCATCGCATACTCTGAATTCCGTAAAGTTAAGGTCGTTCGTGCATTCCCCGAGTGGTCCGTAGTGCGTCTGAAGGAGAAACTCATCAGTACAGAGGTTTATCTCTCCGACGATCATTATCGTTTTGTATTGGAGTACATCGCTTCTCACGTATCGGATAAGGCGCGTGTCGTCGGAATGACGCAGAAGACCGAGAAGGATAAACCGCAGGTTCCGCCGGATCGCGAATTATATTGATTTTTGAAAGCATTTCGTGAACTGTATCATAAGAAGAAAGACGGAGGTCTGCAAGCGGACCTCCGTCTTTTGATCCATAAGGGAGAACGAAGAATTGGCAGAGAAATATATAAAAAGGGTATTTACCGTTTTGGTCCTGCTGGTGATTGGCATTATTGTCGCATTGGTATTTAAGGTAAAGACGGATCAGAAAAACAGCGTGGAGGCATCGAAGGAACGATACCAGCAGATGATCTCCCAGGAACAGATCATGACGCTGACGAACGATATCCTCGAAGAAGATTTTACAGAATACGTAAAGGGATCGCAGAGGGCGAAGGATCTGCTGCATTTGCTCCTCGCGTGCTTCGGAGCATTTATCGGTTTATTTGTGATCTGGATGCTGATCGGAGCGGTGTTCAGCGTGATCCAGCGAAAAGGAGTCATGAGTGTTTTGGGACACATATTCATGGCGCTGCTCTTCGCCGGGATGTTTGTCGGCGGATATGTGATCGTAACGGAAAAGATCCTTCCGGATATAAATAAAGAAGATCCGACAACGGAAGTACATTATTTTGAAGAAATACGCGTGGTAGGCGTTCAGAAGGATACAGTAGAAGAAAAAAAGTTTTCGGACGATGAAGGCGGAAGTGAAACGAAGGTTTATTACTACCTGATCACAGAGGCCGGAACACGGATCCGTGTGAAGGAGGAGATCTTCGATCGGTATGGCGAGCCAGGCATATACTATGCGGGAAAAACCGAACACACGATCTTCTCCCTGTACGAAGGGAAGTACTTTAAACTTATAGGAAATCCATGATACGAAGAAGGGATCCGGCGCTTGCGTCGGATCCCTTTTAAAAAATTCAAATCTTTTCTAAAAAAGGGTTGACTTTTCGAAAGGAACGTGATAGTATATTCCTTGCCCGCTCGAAGGCGCCTCAAAAAAACTTGAAAAAAAGTTTAAAAAAGGTGTTGACAAAACGATCGAGCAGTGGTATTATTTAGAAGTTCGCCGCGAGAGCGACAACGGTACTTCGCCGTAGGACGGCAACCAGTTGAAACGAACGAAGCGAACAGCACCTTGACAATCAAATAGTATACTCCAACCTTGAAAATTCAAAGAGAATTAAAAGATTGAGAACAGCTTAGAAATAAGCAAACCTAAGAAACAGTAAAGACAGGAACGATGAACGCAGAGTTTGTCTGATGTCAGAAAGATTGAACATGAGAGTTTGATCCTGGCTCAGGAT
>JAFYGB010000083.1 GCA_017543445.1 Lachnospiraceae bacterium | reverse complement strand
TGCTACCTCTTCAGCAGAGAATTTCGCCTCATCGTAGCAGATACCGGTCATGCCCTCGCCAACCAGCGCCGGTGTATTCGGCATCGCACGCACGATGCGGATCTGATCCGAAAGCGCTGTCTTCAGGCGCGCGATCGAATAGCCCGGAGCGATCGAGATGAGGATCTGGTTGGGCTTAATGATGTTCTCGATGTTCTTCAGCACCTGGGGATAGAACTGCGGCTTCACCGCCAGAACCACGATCTGCGACTTCGCGCAGCACTCCGCGTTGCTGTCCGCAAAGATCACGCCCGTCTCGTTATAAACCTTCTTAACGCGTTCCGCACTCGCGTCCGCAAAGATGAGGTCCGCCTTATCTACGACCTTAAGCAGGCCGCGCATCATCGCGTAACCCATATTACCCATGCCGATAAAACCGATTTTTGCCATATTTTCTCCTTTCGGCTGCTGCGACGCCCTAAGCCTGCTCCAGCAACTTCTCGACCGATGCCAGTTTTACGCAAAGTACGAATACCTTGCAAGCCTTCTCCAATTCTTCTCTGGACGGGAAGGTCGGCGCAATACGAATATTTGCATCCTGCGGATCCTTTCCGTACGGGTAGGTCGCGCCGGCGCCGGTCATGACCACGCCTGCTTCCTTACACAGCGCCACGATCCTCTTCGCGCATCCGGGCAATGCCATGAAGAGATGAAGTATCCACCTACCGGACGTACCCAAGAACCGATGTTCAGACCGGAGAGTTCCTGATCGAGTGTGGTAAGTACCGTCTCGAACTTCGGACGCAGGAGCGCTGCCTGCTTCTTCATATGCTCACGAACGCCGTCTGCGTTCTTGAAATACTGCGCATGACGCAGCTGATTGATCTTATCGTGACCGATCGTCTGGATGGTCATCTGCTTTTTGATCTCGGCTACATTGGCCGGGGATGTGATGATGGCGGCTACGCCCGCACCGGGAAATGTTACCTTCGAGGTCGAGCAGAACTCGTAGTACATATCCGGATGACCGGACTTCTCGCAGGCTTCCACGATGTTGAGAACGATCTTCGCATTATCGTACAGATGGTGGATAGCGTAAGCATTATCCCAGAAGATACGGAAATCTTCTGCTGCCGGCTGCAGGTTCGCCATGCGAAGCACGACTTCATCCGAGTAGACGATACCCGACGGGTTCGAATACTGCGGTACGCACCAGATACCCTTGATCTGAGGGTCAGACGCTACCAGGCGCTCTACCATGTCCATATCGGGGCCGTTCTCATCCATAGGAACGTTGATCATCTCGATACCGAAAAGCTCGGTGATCGCGAAATGGCGGTCATATCCGGGCACCGGACAGAGGAACTTCACCGGTGCATCCAGTTTGCACCAGGGTGTAGAACCCAGCACACCGAACATCTCGCTCCGTGCGATCGTATCATACATAATATTCAGGCTTGAGTTTCCATAGACGATCATGTGATCGGGTGTCGTTCCCATCAGATCCGCGATGATCCTTTTGATCTCCGGGATGCCGTCCAGCACGCCATAGTTGCGAACGTCCACACCTGCCTCACACTTAAAGGAAGACTCGGAAGTCAGCACATCCAAAAGAGGCAGGGAGAGATCCAACTGATCCTTTCCGGGCTTACCTCTGGACATATCCAGTTTAAGTCCCATCTCCTTAACCTTCTCATACTCTGCTTCCAGTGCTCTCTTTACAGACTGAAGCTCTTCTTTGCTCAACTCATTGTAAGCCTTCATACAGATCGGTACTCCTTTTTATCAAAAGTGAACCGGGCCGAAACCCGTGGTGTCTCTTTAACTTTTCAAGTATAATATAGTTCTTTGCCGTTCGTCAACCCATATTTTGTATTTTTTCGAGGTCGCACCGCCCCTTTCCCTTTGGGCGGCTGCTCCGCCTCCATGAACTTCGAATATAGAAAACCACAGAGCAAAAACCGGGGTGCCATAGCAGCAGCCCCGGTTCAGCAAATCTATTCTGTTATGTTTACTAGTTCGTAAATGAAATATCCAAATCCGACATGGACAACATGGGACCCATCAGATTTCCCATCGCATTTACCAGTTTATAACCGACGCGCACAACTTCGGAGAATTCGACCGTATTCGGAATCTTTTGGATCGATACGACTGCCTTCTCCAGGTGAATAGCGAGATTCAGGTCGATCTTCTCTCCGGTCGCCATATCCGTTACGGCAAAATCAGCGGAAATATCCGCAGTCTTCGCTTTATCATCGTAGTGGATGTGGATCTTCGGATAACCATCCTTAAAGTACTCCTGCAGCTCTGCCTCGTATTCTTCGACCGCTGCTTCGTAGTTCTCCTTCGTGGCATATTTATCGTTCACGGCGCCGAGGATATTCCGGATGGACTCCTCCATCTCTGACTCGCTGGCAAACAGTTGTGCGCCGGCATCGTCGGAGAATTCAAGATAGTATCGGTTAAATTCATTGATCAGGTCGTCTGCCGTCAGGTTCAGCCCGCGACCGGCAGCTTCACATCCCTTATTGATCTGTTCCGCAAGGCGTCCGGCAGCCGCATATAATTCCTGATCATTGTAGGAAGGCGTGCCATTCTCCTGCAAATACTTAAAGAAGTACGTGTAATCGGAATCCTTTGTATTCTTCGCGAGGGAA
Organism: Lachnospiraceae bacterium; assembly: GCA_017543445.1. Classification (GTDB taxonomy): domain Bacteria; phylum Bacillota; class Clostridia; order Lachnospirales; family Lachnospiraceae; genus UBA1201. The sequence goes on along the minus strand of JAFYGB010000083.1, from coordinate 58,898 downwards.
CGCATGACGGATGCGGCAAATGCTCCATTCACCTCGATCGTGATATCGTTTCCGCTGCCTGTGACGCTTCGTGCATCCAGTTCACTGAGGATACGTGTCAGATAATCCAGGGCGAACTGACGTGCGTTTTCATCGACCTTCGTAGGATTTAAGATCCCGGTACCCACAGGGATCGAAAATGCGGAGATACTCTTTATCTCGTCAAATGTGATCCCGCCCACGAACTGCTGAAGCATCATGTCGAGCTGATCCGACCCGCCGAGCAGGCCTGCCAGAAGATCCGGCAGCGTCGTTGAGATCTGTATTTCGTTCTTATCTACAGCGAAGGAAAGAAGTTCATCCGAGAACTTCATCGTATCCATATTCAGGTCGAAATAGACGGTGCCGCCCAGGATCATCTGCTCCATATCCCACTGATCCTCGGTGCGGATCTTGATCGAACCGCCGGTGCCGCCCAGACTCCACTCACCCGGGTAGGCGTTACTGATGTTCATGTTCAGATCCATCGTCAGGCGCATCGAATCCACGCCGTCCATCATGTTCAAAAAGCCGGTGAGCGATCCGTTGGTATCGATATCCTCATACTCGATCGGTTTCGCGGGATCGGTCGTCTCCCGCCTTGCAGTCTCGTTCGTTCCCTGCTCGTTTTCCGTGGTGCCGGCCGAAGTCCTGTCCGCCCGCGTCGCCGAACTGCTGTCATCCTTCTTTGAATCCTGCTCGTTCGTTTGCGGCTCCTCCATATTCGGTGCAGCTGTCGTGGATATCGTATCAAAAGTCTCGGCGCCCGCGCTCTCGGTCGGCCCCTGGTTATTCTTATTCGAGCATCCGCAAGCAGATGCAAGGGCCAATGTCAGACTGGCTGCGATCGTCGTTAGCTTTTTCGTTCTTCTCATTCGTATTCCTCTTCTTTTAAACACATAAACAAATCCTTCTTCCGATAGAGGGCCGGGCGCAGGCTGCGCCTGGTCGGACATTCGTTCCGACTGTAACATTATAGAGGACAGCCGTCGGTCGGTCAATTTCATTTCCCATATTGTAAGAAAAACGAAAGAAATTTCGAGATGCAAACAAAAAACAGGTCCGGACATGTGCCCGGACCTGCGGTCTATGATTTATAATTCTATTTTACAGACCTGAGAGCAATCCGGACAAAACGTCGGAACCGCTTCCCTGTCCTTCCTGTGCAGCCTGCATGGTCTTAACAACATTCAGAACTGTAGCAATGACATCGGAGAGCTTCGAAGCACCCTCAACATCCTGGAAGGAACCCTTACCGTTCTCATATGTATAAGTTGCGGAGAACTTGAATACCTTCGGCTCTGCATCTTCCTCAACATCCGCGATATCACCGATCGGAGCTACAGAAGAAAGAGTGGAAAGGATTTCCGTAACATCCAGCTCGCCTTCAACGGTTGCCTTCAGTACGTCACCATTTGCCTCGATCACGATCTTCGGAAGACCCTTCTTGAATACTTCTGTGATCATCTCGTCGATCTCATCGATCGCCTTCTGATAGGACTCCTCAGACTTAAGGTCCTCAAGAAGCTCAGGGCGTACCTTATTCAGAGCCTCCTTAACTTCTTCCTTTACTTCGTCAAGAGTCTCCGGAAGCACTTCGATCGCACCGCCGACCTTCTGAAGAGCTTCATCTACAGTCTGGCGGAAATCTGTAAGACCGAGATCTGCCAGGCTCATGCCAGCCTTTGTAACACCGGCTTCGATCTCATCCATGATCGCTACTGCAGCCTTTGTAAGCTTATCCTGGTTTACAGAAGGCATCGACTGCGCCATGATGTCAAAGAACTTATCGATATCTTCATCTTTCGTGTTCAGGATCACAGAACGTGCCATAGATGCAAGGAATGCACCATCCGGTGTGATCTCGATCTTGCCGCCATTCTCCTTTACGGAACGAGCATCTACATCGCTTAAGATACGCTTTGCGTAATCCTTAGCAAATGCCAGTGCATCACCATCAAGGGTCTTAAAATCAACGATGTCGGTTCCAACCGGAAGCTGAACGCTGGTGATCTTCTTGATATCAGCGGTCGTGAGCGGAATACCCATGCCCTGAAGCAATGCGCCAACTGCATCTTCACTTCCGAATACGCTTGCAACAAGCTTAAGTGCGTCGATGTTGATCGCTGTGTGATCCTGATCTACTGCGAAGCGAACCAGATCGCCTGCGATGTTCATCTCTTTCGACTTAAGGTCTACACCAACAGTACCGGAGCCCTTCTTACCTGCGATATCTACAAAACTGTCAACGTCGATATCCAGCTTAACGTCGGTCAGGCTCAATGTGCTTGCAAGCAGATCTCCAAGGTCGATAGAAACCTCGACCTTATTGGAAGACTTCTCGCCAACCTTTACAGAATCTACAAGCTTTGCAAGTACATCTGTGGTCTTGATCTCAACAACTTCACCGTTACCTGCCTTTGTAGCCTCTTCGGTGGGTTCCTCTGTAGGCTCTTCGGTAGGAGCTTCGGTGGTCTTCTCAACAGGAGCTTCGGTGGTCTTCTCGGCAGGAGCTTCGGTGGTCTTATCTGCTTCACCATTACCGCTCTTGTCTTCCTGAGTAACCTCAGCAACTGCTGCTGTGGTCTGGACCGCTGCTGCGGTCGTCTGCTGAGCTTCGGTCGTGTTCTCCGCCGTGGTCTCAACGTTTGCCTGTGTAGCCTGTGTGGTCTCTTCGCCGCTATCCTTCTTGGTACATCCGGCCATAGAAGCAAGTGCCATCATAGCACTCATGGATACGGCGGCAAATTTCTTTGTTTTTCTCATAATCCATCCTCACTTTTTTAAAGTTAGTCTGTGTGGCTCAAAAGAAAGCACACCCCTTGAGTTTCTCTCGCCGCAGACGCGCGATGACTCCTCCCCGTGAAACACAGAATACACCCCTGCGACACACGTATAATAGCAGAAATGCACGAATGCGTCAATTAAAATCGAAAGATTGTAAGTTTTTTGAAAGAAATGACTGGGAAATGCTACCATTTCCCAGTCGGATCTTATCGCTATATATTATTTTGCAAGCAGCTTCGTAAGACGCTCTGCGATGGCCTTGATGAAGCCTTCGCTGGACAATGCGTGGATCTCCGGCAGGGTCGAAACCAGTGCGAGGTCCTTCGTCATGTAGCCCTCTTCGATGGTGTCGATGGTCGCCTTCTCCAGGCAGTCTGCGTAGTTCATCAGCTCCGGGAGGTTATCCATCTGACCGCGGCGGCGGAGTGCTCCGCTCCATGCGAAGATCGTCGCTACAGAGTTTGTGGAGGTCTCCTCACCCTTCAGGTACTTATAGTAGTGGCGCTGTACGGTACCATGTGCTGCCTCATACTCGTATTTTCCGTCCGGGGAAACCAGAACGCTGGTCATCATAGCCAGGGAACCGAAAGCGGTCGCTACCATATCACTCATAACGTCGCCATCGTAGTTCTTGCAGGCCCAGATGTAGCCGCCCTCGCTCTTTACCACACGGGCTACCGCGTCATCGATCAGAGTGTAGAAATACTCGATGCCGGCCTTCTCGAACGCATCCTTATACTCATTATCATAGATCTCCTGGAAGATATCCTTAAAGGTATGATCGTACTTCTTGGAGATGGTATCCTTCGTAGCGAACCACAGATCCTGCTTCGTATCCAATGCATAGGAGAAGCAGCTGCGTGCAAAGCTCTCGATCGAAGGGATCAGGTTGTGCATACCCTGAGCGATACCGGCACTCTTATACTCGTGAACCAGTTCACGTGCCTCGCTGCCATCCGCTGCGGTATATACGAGCTCCAGCTTTCCGGGACCCGGGATCTTCATCTCGCTGGCCTTATAGAGGTCGCCATAAGCGTGACGGGCGATGGTGATGGGCTTCTTCCATGTACGCACGTAAGGCTCTACGCCCTTTACGAGGATGGGCGCGCGGAATACGGTGCCGTCCATGATCGCACGGATGGTGGCGTTCGGGCTCTTCCACATCTCTTTTAAGTTATACTCTTTTACACGTGCCGCATTCGGGGTAATGGTCGCGCATTTTACCGCAACGCCATATTTTCTTGCTGCATTGGCCGAATCGATGGTAACCTGATCATCGGTTTTATCACGGTTCTCCAGACCCAGATCGTAGTACTCGCTCTTCAGGTCTACGAACGGAAGGATGAGTTCATCCTTGATCATCTGCCACAGGATTCGGGTCATCTCATCGCCGTCCATCTCTACGATCGGCGTCGTCATTTGGATCTTCTGCATCGTATTTATGTCTCCTTTGGTGTCGGCATACGCCGGAATTCAAATTTACTAATATCGTTATGATTATAACGAATCCCCCGGACCTTGTAAAGCGAAAAATCGCAGCCGGGGGATTCTTTATCACAGTTTCGTCCGATCACAGGTTCGGTCCCATTAGCAATTGCAGATAGCGGAACCATACCCGGTAAAACGTCCGGTTCATGTGGATGCCGTCCTTCAGATAGTTCTGCTGGCGGACGATCCACTTAGCGTCAATGTATTCCACACCTAACATATTTGCCGTGTGGTTCAACAGTGCGTCGTACATCGGAGCACGTACGAGATCCGCACGGGTCGACCCCAGCACATCCGACGGCGGAAGCAGGGAGGACACACAAAGTGTCACGCCCGGGATCTGCTCCCGAAGTTTCTGAACGAGTGCGGTAAATGCGGTCGCGAAATCCTCCGGTGTCTTATAAAAGTTACAGTTGTTCAAACCGACGAAAATGATCACCCGCTCGGGATAGACCGCGGCAACTTCCGGGATCTTCTCGATCAATGCATCCACGGATGCGCTTCTCTTATAGATAACCTGCGACATATCGATAAAGCCATAGTCACCGATGGCCTGCGTCATCGAGTCACCGAAGAAGATCGTATTCATGAACATCGCATGGATCTGCTGTTGCTCTTCGTTCGACAGGTTCCGGACATCGTTTTGATCGAGTTTTTCATTCCATTCGGCCTGGAAATCCTGGATCTTGATCTGCTTGACCGTGAGCGGCGGATCCGTCTCGATCGGATCGGTCGGCGCCTGCGTCGGCGGATCGGTCGGCGGATCGGTCGGCTGTACGACCGGTTCCTGTGTAAGGGCCTCATCCGCCGGTTCGGTCACGTCGATCTCAGTTACCGGAGGTTCGGGTGCCAGTGTCGTGGCTTCCTCTGTAGTCTTCTCCGGAACCGAATAAATGGGCACTTCCGTGGTCGGAACGGTCACATCGATTTCCGTTACATCTTTCTGGCGGATGGCCTGCAGCAGAGCCGGCACGTTCTGCTCCTCGATGCCTTTTACAATATCCACGCCCGCCTTCACAGGTTTCTTCCCACTCACAGCAATCACGTACAGTAAGGTGACGAAGAGGAAGAAACCGATCGCGCCTAAGATCAGATGGAAGGCCTTACGCATGAGTTTCTTATAATGATTATTCATCCGCTTCGCCTCCTTCCAGGATCAGCGAAAGCGACGCGTCCTCATAATATGTCTTTATATTGTACAGGAAGCAGATATCCGTGATGCCTGCGGAAGCGGTCAATGTCCGGATATCGCCGGTATAGTATCTCGGATCCACCACATGGATCTCCGAGAAGAACGGACATAAAAATCCGATCATTGCATTTGCATAGGAGTCCTTAAAGATCAGGAGCTTCCGGTTCGTTTTCGCCTTCGTGGAGATGTTCAGCCAGGGGTAATTGCCCCCGAAGAATACCTCGTACGGGTCATCCCCTGCGAGTCCTTCGGACGAATACAGACCGGGCAGCGTCTTCTGCTGCTCCTTATATGCGGTCACGCACTCGATATCCGGATCCGGCAGATACAGTTCGATCGTATCCGCGGTGCGGCTGTAGAAACCGCTCTTACTCATCAAGGTACCCTGGAAACGGTTGTGGACCTCGACCTTCTTCCACTCCTGCGTGTCAAACGGCAGCCCCATCTCCGCGGCCAGGTTCTTCGCGCCAACGTACGCTCCGTAGGTCGTCCAGTGGTGGTCCGTGCGGTAGTAGATCTGCTTCCCCTGAACCGTTTCTTCGGTAAATGCGGATGCAAGCGAAACCACCTTCAGGTTCGAAAGGTTCGCGTTTTTCACCTCCTGTGCCCAAGACGTGTACCAGTCCTCTTCGGAGTCGATCGGCGCGCCACTCGGCAGCTTATCCTTAAGGATCCAGGAAGCGTTCGGTACCAGCATGAAATAGGCCGGGATATCAGGATATTCGCGCAGATAATCCAGCACCGCCTTCGTCGTCTTTGCGGCGCGGGCGTCATCCGTGCGTTTGAATTCTTCGATCAGATAACTGCTGCCGCTGCGGTATACCCCCTGGGAATACTTCTCTCCCATAATGCGGCCACGCAGGTCGTCCAGGTACACCCAGACATTTCGCGCCGGGAACTGGTCGGCCAGATAGTCTTCCATCGCGTTGGAAAACGTGCCGTTTCGCAGGTTCTCGGTCGTCATCTCGGGAAGCTGTGCCAGCGTCCGGCGCTCCTGTGCGGAGTAGGCTTTTCGCGGCCAGATGAGGCGCAGGAACGACAGCAGGAAGATCATCATCAAAAATACGATTCCGAGCAGACGAAAGAAACGCAGTTTTCGTGCGCGTTCTCTGGCTTCTCGCTCTGTCATTTGCCTCACCTCCTAGTAACAGTTTCCGTCAGGAGACTGTTACGTGAGAAGTTTGGTTTTTCTGTGAAGCCGAAAGGCTAAACAGAAAAATAAACTTCGAGCCTACGAGGTTTGCTTAGCAAACCTCCTTGTAACAGTTTCCGTCAGGAAACTCATTTTTTAAAATCGGAAATACAAGAATGGATTGTAACTCTGGTAAACCAACGCCGCCACGCAAAGCATGAACATCACGACACGAAGTGCGATCGACGTGGTGTAATAATTTACCGCGAACTGCTCGTTGAGCCGATGGAAGATCGGCGTCGAGAAGAACATTCCCAAAAGCAGGACCAGAAGGCCCGTGCGCAGGAAGTAGCCGGTCGTCGCATTCGCAAAGGTACATCCGATGCCGAACATGTGGCCCACGTAGGTCAGCATCTCGGAGAAATCCGTATGTACGAAGAACATCCAGCCGATGGTCACGAGCAGGAACGTAAGGATCCGTCCCGGCCACGGGTGACGGGCAATGCGGTCGTGGACGACATACTTCTCCAGCAGGAGCAGAATGCCGTAATACAGGCCCCAAAGCATGAAGTTCCAGCCGGCGCCATGCCAGAAGCCGGTCAGCATCCAGACGATCAGGATGTTGCGCACATGCTTACGCGGCGAAACGCGCTTACCGCCGAGCGGGATATAAACATATTCACGGAACCACGAGCTTAAGGATATATGCCAGCGGCGCCAGAACGACGTGATGCTGGTCGCCGTGTACGGATAATCAAAGTTCTTCGGAAAGCGGAAACCGAACATCTTCCCCAGGCCGATGGCCATGTCCGAATAACCGCTGAAGTCAAAATAGATCTGGAATGTGTAGGCAAATGCGCCGAGCCATGCGGTAAGTACCGATGCATGTGCTGCTCCAAGGCTCTCGATCTGCACGTAGAGTGCGCCGAGTTGGTTCGCCAGCAGGACCTTCTTAATGAGGCCGCGCAGGAAGTATTCGCCGCCGTTTCCGAACATGGCGAGCGTTACCTTACGCTTCGACAACTGCTTCTCCACGTCCTCATAGCGGACGATAGGTCCGGCGATGAGCTGCGGGAACATTGAGATGTACAGGGCAAATTTCAGGAAACCGCGCTGCACGCGGATCTTGTTGCGGTAGACATCCACCAGGTATGAGATCGCCTGGAAGGTATAGAACGAAATACCGATGGGCAGGATGAGCTTCATACCGGGGATGAACTTCAGTCCGATGCCGCGCAGCTGCGACGACACGAACGGATAGTACTTAAAGATACCTAATGCAAGCAGGTTCCACCCCACGGCGATGCCGAGGTTCAGCTTCGCATAACGCGAGTGATTCGCCCGGTTGTTGGAGATGATACGTCCGAAGACATAATTGACCGTAATGGACATGAGCATGAGGAAGATATAGACCGGTTCACCCCATGCGTAAAAGATCAGGCTGAATGCCAAAAGAACCATGTTTCGTGCTCTCGGCGGTGCGATAAAGTAGGCCAGAAGCACCATCGGCAGGAACACGAACAGGTAAGTCATACTGGAAAAGACCATTTCGCGTCCCCCTTATGGTTCGATTTGTTTTAGGAATTCCCGTTCCACCGATGAAGCATCGGAGGAAATGATCAGGAAAACGTAATAACCGCGGGTCAGGTAGCGCGCATCCTTAAGGAGCGCCATCTGATCCTCGCCGTAGCCGTCGAAGCAGGTGCACTGATATGCCACGCGGTTCTTCATCGCTTCCACCACCGCATCGATCTGGGATTTTTCATTTACGCGCACCAAAAGAAGCTCCGCAGCATCCATGTTGGAATTCGGGCCGAAATAGCCCACTGCCGCGAAGTCATTGGCCGCCAGACCGAAGCGGCGTTTCAGGGACAGAATATCCTCCTCGTGCCACTCATCCTGCGTGATCGTAGACATGCTCGCAACCAGCTGCGGCACATCCACCTCTTTATATTTTTTCTCATGGGCAATAAACCAGACGAAAGCAAACAAGGCTGTCAATGCGACAGCCTGGAAAGCCCAGATATACAGTTGGCGTCTCTTCTCGATATCCCACTGCTCGCCCATTTTCCTAAGATCCTCTCGTCGCAGCAGGCCATAGATCACGGCCTGCCGCCCTTACTTACATGTACCGCTTTGACGGTATTTCCTACTCTCTTCCGTCCCAGCAATAGGTACAAAGTTTCTCGGGATCGATCCCGACGGACTCGATCATATCATCAAGTCTGTGGTACCGAAGCGATGTGAAATGCAAAAGTTCGCAGATACGGTCGACCATCTTCTGATACTTCTCGTTATCCGGATCGGTGTACTGCTTGAGTACCTCATCCGATACATCATCCCCCTCGAACTCGCGGATGACGCGACGGGTGATGAGTTCCATCTCCGATGTGGAACGGGAGAAGTTCAGATACTTACAACCATAGACCAGCGGCGGACATGCAGGACGAATATGTACTTCCTTCGCGCCGCTCTCATATAAGAACTGTGTCGTCTCGCGAAGCTGTGTTCCGCGGACGATCGAATCGTCGATCAAAAGAAGGCTCTTTCCCTCGATGAGATCCTTCACCGGGATCAGTTTCATCTTCGCGATCAGGTTACGCTTCGACTGCAGTGTCGGCATAAACGAACGCGGCCAGGTCGGCGTATACTTGATGAACGGACGGGAAAAAGGAATGCCGGACTCATTTGCATAACCGATGGCATGCGCCGTACCGGAATCCGGAACGCCGGCGACTACATCGGGCTTCACATGGTCTCTGCGGGCCAGCATTTTACCGCAGTTATAACGCATCCGCTCAACGCTGATGCCCTCGTACGAAGATGACGGGTAACCATAGTAGATCCACAGGAAGGTGCAGATCTTCATCTTATCACCCGGGTGAACCAGTGTCTTCACACCGTCCGGTGTAAGGATAACGACCTCACCGGGGCCCAGTTCCCGCTCCTCGGTATATCCTAAGTTGGAAAATGCGAAGCTCTCGAAGCACGCACAGGTCGCACCGGGCTTACGTCCGATCACGACGGGCGTACGTCCCAAGCGGTCACGCGCCGCAAAGATGCCTCGCTCCGTCAGCACCATCAGCGTCATGGAACCATCGATGAGTTCCTGCGCATAACGGATGCCGTCGATCATATTCTCTTTTTGGTTGATCAGGATGGCTACCAGTTCGGTCGGATTGATCTCACCGTTACTCATAACGTTAAAATGTACATCCTTCGCCAGCAGTTCCTGCTCGATCTCTTTGATGTTGTTGATCTTACCTACGGTGGTCACAGCAAATGTACCGTGATGCGACCGCATCAAGATCGGCTGTGCTTCATAATCGGAGATGCAGCCGATACCGAAGTTTCCTTTCAGGCTGTGAAACTCGCTGTCGAACTTCGTACGAAACGGCGAATTCTCAATGTTGTGGATCGCCTTATCGAACCGTCCGTCGCCGCAGACCGCCATACCCGCGCGCCGCGTACCCAGATGCGAATGATAATCCGTTCCGAAAAACAAATCAAATACACAATCCTCGTTTGATGCTACTCCAAAAAAACCACCCATAAATGCCTCCGATTTCTAAATGTGCGAAATGCCACACCCTATTTATTATACAAGGTGCGGCATGAAATGGCAATGATTTTTTGGTTATTTATGCATTGTAATTTTTTGATTTATAAGGCTTTATTTACCCGTGGAATTGTCGGATTTTACCTCTTGTGTGCGCTGAATATTCAGAAGCATACCTGCGAGGATCATAGGTGTTCCGGATAGCATTGACAGAAGGTTCGGTATGCCTCCATATACAACCATGATCGCGCAAATCAAGATACTAACGACAAACGGGAATGTACACTTTTTGCGAGACAGGAAAAGCAAGGCCCCTGCCAGGCAAAAACCGAAAGACGTCATCAGCGCCGGAAGCGGGGCATCCCATTTATCGTTCATGACCTCTGGAAGTATTATGAGCAGGAGCACCATACCGACCACACTTATGATCGAATACGCGATCAGTCGCAGTATATCTTTTTTTAACCAGATATTGATCAGAAGCAAAGCACAGATCGCAAGGAGGATCACGCCCATCGGATAGGATACTTCAGATGTATCGGCTCCGGTGAGATGTGAAACAAGTTGTGCAGTCACTGCAACAATATTGATTCCCAAAAGAAGGATGCTTAGCCATTTTAATGTCGTCTTATTCATAAAGAATTATTCCTTCCCGAGCATCTTCTCATACTCGTCACGGGAGATCAGGCCGCGCTTAAGCAGATTATCGGCATAGGACTTCTTGTCTTCCTGAGATGCTTTTATCAGCCACTCGGCGGATCCGTAGGATTGAGCTTCCTTCTTTTTTCCGGATTTTTGCGCGGTCGTGTATGTATTGTCGATAATATCAGCAAAGCCTTGCAAGATCCAGTAGATCAAGAGGGCTCCAACGATACCAACGCCCCAAATGATCAGTCCAGTCAACGGGTCTCCTTCCCCATCATAGACGCCATTATCTCTTCCCGCCAGGACGCCAAATCCTACGATCACTACGGAAATGATATCGATCACCAACATGATTTTGGAAAAAAAACGGATATTCTCAGCTGATTTCATAATTGATTTCCCTCCTTCTTCAGTTCCTTCTACCCTCGGATCCTAAAATCCTTACTACGCCTTTAGCATAGCAAGAAAATCCCCTGCGGTCAATTCGGGAAATCATTACGTTTTTCTTACGTTCCAGTGAGATCATCCTTCTTCCGTAATGCTTTTGTAAGCCCATTCAGTATCGATTACGTAATTGTTCTGCTGCTCTTCCTTCGTCAGGATGTCGGCTGCAGTTTTCGCGAGGTCCTCATAATCTGCCGGATCGATCGCGACCTCGCCGAACGCCTTACCTTCGCGCAGGAACTGGAAGCCCATCTCTCCGTCCCGTTTATAGAAATACGCTTCATCCGCCTGGAAATCCGGGTCACTCTGCTTCAACTGGATGATGCAGAATACCTTAAAGATCTCTACGACACGGTCATCCAGGCCCGCATCGAAGATGAAGATCTTCTCACGCAGATCGTTAAGCGAACGGACGATCCGCTTGCGATAGCCTTCGACCTCCGGTCCGGTTAAGATTCCGTCATCCACGCCGACATTCGTCATCTGTGCGAAGCCTTCCATGGCCTGCACCAGTGCCTCGTTCGTCGTAACGTGGTAGATCATGATCTTCTGCTCCATATCATGGTAGAGAAAATCGTACGTATAGAGTGTCTTCTCCTTGCAGTCCGGGCATTCGAAGGTAAATGCATTTCGGTTCAGGACCTCCTCCTTCTGATCGCGATCCAGCGTGACATTGATGCTGGACCAGATCGCAAAATCATGCTCCTTCCCGCATTTCGGACAAGTAACTTTCGTAGTTTGTTTCTGTGACATTATTCTTTCTCCTGATCGTATTTATATTCTTCTGATCCTCGGTCAGATGATCATTTATGTCCCGGCATCGAGTCATCGGGATGTTCGCCGGAATACCCGATCTGCGGCAGGCAGGCGATCTTCGAAATATCCTCAGCCGTCAGTTTCACTGCGGTAAATGCGAGGTTTTCCTGCATTCGCTTCAGGCTCGACGCCTTCACGATCGGGAAGATCCCGCGCTGTTTCAGATAGGCCAGGCAGATCTGTGAAACGGAAGCTCCGTATTTTGCGGCAAGTTCCAAAAGCAACGGATGGTCGAGCACCGCGCCGCGCCCCAACGGGCTCCACGCCTGCACCTGCATGCCCTGTTCCAGGCTCTTCGCTACCGCGTATTCCTGTCCATATCCGGGATGCAGTTCCAACTGGTTGATGACTGGTTGATATCCCGCATCGAGTAACGGCTGTAAGTGATGTGGCAGGAAGTTACTCAGGCCGAGTTCCCGCACGCGTCCCTTCGCTTTCTGCTCCTCCATGGCTTGCCATGTAGCGATATCCAGCGATATCCAGTCTTCGTCCGGATCCGGCCCCTTCGGCCAATGGATCAGGTAGGCGTCGACATAGTCGAGTCCCAGTCGTGTCAGCGAACGCTCCAGCGCTGCATTGGCCGCGTCATAACCACGCTCGCTGATCCAAAGCTTCGTCGCGATATATACGTCTTCGCGCGGGATCTTCGACTGCCGCAAGGCCTCACCCAGCTGCTCCTCGGTGAAATAAAACGACGCGGTGTCGAAATACCGATAGCCAGCATCCAGTGCCTGCAGCAAGATCTCCGTCACCTGCTCCCGCTCCGTTCCCGGAAAGAAGCATCCGAAGCCCAGATTCACTTCACTCTTCTTCATCGCAACCCCCTTACGCGGCACCCGCCGCAAAAATCATAACACCTGCTATTTTATCATACTTTTCCGCAATACGCCACTATAAAAAGGGCGGTCCGGAAACCGGACCACCCTCATAATAATACCGGATTTTTCAGTTCAGAACAAGCCAGCTTACTCTTTAGTAGAAAACCACTCCTCAAGTTGGGCATTGATCGTATCAAATAAATCACCATAATCCCTAGGTCTAGCAAAGAAACGATCCAAATAGTTTAAATAGTTCGGGTTCAAGGAAACCCCTTTGTTCGTAGTAACATACATTTCAATGCACAAACGCAACAGTTCTTCATAGTATTGTTTATACGCGGGCATCTCTTCTTCAGGTAAACGCGGAACAAAACCAGTAAGAGCACTCGTTTCAAGCAAATCCATATACTTTTTGTACTCGATCCAACTTTCTGTATCCGTTGTCTTCCATTGAATAAGAGAAGCTATTTTCGGGTCGGAATAACAGGTAGCCAAAACCTGAAACGCCAAAGTCTTTTGTTTCGAAGAAGATAAGATACCATACGTCCCTAACGACTGGGTTACCATCAAATCAGGTTTCAGTGTATACACGGAAAAACCTTTCGGAGGCTCAATTCTTTCATAAGTGAGAAACGCCAAGGTACTCTCCGAATAATCATCCGGTTCTCCTGCATCATAACAATCAACCAAAACGCCGCTTTTATAATCCATATAAATATCGTGCAAAAACTTCTTTAATTCTTGCCGGTTGATCAAATCACAAACCTTTTGCGTATGATAATCATATGTTAGAAGAAAGCCGTTTTCATATCCGCCAAGAAAGGCCATCAGCTGCGAATCCGTATAGCCCCGTGTGTAGATGGTTGGTTTAGGCCCTTGGATCCTATCATAAACCCTTTTCAAGGTATCATACGTTCCATCAAATCCTTCTTCGCAATACTCCAGGTACAAATCGTTGAAGTACAAATAAATCCCATAATCTTTCAAACCTTGTCGGTTTGGAACCGCATAGTTTATTCCATTTACAGATTGTAAACGCCATTCGATTTCACTGAACGACTCCCATAGTTTTTTTCCTTCCTCAGATTCCAGAAAATCATTCATCGGATAAAACTCTTCCTCCGTAAAGGGGACAGCCTTCATAATCCCATACTCCCACGAGCAAGGGGAAAAAATATCAACATTCTTACCATCATCTCGTTGTTCTTCCAACCACGCTTTATACTCCTCACCATCATCAAGTCCAAGATAAATGAAGTCGATTTGGCAGTTGATACCTTTTTCTATAATAAAGTCTTGAATAGTCTGCTGATGAGCCTGTGGAATGCCTTGACCAACTGAATCAATAACCCACACAATATGCGGAACTGAGGCGTCGGTTTCTTTTTCCGTGTCCATCATCACCGTCTCGCCCTCAGTAGCTTTCGGAATATCCATTTCCTCCGTACTTGAGAAGTCCTCAACAAATGCTCCCGATGTCCCCCCAATCAAAACTGACGAAGAAGGAAATTGCGTGAATATATCTAATACTGTTGACGGAACCGAGTTTGACTCGGAAATATCTGAGGCGCTGCCTCTCTCCGCATACGAACTCAACTCCATCCTCATTTCTTCGGATGTTTCTTTCTTCTCAGTATTATTATGCATATCACAAGCTGCTAAAAGCAACGCCAAAAGAATAAATAAATATGCAATAACTGAGTTTCTCACTCTCATAGCATTTCCCCACTTTTTCAATCGCTATTTTATTGATCCAACACTATTTTGAAAGATCAGTAGTAAGCCCTGGATAATAAATATTGATGCCATGATATCCCGCAATATGGTTTGATACGACCTTGTAGTATTTCATATTCGAAGATGGTAACGTAGGCGCATAGACGGTTATTTCACCATAGTTTCCGTTTCCAAGAGTATACGATCCTTGAGAAGTAGTTCCAGGAATGTACCAATAAAACGTTACACTGACACTTGCATCCGTCGAAGGACTAGATAGCCACGTTGTAGCGCTGGCTGACTTTTGATCCGCACTAATGTAGTTACTAAATTGATACGTAACGTCATCAATCGTCCCGGAAACCTGATTTCCATACGCCCAGACAATGCAAGCCGATACCACAAGAACTAAAGCAAAGTTACAGATATAACCAACCCTTTTGTTCTTTTCATAGATAATACCTCCTAAGAATATTTATTTCATTGTCGCTCCACAATGTTATTTTCAGTGTACTGTATTATTTTAAACATGTCAATAGGGGTACTTAAAAAAGCGGCCCGATGACTCGGACCGCCTGTGTTTGCAATATATTTGATTGGATCAGAACTTACCTGCTTTTGCAGCTTCCTCGATGGAAACAGCTACTGCTACGGTAGCACCAACCATAGGGTTGTTACCCATACCGATGTGACCCATCATCTCAACGTGCGCGGGAACGGAGGAAGAACCTGCGAACTGCGCGTCGGAGTGCATACGGCCCAAAGTATCGGTCATACCGTAGGAAGCGGGACCTGCTGCCATGTTATCGGGGTGCAGAGTACGTCCTGTGCCGCCGCCGGAAGCAACGGAGAAGTACTTCTTACCGGCCTCGATACGCTCCTTCTTGTAGGTACCTGCAACCGGGTGCTGGAAACGGGTCGGGTTGGTGGAGTTACCGGTGATGGAAACATCAACGTTCTCCTTCCACATGATCGCAACGCCCTCACGAACGTCGTTCGCGCCGTAGCAGTTAACCTTCGCACGAAGGCCTGTGGAATAAGACTTACGGAATACTTCCTTAACCTCGCCGGTGTAGTAATCCATCTGTGTCTCAACGTATGTGAAACCGTTGATACGGGAAATGATCTGTGCGGCGTCCTTACCCAGACCGTTCAGGATGACACGGAGGGGCTTCTGACGAACCTTATTAGCCTTCTCGGCGATACCGATCGCACCTTCAGCAGCAGCGAAAGACTCGTGTCCTGCCAGGAATGCGAAGCAGTCGGTATCCTCTTCGAGGAGCATCTTACCGAGGTTACCATGTCCCAGACCAACCTTACGCTGATCGGCAACGGAACCCGGAATACAGAATGCCTGCAGGCCTTCACCGATCGCAGCTGCAGCATCTGCAGCGCGGCGGCAGCCCTTCTTGATCGCGATGGCAGCGCCTACCGTATAAGCCCAGCAAGCGTTCTCAAAGCAGATCGGCTGGATCTTCTTAACCTGATCGTAAACATCCAGGCCGGCATCCTTGGTGATCTTCTCTGCTTCCTCGATGGAAGCGATCCCATAGCTGTTTAAAACGGAATTGATCTTATCAATTCTTCTCTCGTATGATTCAAATAATGCCATGATGCTGTCCTCCCTGAATTAGATTTCCTTGTCCGTTCTCGGGTCGATGATCTTCACTGCGTCAGCAACACGACCATACTGGCCGCAAGCCTTCTCATATGCAGTGTTCGGATCGTCGCCCTTCTTGATGAAGTCGGTCATCTTACCAAGGTTTACAAACTTGTAGCCGATGATCATGCCTTCTTCATCAAGTGCGATTCCGGTAACATAGCCTTCTGCCATCTCCAGGTAACGAGGTCCCTTCTGCAGAGTACCGTACATGGTACCTACCTGAGAACGAAGGCCCTTACCGAGATCCTCAAGACCTGCGCCTACCGGCAGACCTTCCTCGGAAAATGCGGACTGTGTACGTCCGTACACGATCTGCAGGAACAACTCACGCATAGCGGTATTGATCGCGTCACATACCAGGTCGGTATTCAGCGCTTCCAGAACGGTGAGACCCGGAAGTACTTCTGCAGACATCGCTGCAGAGTGTGTCATACCGGAGCAACCGATGGTCTCAACGAGTGCTTCCTGGATGATACCCTCTTTTACGTTCAGGGTCAGCTTACAAGCGCCCTGCTGCGGTGCACACCAGCCTACGCCGTGTGTCAAACCGGAAATATCCTTGATCTCTTTTGCCTGAACCCATTTTGCTTCTTCCGGGATCGGCGCTGCGCCATGATGCACACCCTGCTTCACAACGCACATGTTCTGAACTTCCTGTGAAATAATCATGAACTTCTCCTTTCAATCATAGGCGAACGGTCATTTCCGTATTTTACGCCCATAGTTGCTACCATTATGCCATACTTTCTGCGGTTTATCAAGCGTTTTTTATCTATATCGAATTAGTTAGCATATGCTAACCGACGGAAACAACACCAAAAGGCAAAAAAAGAGACCCGATTCAGTGAACCGGATCTCTCTTCGAATCGAACTGCGAAATGCAGTGAATTACTTATTGTAGTTAACGATCTTACCGAAGTCAGCCTTCAGGGAAGCGCCGCCTACCAGACCGCCGTCGATGTCGGGCTGAGCGAAAAGCTCGGGAGCGCTGCTTGCGGAAACGCTGCCGCCGTACTGAATACGGATCGCAGCTGCGGTTGCCTCGTCATAGATCTCGGCGATGCAAGCGCGGATCGCGCCGCATACTTCCTGTGCCTGCTCGGTGGTAGCCACCTTACCGGTTCCGATAGCCCAGATGGGCTCGTATGCGATAACTGCCTGAGCAGCCTGCTCAGCGGTCACGTTCAGGAACGCGATCTTGATCTGCATTCGGATCCAGTCCAGGGTGATGCCCTGCTCGCGCTGGGTGAGGGACTCGCCGCAGCAGATGATCGGGGTCAGGCCGTGCTCGAAAGCCTTCAGAACCTTCTTGTTAACGGTCTCGTCGGTCTCTGCGAAATACTCTCTTCTCTCGGAGTGGCCGATGATCACATACTTAACGCCAACCTCGGTCAGCATATCGGGAGCGATCTCGCCGGTGTAAGCACCCTTCTCCTCGAAATACATGTTCTCGGCGCCAACCTGGATGTTGGAACCCTTTGCTGCCTCGATGACAGGGATAATGTCGATCGCGGGAACGCAGAATACTACGTCTACGTCGTCATTCGCCACCAGGGGCTTTAATTCATTTACCAGAGCAACTGCCTTCGAAGGTGTCATGTTCATCTTCCAGTTGCCTGCGATGATCTTCTTTCTCATGTTTCGATAACCTCGCTATTATTTGTCGTCCGCTGCCGCTACGCCCGGAAGTTCCTTACCCTCAAGGAATTCAAGGGAAGCGCCGCCGCCGGTGGAGATGTGGCTCATCTTATCACCGAAGCCGAGCTGGTTAACAGCTGCTGCGCTATCGCCGCCGCCGATGATGGTGGTAGCATCGGTCTCAGCCAATGCCTTCGCTACAGCGATGGTACCCTTTGCGAGGATCGGGTTCTCGAATACGCCCATCGGTCCGTTCCAAACAACGGTCTTAGCGGACTTCACAGCGTCTGCGAAAAGCTTTGCGCTCTTCGGGCCGATATCGCAGCCTTCACGGTCTGCAGGCATATTGGTTACATCGTAAACTTCGGTCTCTACCGGAGCATCGATCGGGTTCGGGAACTCAGCTATGGTGACAGAGTCAACCGGCAGAAGGAGCTGCTTGCCGAGCTTCTTAGCCTTCTCCATCATTTCCTTGCAGTAGTCGAGCTTCTCGTTATCAACGAGAGACTTACCGATCTCATAGCCCTGAGCCTTCAGGAAGGTGTAAGCCATACCGCCGCCGATGATCAGGGTGTCGCACTTCTCGAGCAGGTTGTTGATAACGTTGAGCTTATCTGCAACCTTAGCGCCGCCGAGGATCGCTACGAAAGGACGTACCGGATTCTCTACAGCATTGCCCAGGAAATCGATCTCCTTCTGCATCAGGTAACCAACAGCGTTGTCGCCGCCCTTAGCAGTGATGAACTTAGTAACGCCTTCTACGGAAGCGTGTGCACGGTGGGAAGAACCGAAAGCGTCGCAAACATAGCTGTCTGCAAGATCAGCGAGTTCCTTAGAGAACTCTTCGCCGTTCTTAGTCTCTTCCTTGCCGCGGAAACGAGTGTTCTGAAGAAGAACAACATCGCCGACCTTCATGTCAGCAACTGCCTTTGTAGCTGCCTCGCCGGTTACGTTGTAATCTGCTACGAAAGTAACTTCCTTACCGAGTTTCTCGGAAAGACGCTTTGCAACGGGAGCCAAAGACTCCTTCTCGTTCGGGCCTTCTTTAACCTTACCGAGGTGAGAGCAAAGGATAACCTTTGCGCCTTCGTCCAGAAGCTTCTGGATGGTGGGGAGAGCTGCTACGATACGGGTCTCGTCTGTGATCTGGCCGTCCTTAAGCGGAACGTTGAAATCGCAACGAACCAGTACGCGCTTGCCCTGGACCTGAATGTCATCAATGGATTTCTTGTTTAACATGTCTTTACCTCTCTAAATGTTTTAGTTCGAAAAAGAGGCCCGGTCCAATGGACCGGACCTCTCGAAAAATCTTTGGTCGAAATGATTATGCCAACTCAGCGAAGTACTTGATCGTACGAACCATCTGGCTGGTGTAAGAATTCTCGTTGTCGTACCATGAAACGACCTGTACCTGATAGGTATCCTCGTCGATCTTGGAAACCATGGTCTGGGTTGCATCGAACAGAGAACCGTATCTCATACCAATAACGTCGGAAGAAACGATCTCATCGGTGTTGTAACCGAAGGACTCAGAAGAAGCTGCCTTCATGGCTGCGTTGATGCCTTCCTTAGTTACGTTTGTACCCTTAACAACTGCGGTAAGGATGGTGGTGGAACCGGTCGGTACCGGAACACGCTGAGCGGAGCCGATGAGCTTACCGTTCAACTCAGGGATAACAAGGCCGATAGCCTTTGCAGCGCCAGTGCTGTTCGGAACGATGTTCGCAGCGCCTGCACGAGCACGACGAAGGTCACCCTTTCTGTGAGGACCGTCGAGGATCATCTGGTCACCGGTATATGCATGGATGGTGCTCATGATACCGCTCTGGATCGGAGCGTAATCGTTGAGTGCCTTTGCCATAGGAGCAAGGCAGTTGGTGGTGCAGGATGCAGCAGAGATGATCTGGTCATCCTTTGTAAGGGTCTTCTCGTTTACGGAGAATACGATGGTCTTGAGGTCATTACCAGCAGGTGCGGAAATAACTACCTTCTTAGCACCAGCATCGATGTGAGCCTGGCTCTTCTCCTTAGAGGTGTAGAAACCTGTGCACTCAAGAACTACATCAACGCCGATCTCGCCCCAAGGGAGCTCGTTAGCCTTAGCCATAGCGTAGATCTTAAGGGTCTTACCATCAACGGTAAGGGTTCCTGCTTCGTCATCTGCAGATACGGTGTGAAGGTTCTCACCGATCTTGCCGCAGTATCCGCCCTGAGCGGTGTCGTACTTAAGAAGCTGAGCGAGCATGGAAGGCTTTGTAAGGTCGTTGATCGCAACTACCTCGTAACCCTCTGCGCCGAACATCTGACGGAATGCCAAACGACCGATACGGCCGAAACCATTAATCGCAACTTTAACTGCCATTTTGAAAATCCTCCTAAATGTGTAAAAATATTCCTATAACCGGCCGTAAAACGGGATATGTACCCCCCTCTGAGACCGATACAGTATATGTTGCCTAAAACGACAGATACATTGTAACGCGAACGAACCAAAAAAGCAATACCCTTTTTCGTACATTTGTGATTTTTTTATCAATCATTCGCCGCGTTTTTCAACTACTGCTGCTGCATCGGACAGCAACCGCCGCAGCCTCCAGACGAGCGTTCAAAATCGGAATACTCGTTCAACAGGCACACGGCCTGGGCGGCGATGCCCTCTTCCCGGCCTGTAAAACCGAGGTGCTCTTCCGTCGTAGCCTTGATGCTCACGCAGTCCACCGGAATGGCCAGTACCCGCGCGACATTCTGTCGCATCAAGTCGCGATACGGCGCCAGCTTCGGATTCTGGGCAATGATGGTCGCATCCACGTTGCCGATGGTGTAGCCGTAGTCGTCGAGCAGGCTGCCCACCTGTTTCAGCAGCTGCATGCTGTCGGCGCCCTCATATGCAGGGTCCGTGTCAGGGAATAATTTGCCGATATCTCCCAGAGCCGCCGCGCCCAAAAGCGCATCCGCGATCGCATGTGCGCACACGTCGGCATCGGAATGCCCCAGCAGTCCCAAATGATGCGGAATCTCCACCCCGCAAAGTATCAATTTACGGTCGGGTACCAGTTTATGTACGTCATACCCCATACCTATCCTCATAAAAACCTCCTTCAAAAATTGCAGGCGTGCATCGGAAATGCACGCCCGCAACGCGTAATATTTGTTTCGGCTTATGCCTCGTCTTTTGCTCTTTCTGCGATCTCTCTCTGCTGAACATCGATCGGAGCCTGCTCGTAACGTGCAAACTCGTAGGAGAAATCACCGATACCACCGGTCATGGAACGCAGATCCGTCGAATACCCGTAGAGTTCGGACATTGGAACTTCCGCGTTGATGATCTGCTTACCGCCTGCGATATGATCCATACCCAGGACACGGCCGCGTCTGCGGTTCAGGTCGCCCATGACATCACCTGCAAAACGGTTCGGAACCGTAACGCTGAGGGTGCTGATCGGCTCGAGGAGAACCGGAGAAGCATCCAGAACGCCGGCACGAAATGCCAGTGTAGCAGCGGTCTTAAATGCCATTTCGGAAGAGTCTACCGGATGGTACTTACAATCGATCAATGTAGCCTTAACGCCAACTACCGGATAGCCAGCCAGAGGTCCACGCTGAACGGACTCCTGGATACCCTTCTCGACTGCGGGGAAGAAATTCTTCGGAACCGCACCGCCGACAACGCGCTCAGAGAACTCGTACGGCTTATCCAGATCACCGGAGGGCTCGAATTCCATAACTACGACACCATACTGGCCGTGGCCGCCGGACTGCTTCTTATGGGTACCGGTAACGGTCGTCTTCTTACGGATGGTCTCGCGATAAGCTACCTTCGGCTTCGCAAGTTCGATGGAAACCTTATAACGGTCGAGAAGTTTGCTGGCAACAACTTCGAGCTGCTGGTCGCCCAGTCCGTAGAGGAGCATCTGGCGATTCTCCGCGTCATTGACATGACGGAGGGTCAGATCCTCATCCATTAATTTCGCCAAAGCGCCTGCGATCTTATCTTCATCGCCCTTATTCGTAGCCTTATATGCCTTATAGGTGTAAGGGATCGAGATCGGAACGTTCTTATAAACTACGCTTGCGCCCTTCTCAGCGAGTGTATCGCCGGTCGACAGGCTGTTCATCTTCGCCAAAGCTCCGATATCACCTGCAACGAGACGATCCACTTCGGTAACTTCCTTACCGCGCATCACGTAGATCTTCGAGATCTTCTCTTCGGTCTCTTTATTGACATTATATAATACCGTATCGCCGGTCAATGTACCGGTCATGACCTTGATCAGGGAATACTTTCCGATGAAAGGATCCACCATGGTCTTGAAGACCTTCACACTGGGATGCTTCGTGGAGTCGTAGTTGATCTCCATGAGGCCATTCGTCGCGAGATTCGTCATCTGCGCGGTCAATTTATCCGGTGACGGGAAATACTTCTGGATCGCGAGCAGCAGCATCTTCATACCCTGCGCGTTCACGCCGCTACCCATAAGTACGGGTACGACATTACCGCTTACAACGTTCTCCTTCAGCGCCTGGGATACTTCTTCGTAGGTGAACTCTTCACCGGAGAAATAACGATCCATGAACTCTTCGCTGGTCTCGGCAACCGCCTCCATCAAAGACTCACGCGCTGTGGTCAAATGCTCCTGCAGATAGTCAGGAATATCACATTCCACGTATTCGCTGCCGTTTGTAAAACGACGGCCCTTCATCTTTACAACGTTTACAAAACCGACGAACTTCTCGTTTTCACGCATCGGGATATGGAACGGAGCGACTTTACGTCCGAACTTCTCGGTCAGGGCAATGCTGACCTGACGGAAGCTTGCTTTATCATCGTCCATAGCCGTTACGAAGAACATTCTCGGGAGCTGGTACTTCTCACAGTAATCCCATGCCTTCTCCGTGCCGACCTGGACACCGGATTTCGCGTTGACAACGATAATGGCTGCGTCTGCGGCGGAAAGTGCCTCTTCTACCTCACCGGCAAAATCAAAATATCCGGGTGTATCCAGGAAATTGATCTTCGTATCTTCATATTCGATCGGGATCAGGGAGGTTCCGATGGAGAACAGTCTCTTCTGCTCCTCCTTATCGAAATCGCTGATCGTGGAGCCGTCCTCCACGCGACCCTGACGCTTTACTACGCCGGTAACGTAAGCCATCGCTTCCATCATCGTCGTCTTACCGACCCCGCCGTGGCCTAATACAACCACATTTCGGATCTGACTCGTCTCGTACTGCTTCATGTTGTTTACCTCCGTGTTTTGTTTTTCGAAACCTGTTCACAAGATTCTTTCCCTAACGCGTTTCGCTCTCGTTTCGGGTCCATTCAAACATCTGGTATCATTTTACTAAAGCAGGCGGAAAATGTCAAGAAAAATATAAAAGAAGAAGGGGCTTACTCACCCCTTCTCCTTCGGTTTTTTCCGTCCGATCAATGTCAGCGGAACGGTTATCAAAAGCATGTACGGCACCAGGATCAAGGTGCACAGCACGATGTACAAAAACGGGAACGGCAGCCAGCTGTGGAAGAGGTCCAGGAGCGCATTGCCCTCCGTCTCCACCGTGAAGAAATAGTTGGCGCCTTCGTGCAGGCCGGTCCAGCGTAAGATCATGCTCAATACGAACGCGGCAAATGCGATCAGCAACGACGTAAGCACCGCCTTCGGCAGGTCCTTAAGCGTCGGCTTAAACAGGCCGAAGGTCACGATGGCCCAGCCTTCGATCACCACCATGAAGTGAGTTCCGTAGTAGCCCAGCATGCGCGGCAGGAGCAGCGAGTAGCCGTCGAAACCGGTGCCCGGCATGAAGATTGCCATCATGGCGCCCAGCGGTCCCAGGAAGAAGCAGAAACACATCATGGAACGGTTCTTCAGCAAAACCGCGACCGGGATCAGGATCATGTTGACGTTGCACAGCTGGAACGGCAGCTCGCCCCACCAGTTGAAGCCGCCCATGCCCGCGTTCAGGCGGTCCCACTCGTCATCGATCGACAGGAAGTATTTATATACGATAAAGCCGATCAGCGTCACGACGCACGCCGAGATCAAGACGGTTTTCTTCGTCTTCTCGCTCTTTTCTCGCACCAGTAGGCTCGCGACTACGAGCAGGGCGATGAAGGCGACAAATGTGCCGATGAAAACGCCGTTTACAGGGGTAATGATCATGGATGAAAGTGCCAGCATTCCTTCTTTCCTCTCCTTCGGGATCCTCTCCGGCCTTTGATTCTTTCTGGCCGAAAAACAATAAAAGGCCGCGCACGGACATTCGCCCGTACGACAGCCTTCAAAACTCTTTATTCTTCTGTCTGTGCCGCGATCACCTGCTGCATATCGTACAGGCCGGGTCCTTTATCAAACAAATATTTCGCTGCGGATACTGCGCCCTTAGCGAAGATCGACTTCGAATATGCAGTGTGCTTGAACTCGATGACTTCATCCAGTCCGGCGAAGACGATCTCGTGCTCGCCGACGATGCTTCCGCCGCGAACCGCACTGATTCCGAGTTCCTTCTTCTCACGCTTTTTGCGCACCTGGGAACGGTCGAATACATACTCCAGCGACTGATCCAACGCGTCGTTGATGCTGTCGGCCAATGCGAGTGCAGTTCCGCTCGGCGCATCCAGCTTCTGGTTGTGATGACGCTCCACGATCTCGATGTCGAAACCACTGTCCGACAGAACGACGGCCGCCTTCTTCACCAGCTGCAGAAGCAGGTTGATGCCCAGCGACATATTGGCCGAACGAAGGATGGCTACGCTCTTCGAAGCCTCTCCTACCCGCGCGATCTGCTCGGGTGTCAGGCCGGTCGTGCACAAAACCACCGGGACCTTCTTCGCCAGCGCATAGTCCAAAAGATCATCGACCGCCTTTGCGGATGCGAAGTCGATGATGACATCGGCGTCGACTGTACAGTCTTTGATCGAGGGAAATACAGGATAGGGATTCGTGATGCCGTCGTACGGATCGACGCCGGCTACCACTTCCATATTCGGCTCTTCTTTCGAGATGATGCCGTCCAAAACGCGGCCCATCTTACCATTGCAACCATGTAAGATCACACGTACCATCAATCGATCACTCCCATCTTAACGAGCTCCTTACGCAGGACCTCCAGGTGCTCCGGCTCCATGTCCGTGAGCGGGCGGCGGCAGTGGCCGCTGTTATATCCGAGCAGGCGCATCGCATCCTTTACCGGGATGGGGTTCACCTCGCAAAACAGTGCCAGAATCAGCGGAATCGCGTCGATCTGCATCTTCGTCGCCTTTGCGGTGTCGCCGTCAAAGTATGCCTGGCACATATCGTGCGTGTACTGCGGCATAACGTTCGACAATACGGAGATAACACCCTTTCCGCCGAGAGCGAGCAAAGGAACGATCTGGTCATCATTGCCCGAGTAAACATCGAGGCAACCGTCTGCCATGCTGATCAATGTCGCGATCTGCTTGAAATCGCCGCTGGCTTCCTTAACCGCTACGATATTATCAACTTCTTTAGCAAGCTTAACGATGGTCGCGGGGGTGATGTTCACGCCCGTACGGCCGGGGATATTGTACAGGATAACGGGCAGCTTCACACTGTGTGCGATTGCTGCGAAGTGCTCGTACAGGCCCTTCTGTGTCGCCTTATTGTAGTAAGGGGAAACGAGCAAAAGCGCGTCTGCGCCTGCCTTCTCTGCTTCCTGAGATAGGTAGATCGCTGTCTCAGTGCAGTTGGAACCGGTACCGGCGATGACCGGGATACGGTGGTTGACCTGCTTTACCGCAAAGCGGATGCAGTCGAGATGCTCTTCGTGTGTGAGGGTGGACGCCTCACCTGTGGTTCCGCAGACAATGATCGCGTCCGTGTGGTTTGCGATCTGGTCCTCGATGATCTGCGCGAATACCTCGTAGTTAACGGAAAGATCCTCGTTGAATGGTGTAACGATGGCTACACCGGCTCCTGTGAAAATTGACATTTTGTACCTCCTTTTACGATACGTTCACGGCTTGCCCTGGCAAGTCCGGGTGAAAGGAAGGTTCGTTGCTAAAAAAACAGGAGCTGACCGATCGGTCAGCTCCTTCTATGTGTCTACGGGAATAAAACTATTCTATGATCACACATAATTAAGCAGCGCCCCATCCGTCTTTGGATGACAGTCATAAAGCTGTTCGCCTCATGCCCAGGACTGTGACCCGCGGTCTCATCACATCCTTCGGCGCGTTTGCCTTTCACGGACCCTCGTCTGCGCCGCCGCATCCGATCCGCTACTCTTCATTCGCGCAACCTCTACTTTAATTGGTTCAACGTCTCGCAGTGGACTGCTTCAACGTTAGATGTATTATAGTTCGATGTCTCCCCCTTGTCAACCCCCAACTTTCAGAAATGCGTCAATGGGGACGGTTCTTTTTGAATGTGACAATGGGGACGGTTCTTTTTGTCACATCAGCCCAACATTGCGAACGTGGCTCAAGGCGCTGACTATCGTAACCGCTCCTGAGACAGTTCACTGCGATGTGAAAAACATACCGCTCACCTCACTGCCGGATTTGAAGGTACCGCTTCGATTTCGGTCGTTTTCCTGATAGCGCCAGGCTCCCGCCTGACACGAAAACGACCTCAACTAGCTAAAAATCGGTCTCGGAGACCGATTTTTCCCTTCATCCGGCATCTCGTTCGCGGTGTTTTTCATCATCTCGATCACATGCTCAGTCACGGTTACGATATTCAGCGCCCTGCCACACACACAATAATGAAATGCTTAAAAGAGAATTGTCCCACCCACAGCTCACCAAAACTCCGGGGAGGGGTATCACACTGGAAGGGAGCGGTCAAGGCCGAGCCGCCTACGGCGGTGCTAACGCAGCCTTGACAAGTCCCTTCCAGTGTGATTCGCAGTAATCAAGACCGTTGTAAGCCGGCTTACGCCGTCCCCAACGGCCAAGGGAATATCAAAATCCCTCTCTGGCCAATGTAAGTGGCGCAATCCATCTTACATTGACCTTGATCACCACATATCACGGCGCGGGGAGGCGGTCAATGCTGCGAAGCACCGCCGCAGGCGGCCCAGCCTTGACGGGTCCCCCACGCCGTGATACCCCCCACTCAAAAATGTGTCAAACAGAACCGTCCCCCTTGTCACATTCCTCTACCCAAAATGAAGTTCTCCGCTCCTCCGCCCCGCAATGTGTCAAACGGAACCGTCCCCCTTGTCACATTCACTGTGTAGAGGAAGGCCCGGTGCCTCCGCGGGATGCGTTTGAGAGCGGGCATTTGAACGAGTTGTAGAAAAACACCACAAGTGAGATGACGGATGAGGGGAGAAAAGCGATTTCCGAGATCGCTTTTCGCGCGAGCTGAGGTAGTTTCCATAAAGGAAACTGCCGAAGTCGAAGCGGGCCCCCTCAAATCCGTCATCGAATGAGTGGTTTGTTTTTCACAGCGAGCGAACTGACCGCGAACGAACGCATCCCGCGGAAGGGGTCCGGGCCGTTCTCAAATAAAAAAATGTGTCAAAGGGAACCGTCCCCTTTGACACATTCTATATCAACCTTTTTTGAAGCCTGCGCGTTTTCTCATGATCGGATCCAGGATCTTCTTGCGGATACGCAGGGACTTCGGTGTTACCTCCAGGTATTCATCGGTGTCGATGAACTCCAGGCACTGCTCCAGGCTCATGACCTTCGGCGTGATCAGACGAAGCGCCTCGTCGGCCGCAGAAGAACGCGTGTTGGTCAGCTGCTTCTTCTTGCAGACATTGACCTCCACATCCTCGGGCTTACCGTTCTGGCCAATGACCATACCGGCGTAGACCTTCTCGCCCGCGCCGATGAAGAGCGTACCACGCTCCTGCGCGTTGAAGAGTCCGTAGGTTACCGCCTCGCCGGTTTCAAACGCGATGAGCGAGCCCTGCTTGCGGTAGGTGATATCACCGGCCCAAAGGTCATATCCGTCGAATACGGTATTCAGGATACCATTACCCTTCGTGTCAGTCATAAATTCGCCGCGGTAACCGATCAGTCCGCGCGCGGGAATGCGTAATTCAAGACGGGTATAGCCGCCGGTGTTCGCGGTGGACATGCCCTGCAGCTCGCCCTTACGGGAACTGAGCTTCTGGATTACGTTACCGGAAAACTCATCCGGAACATCGACATATGCCAGCTCCATGGGTTCGAGCAGGCGGTTGCGCTCGTCGGTGCGGGTCAGGACCTGTGCCTTACTTACGGCAAATTCATAACCCTCACGGCGCATATTTTCGATCAGGACGGACAGATGGAGCTCGCCACGGCCGGAAACCTTAAAGGTATCGGTCGAATCGGTCTCCTCCACACGCAGGCTGACGTCGGTGTTCAGTTCGCGGAACAGACGTTCACGCAGGTGGCGGGAAGTTACGAACTTACCCTCCTGGCCCGCGAACGGACTGTCATTGACCACGAAATCCATGGACAATGTCGGCTCGGAGATCTTCTGGAACGGAATGGGCTCCATGCCCTCTTCGGCGCAAAGCGTGTCGCCGATGTGGATCTCGGTGATACCGGAGATCGCCACGATGGCACCGTACTTCGCTTCGTTAACTTCTACTTTATTCAAACCGTCGAATTCATACAGACGGCTGATCTTCACACGCTGCTTTTTCGACAGATCGTGTGCATTGACCAGGAACATATCCTGGTTCACGTGCAGCGTACCGTCTTCGATCTTACCGATACCGATACGACCTACGTACTCGTTGTAATCGATGGTGCTGATGAGGATGCGGCCGGGCTCGTCCGGGTCGCCTTCCGGCGCCGGGATGCTCTCCACGATGGTCTCCAGCAGCGGGATCATATTCTCCTTCGGATCGTCCAGGTTGCGAACGGCAAAGCCGGACTTCGCGGACGCATAGATGAACGGGCAGTCGAGCTGCTTATCGTTCGCATCGAGTTCGAGCAGAAGCTCGAGCACCTCGTCGATGACCTCCGCGGGGCGCGCCTCGGGACGGTCGATCTTATTGATGCAGACGATCAGGGACAGATCCAGTTCCAGCGCCTTACGAAGCACGAACTTCGTCTGGGGCATCGCACCTTCGAAAGCGTCAACGACCAGGATAACGCCGTCGACCATCTTCAGGACACGCTCTACCTCGCCGCCGAAATCGGCATGTCCAGGCGTATCGACGATATTGATCTTTGTATCCTTATAGTAAACCGCAGTGTTTTTCGACAAAATGGTAATGCCGCGCTCGCGCTCGATATCGTTGGAGTCCATGACGCGCTCCGCCACTTCCTGGTTCTCGCGGAACACACCGCTCTGCTTCAGCAGGCCGTCGACCAGCGTCGTTTTACCGTGGTCTACGTGGGCAATGATCGCAACGTTTCTTACATCTTCTCTTATAGACTGCATATAAACCTCTCTCTAACTCTTCTCTTCTTAACTCTATCACTGGGACCGAAATGCGCAGAAACGCAATCCCAATGTATTTTAGCACGTTTTCTTTCGATTGCAAGTGTTTTTTGAAGAAATACACAAGGTATATCCACTGCCAGGCTCCGCTCACACCGGCGCGTCCGCGTAGCCTTCGCCGATCTTTTCGTACCGGATCTTCCCGTTCACGGCGTTCGTCAGCGCCTTCAGGATCCCCTCGGCACGATCCCGCGGCAGGCCCACGTAAACCTTCACGTCGGACTCATAGTGAATGGCCTCCGGGGTCAATTCTTCCCTCGCCAAGAGGTACTGCACCTTACCCAGTTCGGTGTATTCGATCGCCAGTTCCATGCGGTCGACGAGGATCTTCTTCACAGGCTGTGCGTCTGCAACCGCCGCGGCCGTCGCCTGCGAATACGCGCGCACCAGACCGCCGGTCCCCAAAAGCACACCACCAAAATACCGCGTAACGATGACGCAGACGTTCGTCAGTCCGCGACCCGAAAGCACGTCGAGCATGGGCCGGCCGGCCGTTCCACCAGGCTCCCCGTCGTCGGAAAAACGCATAAGCGCCCTGTCCTCGCCCAGAATGTACGCATAGCAATTATGCCGGGCATCCCAGTACTTCTTTTTGTGAGCTTCGATCCGCGCCAGCACCTCTTCCTCCGACTGCACCGGAAAAACAAACGCCAGAAAGCGTGATTTCTTCTCTTCATATTCACCGAAGCCTTCCTTCGAAACGGTAATGTGATCCATACGTAAACGCTCCTGCGCACCTTTCCTGCAGTAGTATCGGCCATTGCAAACTCGACCGGGTCCTCGGGCAAACGCCCATACAATTATAGAAAAATCTGCGGCAAATGTAAAGGGGGGCGCCCATTCCGTCCCCCATTTCATATCATATTGATTCCCCTTTTGCTTCGTAGTATAATATAGTAGGTGTTTTGTATCCTCCGAGCAGACGTAAACAAACTGCCGCAAGGACGAAACCTAATACACGAAATAACACGAACAACACACAGTACGGTTTGCTTAGGCAATCCTTTGGAATAAGGTATCTCTATGAATTTTAACAAACGAAATCTGGATCGTGCCATCCGGCGGATGACGAACCCGCCCGGCCGGATCTATCATAAGTGTCTGCTTTGGATCGTGCGGATCACGGTCTTCGGCGGCATCGCCGCCGCCCTGATCCTGGGTGCCTTCGGTGCCGGGACCATCCAGTCCCTGCTCGATCGTTCGCCCGACATCAGCACCATCGACGACACGCCGCTCGGTGAACACACCAACATCTACGACTCCTCGGGCCACATCATCCAGACCTTGGTGACAGCGGGTGCGAACCGTGAGTCCGTCTCGATCGACCAGATCCCCGAATTCCTGAAGCAGGCCTTCATCTGCATCGAGGACGAACGTTTCCTCGAACATGACGGTATCGACCTCAAAGGTATCCTGCGTGCGGCCTTCATCGGCATCACCACCGGGAACTTCTCCGAGGGCGCCAGCACCATCACCCAGCAGTGGATCAAGAACCGCTTCTTCGAAGGCGGCCGCGAGAAGGGCCTCGGCGCACAGATCGAGCGAAAAGTCATGGAACAGGCCATGGCGCTCGCCGTTGAGAACACGCATTCGAAAAATATTATTCTGGAAAACTATCTCAATACCATCAACCTGGGCAATAACACCCTGGGCGTGCAGGCGGCTTCGAAGCGCTACTTCAACAAATCCGTCTCGGAGCTGACATTGTCCGAATGTGCCGTGATCGCCGCGATCACGCAGAACCCGTCGCGGTTCAACCCGATCCGGTTCCCGGAATACAACCGTGAGCGCCGCGACACCGTACTGGCGAAGATGAAAAACGCCGGCGTCATCACTTCCGAAGAATATGACGAAGCGATCCATGATGATGTTTACTCTCGCATTCTCGTGGATAATCCGAGTGCACCGCAGCAGTCGACGTATTCCTACTTTACGGATGCATTGATCCAGGTCGTACTTTCCGACCTGCAGAATAAGCTCGGCTACACGAACCAGCAGGCGTGGAACCTGCTCTACTCCGGCGGTCTTAAGATCGAGTCTACACTGGACTCCGACATCCAGAAGATCATGGATGACACGATCAACAACGAAAGTCTGTATCCGTACACTTACTACAGTCTGAATTATCGGGCCAATGTCACAAGTGAGGATGGCAGCGTCCGGATGATCAATGAAGACATGATCAACGCCTACGCATTGACCTTAGGCGTACTCAGCAACGGCCGCTACTACTCCAGCATCAAGTCTATTGAAGATACGCTCGAGAAATACAACCGTTCGCACAATATCACTTCCGAGAACTGCGAAGTCATCGTCTACAACACCACGTTGGAGCCGCAGGTCTCCATGGTCATCATCGAGCAGTCCACCGGCCATGTCGTGGCGATCAGCGGCGGCCGCGGCGAGAAGCCCGGCAGCCTGACCCTGAACCGTGCGACCGACACGACACGTCAGCCCGGTTCCTGCTTTAAGGTCCTCTCGACCTTCGTTCCGCTCCTGGATACCATGGGCGGCACGCTTGCCACTCCGATCTACGCCGGACCGTACTCCTACCAGGGGCACGACATCCACGACTGGTGGGGCGACGAGTGTCTCGGCTACGTCAACGTCCGTGACTGCATCGCCTACTCCATGAACCTAGGCACCATGCATTTCCTGATGGATCAGGTCTCGATCAATGTCGGTTACGACTACCTGCAGAAGCTCGGCATCACGACTCTCGTCGACTCACGCAGACAGGCGGACGGCACCGTCCTGACCGACCGTGTTCCTTCTCTTTGCTTAGGTGGTATCGTGGACGGTGTCACTAACCTCGAACTTACGAACGCCTATGCGACCATCGCAAACCAAGGTACGTACACCGAACCGCTCTACTACACACGCATCACTGACCGCAACGGTAAAGTCATTTTGGAAAATGAACCCAACCGCAAAAAGGTCTTAAAATCCACGACGGCGACGCTTCTGACCTATGCAATGGAAAGCACCATGCAGCTGCCGGAAGCTTCAAAATACCTGGATATCAATCCCAACATCATCCCGACCGGCGGTGACTGTCTCTTCGATGGCATGCGTCTGGCCGGAAAATCCGGTTCCACCACCGATAAGAACGACCTCTGGTTCGTCGGTTATTCGCCCTATTACACTTGCGGCGTATGGTCCGGTTACGATGTCGGCCAGGCGGAGGAAGCCGGCGGCATCTACCACAAGCTGATCTGGCGTGAAGTCATGAGTAAGATCCACTCCACCCTGCCCGATAAAGAATGGGGACCGGAGAGCTCGGATATCGTCACCGCAAAGATCTGCTCTAAGAGTGGAAAGCTCGCCATCAACGGCGTATGTGACCATCCGGACTCCAATGCGGAGGTTTACACCGAATACTTCTCGAGAAGCACGGTTCCGCATGAATACTGTGACTGCCATAAGATGATCTCGATCTGTAAGGAGTCGCAAAAGCCTGCCGGCGATGATTGTCCGAAGTATCTTTGCGAAGACCACGTTTACCTGATCCTCGATGATAAGATCACCGAAATGGACGTGGAAAGCGACGATACGAAGCACGCATTGCCCGTGGAATTCAAAGATGTCGTCTGCGACATCCACAAACCGAAGCCTACCACCGCCGCCGCGACGGAAGCCGAAACCGAAAGCGACGCGGAAGACTAAAAGCATAAAAAGAAGCGGTCACCCGATCGGGTGACCGCTTTTGTTATATCGTTTGATGAATTAGTGCTTCAAAAACGTAGGAATGCGAATTCCTGTGCTGCCGTTTCCGTCTTCCTTACCCGGCTTCTTCTGGGTAAATGCAGGCGGTGTGTAGGTAGCAGGCTCAGCGGGCTGAGCAGGAGCTGCCTGATTGGGAACGACCGGAGTCTCAGTGCTCTGTACGGGAGCTGCGTCTACAGGCTTCTCAAAGGTCTGCGGCTGATAGTTGAACGTGCGGTTCATCTGCGGCTTAACTGCGCTCTTGAAAGAAGAACCTACGTTGTTATTCAAGTTCAGGGAACGATCCTCAACGCCGGTAGCGATAACAGTGATCGATACGGTATCCGGTGCGGATGTCTCGAAGGTGGTACCGAAGATGATGTTTGCATCCTCTCCTGCCATCTCCTGAACGTTGCTGACTGCTTCATAGATCTCGGGAAGGGAAACCTCACCGGAGATATTAACGAGGACGTGAGAAGCACCCTCGATGGTGGTCTCAAGAAGCGGGCTGGATACTGCCAGACGCATAGCCTCGATCGCCTTATCGTCGCCCTTCGCAGTACCGATACCGATATGAGCGATACCCTTATCCTTCATGACGGTCTGAACGTCTGCGAAGTCAAGGTTGATGAGACCCGGGCTGTTGATCAGGTCTGTGATACCCTGAACACCCTGCTGCAATACTTCGTCGGCACGCTTGAATGCGTCCAGAACGGAAGTTCTGCGATCTACGATCTCAAGGAGACGGTCATTCGGGATAACGATAAGTGTATCCACAGCCTCCTTCAGATTTGCGATACCTGCGAGCGCATTCTGCATACGAACACGGCCCTCAAATGCGAAAGGCTTGGTCACAACGCCAACGGTAAGGATACCGGCCTCTTTCGCCAGGCGAGCAATAACAGGTGCAGCACCGGTTCCGGTTCCGCCGCCCATACCACAGGTAATGAATACCATATCTGCGCCGGTCATAAGTCCACGCAGTTCCTCAATGTTCTCCTCAGCAGCCTTCTCTCCAACTTCAGGCTTAGCTCCGGCACCGAGGCCCTTCGTCAACTTCTCACCGATCTGAAGATAGGTAGGAGCCTTGCACATCTGCAAAGCCTGACGATCTGTATTTACTCCGATGAATTCAACACCGGCGATATTCTCATCGATCATGCGGTTAACGGCGTTATTTCCTGCACCGCCGACACCGATCACAATTATTCTAGCTGCTCCCTCAGTTTCGTTAATCTTAATCTCTAACAAGGTGATTTCCTCCTTATGTTGTCTTGTGCTGCATCGGGAAAACAAATATTACATCCCGTCACTTTCCATCGACGCCCCATCCCGATTTCACGCGACACACTTAATACTATATTTTATTTCCCTGAAATAATCAACCACAAATTCAAAAAAAATCAAAGAAATTTTAATTTTCCCCGTCCTCGGGCTCGTA
The DNA here is from genome assembly GCA_017543445.1 of Lachnospiraceae bacterium. Classification (GTDB taxonomy): domain Bacteria; phylum Bacillota; class Clostridia; order Lachnospirales; family Lachnospiraceae; genus UBA1201. Next base: position 24,425 of record JAFYGB010000083.1, on the reverse strand, counting down.
TTCGTCCTTTTTGAAAATGATATCGGCGTCGGGGTTGTCGTTATCATAGGTCCGGAGGATCAAAGATCCGGCCTGGCCTTCCACCTTCGGATAGATCTCAGCCAATCGGCGGATCTTACCGGTAATGCTCTTCGGCGTTCCGAGGTACACACGGACCTGGCCCATATTCAGTACGATCTCACCGCTCAACGTGAAGCGGATCAACGATACCGGCAGGTTCTTCTTTTGGATCTCCCCGGCGAGGGAAACGATGGTCCGAAAGATCTCGGGGTCTTCCACGGGCAATGGTTCATCCTTTACGAAGTAGCCGAAATCCAGCCCTTCCACATGTGGGATGATATTACCCTCGGAAGGATCTTCCGGGGCCGCAGGCGGTTCGCTCGAGACCTCCGCAACATATCCGTTTGAGTCCAGATAGAGATAGTCCCCCATATAACTCATGTAGGCGATGATGCTCTTTTCATAGACCACGATGGAAACTTCGCGCATCGAAACATCATCCACTTCATAAGATTCAACAAAGGGAATGGATACTACCTGTTCTTTTTTAAACCATTTGCGGAACAGCCGCACAACATAACGACGATCGTTCTCGGTCGGAAAGATGTAATTGAATATCTCTTCGTCCGTATAACGTTCGTTTCCATCGACATGATATGCGGTGATCTTGATCGACCAAAGGCCGATGCACGCTAAGCCCAATATCAACAAAATAGCGATCGGAATCACGATTCTTCTGGTTTTCTTACCCATGTTCTCTCCTGAAACCTTAAAATGTCAAGGGCGTGCACCTTTGTACTCTATCATAACACGAAGTATGTGTTTTTTCAATTCCTTTTTGAAAGTCGTACGATATTCTTTTATCGAAAAATAAAACAGCAAGAGCCGCCGATTTTTCGGCGGCTCTCGTCTTCTATCACTCTTCCGTTTCGTCTTCTGAACGATTTTCCGCGGCCCGTAATTCACGGTCGAGCTGCTTTACGCGGATCTTACGGGAAATGTTCAAAAGGATACCTACTTCTGCCATGGACGCCATCAATGCGCTGCCGCCATTACTGATGAACGGCAGGATAACGCCGGTATTCGGCATCATATTCGTTGTAACGGCGATATTCATCAGGATCTGGAACGAAAAATGCAGGAAGATACCGACAGCTAAAAGGAAACCGTGGTAGTCCGGCGCGTTTCTTATGATGAAGAGGATACGCCACAAAAGGAGGGCGAAAACAAACAGCACCAGCATGGCGCCGAACAGGCCGAGTTCCTCGCAAACGATGCAGAATACCATATCGTTCTGTGCCTCGGGAAGCAGGCCCAACTTCTGTACGCTGGATCCTAAGCCGCGACCGAACAAACCGCCGGAACCGATGGTATAGAGGCCTTGCAGGATCTGGTAACCCTTACCTGCGGGATCGCTCTCGGGATCCAGCCACATCTTGATACGTGTCACCTGGTAATCCTTCATGAGAGGGAAGGATCCGGTCTCACGGATACGTACGATAACGATGATGATCAACAGGACCATGGCGGCCGCCATGACCACGAAGATCTTCTTCTTATCACTCACGATGAAGAACATACCGAAGATGATCAAGAATACGATGATCGCGGTACTTAGGTTCTCCGATACGATCAGGAGGAGGAACGGGCTCATCAGCAGGAAACCGCCGATGAAAAACAGGTTGTTGCCGGAGAAACGTCCGAGCATTCCATATTCGATCGCCTCATCCTTAACTCGAAGCTTTGGCTTTCCTTCTCTTACTCGCTTTTTATTCTCTTCTTTTACGACACGCGCACGCTTCTGGTTGCGCTGCTTACGCATCATCACGCCATACTTCGAATTCAAAAACGCCGCCAGCATGACGATGATGCCCGGCTTTGCCAGCTCCGAAGGCTGGACGTAGAACGGTCCCAAGTTCAGCCAGCGCTGCGAAGCATTGGCCGTGGTACCGCTTACCATCAGGGCGATGAACAGGCCCAGCAAAACAATGTAGATACCCACAAAGATCACTTTTCCATAGAGGTGGTAGTTGATCATGGAAATGATGACCATACCGATGACGCAGAGGATCAGCGTCTTAAACTGTTTGAGGGTGGAGTACCACTCACTTCTGCCCAACTGGATGTCCGAATACGAGGTCGTCGAATAGACCATCATGATACCGAACAGGCACAGGCAGGTCACCAGGAAGATCAGACTGTAGTCATAGTAACCCTGGGTCAAAAACCGCCGTATTCGGTTGCGGAAACGTATGAAAATGTTTTCATTTGCCTTACGCGGCTGTCTTTCACTCATGCTCTTAACTCCTTGCAGCGATCGTCCCTACGACGTTTACGCTTCCTTCTCTTCCTTCTCGAGGGCACGCGCGTATTCCTTAAACAAGCGTCCGCGCTGTTCGAAATTATCGAACATGTCCCAGCTCGCACACGCAGGAGACAGAAGGACGTTCTCTCCGGGCAATGCCATCTCGTGTGCCACTTTCACAGCTTCTTCCAGCGAATCCACGAAGCGATACGCGGTGAAACCGCAGGCGTCGCAGGCTTTCGCGATCTTCTCTTTCGTCGCTCCCATAAGAAGCAGGAACTTGATATGTCCGGGGAATGTGCGGATCCACTCTTCGTACTCGGACTGTTTGTCATATCCGCCGCCGATCAGTACGGTCGGGGACGGCATGGCCAGTACGGCGCGGATCGCCGCATCCGGGTTCGTGCCCTTGGAATCGTTGTAGTATTTCACGCCATTGACCGTGCAGGTATACTCGATGCGGTGCTCCACGGCGTGGAAGTTTTTGATCGTCTCACGGATGGTATCCAAGGATACGCCGACTGCCATGGTCATGGCGATGGCTGCCATCACGTTTTCATGGTTATGTGTACCGATCAGATTCATCTCATTCGTCTTGATGACCGGCGTCTCGACGCCGTCCTTCTTGTAGATGATCTGGTCGCCGCGCAGGAAAACGCCCTCTTCGAGCTCGCCCTGGCTGTAGAAATAGATCACCTTCGTCTTCACTTTCTTACCGAACTCGCGAAGCACAGGATCGTTGTAATTGAGGACGCAGACATCGTCCTCACACTGGAAACGGGTGATCTTCTCCTTCATCTCGATGTAGCACTCCATCGTCTTATGACGATTGAGGTGGTCGGGCGTGATATTCAGAATCGCGGAAACATTCGGACGGAACGAAGTCGCGGTCTCCAACTGGAAGGTGGAGATCTCGGCTACAGTCACCGAGCGCTCCGTCGTCAGCGGCGCGCGCTGTGCGTACGGGATGCCGATATTTCCTACGGTAAATGCCTGATCGTAAACGCCGCGTCCGCTCTTCACATCTGCGTCCATAATGGCGCCGACGAGGGACGTGGTCGTGGTCTTTCCATTGGTTCCTGTGATGGCGAGGATGTCACCCTTGCTGTAACAGTAAGCTAGCTCGATCTCACCGATGATCGGGATATTCAGTTCCCGAACCGGGATGAGAAACGGCACCGTCAGATCGATACCGGGGCTCATAACGCAGGCCGTCACGCCCTCATCGATCAGGATCTCCCGGGTCATCTCTCCCAGGCAGATCTTCAGATTTGTCGTGTCGTATGCGCCATTATCCGCACACTTTACGCGGATCGTTTCCGGATCCAGGCGGTCGTTTGAATCATAGAGAAGCACGCGCTCTCCAGTCTGTAACAGAAGTCTTGCTGCGGATAATCCGCTGATGCCGGTACCGGCAACCATATATGTTTTCATTTTTCGAATCCTCTCTGAAAAAGATTTTGCAAATTACAGGATGAACAGAAGGCAAAGGCAAGCCAGCATCAGCGTCACAACGGAGAATACCGTGACGATACGGACCTCCGACCAGCCGCCCTTCTCGTAATGGTGGTGGATCGGTGCCATGCGGAAGAAGCGCTTGCCGCCCGTGTGGCGGAAGTACTGTACCTGGATGATCGTGCTGACCAGCTCGATCACGTAGATGAAAGCTACGATCGGGATATACAGCGGCATGCGCATCATGATCGCGTACATTGCCACGAAGCCGCCGATCGCCAGCGAACCGGTGTCGCCCATGAAGAGCTTCGCCGGATAGGCGTTAAACAACAGGAAGCCGATCAATGCGCCGATGAAGGCACCTCCGACTACGCCGAGGCCTTCACCAAAGAGGAAGGAAGCAGTGACGAAGAAGGCCATGATGACGAGGGTCACCATGCTGCAGAGGCCGTCTAAGCCGTCCGTCATGTTGGCGCCGTTCTCGGTGCCGAGCATGGCAAAAAAGAAAAACGGAATGAACACGTACCAGATGTCGATCTTATATCCCGCAAAAATCGGAATCTTTAAGCCCGCCCAGTAAGTGATGGGCTCATCCAGCCACAGGCAGATCAAAAGCAGGATCGCGACTACGAACTGGCCCAGAAGTTTCTGCTTCGGGGACAGGCCGTCCGAGGAGTGGCGCTTGATCTTCAGATAGTCATCCAGGCCGCCGACGAATGCATTACCCATGAGAGCCAGCAGGACCGGCAGAAACTTCACGCGAAGGAACGGCAGACAGGCGAGCACGGTCGCCGCGATGAATGCAATGCCACCCATGGTCGGAGTCCCTTGTTTTTTCAGGTGCTCCTGCGGACCCAACGCGCGGATCTGCTGACCGAACTTCAGTTTATGCAAGATCGGGATCAGGATGCGGCAGAAGATCGCGCTAAGCACCAGCGCAAGCATCATTGCCACTATGGTTTGTTTTAGTTCTGTCATGGTGGGTCCTTTCCGGTTAATGAAAATTCTCTCTGAATGAACTCGGAAAACCTTCGGTTTTCCTCGAGTAGAGAAGTTTATTTTTCTGTGGCTGCGTTCCGCAGCCTCGAAAAACCAAACTTCTCGCATTGCAGGTCAGAATTCTCTGACCTGCAATTTATTCATCGCGTTCATCGTCGATGACGACGGGCGGATCCGGCTGTGCAGGTTGATCCGGCTGTGCAGGCTGATCCGGCTGCGCGGGCTGCTGACCCGGCTGGTCTGCAGGCTGGTCGGAAACAGCGGGCTCGCCGTCCGGACGAAGCAGCTGATCCCCGTTTTCGTCCACGGTAATGAAACCATCGGAATCATAACCATCACTCGGCGGATCGGGATCCTCACCCGATTCGTTCGGATGCAGGTAGTCGATCCCCTCCTCCTTCGAATGGAGGTTCAGATACGGGATAACATCCATCCAGATGCGTTTGGACAGAAGCTGCGCCCACTTACTGGAATTCTGCTCATCAAGATGCGGCTGGTCGATCACGACATATAAGAACAGGTCCGGTTCCGAGACCGGAATGAAACTCGCCAGAGAAATGACGTAATTATTTTCCGCGTAATTTCCTTTCTGTGCTGTACCGGTCTTACCGCCGATCTCATAGCCGGCGATCTTCACATAACTCGCGGTACCCTCTTCAACAACTTCGTACATCGCTTCACGTAAGAAATCACTGGTCTTCTTGCTGATGACCTGCGTCACCGGCGTCGAATACGGACGTGCTACGACCTGGCCGTCCGCCGACCGTTCCTCGGTGACCACGTGCGGTACATAGTAATAACCGCCGTTAATGGTTGTGCACAAGGCCGCCGCCATCTGCATCATGGTGGTATTAAAGCCCTGGCCGAAGGAAGACGTTGCCAGTTCCAGACGGTTCAGCTGATCCGCCGTGAAGTTCAGGTTTTCAGCGGAAACCTCTCCCGGAAGATCAACACCGGTCTTAGAGCCGATGTTGAATCGACAACGGTAATCGAAGAAATAGTCACGGCCGACACGTTCTACGATCTGCATCAGGGAATCGTTACAGGAGTTCGCCAGCGTACCCGCAAGGTTGAGTTCTCCGCAACCCTCACGGTTATGACAGCGGACCTTCGTTCCGCCAAAGTCGGCGTAACCGTCACAGAAAAACATCGAGTTTTCATCGACCTTACCGAGTTCGTAAGCCATTGCCACCGTCAGGGGCTTAAATGCGGAACCCGGTTCGTAAGTATTCGACAAACAGTAATTGCGATATACGTAGTTCAAGATGCCGGAAGTCTGCAAGGTCTTCCGCTCTTCCTCTGTCGCACCCTGCAGCTTCTTCTGCATGCTTTTATCTTCTTTGAGGATCTTATCCCACATCTCATCCAGCTGCTCCTGCGTGTAGTAGCTGGCCATATCGTCGTGTTTATTCGGGTTGTAGACCCGGTCGTCCGCCATCGCTACGATGGTGCCGTTCTGCGGATTCATGCAGACGATTGCGACATTATCCGCACCGATCTCATCCATGAACTGCTTGATCTGCTTCTCAATGATGGACTGGATGTGAATATCGATTCCGGTAACGAGCGTATTACCCTCCTGAGGTTCGATATTCGTCGCGTCACGGTTCAAGTCCTCAGTCATGTAGGTCTTACGGACGCCGTCCGTACCGGAAAGGCTGGAATCATACGAACGTTCCAGGCCCATGGAACTCTCCGGGAAATACGGTGAATAGAAGCCCAGGATCTTGCAGGCCAATGTCTCGTAAGGATAAACGCGTTCGTATTCGGTCTCAAAACGGATGCCGACGATACGCATAACGGACATGTTCGCTATGCCTTTTACCGTCATTTCATCTACGCTCCACTTTTTAGCGATCTCCTCATAATCGATGCTTTTCACTTCCCGTGTAGCTCCGGTGATCAGATCGCCGATACGTGTCAGGATATTACCTTTTGCCTTTTTGATCGCGGCGCGCTGCTCCTCAACATCCGCCTGGATGCCCGTGATCTGCTCGTCGCTCACCTTAAACAACGTCCGGATGGCTTCCATCTTATCGGCACGCTTCGTCGAACGAAGCAGTTCCGCCAGATTCTGGACCTTTCGCATGACATCGCCATCGATAACGGTACGGTTTTCATTTTCATATTCCGGATACCGCCAGTACCAGCGGCGGTTGTAGATCGCCTTCTTCTCGTCGGACAGTTCCCGGCCCAGAAGATCTGCCGTTTCCTTCTCTTCGCAGACCTTTTCGATCTCGGTCAATCTTGCATCTAAAGCCTGATCATCGAAACCGAGTACGTTTTTATAGACCATGAGCGCAGCGATCCGATAATACTCCTGCTCCGTGATCGATTTGGGTTCGATAACGAGCACGTAGTTTGCATTTGAGGTCGCCAAAACATCCCCATTCCGATCGAGGATCTTTCCTCGAGGAGCCGGGATCGACGTAGTCTGATATCCGTAGTTGTTATTTACATTCTTGATGTATTCTTCGTTCTTAAAGACGGCCAGATAAACCAGTCGTACAAACAACAATAGGAAAGCTACGATGAACACTGCGGTCACAAGAAGTAGCTTTCCTTCCATGTATTCTTTAACATATGGCGGACGCGGCGCCTTAGCGGGCCGTTCCTCCTGGTTGTTGGGTTCCTTTGTTGCCATGGTTCCCCCTCGAATATTCCGGATTAAGGGTTCGTTTAGTCGGCATTCATTTCAAAGTATTCCGATTTCTCAGCCGTATAGTAGATCAGCTGATCCTTTCCGGGATAGGTCATGCCGAGATCATGGATCGCCTGATCGTAGATCGCGGCGTAATCGATACCGACATTGATCTTATTTTCCATTTCGTCGTTGCGCATGCGCAGAGAGGAAAGTTCGCTTTCCAATGCAGCCGCCTTCGCGATCTTCGCATCCAGGCCGGTGTGAAGCTGCAAATGCATCACAGCCACTGCGATAGCAATTGTAACACAAATCGCCGCAACAATCAACTCTTTCAGGTTCATGGACTCCAGACGATTGCGGTTCTTCTGGAGAGCCTTCCGGTCCGGGGCCGGCGCCGGGCGGCGCTGGGGGCGACGGGCAGGCTGTTGCTGTGGCTCGCGCTCGGGCTCCGGATAGATCTGCGGAGCCACTTCGAGCTGACGCGCCGCACCGCCTTCATTGCGGTATTCGTAATAGGGCTTGTATGAATAATCCGCGCGGCCGGTTGTAGGGGTACCGGTTGCAGATGTCAACTTTTCATTTGCCATGGTTAAAACCTCCTTATCTGAGATTTATCATTCCCATCCTGTTAGTTTCGCCGCCTTCTGCGGCTTCTGATCTTCGTCCGACCGTTCAAACACACGGAGCTTTGCGCTCTTCGAACGGCTGTTCTCCTCCATCTCCTCTTCGGATGGCAGGATGGGCTTCTTCGTGATAACTGTTCCTTTTGAAATCTTTCCGCACACACACACCGGAAAATGCGGCGGACATGTGCAGGGGCGTTCGTTCGTACGAAACGCCGATTTAACGATACGATCTTCCAACGAATGGAAGGTGATGATGCTGAGTCTTCCTTGCGGTTTCAGGTGCCGGATCATCGCGTCGATGGAGTTCTCCAACACTTCCAGTTCACGGTTGCAGGCGATCCGCAACGCCTGGAACGTACGCTTTCCGGGATGTCCGCCAGTCTGCTGTGACTTCGCCGGTATCGAGCTTCGTAAGATCGCCAGCAGGTCTCCCGCGGTCGTGAGCGGCTTCTCCGCTCTCACCCTGCAGATGTTGCGGGCAATGTTTCCAGCGAACCGTTCCTCGCCGTAATCCCATAGGATCTTTTTGATCTGCTCCTCAGGCCATGTATTGACGATGTCAGCGGCCGTCAGTTCCTGGCGCACATCCATGCGCATGTCCAGCGGCGCTTCCTCGTCTCTGTACGTAAATCCGCGTGCCGCATCGTCCAGTTGGTAGGAAGAAACTCCCAAGTCCAGCATGATGCCGTCGACCAGGTCGACATTCTGTTCGCGGAGTATGTTTTCAATGTTCTCGTAATTGCTGCGTACGATGGTCAGGATATCCTGAAATTCCGAAAGCCTGGTGCTTGCCGCCGCGATCGCATCCGCGTCCTGATCGATACCGATCAGCCGCCCTTGATGTTGAAGGCGCTTACAGATCTCGTAGGAATGTCCGCCTCCACCGAGCGTTCCATCTACGTAGATGCCGCCGGGCTTCACATTCAGACTGTCCACGGTTTCATTCAGCAAAACGGATCGATGCGAAAACTCCAAAACTTCTCCCTCCGGGCCTTACAGGGATACACCATTTGCCGCCAGTTTTGCGGCGATCGCCGATATATCCAGATTTGCGTTGTATTCGTCGTAACGCTGCTTATCCCAAACTTCAATTCTCTCGCCGACGCCGACCAGCATGACTTCCTTCGTCAAGTGTGCATGCTCACGCAGGTTCTGCGGTATCAGCATACGCCCCTGCTTATCGATCTCGCCCGGCTTTCTCGAACCCATCAGGTAACGCATCAGGATACGGTGATCCTGGTCCAGCAGGTTCGTGTTCTGGCTCATTCTCTCGGACAGAGCATCCAGATCTTCCTTGCAATATATGTACAGACAGGGATCAAGGCCCTTCACGATATAATACTCGTCGCTGCCTTCATCTCTGTGACGAATGGGAACGATGACACGTCCCTTCGAGTCCAGCGAGTGTACATACTCACCGGAAAAATTACCCTTGCTCATGACCTTGATCACCTCCTTGCTTCCAAATTCGAGTCGTCCGCCGGCAAAAGCACCACTTTTTGACACTGGTCCACCCCTAACTTACTACTCACTTACCATTTTAGAGTAGTTTCCTTGAAAATGCAAGACCTTTTTTGACTTTTTTTCATTTTTCTTTGCACTGCGGTGTCAGTGGGGACGGTTCTTTTTGACACATTTTCCCCGTGAAAATGACAATTTCGGTGGGGATGAGTGGGGAAATCCACCAAAACAGGACGATTTCACTCCTGCGGTTGCTTTTTTCGTCCAGATCGATCATTGGCAAAAAAGAAAATGCAACCAGAACTCGATGCTTTCTCGAGTTTGGTTGCTTTCCAAGACAGTTATGATTATAAAACACTGAAAAAAGCAACCAAACCCTTCCATTTTCGATAGTTTGGTTGCTCATAGCGGAGCCGCTTATAAAATTCGTTTCTCAGTTACGAAATGGTTACTTCAAGTAGTTCTACTCACTCTGCCCACTTCTTCTCGCAGTCCTCGACCACTTCGTCGATCGATACGGGCCTGCAGTCGTGTGCGTCGAGTTCGCAGTGGTAAATGACGCCCTGCTCCCAGTCCGCAAAGCGATCCGGGGTGTGGGCGTGCCCACACAGGCTGATCAGCCGAGTCTTCAGTGACTCAGAGTCGTCATAGTTGCCGCAGAGCGTCGGATAATGGCTGAGGTAAAAATGGTACCCCCGATACTTCAAAACCGTCGCATAGAGGATCTCGACCACGTTCTCGATCGTGGCGTACAGTTTGCGCCGCGCGTCGGTATCGTGATTTCCGAGTATGATATGCAGGCGACCCTTCAGAGACTTCATCAACTGAATTCCGGTTTCATTGTCCTTTAACATACAGTCGCCGAGGACGTAAACATCGTCCCCGTCCTTCACGACTAAATTCCAGTTTCGAACGATCGCCTCGTTCATCTCCTCTACAGTCTCAAAGCCTCGCGGCTTGAATATAAAATCGCGATCATGGCAAAAATGCATGTCGCTGGTAAGCCAGATCTGTCCCATGATCTTTCTCCTTTCTGTTGTTTCTTCTTTTGACACATAAAAAAGCCCCGGGACGAAGGTCCCGGGGCTCTGTACTCTCTTATCGTGCAAGCCACTTGCTTACATTAAATTCATACTCGTCGATGTCTTTCTTCATCGCAAGCGCCTCGTTGATGTCGTAATCCACGAGCTTGCCACCCTTCATGCCGACGACGCGGTTGCTGGCGCCTTCGATCAGAAGGTCTACGGCACGCGCGCCCATGATGGATGCGTACATACGGTCGATCGCTGTCGGTGAACCACCGCGCTGCATGTGACCCAGAACGGTCGCACGCGTCTCCACGCCGGTCGCGGCCTCGATACGCTTCGCCATGGATGTGGAATGGCCCACGCCCTCAGCGTTGATAATGATGTGATGCTTCATACCGTGCTTACGGTTTTCGATGATGCGGTTGATCAGCGCCTGCTCATCCCCGTCGTAACGCTCCGGAAGGAGGATGTCCTCTGCTCCGTTCGCGATACCACACCAAAGCGCGATATAACCTGCGTGACGTCCCATAACTTCGATGATGCTGCAACGCTCATGCGAAGTGGAAGTATCACGTACTTTATCGATAGCCTGCATAGCGGTGTTTACAGCGGTATCGAAACCGATGGTGTAATCCGTGCATGCGATATCCAGGTCAATGGTACCCGGAAGACCGATCGTATTGATTCCGAGATTAGCGAGCTTGCAGGCTCCGTTGAAGGAACCGTCGCCGCCGATAACGACCAAACCGTCGATACCGTGCTTGCGGCAGATCTCAGCTGCCTTCTGCTGATATTCGGGGCGCTTAAACTCCTCACAACGTGCGGTATACAGAATGGTGCCGCCGCGCTGGATGATATCCGAAACCGAGTGAACATCCATGTCACTGATCTCTTCCTGCAGAAGTCCGGCATATCCGCGGTAAATGCCCTTAACCGAAAGGCCCTTCTTGATACCGGTACGAACTACGGCGCGAATGGCTGCATTCATGCCCGGCGCGTCGCCGCCGCTGGTCAAAACGCCGATTGTTTTCACTTCTTTGCTCATATATCTCCTCCATGTCAGTCGAGTGTATTACGAAAAAAGTTTCGGTCAATAGAACCTCACCTTTGAAATACATTTTAATATTTTAGTGCATTTTCCGTCGGTTTTCAAGCATTTTATACGTAACTTCCACATTTTCTTTTCCGAAAACTTCGAAAAGTTTAAGCAAAAGTTCGGGGGAAGCACTCACAAACTCGCTCTCCGAAAGCTGTTTGACTGCCCTCTGCGGACCGCCGATGAAGATTTTAACACAGTTCTTCCCCTTAAATAAATGGAGAATCTGATACAATTCTGTCTCTTTTTGGTAGTATTCTTCGATCGAAGGGAAACGCACCCATACGATTCGCGGTATATCGGCAAATGCAACGATATCATTCGCGATGATCTTTCCGGTCGCCTCATCGTTCAGGTTCGCCCGTCCGGTCACGACGATCTTACCGCCCTCTACGAGCAGTGAGTGGCACTGCTCAAACACACGGGAGAAAACGACCACCTCGACCGCGCCGCGCTGATCTTCCAGTGTAACGAACGCCATGCGCTGGTTGTTCTTCGTAAGTTTCACCGAAACTGCCGAGATCATACCGCCGATCGTCACGATCTGCTCGTCCGCCACCTTCGTCACGTGGTTTTCGTCCGCGACAAAATCGGAAGACTTCGCAGTAGCAACGCTCTCCAGGAGGGACATATCCTCCTCCAGCGGATGTCCGCTGACATAGATGCCCATCATTTCCTTCTCGAACGCCAACATCTCCTGCTTCGTATATTCGCCCAGCTTCGGCAAACGGAAGCGGTGCACTTCCTCCTGGGGGTTCTGCTGCTCCATGAAGCCGAACAGATCCATCTGGCCTTCCACCTGCGTCTTCCGACGCCGCGTCACCTCGTCGAGGATCGACTCGATGCTGACCACCTTCTCCTTCCGCGTGCCGGGAAGTGAGTCCATGGCGCCCGCCTTGATCAGGTTCTCGATGCAGCGGCGGTTGATATCCCGCCCGCTCACACGTTCCGCGAAGTCCAACAGATCCTTATATTTTCCATTTTTGTTCCGCTCTTCCACGATGGAGCTGACCACGCCGTGTCCGACATTTTTGATCGCGGACAATGCATAAACGATGCAACCATCGTAAACGGTAAAGGTATCCTCGCCGGTATTGATATCCGGAGGCAGGATCTTGATATTCATCTTTCGGCAGACCATCATGTAGTCGGCGACCTTATCCAGGTTATCGATGACCGAAGTCATGAGCGCCGCCATGAATTCCTGCGGATAGTAATATTTCAAATAAGCGGTCTGGAACGAAACCACTGCATAAGCCGCCGCGTGGGATTTATTGAACGCATACTTCGCAAAACCCGTCATCTCATCGAAGATCTCCGAAGCGACCTTCTCGGAAACACCGTTCTTGACGCAGCCGGGTACGCTCTTCGACGGGTCCTTCGTATTCTCCTCACCGTGGATGAAGACTTCGCGCTCATGCGCCATCACGTCCGCCTTCTTTTTGGACATGGCGCGGCGCACCAGGTCGCTGCGGCCATAGGAATATCCCGCGAGATCACGCACGATCTGCATGACCTGCTCCTGGTATACGATACAACCGTGGGTCGGTTCCAGGATCGGCTCCAGTTTCGGCGTCGAATAAGTAACATGGTCCGGGTGGTTCTTACCCTCCAGATACTTCGGAATGAAATCCATGGGGCCCGGACGGTACAGGGAGATACCAGCGATGACATCTTCGATGTTCTCCGGCGACAGTTCCTTCATGAAAGACTTCATGCCGCTACTTTCCAACTGGAACACGCCCTCGTCCTTACCGGTGCCGATGAACTTATATACGTTCGGATCGTTGTAGTCGATATTGTGCATATCCAGGTCGATCCCGTGCGTCTTCTTCACCAGGTCGACCGCCTTCTGGATCACGGTCAATGTCCGCAATCCCAGAAAATCCATCTTAAGTAAGCCCAGCTCCTCGAGCTGCACCATGTTATACTGCGTCGTGACCGCGCCGTCGGAACCTTTCGATAGCGGAACGATCTCATCGATGTCCTGCTTACTGATGACGACACCGGCCGCGTGCATCGATGTATGCCGCGGCAGTCCCTCCAGTTTGCGGGACATGTCGATCAGGAAGCGAATCTGCTCGTCGCCGTCGTACGCTTTCTTCAGGTCCGGATTCACCTCCAGGGCCCGGTCGATCGTGATATTCAGTTCTTGCGGGATCATCTTCGCTACGGTGTCGCAGGTTGCATACGGCAGGTCCAGTGCCCGTCCGACGTCGCGGATGGCATTGCGCGCTGCCAACGTACCGAAGGTGACGATCTGCACCACGCGCTCCTTACCATATTTACGAACGACATAGTCGATGACTTCCTGACGACGCTCGTAGCAGAAATCGATATCGATATCCGGCATCGTGACACGCTCCGGGTTTAAGAAACGCTCAAACAGCAGCTGATAGCGGATCGGGTCGATATCCGTGATCTCCAGCGCATAGGCAACGATACTGCCCGCCGCGCTTCCGCGTCCCGGGCCCACCGCGATTCCATGACTCTTCGCATAATTGATGAAATCCCAGACGATCAGGAAATAATCCACGAAACCCATGGACGAAATAACGCCCAGTTCATATTCCATACGCTGCCGATGTGTTTCGGCCTCGTCTTTATATCTCTTCTTCAGTCCCTGATCACACAGCATGTGCAGGTACTCATAGGCTGTATAGCCCTCGGGGACATCGTATTTCGGCAGTTTCGACACGCCGAACTCGATCTCGACGTTGCACCGCTCGGCGATCTTCTGCGTATTCTCCAGCGCCTCCGGCACGTACGCAAACAGTTTTCGCATCTCCTCTTCCGACTTCAGGTAGAACTGGCCGCCTTCATAGCGCATGCGGTCGGTGTCGGACACCTTCTTACCGGTCTGGATGCACAGCAGGATATCATGCGCCTGCGCGTCCTCGGCATGGATGTAATGCACGTCGTTGGTGCACACGAGGTCGATGCCCAACTCCCCGTGCAGCCGCATCAGCTGCTGGTTCACCAGACTCTGCTCCGGGATTCCGTGATCCTGCAGTTCCAGGAAGTAATTCTCCCGGCCAAACAGGTCGACAAACCATTGTGCCTCTTTGCGGGCCTCATCATACATACCCTTCTGCAGCAGACGCGGCAAGGAACCGGCTAGGCAGGCCGACAGGCAAATGAGTCCCTCGTGGTACTCTTTCAGTAATTCTTTATCGATACGGGGACGGTAATAGTATCCGTCCGTAAAACCTTTGGAGACCAGTTTCACGAGATTGCGGTAACCGGTGTTGTTCTCCGCCAGCAGGATCAGATGGTGGTAACGTTCATCATTTTCCCCGGGCTCCCGGTCAAAGCGGGAATCCGGCGCAACATAGACCTCGCAACCGATGATGGGATGGATCCCCTCGGCGAGCGCCGTCTTGTAGAACTCGATGACGCCGTACATCACACCGTGATCGGTGATCGCAAGATGCTGCATGCCCATGTTTTTTGCCGTTTTAATGAGTTCCTTGATCTTACAGGAACCATCGAGCAGACTGTATTCCGTATGCACGTGCAAATGTGTAAACGCCATCGTAACCTCCATTCTTTTTACGTCGTATGACTCTTGTATGATTTCACAATGCCCCGGTCTGCATGCTACCATGCAAATCGGGGCAATCTAAAAATCTTCCGGCTGTTTAGCAGGCTAAATATCCTTCCAGCTTCTCAACAGCGGCGGCTTCGTCGCTGCCATCGGCAATGACCGTGATCACCTTACCCGGTGTCAGGCCCAGCGTCATCATGCCCATGATGCTCTTCGCATTGATGTGGCGGTCGTCCTGCTCCATATAGATGCTGGACTCATACTGGCTGGCGATCTGCACCAGCATCGCGACCGGGCGCTGTTCTTTGCTTGCCTTGATCTGTACCGTGATATCTTTCTTCAACATTGACCGTAACTCCTTTTCTAGTTCGACGTTTCTCGTAATGCATCTGCGAGTTGTTTGATCTTCCGCAGACGATGATTGACTCCGGACTTACCGACCGGCGGATCGAGCATCTCCCCTAACTCTTTCAGGGAAGTCTCACGATGCGTCAGCCGAAGCTGAGCCAACTCCCGTAATCCCTCCGGGAGGTTCTCCAGGCCTACCTTCTCCTGCAAAAACAGGATATCCTCTGCCTGGGAAGAAGACGCGGTAATGGTCTTTTTGATGTTCGCGGTCTCGCAATTCACCTGCCGATTCACGGAGTTTGCGATGTCCTTTCGAATGCGGGCATCTTCAAACGCCATCAGCGCTACGTGCGCTTTCATCATGTTCAGCAGGTCGCTGATCCCGTCCCCTTCCTTAATGTAGACCACATAAGCGAGTCTTCCGGAAGCCTTCTTTCGTTCGACGAAGTGCGCCTCGATCCCAAACGCGGCGATCGCTTCGACGAGCTGCTTTGCCTGGCCGGTTGTATTGCACACAAATTCCAGGTGGTAAGCTTTTTGCGGATCGGACAATGATCCCGCCGCGAGAAATGCGCCCCGAATGAATGCCCGCTTACAGCACTCACTTCGGATCAGCACCTCATCTGCGATCCCCGCATGACCGTTTTGCAGTTTGAATGCCTCCGAAATTCGGACCACATCCTCCTGCCGGTCTATGCTCACCGAACAGTCTTGATTTTCGGCTCCGCTCTCTATACTAAATGCTTTCTTGAATAAAGTAAAGCACTTTTTTGCAACGAAACGGTTTTCGGTCTCGATTTTCAGGATTTTTTTCTCGTCGCGGTCGGTCTGTACCGAACCGATCAGTCCGAAAATCGCGGCCAATTCCGCGATCTGGCAATGCAGTGCATGCGGGACATGCTCTGCCGCTTCTTCCTTCACCATGCGTGAAAACGACACGCCCATGCCGCACACCTCCTTATTCTGCGCTGATCGCCGTGTGCTCCTTTCGTATTCCGAAATCCCCGCCCGAAAGTGCTTCATAAAGCGCATTTGCGATCGTTACCGAACGATGGCGTCCGCCCGTACAGCCGATGGCGATCACGAGCTGCGTCCGCCCTTCCGCCTGATACAACGGGATCAGGAAACGCACCATCTCCGTCAGTTTTTTGAAAAACTCCTGCGTAACTTCATGCCCCATCACATAATCCGCGACCGGTTTATCCAGACCGGACAGAGATTTCAGTTCGGGGATGTAGAACGGGTTCGGCAGAAAACGGACGTCGAAGACCAGATCCGCCTCCTTCGGAATACCGTACTTATATCCAAAAGACAAAATGTTTACATACATACTGTTATAGGAGCCAGCATCGACATAGATGCGGTGCAGCTCCGCGCGCAGGTCGCGCGTCAAAAACGAACCGGTATCGAGAACACAGTTCGCCATGGAGCGAAGGAACTCCATCTTCTCCCGTTCGAGGGCAATGCATTCCGCCAGTGAGCGGATGGGCTCGCCTTCCACGACCTTACCAGAACCGGAAACCGCCTGCCCTCCTTCGTTCTTCTCGAAGAGCGCCATCATCGGATGCGGGCGGCGCGTCTCCTTATATCGACGCATCAGCACCTCATCGGCCGCATCTAAAAACAAGATCTCGCACGGATATTTATCGCGGAACTCTGAAGTAAGCAGCGCCTCAAAACTATTCGCACTGCGAACGTCGATTCCGAGTGCCACACGGTTTGAGGGGATCGTCTTCTCCTCGAACGCGATCTTCGCAAAAGGCAGCAAAAGTTCATTCGGCAGATTATCTACACAATAATAGCCGAAATCTTCCAGGATATTGAGCGCAGAGGATTTTCCGGCCCCCGACATTCCGGTCACGATGACAAATCGCATACTGTATACCCCTTATTCTTCAAACGAACCCAAAAAACAGATTTCCGGCTCCAGAACGAATCCGGTTTTTTCTTTTACGATCTTCTGCACGGCCTTGCACAAACGGTAGATATCATCTGCCGATGCGTGTCCGCGGTTGACGATGAAGCCGCAATGCTTCTGCGAAACGGCCGCATCGCCGATGGAGAAGCCGGCCAGTCCGGACTCCATGATCAGTTTCCCCGCATAGCCGCCGACCGGGCGCTTAAACGTACTTCCTGCGCTCGGATATTCCAACGGTTGCTTCTGTTTACGGGACTGTATATATTCTTCGGCCTGCTTTTTTTCCGCCTCTAGGACCGCAGGATCTTCCGAATGTAAAAGATCAAAACATGCTTCCAGAACGATCCAGTGTGTATCCATCAGGATGCTGCGGCGATAGGAAAACTGAAGTTCCGCCGCTGAAAGCGTTGCGACCGCATGCTTCTCCGGCTGGTAGACCGTCACGGAAGAAAGCACAGACGCGATATCCTTATCATACGCGCCGCAGTTCATGTAGATCGCTCCGCCAATGCTGCCGGGGATCCCCGCGGCAAATGCGAGGCCGACGTATCCATTCTCCCAAGCAGTCGTGCGCAAGCGCTTTAACGAAGCGCCGCCGCCCGCCTTCACCGATGTCCCGTCAAAACGGACATCGGAAAAATGTTTCTTCAGCCGGATGATGACACCCTTATATCCGCGGTCGCTGACCAGAAGATTGCTGCCATATCCCAAAACGAAATACGGTACATCTTCTCTCTCACATAATTCGATCACCCGGATGAGCGTCTGCTCATCTTTCGGGCTCACAAACCAACGTGCAGGACCGCCGACGGCAAATGTCGTGCACGTGCTGAGCAAAACGCGCTCCTCCAGGTCCTCGGCATCCACGATCTGTGCCAGACCTGAAGTAAACTCTATGTCTGAAACCTTCATTTACTCTTCTTCCCTGGGTTGAAAATTCTTGGAAACGCGGTTGTAGAATTCTTCGACCGCATTGTATCCCATTTTCTTCTGGCGATAGTTGACCGCCGCGGACTCAACGATGATCGCGAGGTTACGGCCGGGTCGGATGGGAATATTATGGCACACGATCTTATTGCCCAGGTACTCGGTGTAATGCTCCTCGAGACCCAGACGGTCGTATTCCTTTTCTTTATCCCACTCCTCGAGGTTGATGACCATATCGATGGACTGGGTATTCTTTACGCTTTCAACACCGAACAGCGTCTTGACATCGATGATTCCGATGCCGCGCAATTCGATAAAGTGGCGGAGCACCTCTGGTGCCGCGCCGACCAGGGTCTCGTCGGAGACCTTGCGGATCTCAACGGAGTCGTCTGCCACGAGACGGTGACCGCGCTTGATCAGCTCCAGGGCGGCCTCACTCTTACCGATGCCACTCTCACCTGTGATCAGCACACCTTCGCCGTAAACATCGACCAGAACGCCGTGAATGGTGATCATGGGAGCCAGTTCGACCTTCAGCCAGCGGATGACCTCTGCCATCAGTTCCGAAGTCGTCTGGGTAGATACCAAAAGCGGAACGCCGTGGCGCATCGCCGAATCGATATCCTCGGGCGTCGGCTGGAAATTACGCGAAAAGACCAGGCAGGGCACCTTACTCGAAAGCAGGCGGTCCATCGTCTGGTCACGCAAAGTCGCGGGCAATGACTTCAGATACGCGAATTCCACGTTTCCGATGATCTGCACGCGTTCATTATCAAAATGATCATAAAAGCCCGTCAGCTGCAGAGCCGGACGGTTTACATCGACATCGTTGATCCGGATGGTCTCCGTATCGATCGCCGGTGTCATATTTTTCAGAGACATTTTCTCAATCAGTTTCGTAAGGGCAATGCCTTTCATAGCCAATCTCTCCTGACACAGATATTGCAGACGAAACACCTCTGCACTCTTATTTTACAAAACGAATCGGTTTCTGTAAAGAGGGAATATCACCCGATCAAATCCCTAACATTTCTTCTCAGGAAGATCCTTGTCGCAATAGCAGCTGTGATCTGATAGGATCCCAGCATGAACAGAAGCAGCAGGCCGGCCGACTTCGGGGTCGGCCACACCCAGAGCCCGGTAACGCATCTGGTTATGCAAAGTCCCGCTAAGAAAAACAAGGCGGCCAGAATAATAGCAGCAGTGATCTTGATGAGGTACTCCATATTGACCATGCTCCGTATACTACGTTTCGAAAGTCCAAAAATCTGAAGGTATCCCAGCTCTTTTTTACGATAGAAGAGTTCAGCACTTACCACAAAAGAATAAAAAAGGGAAGCCACGACCGTTCCGAATATCAAAAGGAACATCGCATATTGGACAGCTCTGTCCAAAAGTTCCTGTTGGCCGGCCATTTTGAAGAAGAAGCCATTGATCGATGATCGTAGCCGATTCTCTAATATAACACGGTCATGTTTGTTATCGGAGATCCCGGGCAGATATCCGGCGCGATATGGAGATGCGCTCACCGTTCCGATCTTTCGGATGGAATTGTAGGGAATGAATGCTGCCGCCTCCTTAACATTTCTTCGATAATAAACATCCTCCATATAGTATTCAGATCCCGGGGACTGATCAGCAGGAGCCGCGATTCCCGCGATTATAAAAACGGTGTTAGCGATCACCGTTTCCTTTCCGACAGCTTCTTCCGGTGTCAGCCCGTCAAGGCGGGCCTTAACATAGCCGGGTGTCACCAAGATCTCTCCGTCATTTTCTGGAAAATGTCCGTAAAGAATCATTGAAGATATCAGAAAAATGCTGGCATTTCGATCCGGAAGATAAAAAGCCTCTACTCCTTTATCCGATACCATATAGTTTTCGTAAAAGATCATGCGCTCCTCAAACGGAAGATCTGAATAACCCACTCCCATCGTTAACATATCCAATGGATATTTTGACTTCATATAATGATAGTAGAGGTTCTCAAAATGGGTATGCGCGGCAGACATAGCCAAAACAAAGAAAAAGATAAAAGCCAGTGGTAACAGAGAAAAGAACCGCAGTTTAGACTGACAGCGAAGAAACGCATAGCGTAATTTCCCTTCTCCCTTTGTTTTTAACTCTTTTCTTTTTACTGAAACGGTTTGTTCATTAGCGCTTTCATATACACCGCCTTCCAGGCGGCCGTAATCTAAATGAAGGATGACATCGGCAAATGCGTCAAAACAGTCATCGTGTGTCGCGATCAGAATGATCCTG
This sequence comes from Lachnospiraceae bacterium, assembly GCA_017543445.1. Taxonomy (GTDB): domain Bacteria; phylum Bacillota; class Clostridia; order Lachnospirales; family Lachnospiraceae; genus UBA1201. The sequence goes on along the minus strand of JAFYGB010000083.1, from coordinate 3,812 downwards.
TCTTCGTTTTTTGCCTGCGATATCAGTTCCGCGATCCGAACAGAATTATCATAGTCCAGAGAAGCAGTCGGCTCATCACAAAGCAGTATATCCGGTTCTTTTATCAACGCTCTCGCCAACGCAGCACGTTGTCTCTCCCCGCCGGATAAAACCGAAGGATAGTTCGATAGCAGTTTTCCGATTCCCAGCCTAGTACTGATGTTTTCGATCCGCTGCCTATCATCGCATACCAACCTCAGATTATCCCCGACCGACAGTGAAGCAATCAGCAGGCTGTTCTGAAACATATAACTGACAGAATACGGCTCCTGAGAATCCTTATACACCTGCTTATCGCCTTCATAATCCTGATCCAGATCTCCGATCAAATTCAGCAGCGTTGTTTTTCCGCAGCCGGAAACGCCCTTGATCACATAGAGGTTCCCGCTCTCGAACACACAGCTGATATCTTTCAAGACGAAGCGTTCTTTATATCTTTTATTGATATTATCCAGTACAACCCTCATGCATCATTCCCTCTTTTTAGCTACCCATTATTCAATGCCTCCCTTACCTACATAAGGTCTCTTAAGCCCATTAGATCCTCATACCAAGGGGTAACACGAACGCGGCGATACAGAATTTGAGTATAACACGTTGAAAAAGCCAGCAGGAAAAGCAAATGAACGATAAGCATCCGGTAATTGAATGTGAACAGTTGATAGGGCACCCATTGAAACCACTGATTCAGCAGATTGACTGTCAACGCGAAAAATAAAGCGGCAGCGACAGCTTCGATCACCTTTATAAAAAGCCTTTTAATATTCAAAATCAAAAAGCGGTGAATGACTTTCGATTTATCAAATCCACAATATTCATAGGCGGATATAAAACTGTGCCGATGAAGGTAATCCAGCCTTTTCAACTGTAGATAAAACAGCACAGCCAGGAATGAAAGAAGAATCGAAACCGAAAGTGCGATTGGATACGTCATTACATAAATATTTCGAACAGGAATCAGCATCCCGGCGGAATATTCCATTATATAAAGATGATCGGCTCGACCGATGTCTTTATACGTATCATAATACTCCTTCATATCATGGAAAGAATCAAAATACAGTTCATAATACCTGCCTCTATCCGAATTGGTATCATAATGAAATGCGTTGTCGCTTTCTAACGGCTCGATCAAACCCATCGGAACGAAAAACGAGTTTTCATATAGCCAGCGTGAAGTTATATACTGATCCAAATATCGCATTTCGTTCTCATTCAGTTCAGCAAAAATACCTACGATGGTAAGATCGACCGAGCCCACCCCATAGAGATCATGGGATATTTTTTTTCCGATCAGTTTACCGGGATCACCCGGAGACATTAATTCGGCCATTTCTTGAGTTATAATTGCCTGATCTTTTGCCGTAAAATAGGATCCGAATTCCAGGCGATCCGAAAGATAAAAAGCGGATGCCTCTCCGGGAATAACCGTCAATCCCTGTATATAATAAGGGTTTGAACGTCGAAGCTCGGTTCCGGATATACGATCTTCGAAATCCGTCGGCAAATTTGGATTGTAAGCCAAAACGATCGAACGAATCTTTTCACTTTTAGGTATCTGTTCTTTCCATGTACCATATGGGAATGTACTGACAGTAAGCCGATTGATATGATAGCAATTGGCAAGTGTAGCGTTTACTTTATTCTCCGGAAGATCCGCAAACAGACTAAACAACATCGAGACCGTCAAAAGAAACAGGAATACTGTATTGAGCCACCGGCCGTGATGTTTATCAATAAACCATCTCTCAATATAACGATAGCCGACCGCAGGATCGGCTGGAGTCTTTTTCTGTATGTTTTCTAGATCGGATATGTCCGTTTGCTCCTTTGATTGCCCCTTTGACTCTGATATTATGGTTTTTCGAGATCGGTCAAACCGAAAAATAACATCTGCATAATCCTCAGCTTCCCGGTCATGGGTGGAACAGATGATCAGCACTTTCTGTTTAATGCTTTTCAGATACTCAAATTCTATTCTTTTATTATCCCGGTCCAAAGAAGCCGTCGGTTCATCCATGATCAGGATTTTTTTACCAGACAGCAGAGCTCTCACAACTGCCAGTCTTTGTTTTTCACCACCGGAGCATTCTCCCGGCATATTCGTAGCCAGGTTTTCCAATCCGAACTGTTTCAGGTAAGAGTCTATTCGTTCTTTATCCGAGCAGACAAGTTCCAGATTCTCGGTCACATTTAAAAAGTCAACGAAAAAAGGCATTTGCGTTATATAATCTGCATTTGCCTTCATTTCCTCGATAGGGACTTGCTTCTCATACTTTTCTTCATTCAAACAGATCGTTCCCTCATCCATAGGAACGAGCCCATATAATCCGTTCAGCAGTGTTGTTTTTCCGCACCCGCTTTCACCCATGATCAGATAGAAGCCGGTATCCTCTAAAACCAGATCCACTGCTTCAAATAAAAGAGTATTTCCAAATGATTTTTTTAGGTTACTTGCTTTTATCATCACTTTACACAGTTAACACTGTTCATAACCGTAAACGTCTCGACCTGACAAATCAATATCAGCATGAACCACTTCGGGCGATCTATTCGGATTCCGAACCGTTAGAGAATTTGTACTCATATTAAAGTGCAGAATCAGGAAACAGAAGAAGAAATATATGCCGTATAGTTGAAATTATGAAGATTGTTTAACATGGTGTACAGTCTGGAAAAATCAATCTGTGCTACCGTCTCTTTTTGAAATGTATCTGCTCCTGCGATCAAAAGGTTTTCACTTTTGATCTGCTGCTCGATCATCTTTAACATTTGATAGGCTTTTACCTGATCTTCGCTTGCTGTTCCCTCATCTACCATGTCCGACAACTGCACATATTCATTATACTTGTCACCGGTTTTGTAAATCACATCCAAAAACAACTCATCCAGCAGGCCTGTATCATGCACAAATCCGACCTGAAACTTGTAGCCATCCAGATAATTCGGTTCTTGCAAAACAGCAAATGTAGGAAGGTCCAAGTATATTCCTTCCTCTTTAACTGGACCATTGAGAGCCGACTGCATCAGATCCCAGAAAAAATCCACATCCATCGAAGTAAAGTCCAGGTCTTCTTTTTTCAGTTTTATAATATCATTATATTCTTTCATGTAAAGAAGACTGTCGATCAGCTGCGCATCGTGTTCGTTTTCTTTTGCCATGCCCCAACTTAAAAAACCGGGCTCATACACCTCGGTATATTCACTTCCATCCCTGAGTATAAACGTCGCCGAAGCGGCATACTTTTCATTATATTTGTAGCGTATATTGATCCCGGAGAACCAAAAATGTATCAATGGTATGTCTCTATGTCCTTCTTTTATATCCTCATAAACGAAAGAAAAAACCCATCCATCCGGACTCGTTTTCCGCGCAATCTTCATAAAGACAGGGCGTTCTTTCCCATCCATCGGATATCTTTCATCATAGGCGTAAGTTGAAGGCGGGGGAAGGGTCTCTCCCGGAACCGGAAGGTAAAAAGAATCTTCTTCATCCGTTTCCCGACCAGAATCCGCTCCATCTTCAGGTTTTGTTTTGCAAGCGCCCAAAAATAGCATCGTTAATAGAACCAGGACTAAAAGAACCTTGTGAACCATCTTTGTCACCATATCTTCATCCTCCTAATTGGGCTTAACACACCCCGGATGTAGAGCGAAGAAACCAGACTCTATCAATATACCCAAAACTTATATTTGAGCAATCCCGCCGGCACAGCCGAGGATGTATCTCCCAAGTTTTTCGTTATTGCCCATACAATATGCATTTCCGCAGT
>JAFYGB010000082.1 GCA_017543445.1 Lachnospiraceae bacterium | reverse complement strand
CGAGATGTCTGTGTAATTGCAGATCAGGGTACTCATAGAAGGATTCCGACTCACATCCAACTCTTTTATTGGGTTATGATCACACACAAGGTCGGACAATTCCGGGTTCTTGCTTATATCGAGTGTAGCCAGTTTATTGTATTTGCATTCCAATACTGCCAGCGAAGGTAACTGATGTACATTTATGGCAGATAGGTTATTATACCCACAATAAAGATTGTATATCTTCGGATTTGCGCTCACGTTGATATCGACCAGTTGATTATGAGTGCAATGTAAAAAGCCGAGCTCGCGATTCTCACTCACATTTAACGTCGTCAGCTGATTATGATCGCACTGAAGGTCTTTCAAAGCCCGGTTGTCTCGCACGTCCAGTTCCGTTAATTGATTATATCTGCAATCCAAATATATTAAATCTCTATTTGCGTGGAGATCCAGCTCCGTAAGAAGATTGGCATCACAATAGAGTGTCGTAAGATTTTTATTCTTACTGACATCCAATTCCGTCAACTCATTATGACTACAGTCCAGTTTTTCCAGGTTTTCGAAGAACTCGATCCCCTTGAGACTTCGGATCACTCCGCGGCCCTTCAACCGGCTATAAAATTCCCACTCACTTGTATCCTTCAGCTCTATACTTTCCGTAATGCGTGGCGAATAATCGTAATTAAGATCCAGGTCCTTAATTATGTTTCGTTCTTCTTTGCTCAGGAAGCCGTCCTCGTTCGTGTCAAAAAAGAACCTGACTTTCTCTCGAAAAGTTTCATCTGGGAAGTTCTTTTCATCGATTCTTACGTCGCCATCCAGCACGCCCGGCTCACCACTCTTCCAGATATACACAACCAACAGAACCGCAGCGAGCAAAGCTACCCCGATAAGCATATAGACGACATGCGTGATATTCAATTTCTTATGCGACTGTTTTTTCGGCTTCTCCCGTTTGTCGACCGCATCGTCTGTAATGAAGCCATAACTATCTTCTCGCATGGCACGTTCCTTTCCTCTCATGCATTTCCGTTGTATCCCGCTACAAACGTTAGGATTATTTTACCATATATAGCATGTCGTGTCTATTCGCAGGGGCCACGAAAACGCTCAACTGTACCCTAGAGCAACCAAAAGGACCGAAAACCCTTCTTTTGGTGGCAGCCCCGCCACGCGCACGGCCGGCGGAGTGCTCCGCCGGCCGTGCGATCCAAATCCTATAAATACATCGATCACTTTACTGCAAATTTGTTGATGATGTCTACGATGACGTCGCCGAGTTTCTCGACTTCGTAGTCACCGATGATGGGCTCTAAGTGTGAGCCGCCGATACCGGAGTCGTCGGTCAGGAAGACGTACTCGCCGTCGGTCAGGATCGCAAGTGCGCGGCCGAAGAGTTCGGTCTCGCGGTCAGCGTTGGATGCTACAACGGGTACTACGTGGATGCCGCGCTCAGCTGCCTTCGCGATGGCTGCTGCTACAGCGGCTGCCTTCTCATCGTGCGGCGGTGCGTCGAAGATGAGGAATGCGAGTTTCTTGCTGTCTGCATTCCAAGCGGTGCTGTTCATAGTCTCGGTCAGGATCTCTGCCACAGCTTCCGGCGTATCGCCGCCGCCATCTGCGGACTCGTTGTTGAGGAGCTTACGAAGTGCTGCCAGATCGGTGCTGAAACCATTCGTCTTCGTTACGTAGTCGTCGCCCTCGTCACGGTAGAAGTTCCAAGAGTAACTTACACCAGATGCCGTTACCTGCTCCATGATGTGGCCGAATTCGCCCTGAAGATAGGTGAGCTCGTCGCCCATGGAACCGGTCGTGTCGAGGATGAACATAACCTGTGTATCCTTATAAGTGTAGGACGCTGTATCCACGGTCAGATCCAACATTTCGGGATGTCCCGTCGTTCTCGCCTGGCTGTCCGGAACGCCTTCTTCCTTCTTACCGGAAAATGCGTAATCATCGGTTCCGGTGTATACTACCTTACCTGCTGCGTCGTATGCGCGCACCTTCCAGGTACGGTTCTCCACTGCGGGGAGGAAGATATAAGCAACGCCTTCGTCATTTGTAACTGCGGTCCAAACCGTAGCTTCGTCGTCGCTGTAGATCGCTTCGACCTTAATGCCCTGTACCGCCTCGCCGGCTGCGTTCTTCACAGTAACTGCCGTTTTAGCGATGGGGTCGAGTCCGTATGCGGGAAATGCGATCTTTCCGGTCGTTACGAGGTTCTTAAAGAAGCCCCAGTTCGCGTTATCATTCCATCTGCCTGCCGTCAGGAGGCCGAACATATCGCGACCATCCTCGGTCGGCATAGCAGGATCCACCGGAGGTGTATCAGCTCCAGGGGCTACGTCAGGTCTTTCGACGCCCGGCGCTACCTCAACTACGGAAGGAATTCCCTCCGATTTATCCACTTTATAATGCATCCCCGTATCCTCGCGGGGGGGCACGAATGCCTCATGGTCTGGTACAAGGATGGAAACTCCCTTATCTTCCGCAGCGTCATCCGACTTGGCCGCCGGCACTGTGGAGGCTGCCGCAGCAGCGGTCGATTTAGGCGCGGGTGCTGTGGAATCCACCTCGGTTCCCGCCATAGCAATATCTGTTCCCGAATTATCCTTTGGTTTATTCAAAAGAACTCCGAGTACGATCGCACCAGCCACGATCAATACAGCGCAAGCCGCCATGGCGATGGCGTAAATATGTCTCCTAAAGAACGGAAGTTTTATAACTTCTTCCGCCGTCGCTTTTGCTTCCGCCTGCTTCGGCTCCGCTTCCGCGATCAGATCCGGATCGATCTGCCCGATCGCATCGAGGACCTTCTTACTCTCTCTCTCTCTTTCATTATCCGTCATAGTATGTAACCTTCTTTCTGTAAGTATTCCTTCAGTTTCTCACGCATACGCAACAGCGTGACCTTCACATTACTCTTCTTCAATCCGCTCTGCTCACTCAGTTCGTCGATCGACAGCAAGTAGAAGTACCGCTGCACGAAGAGTTTTCGTTTTTCGACGGGCTGTTCGCGGAGGAATGCGCTGATGCGGTCGGAGAGCTCCTGGCCCTCCAGCTCCGCCGACGGGTCACCGCCGGTCGGCAGGACGTCAGCGAGCTCGTCGATGGCTTCGGTGATCACGCCACCGCCACGCTTCTTCCGCGTTTCGCGTTCCAGTTTGGTCAATGCGAGGTTGCGGGTGATCCGCGCCGTGTACGCCTTGAAATTCTCCGGGCGCTGCGGCGGTATGGAATTCCAGAGCGAGGGATAGACATCGTTCACGACCTCTTCCGCATCCTGACGGACCGGAAGGATACGCGAAGCGACCGACATGCAATACGTGCCGTACTGTGCCTGTGTCTCGCTTAATGCAGCTTCATTGCGCGCAAAGAATAAATCGATCAGCTGCATATCATCCATCGTTTCAACCACCTTTCCCAAATTTGCGGCCTGCAAGGCCTTTCACTTACATAGACGGCGTTTTTCACGCCAGGTTACAAAAACTTTTACCATTCCACTCTCTGAACATCACTTTTCAGAAAGAGTTTCCCTTTTACATCCTTTTTTACAGGTGTGATGAGCCCCTGTTTCACCAGATAATCGACGTTTTGTCGCGAGCAATCCAGTTCCTCACAACTTTGTGAGGTATCGTACACATTCCTGTGCACAAACAGGATCATATCTTCCAGTCCCAGCGGAATCTGGGTCCCCATTCGATACAGATCTGCAGCAGGAACGTCGTATGTGTTGTCAAATGTCAGGAAATATCCCCCCATCCCGACTCTTCCGGACAGAAACAGCGGCATGTTCTTCAACACTTTGTTCATGCCTTCCAGATGCGCCAGTTCCCGAGCATAGATCTTCCGAGAGGTATGATCCGCAAAGAAGCAAAGCAGGTATCCCGCCTCTGCCACCAGGCACTCCACAAGATTGGTTTTCTGTCGCTCGACCACGTAGTCCGGAAGTTCTTCGATTCTTTGAATATACAGGCTGTCCTGACAACATCTTCCCTCAGACAGTTCCAAAAGCTTGATCTCGTCATAAGTTTTCAATCTATGGTTCGACAAGATAGCCCCAATATTCTGTCGATCCGCCGGGATCACACGCTCGCGGACCCAAAGTTCACTAATATCGCGGGGGATCGTTAATATACCCTTTTTTACAAATGCCGTCAGCAGCAGCGGAGCCGTCCACTCATCCAAGTCCTCCACAAGTTCAATAATGAACGCCCGGCTGTTTTCATAATACAATAGGGTCCCTACCGATGCTCCTCTATCTTCCTCCATTATCCTATAGATCTTCATAGATTTTATACCTTTCGTAGATCATGTCCCACAT
>JAFYGB010000081.1 GCA_017543445.1 Lachnospiraceae bacterium | reverse complement strand
TCCTGCGTTCCAACGATAAGATCAAAGACGTCGCTGTCATCGGTATCCCCGATAAGCGTCTGGGTGAGATCACCGCAGCGATCATCGAGCTCAAGCCCGGCGAGACCGCCACAGAAGACGACATCAACCTCTTCTGCAAGGCCCTGCCCCGCTACAAGCGCCCCCGCAAGATCATCTTCGCCGACATCCCGAGAAATCCCACCGGAAAGATCGAGAAGCCGAAGCTTCGTAAGATGTACGGCGGCGACATGCTTGTAGCATCACAGTATCATTCATAAAGAATTCTGCTTTCGTTTTGAAAGCGCTGGATAGAGTAAACCGGCGGCAGGCCACAAGGCCCGCCGCCGGCTGTTTTTCAGTGTATTTGGGGGCTGCCACCATGGCAGTTCCCGTTTTTAATATCAAATTAGTCGGTTTTGTACCTAAGGAGCTTCCTTTAGGCTCTTTTAGGTACTATTTTTGTTCGGAAAGCGAATGAATAGACATTTTTAGTTTGCGTGCGTACCTAAACGCTGGATCACCACTCCCTTAGGTACAAAATACTATTATCTGAGAAACATCGCATCCTCATACTCCGAGGATCTGCTTCTTCTTCGCATCAAATTCTTCTTGCGTGATCACGCCGCGATCCAGTAGCTCCTTATACCGTAGCAACTCATCCGGCCCATTGCTCGCCGTAAAGTTCGCGTAATCATTCGGAACCTGCGTCTGCATCTGCGGCTGGTATTGTGCCTGGTACTGCGCCTGATTTTGCGCCTGCGACGTATTCACATACGTGCCAGTCGACCCGGAATACCCGCATCGGCCGCAAACATGCGTCTCATAACTGTTCGGCGTTCCACACATCGTGCAAAACCAATACTGCTCCCCGCAGCGAACGCACGTATTCGTGGCTCCATTCTGCATGCCGCACTTCGAGCAAAACCAGCGTCTGCCCTGCTGCGCATCCATCGGCATCCCCTGCGGATAATATCCCGGCGGGTAATACCCCTGCGCACCATAGCCCTGCTCCTTCGTCAGGTCTCTCCGCGCGATCACCACGATAAATCCGATCAATCCCAGCAGGAAGCCCCACAAGAACGAAGTCCCCGGATTATATCCCTTATTCTTTCCGACAACGGACGAGATCGCACCCCAGATCAAGCCCCAGATCAAACAATAAATCATATATGTGCCGCTGTCCATATGCCCTCCTATTCCCGGCCGTCCTCGCAGGACACGGTCGTCTCAGTCCGTTACTCGTAGTTCGATAGACCTGCTTGATTCTACAAAAAAGCGGCAAGTCTTATACCAGAAGTATAGCATGTGAATAAGACCGCAAACAAGAGACAAATGGGGAAATTTTTCTTAAATTTACATGAAGGGAAGGGGAGGAAATCTGCACACCAATTAAAGCAATCCAGCCATATACAGAGGCAAGTGAAGAACGCCGTCCTTCTCCATTACATCTTTGGGATAAAGCACATACTTTTCACCCAGTTTCTCCGCAAAACGATCCATGAACTTATTAAGCGAAGAGTGCTTTACGTATACCGAAGACTTCACCTCGATCGGGCAGATCCTTCTTCCTTGTTTCACCAGGAAATCGATCTCCATATTATTCGCACGATCTGTTGTATCACTTCTCGAATAGAAGAACAGCGAATGACCGCTCGCCCTCAGCATCTGTGAAACAACGTTCTCCATCAGCATTCCTTCATTGACAGCGATCTTATCCAGCAGTAGATCCCGGTATAATTCGTTGTCCATGAAATCATCATCCTGGAACGTAAGAGTCACCAAAAGCCCCGTGTCACCCATATAGATCTTCTGCGTGGTGTAATCTTCGCTCAGTTTCAATCCCACATTCGGATCCGTGGCGTTAAAACAAGGATTGACGATCATGGCCTCATCCAGCCATACGAATGCATCCTCATATTCCCGGAAGCGAGCCTTCTTTTCAAGTGAAGCAAGCTTGTATTTCTTCTCCTTTTTGGAAAGTTGACCAGGGATGTCGTCGAAAATCGCATAGACTTTACTTTCATACCCTTCAGCAAACTTCGACACATCCTCTCTGTACAGTGTCAAAATCCTCTTTTTGATACGATCCACGGCTTCAAAATCCCGCTTCTCGACATACTGTTCCACTGCCTGCGGCATGCCTCCGACCAGCATGTACTCCCGAAAACGCTTCATGATGTTCCTATGGAGTACCTGCCCCATTGGCTGACGTTTCTCATAGTGCTCCCGAATGATCGGATAGGTCACCTCATCTCCCACAGTCCAAAGAAACTCCTCAAAATCCAGCGGGAACATCTTGATCCGCTCTTCTTCCGAAGGGATCACGATGTCCTTGATATTCCTCTTCAATGAAATCAGTGAACCCGTCTCGATATAATCATACCTGCCGTCCTTAACGAGATACTTGATCATCTGCCTTGCAGTCGGGCACAGTTGAACCTCGTCAAAAACGATCACGGACTCTCTCTTATATAACTTCACCTTGTAGTACGAGGACAATGTCGCAAACAGGTAGTCCATGTCATCGCTTTCATTCTCAAAAAGCTCCCGGATCTGCCTCGATACATTCGCAAAATCGACCAGGATATAACTCTTATACTCGTTTTGCGCAAACTTCTCAACGATGTAGCTCTTTCCAACACGTCTAGCTCCCTCGACAAACAGCGCACTGCTTCCATCGTCCTGGCGCTTCCACTCCAGCATCTTTTGATAAATCTTTCTTCGAATCTCCATAATTCCCGTCCTTTCGCAGAAAAGAATCACGAAAAGGCACTTTTAAAATCGTCCTAGAATCACGAAAAGGCACCTTCTCAAGTGTGATTATATCACGAAAAGGCACCTTTGTCACGTGGAAATACTTAAAAACTACAATTCTGATCTCTTCCTGTTGCATCTATAAGTGTTCGTTGAAGGGACCATATCATGTTTGCTTCTCTTTTTTCTCCGTTGAGCGAAGCCCCCGGAAATAAGTGCATAATTGTCCCTTGTAGTTTGAATCTATATCTGGAGCAAATGCAGAAGTAATATAATCACTAGTACACTTCCCTTTATTCCCTTTCTCTTCGAGTGTATCTATTATCTTGTCGAATACTGCTTCCTTTTTATCTGAGTTCCGGTATAAGGCTGCATATAGAGCGTTATGATAATGGGCTATCCACTTTCCTTTTTTTGCTTGGTCTATAAATTTGTTAAGTATGCCATCCTTTATATTAATATAATAAAGACGGATTCTGCGCACACTAACAAACGGCGGCAGGCCCGAAAAGGCCCGCCCCCGTGTAAATATTCATATTAGGATTTTGAATTGTATTCTCTTTAATAAACCAAATGTGTCTGAGCTTCTATTAAAGTAAACATACACAGTTTGGTTCGTGTGTATGTTTACTCTACATGTTATTTCGTTTTCACGTCCCAGTGCCCGTCTTTCTTGGCTCCGATTCTACCCAGCAACCCGCACTCTTTCAGTGTTTGAATAGCTCTTGTAACCGTCGGTCTGCTATAGCCGGTTTTTTCTACGATATCCCCGATCGTAATATTGGTATCTGATTTTATGAGTTCCAATATCCGACTTTCCTTTTCGGATAGATTGGAAGACGCATTTAAAGTATCATTTAAAGTATCATTTTCCAGATTTAAAGTATCATTTTCAATCGAAGCCTTGTATTCTTCGATCGATCTTTCGAGGCTATCAATATGATGATCCATCATAATTTTCATGAATTCTGCGGAATCTCCTGCCTCCTGCGATGCCGCGATTGATTTAATATACGCTTCCCTGCTTTCCTTACGAACGATAGAAGGAACGACTCCAAATTCTGCCTGAATCATGTTCATTACCAACCGGGACATTCTGCCGTTTCCATCAGCCCACGGATGAATATAGACCAGATTGTAATGCGCCATAAAACTCAGTTCGTAAACTGTGTCGACATCTTCCGGAGAAATGTTTTTTCTCTGTGTATTCAGCCAATTGCAAAAATCTTCTAGCCTCTGCGGAACTTTCTGATAGGACATGTAACTCTTCCCACCACGCCCGGCAGTGACGTTCAAACGACGCAGTTCCCCTTTCGCGCTGCTGAACTTTCCTTGTAGCGTGTCATATTCCGCTCCGGTATTGTTCATGACCATAGCAGCCAGATGACACAACAAGCGAACACTGTAATCTGTATGCTGTTCGGCTAGCGCGAGTGCCTCGACATAAGCATTCTTGAGATCCAGGTTCATAAGTTGTTCTACAAGAGGTTTATTCGGACTGATACCATCATCAAACATCAATCGGTTTTCGACCTCGGATACCGTAGACCCCTCCACGGCGGTTGAGTGTGTGATGATGGAGTACAGATAGAGCTTTTTATAGTCGATCTGATCCGGTATTCCCAATCGTTTATATTCTTCTGTAATATCCGTCAGTCTGCTCATCTATTCTGTCCTCCTTCCTCCAGCACTTCCTCAAGTTCCTCTTTTGCCTTCTCTCTGTCTCCCACAACGATTCCCCTGAGCCCCAACTTTCCGGCAGCTTCGATATTCTCCGCGCGGTCATCGAGGAAAATGCTTTCCGCGGGGTTCAGGTGGTAGCGATCAAACAGAACTTGGTAAATGCCTGCCTCGGGCTTCGTGAGTTTCTCCGCGTAGGAGATCACCTTGCCGTCCACCAGATCCGTGAAGGTAAATGTGCTCTTCCAGTGGCGCTGGAAGAGGTCCTCGGGATAATTCGACAGGAGGTAGAGGTGGTAGCCGCGCTGCTTCAGGCCCAGCAGCCACTCGCGAGTGTCGGGGAAGCTTATGCAGAGGCGCGTGGGGTCCGCCCAGAAGCGGTCGTAGAGATCCGTCTCGTCGGGGTGCTGTGCCTTCATTTCGTTTAGAACATCGGAAAAAGGCCGCGCGGCGCGGTCGAATTCATTCCACAAAGGGTTGAATATCATGTGCGCCGTCACAGCCTCGATCTGCTCACTCGTGAACTGTAGTTCCTGCATATATTCGCGGTAACGGAAGTGCGCGAGCACCATTCCGATGTCAAAGATGACATTCCGGATCATAGATCAGTCCGACTTCTTTCCGAAGAGTCCGCCGATCTTCGAGGTGATGTCGTCAACGTTGATCTTCGCCTTAACTGCGGAGATAACGCTGTCGATCTGATCCTCGGGCAGGTCTACGCCCGCAACCTCTTCTACAACTTTTGTCGGTTCGGACTTGAAGCGCTCCTGCATCTTCGGATCATCCTTTACCTTTGCCACGATCTCTTCAACTTTTGCTTTGATATCCATTTGAAAAACCTCCTGAGTTCGTCCTCTTTACGGCCATGTAAATGCACCGGCCTCTTCGAGTTCATTATACTCTTTTTGCGCCAAAAATACAAGGAACGATTTTTGTCCGCTTGCATTTTCCGCGTTTTTCCAGTAAGATAGTACACGGCGGCCTGCATCGGGCGGGCGCGCCGCAAACACACGAAACATCAGGAGTTTATCATGATACTGGCAGTCGGTCACATCCGCAAAGAATTCACCGAAAAGGTCGTCCTTAGCGATGTTTCCTTTCACATAGAAGCGCACGAAAAAGCCGCGATCGTCGGGGTCAATGGTGCGGGCAAGTCTACCCTTTTGAAGATCATTTGCGGGGAAATGACGCCCGAGGAGGGGCAGGTCACCTTGCAGAAGGATATCAGCCTCGGCTACCTCGCGCAACATCAGGAAATGACCGGCGAGCTTACGATCCTCGAGACCATGCTGAGCGCGCGTGGAGAGCTGCTGGAACTGGAGCAGAAGCTACGCGAACTGGAGCATAAGATGAAGGAGGTTTCCGGCGACGAGCTGGAGGCCGTCATGACAGCTTACACCCGCGTGGATCACGCGTTCGAAAGCGGCGGCGGCTACGCTTACCAAAGCGAGGTCACAGGCATCCTGAAAGGCCTCGGATTTGCCGAGGAGGACTTCAATCGGCAGACGCAGACGCTCTCCGGAGGCCAGCGCATGCGTGTGGCGCTCGGACGGTTGCTGCTCATCAAGCCCGACCTGCTGCTGCTCGACGAGCCGACAAACCACCTGGACTTAAACTCCATCCTCTGGCTGGAGGACTACCTGCGCAGCTACGAAGGCAGCGTCCTCATCGTCTCCCACGACCGCTATTTCCTGGACCGCGTCGTGACGAAGATCATTGACATTGACCATACACATTGTAATGTTTATAACTGCAACTACACCGAGTTTATCGCGCGAAAGAAGCAAATGCTCGAGGTGCAGATGCATCAATATGAGAACCAGCAGGCGATGATCCGCCATCAGGAGCAGGTCATCGAGAAGCTGCGTTCCTTCAACCGCGAGAAGTCCATCAAGCGCGCGGAGAGCCGCGAGAAGATGCTGAATAAGATCGAGGTGCTGGATAAGCCCATCACCGACGATGACACCATGACCATTCGCCTGAACCCGGCCGTCGTGAGCGGTAATGACGTGCTCACGGTGCGCGGGCTTACGAAGTCCTACGGCAGCCTGTCGCTCTTCTCCGACCTGGACATCGACATCAAGCGCGGCGAGCGCGTAGCGTTGATCGGGGACAATGGAACGGGTAAGACGACGATCCTGCGTATCCTGAACGGTCTGGAGACACCCGACAGCGGAAAGATCGTGCTCGGCGCTAAGGTCGAGGTCGCGTACTACGACCAGGAGCACCACGTCCTGCACAACGAGAAGACGCTGTTCGACGAATTGTCCGATACCTATCCGAATATGAATAACACGCAGATCCGCAATGTGCTGGCTGCCTTCCTGTTCACGGGAGACGACGTTTTCAAGCGCATCGGCGATCTGTCCGGTGGCGAGCGCGGCCGCGTTTCCCTCGCGAAGCTCATGCTCACAAACGCAAACTTTCTCATCCTCGATGAGCCGACGAACCACCTCGACATCCTGTCGAAGGAGATCCTCGAGGACGCGCTGCTGTCCTACACCGGCACCGTATTCTACGTGTCCCACGACCGATATTTCATCAACAAGACCGCGACCCGCATCCTGGATCTGACCGGTCATACCGTAAAAAACTACTTGGGCAATTACGACTACTACCTGGAGAAGAAGGCGCAGGCCGCCCTGGCCGCGTCAAACGCCGCAAATGCGGCGTCATCCGCTTCGTCGACTTCTTCCTCAGATAGTGAAGGAAAACTCTCCTACGAGGCCGAAAAGCGCCGTCAGGCGGCCCTCAGCAAGCAGAAGAACGACCTGGCCCGCTGCGAAGCCCGCATCGAAGAACTGGAAAGCAAGAACCGCGAGATCGACGAACTGCTGACGCAGGAAGAAGTCTTCACCAACGTCGCACGCCTGATGGAACTTCAGAAAGAAAAGCAAGCCGCCGAAGACGAACTGACGACCCTCTACGAAACCTGGGAAGAACTGTCAGCTTCGTTGGAAGAGTAAGCTTCGTTCTTTTGTTCGCCGGCCCGGCTCTGAAACAGACTCCAGCTTCATGAAAATGCGAACATTACATGTAATTTTCATCTTCTGTTCGCATCCTCGGCTCTGAAACAGGCTCTAGCTTCATGAAAATGCGAACATTACATGTAATTTTCATCTTTTGTTCGCATCCTCGGCTCCGAAACAGGCTCTAGCTTCATGATAATGCGAACATAACTTGTTTTTTTCATCTTTTGTTCGCATCCCTCAGCTCCGGAACCACCTCTGGCTTCATCAAAATGCGAACATTACATGTAATTTTCATCTTCTGTTCGCATCCTCGGCTCTGAAACAGGCTCTAGCTTCATGAAAATGCGAACAAAGCATGCGATTTTCGCCCCTATGTTCGCCGTCATAGCGTCGAGCAGGCGTATACAACAAAAAGCCGCCATGTGAGAACCTCACACGGCGGCTTTTATCGAAAGGATCAACGAAGATCCATAAGCGATGTTCAGGCGTTCGATCGCGCCGCGAGCGGCGCGGTCGAACTTAGGCAAATCATTTATGCTACTTTCTTTTCCTTCAGAGCGTCGTATACAGTCTGATACTTCTCTCTGGCGGTCATGGTCTCGTCGACCTCACCGAGGTTGAGGATGCGGTACAGTGCCTGCATCTCCGACTCGGACCACTGGAAAGCGAATGTCTTGTTAAACATTTCAAATCTCTCTTCGTTGTTTCTGCATGCTAAAAATTCTCTAAGCATATCCATTCAACACCTCTTTTCCTATCCGGGCCTTAAACAATTCGAGGCCCACCTTGCACACTTGTGACTTCGGGCGTCCCCTCATCACGTCCTCATTCTAACCAATTATTTCCCATCGTGCAACTAGAAGAATCGACCGCTTTCGGTCGGTTTTTTGTGTGATTTCCGGGTGCTTTTTCCAACTAGTTTGAAATACTCCGTCAATCTGCACAAAAAACATCACCCACAGCACAAAAAACTGTGAGCGATACATAAAAATCGGGGTGTGATACAAACAACAGACTGCCGAAAAAATCGTCGAATTATTGCTGAAAAGTCCGAAAAAGACTACCCCAGGAAGCCTAAAAAGCAACAAAAAGGCTGAAATCCCAACGAATTGTCGCCGAGGTTCCCAAAAAAGGGCCTGTGAAAAACGAGAGATCGTTTTCACAGGCCCTTTTCAAGTTTTATATCATATCATCATGATACTACGAATCGCTCAGTTCTTCGGACTTTTCGAGTCTTGTATCATTACATGTCCAAAAATGCTTCGTAGCACCGCATTGCCTCATAAAGGTCTGCTTTATTGATGACTTCCCACGGTGCGTGCATGCTCAGGACGGGTACGCCGCAGTCGATGACCTGCATGCCGTAATTTGCCATGATGTAGGCGATGGTGCCGCCGCCGCCTTCATCTACGCGGCCCAGTTCGGCGGTCTGGTAGGTTACGCCGGCTGTTTCCAGTGCCGCACGGATGTCTGCGATGAACTCGGCGTTTGCGTCGTTCGAACCGCTCTTTCCGCGGGAACCGGTGAATTTGTTGAATACGACGCCGCAGCCCATGTGCGCAGCGTTCTTCTTCTCAAAGGATGAAGCGTACAGCGGATCAAATCCGGCGCTGACGTCACAGGAGAGCATCTTAGAATTCATAAGTGCCCGACGCAGTTTCAGATCGGTGTACTCGGTCATGCAGTTGATCATCTCCGCGATCATGTTCTCGAAGTACTTCGAGTGCATGCCGGTGGCGCCAACGCTGCCGATCTCTTCCTTATCGACCAGGAGGCCGACCGACGTGAACCGCGGCGTGTCCATATGCAGGAGCGCCATGAGCGTCGGATACGCGCAGGAACGATCGTCGTGGCCGTAGCCCAGGATCATGCTGCGATCCAGTCCGAGGTCACGCGCAGGACCTGCCGGAACCACTTCCAGTTCCGCCGACTGGAAGTCCGCCTCATCGATGCCGATGTCGCGCAGCTTATCCAGCACGAAACTCTTTACATTTTCCTTCTCTTTTTCTTTATCATCCTTTGCGTCGCCGTCTTTATCCGAGGAAATGTTGATCTTCGGACGACCTGCGATCAGGAGGTCGAGCTTCTCACCCTCGATCGCCTGCGATGCGGGCTTCGACATCTGGTCACCTGCCAGGTGGATCAAAAGGTCGCTCACGCAGAATACGGGATCCTCAGGATCCTCGCCGATGGAGAGGCTGACTGCACTCTTATCCTTCTTGCAGACGATGCCATGCAGTGCCAGGGGCAATGTCACCCACTGATATTTCTTGATGCCGCCGTAGTAATGCGTGTCCATGTAAGCCATCTTCCCGGCCTCATACAGCGGGTTCTGCTTAATGTCCATGCGCGGCGAGTCAATGTGGGCGCCGATGATGCGCATGCCCTTCTCGATGGGCTCGCGGCCAATGACCGCCAGCATGATCTGTTTCCCCATCTGCACGCTGTACACGCGGTCCCCGGGAACCAAAACCTCCCCGCGGGCGATGACTTCCTGCAGATTCTTAAAACCGCAGACCTTCGCCATGGAGACGGCGCGGCTGACGCACTCGCGCTCGGTCTTACACTCGGAAATAAATTCCTTGTAATCCGTCGCAAACTGCTCCAGATCGTTTAACTGTTCTTCGTTGTATCGCTTCCATGCGCTCTTTCGTTCCATAAAAACCTCCGTTACATTGGCCGAAAAAACAACTATTCTACATTCGTTCCGTTCACGATGCTCTGCAGCATCTCGGAATGTACATCAAAATCGATACCGATGACCTGCTTCTTATCGATGGTCACAGGCTTACCGGTGTTCCCCATCGGGATACGTTTCTCAACGATTTCATACTTGAAGAACGCGGGTGCGCTCCAAACCAGATCCGACAGCATATCCACCGACATGTTCGTCGTGATCAGCGGCAGAATCGTATCCAGGGCGGAAATGATGCCCGGGATCGACTGGCTCTTCAGCTGCTTCACGGCAGCATTGATGACGTTACGCTGACGCTGCGTTCTCGCGTAGTCCGAACCGACGTAGCGGATACGTGCATAAGCGAGTGCCTGCGGACCGTTCAGATGCAAGTTGCCGATCTGATCTTCTGCCAGTTTATCGACATAGGCTTCACGGCCGTACAGACCATTGATCTCGTTGAGGTATTCATTGATCCAGTGACGCTCTTCTTCGGAAACTTCGATGTCGACGCCTCCGACTGCATCTACGCCCAAAATGAAGGAAAGGAAATCCACGCGGGCGTAATAGTCGATGCGAACGCCAAAGTTCGCTTCGATGGTGTCGATCAAAAGCGGCGCTCCGCCGTAAGCATAGGCGGAATTGATACGGTCGCCTCCGCGGCCGGGGATCACGACGTAGACATCACGCATGATACTCGTCATGTATATCTTTTTCTGATTTTCATTGATCGTCAGGACAATGATGGCATCGGCACGTCCATTCAGGTGTCCACGGGCATCAATACCCAAAAGCAAGATGTTGGTAACGCCGTCCTTCTCCAGTTCCGGCGCGACGGTCGGTTCCTGCGTTTCCTGCGGCTTCCCGCCGAAGGTCTCCTCCGGCTCCGTTGCCTCCGTGGTCATACGACTGATAATGATATCGATCTGGCTCTGTAGCTCAGCGACATCCTGCGACGGCGAGTCCGTGACGGGCTCTGCGGTCGACTCGATGCCCTCTTCGTTATCATCTAGCGTCGCATCCGGCGCCATGGTGGATACGGAAGCTGCGTCTTCATAATTGATCTTTTTTACAAAGTGGCGAACGATCGCGTGGATGAGGAACCATCCGAGCAGAGCGATCAGTGCTAATATCAAAAGAATAATGCAGATGCGGCGAATGATCTTGCGTCTGCGCTTTTGTTTCGCTCTTTTATTTCGCGTAACGATGCGGTGCTCTCCGCTTCCGGAGGAACCGGTCGTCCTCTTACGCGCTACTATCTTTTCGGTGCCCTTGCCGCGACTGCCGGAAGCACTCTGTGAACCATCCTGTGCTTCCATGCGTTTCTGCTGCTCCAGGATGCGTGCAAACTCGCGTGCGCGCTCTTCCTGGCTGCGGCCTTCATGGTCACCGCTATTTCTGTTATCCATATATAAAAAACCTCCTGTCGGCAAACATAGCCTCCCCCGAAGCATACTCTGCCCGCACATACCTAGTAAGTATACCACCACGCCGGAAAATAAACAAGTCTTTTTGCTTTGTTCCTCTAAAAAGGCTTGTATTTCAAGGGTTTCGGGTGTATAATGAATTGCATTGAACCAGGTCTCAAAAGAGACAGAATATGCACATATAGGAGGACGCATATGAAAGATAAAGTTATTCTTGCCTATTCCGGCGGATTGGACACGACCGCCATCATCCCGTGGTTAAAGGAAAACTATGATTATGAAGTAATTTGCTGCTGTATCGACGTTGGTCAGGGTAATGAGCTCGATGGCCTGGAGGCCCGTGCGAAGTACTCAGGCGCCGAGAAGCTTTACATTTTGGATGTCGTAGACGAGTTCTGCGACGATTACATTGTCCCCTGCGTACAGGCGGACGCCGTTTACGAAAACAAGTACCTGCTGGGTACCTCCATGGCGAGACCGCTCATCGCGAAGAAGCTGGTCGAGATCGCTCGTAAAGAGAACGCTGTCGCGATCTGCCACGGTGCTACCGGTAAGGGTAACGATCAGGTTCGTTTCGAGCTCGGCATCAAGGCCCTGGCTCCGGATCTGAAGATCATCGCTCCTTGGCGTTGCAGCGACACCTGGAAGATGTCCTCCCGTGAAGATGAGATCAAATACTGTGAAGCACACGGCATCAAGCTTCCGTTCTCCACAGACTCCAGCTACAGCCGTGACCGCAACCTGTGGCACATCAGCCACGAGGGTCTGGAACTCGAGGATCCGGCGAATGCTCCGAACTATGAGCACCTGCTCGTTCTGGGTACATATCCTGAGCACGCTCCGGACGAGGGTGAGACCATTTCCCTCTCTTTCGAGAAGGGTGTTCCGGTCGCTCTCAACGGCGAGAAGATGAAGGTTTCCGAGATCATTAAGAAGCTCAACGCCATCGGTGGCAAGCATGGTATCGGTATCGTTGATATCGTTGAGAACCGTGTCGTAGGTATGAAGTCCCGCGGCGTATATGAGACCCCCGGCGGAACCATCCTGATGGAGGCACATGCACAGCTTGAGGAACTCATCCTCGACCGCGACTCTTTTGCATTTAAGAAGATCGTTTCTGCACGTTTCGCAGACCTGGTTTACGAAGGAAAGTGGTTCACACCGCTTCGTGAGTCTCTCGAGGCAT
>JAFYGB010000080.1 GCA_017543445.1 Lachnospiraceae bacterium | reverse complement strand
CTCCGGACTGTCCCGAGTTCGACCACGAACTGGAGGCGTTTTTGCGCGACTGCCACTGATATTTCAGGGGGCCTTTGCCGTTTGCCGCCACAGTAAACGTTGCAACACTGCCGGCCTTCACGCTCGTGCTCTTCGGCTGCTTCGTGATCTTCGGAACCACCTTCAGCGTCGCCGCATTCGATCCCCAGCTCATTCCGTTCGCATCCGTAACGACGCAGCGGAACTGCCAGCCATGCAGACCTGTAGTCGCCGGGAATGAAAGTGTCGCCGTCTTCGCTCCCGGGAGGCCGGAATTCGACCATGCAGTGGACGAATTCTTACGGGACTGCCACTGATACTTCAAAGGTCCTTTCCCGGTCGCCGCAACAGTGAACTGTACAGTATCACTCACCGGTACCGTCGCATTCTTCGGCTGCTGCGTGATCTTCGGAACGACCTTCAACGTCGCATAGTTGGAAGCCGTTGATGCTCCATCAGCGTCCGTAACGACACAGCGGAACTGCCAGCCATGCAACCCGGCGGATATATTCTCCACCTTTAACGTGGCTGTCTTCGCGCCAGTCTGTCCGGAGTTCGTCCAGGCTGAATTGAAATTCCTTCGAGATTGCCATTGGTATGTGAGAGGGGCTTTACCGGTCGCTTTCACTGAAAACGTAGCCGTGGAACCCACGGGAGCATATACGGTTTTCGGTTGCGTTACGATCTGTGGAGCAATCTGACCGGAACCGGAGATCTTCACCGGCTCACTGGCATAATCGGTCTCGTGGATCCCGTTTATGTCCTCAGCGATCAAATACGCAAAATACGTCTTATTCATATCCGATAAGCTCAACCCTTTGGGCAGAACAAATCCGGCATAGCCTGTTTCCGGAATGATCTCTTCATCTGGTGTGAGTGCATCCTCATAGAAAAGGATGTTTGCGTTGTTGGTATTGCCAGGTTTGTATTCCTTATCTAAGATCATTACGGAAATAGTCGTCACTTTCGAAGCATCTGTTCCTGACAACTTATACGGAACGCTTATATTCAAGTGATCTTCATAGCCGGATAGCAGGATCATCTCTCCCGGTTGCATAGCCAACGAAATATTGTTATTTTGAAGTGTCAATTTATACTCAGCCCCCGGAAAGCCCTGCTTACCGGATACAAGAGAAGATAATACCACCAGCGAACGATCCACATTAAATGCCGGGCTGACGCCGATTCCGGTATCCTTTACATCGGTGTACTCGATCGCACTTTCCGTGTAAACATAGCCTGCATTGGTTTCATAATCACTGTAGGCTGAGCGCAACCACCAAGGGCTCAACGTGTCATCCCCTTCATAATATGGCAATCGGATCTTAAGACGACTCAGGACCAAATCCTGATCATAATGATATCCGTAGATCGCATTGGACACATCCTCGCTGTCCAACAGGAAGATCTTTTCACCGGTCAATCCAACATATTTCCCAAACGTACCCTTCGTCCACGAAGAAACATGACCAGGACCGGTTCCCACAATTAGATCATGCGCGGAACTCTTACTCTCCGTGATCGCGTTTTTCTCCATCTGTGTAAAGCCATTCGCTTTGTTTAAAAAGGCAGATCCGTTTAATCCTGCTCTGATATCACTTTGTAACCATTGGTTTGGTTTCGCCGCCCCTGTATTGGGCTTCCCATCGCTATCAAAAGGCGCCGTATACAAGATGTAGTCACTATCCAGAAGCATCGTTGAGCCGCCGTATTTGTCGGTTTTAGGTGCCAAAACACGATATCGTACCGGTTTTCCGTTATATTTTCCGTACCATACGTAACTTCCCTGCCAGGAATGCTCGTTATTCGCGACCACCACTGGTCCTATGATCATAGATGTGCTTACGCCGGCAGCACTCTTCGGTGCAGGAAGTTCCACCGGTTCACTCGCATAATCGGTCTCATGGAGCTCATTAACGATCTCCGCTACCATATATACATGATAACTTTTGCCCCAATCTTTAACATCCGTACCGAGTGGAAGAGCGGACCTCGTTTTTCCGGTAGTAGGAATCGGCGTATTTTCACCTACATTTCCCTCAACCATTTCGTAATACAGCACTTTTGCATCATTTGTATTTCCCGGGGTGTACTCCTTATCCAGAACAAAGGTGGAAAGCCTGTTTACACTTTTAGCATCCGCCCCTGTCACGGAGTAAGGAAAGTAGTAGACGCCATGCGAATACGTTACCGACGTATGTTCCGGAAGTTCTGCGGAAAGATCTTGATCTATAATGGTCAATTTGTACTCAGTATTATCCTCCCCGACAGTCCCTGAAACTACGCTGGAAAAAAGGATGGAGGAAAGTGAGATATTCAGGGCAGGACTCACGCCAACGCTGGTCGAGTTGACCTGATCCGAGCTGATCGCACCATCATATGAGCGAACGGAAGCGGTACTGGTAGCACTGTTAGAAGACGCCGAGCGCAACCACCAATTGACCGTATCCCCTTGGTATTCTTTTATACGTCCGGTCATCGCTGCATCCGAATAATTATATCCGTATAGACTATTGGATGCCTCCTCAGCATCGAGCAAAAAGATCTTCTCGCCGGACAGCGCCACATAATCCTTGAATATGCCCCTCGTCCAGGAAGAAACATTTCCGGGAGCGGTACCCTGTACCAACGCATGGGAGTCGGCTATACTCGGAAGGATCGCATCTTTCTCCGGGGTCGTAAAATTCCCGGCCTTCCGAAAGAATGTGTTGCCGTTCAATCCCTCCAATATGTCACTGACGGACCATGTATTCGGTTTTGCAGAACTCGAATTTGCCGAGCCATCCGCATCAAACGGCGCCTTATACAAAACGCTGTCACAATCGAGGAACAGCGTCCTCGTCCCAAACCGATTAAATGCAGTCGTCACCGGGGCTAGTACGCGGTATTTCACCGGTTCTCCGTTATATTTTCCATACCAAACATAACTACCGGTCCACCCGGCACTTTGGGTGCCCGCTGTAGGCGCCTTCATCATGGAGGTACCCAGTCCGGCTATATGTTTCAAATATACACTGGCCGCATTCACCTCCTCAGCCCTGCAGGTCCCGATGGCCGGAAGCATCGCCACGGTCAAAACGACTGTCAAAAAGAGCGATAAAAGTCTTCTACCCGGATTTCGTTTTTTCATACCTATCCTTGCCTCACTTTCCTGTTATTCTGTTTTTATGTTCCTACGTGCATTGTTTATACGCTACACCGCCATTGTAGCATAGAAAATAGGCGAATACAACACATGGCGGGCACCAAATGGAGACCCACCACGTGTATTTATCAGTTTTTTGTGTTTACTTCGTCACGGTCAATGTCGCCGGATTGGATCCCCAGCTCATTCCGTTCGCGTCGGTTACAACGCAGCGGAACTGCCATCCGTTCAAACCTGCGAGTACAGTAACTTCCAACGTTGCCGTCTTTGCGCCCGGCTGTCCGGAGTTCGACCACGCGGAGGAAGCATTTTTCCGCGACTGCCACTGATACTTCAGAGGGCCTTTTCCCGTCGCAGCCACGGTAAATGTCGTCACGCTACCGGCCTTCGCCGTCGTACTCTTCGGCTGCTTCGTGATCTTCGGAACTGCCTTCAGCGTAGCCGCTCTCGTTCCCCAACTCATCCCGTTCGCATCCGTTACAACGCAGCGGAACTGCCAGCCATGCAGACCAGCGAGTACCGTAACTTCCAGCGTTGCCGTCTTTGCGCCTGGCTGACCCGAATTCGACCAGGCTGCCGTTGCATCCTTACGTGACTGCCACTGATATTTCAGAGGCCCTTTGCCAGTCGCCGCTACGGTGAACGTTGCGATATCGGATACCGGTACCGTCGCATTCTTCGGCTGCTGGGTGATCTTCGGAACGACCTTCAACGTAGCTACCTTTGAAGGCTTCCGGTTTCCGTTGCCATCGGTAACGATACACCGAAACTGCCAGCCATGCAGACCTGCAATCGCGGTCACATTAAGCGTTGCCGTCTTCGCTCCGGGTTGACCCGAATTCGACCAGCTGCTCGAGGAATTCTTGCGAGACTGCCACTGATAGGACAGAACCTGATTGGGAATGGCTGTTGTTACGGTAAATTCAGCCACATCCCCGGCACATACCGTTTTATTGGCCGGTTGCGACAGGATCGCAATATAGCGGGTAATCGATGAAATAGATCTCCCGAACTTATCGGTCGCCCGAACGAAGTAGGTTGCTCCGTCATAAAGTTTATTCGGTGAATATTTCCACTCTCCGTTCGTACAGGAATACTCTTTTACAAATCCGATATCCTCGTGTTCGGGGCGCATGACAAACCAGTCATATGTCACGTCCGCTCCAACTGCAGATGCCTTAAGTGTTACCTCGGGGCCATCGGCAAACATGACCATATCCTGTGGCTGTGTAACGAATTTCGGAAGGCTTACACAGCTGATAGATCCGGTCGCGGGCGCAGAATCGAATGTCTTATCCGTTTTCGATAACGAGGCGTAGACACGATATTGATAAGTCTTTCCCGGTTCGGCATCTGTGATCACGAAATATCGATTCTCCGTATATGCCTCAGACCATGTGGATGCACTGGTCTGTCTGTACATGATCCGATAGCCCTTCGCTTCGCTGACAGAATTCCAGGAGAGCTTCGGCATTCCATCCGTGTTATCCGTTTTTTTGACGGATGTCACCTTCGCAGGAACACACTTCACATACCTTGCGATCGAAATATCGGAATTATAGATCGAGTTTTTGGTAGATCCTGCCCGTACCTCGTATCCATATTCTCTTCCTGTGACTGCTGTACTATCTTCATATCTTAAATAATCATCCTCAGAGACCGAATTATAACTGACAAAAGGATCCCACGAACCGTCGTAACACCTCCAAATGGTGTATTCATCCGCATACGACACCCGACCGACTTGAATATAGGGCTTACCGGAATCCTCATCGACGTTGACCAAGATGATCGGCACCGGAAGCTTATAATCAAATCTCACAGGAGCAGATAACAGGTCCCCTTTTGATGTCTTAACTCTGAGACGATAGTGATAACTGTTCTCCGGAAGGGTCCCCGTGTCCGAGTAGGTCAATGTAGAAGAACTGAGTTCTTTTTGAGCATACCAGCCACCCAACTGATTCGGATCCGTACTCTGATTGCACTCGATCACATACTTTTGGGCACCGGGATAGGCATCCCAACGCATCATAGGGTGATCATCGTCTACCTGTGCATCCAGCACGAGTTTAGGATATGCGACCACAGCACTACTGCTTAAGTCAACTTTGATCGCAGGGCGTACACCGATGAGGGTCATTCCCACGAAATGAGGATCTCCATAAGGAAGGTCAGACCCCCTGTACACATAATATGCCTCCGTGGAACTAGCGGTACTGCTATCAGACAACCACCACGATTCCTGTGCTGAACATCCCTGTGCCTCCGAATAATCCGTAGGAACGGATGGAACATTTACCGGATTATCTGCAAATCTTCTGTAGTTCTCCAATTCACTCTTACTGAGCAGGAACACCGCTTCGGAAGTGGTTTTCCGGATAGTCCCGTCCGTAAACGTCATTTGTCTCGTTCTTAAATCTCTCCTCTCAGAAGAAGAGAAGGCCGTTCTTATAAAATTGAAATCATAATAATCCGTGTAATTATCACTGATTCCGTTCAGCCAATGCCGTAACGTGGAGTAGTAATAATGTGAGGGTTTTGCATCTGAATTAAGATTGTTCGTTAGTTTGTTGTTTGCTCTGGTGTATGTAGCATTGAACGGCTGTGAATCCAGCTCCTTCTCAGAAATCAGGATACCGTTTCCCTTACTCAGGACCAGCCACCGGATCGGATCATACGAGAAATAGTAAACATAATTCGTAGTATATCCGTAATCATCCTGCCTACTGTGTTGCGCATCTCCCGGTTCCATGTCGACCGTTTGGGTGGGACGATATTTCAATATCCGAACCGCACGGTACTTTTGGTTTCCATAGTAAAAATCCGCATACTCCATCAGGGAATAATCCAGATTAGCCACTTGAGAACTTTTCGGACTCGTATTCTTTGAATAATAGGGGTATTTTTCCCATGTTTTCGACACTTGATCCAGTTCGTCGATCAAGTCATTATCTCTCACCAAAGTCTGTGGATAGCTTCCGAAGGTCACTACATCTCCGTCTTCGAGATAATCTGTGTTTGCCGCATAAACCTTCTGTCCTCCGACATACTGCAGCAATAGTAGCGCAAGTGCAAGTGTCATGCCAAGTAGCCTGAACTTCTTCATATCTTTTCCTCCATTTCCTTTTCTTTGCACCATAGATCCTGCTTGCCGGAAAGCCTCTTATCATCCCTTCCGGTACGATCCAGATCACTGACCACCAGACCCAGAGACTTCGCGTTCATGGCCAGCTCCAGCCGGCTCACGAACCCTGTTTTCTCCATGATGTTCTGTAAATGCCGCTTCACGGTATTTACGGATATATTCAGTTTCTCAGCGATCTCTTCATTCGTGAGGCTTCCGGTCAGTTCCCGTAGCACCTCTAACTCGCGGTCCGTCAGATCCGCCCGTGTGATCTTTCCGAAGGGTACCTTCGGCTGATCGCCGGGATAGACTCTTTCGCCGCTCATGGTTCGATCCATGATCTCCTGGATCCCATGTTCGTCGTACTCTTTATACCAAAAACTCTCGACACCGATCTTGCGTGCCTTCTCCTCCCAACTGGTCTCCGATGCGGAGGTCGTGAGGATGATCTTTACCTTCGGATGTTTCTCTTTTATCATTTGAGCGGCCGTGATCCCGTCGATCCCTTCCTGCATCATCACGTCGAGGATCAGAAGATCCGCTT
The DNA here is from genome assembly GCA_017543445.1 of Lachnospiraceae bacterium. GTDB lineage: Bacteria > Bacillota > Clostridia > Lachnospirales > Lachnospiraceae > UBA1201. The sequence continues at coordinate 2,133 of JAFYGB010000080.1, read as the reverse complement.
CGTTCGCATCGAGAAATTCAACGGCTTCTCCTGCCGTCCGAAGTCCGGCGACCAGTTCATAGCCAACAGCGGCGCGGACATACATTTCGAAAAAGCCACGGGAGATATTCTGGTCATCCGCGATGACGACTCTCGTTTTATTATTCAAACTTCACCGGCTCCTTTCTGCCAATATTCATTCTATGCTTCCGAAAAGGCAACAAAACGCCCCCCTTCAGCCATACAGGATAAGTATAAACTGCAGGGGGGGTGTTTGTATATCACCTAATTGTACCATTTTTCTAAAAATCATCGAATCCTTCGGGAACGACGCCGTTCGAAACGACCAGTGTCAGTACGAACACCGGACTGCTCTCGACGTGCATGATGCCGCCCATATCCTCCGTCTTACGACGCAGGGACAGCAAGCCGCCGCTCTCGGCGATGCGGCCCTTCGGCGGTTTTCCGTTGTTCGTAAGAGTGATCAGAACGCCCTCTTCACTCTCGGCGATATCCACGGTGACACAGTCACCTTCTGCGTGCTTTACGGTATTCGCCGCGCACTCCGTAACGGCCTGCGCCAGCAGTCCACGGATGTACGCCTCCTGCGGAACGTTTCCGATCAGGCGCACATTGACGCCGATGCTTCCCGCCATGGCGATCGCCTCGGACAGCGCGTCCATGGCTCCCGGCGCCTTCTCGCGGGGTCCCACATCCTCTCCCAGAAGGAAGCGGTTCATCTGCCGCGTGACCATGTAGACCAGGTTCGCGTCCGTCTTCTCCGGATGCTCCAGATAATGGCGCCCCATGAGGAGCACCTGCCCCAGCTGGTTGTGCAAGGTGGCTCGCGCCCGCTGCTGCTCCTCTTCCACGAACATGTCGCCGGACAGTTCGGAGACTGCTTTCATACGCCGCTGGATGTCCTGCAGCCGCGCGTTTTTCTCCTTCAGCTCCTCGATGATCCGATAGCGTTCGGTCACGTCTCGCGCCGTGATCTGCCGGTATGTCCGGGCGAATGACTTCAGGTTCCGGTATTTCAGATTATGCGCCATCAGCAACTCGTTCTCAAAGATCCACGTGTGATCGTCGGGCGTGCGGAGGATGATACGGTCATAATGGCTACCCTGTTTTTCCTCCAGATACGACCAGAAACGATTGGAATCGGTCAGTAATTCTCCGGTCAAGGTGCGGCACAACGCGTCCATCTTCAGGTTCGAGAGACGTACCAAACCGCTTTCATCACTGACGACGATGCCCTCGGGTAGCAGATTCAGCGTCTGACGGATGGCATCTTCGGTAAGGAAGTGGTTTCGGCAATTCATGTGATGCACTTCCAGGATCACGAACAGGATCGCGATCAGAACTTCCAGTCCTGCGTAGAGGAGCCATGGCTGTCCGAATAAAAACCGATCGACTGCTTTGTAGTCTGGCTTTCCATAGCCATGTTCGAAATACATGGCGCAGTCCATAAGCGCGACGAGCAGTGCGACCGAATGCAACGCATTGACCGCCGCGAAAAAACGCATCTTCTTTCCATGGATCGTCTGCAGGGACTGCGGGATCGTCCACAGCGTCCCGGTCACCAGCAAGAGGGATATGATGCACAGCACGTACCAAAGTCCGGTTCCGGACAATGTCTCGAGTTTCATCATGCCGGCTCACCTCCCCTCCGCCTGCGGATGGTCATGTAGACGGTCTCGTCTTCCTGTCTGCATTCCACAGGAAGGACCGTCGCCGGCAGAACGGCGACGCCGTCCGCCTCCATCGCCATACGGATGCCGTCCGCCGTAAGGGAGACGGTCATGTACTTCATGATCGGCAGGTAGGCTTCGATCACCGTTTCAAAGGTGTCGTAGAGATCATTGACCGAGGAAAGCGGGAAGTCCGTATATTCCTCGCCGACGGCGGCGGCCTTTACGCCGTAGCAATTCAAGAAACGTGCCGACTCCTGCAGTGCCAGGAACAGTTCCCGGTTCTTCTTCGGAAGGTTCGTCCCGGACAACAGGAGGAGGTTACTCTTTCGCTTCGACCATGCGTTCAGCACGCAGCACTGCGCCAGCTTATTCGGAAAATCTGCATCCTCCGGCCCCACGCTCGAAAGCATCTCCTCGATCCAGTCCTGCTTCGGGCGGATAGCGGCCGCGATTCTTTGGT
>JAFYGB010000079.1 GCA_017543445.1 Lachnospiraceae bacterium | reverse complement strand
CCGTCCTCATTGCATCGGAACAGGTTGTCTCCTAACGGAGATTTATAATAATACCACTCGTCATATCGAAAAGTCTCTAGGTACGCCTCCACACTCTCCCGTGTAACTTCGTCGATCTTCAGATGACTATTTTTCGCGTATTCATTTTCCTTCTTTCCGAGTAGCGCCACATAATAATCCTGTGGAGCATTTTTCACCTCAATGGTGATTGAAGGTTTCGGCCCCGTATCGGCCTGAATAGCCTGCGGAAACAGACCAAGCAACACAAGTGAAGCGATAACCACTAAAGTAAACATTGCTGAAATCTTTCGTTTTTTCATAATATTCTCCTCCTTTACGAAACAATTTCACACTAGGTTTATTCAGTTCTCCTAGCAAGATCCTGCGATCCCGCTTTTCATTTGCTCCTTATTCTCAATAATATACCGTATGTCGTCGAGGTAGACTTTCACATGTCCGTCCTCGACATTTTTTGCAAAATCCTCGTTACCGTCGCCGGCCTGCGCTGTCATGTAATTCACGAGCGCGGTCAATCGTTTCACCATCATGTCGGGCAATGCTTCCCTCTGCTCCTCGGTCGCTCCATATGCATCCAAGAACACCTTCACCTTTCGAATCTGCTCCGCCAGATCATCGTAATGATCTGGGTTTTCGGGACTGGTAAACGGTACCCAGCGATAGACTGCATACGCAATGTCCCATAAAGCGGGACCCGGATGCAGGGTGTCGAAATCGATGATGCCGATGGGTTCTGCATTGACCAGGGTCACGTTATATGGCGCGTAATCGCCATGGCACATCACCTCGACGGGCTCGACCTTCGGAAGCATCCACGGCTCGTCGCCACGCAGGTTCGCAATGTACTTACTGCCGACTTCGTGATATCGCTTCAGAAGCTTCGCCGCACCGATGAGCATTTCATCTTCCAGATACTCCTTCGGCAGCGGATAATTATATGCCTTCCCGGGAACGAACGAGAGGATCTCGTTTCCGTCGTCCGTAAGGCCGTAAGGCTTCGGAACATTCGTGAAGCCGTTATCGATCAGGAAATCCAGGAACTTATGTACGTCTGCGGACCAGACATTTGCCGGACGATAGACGCGGTCTCCCTGCTTCTTGATCTTGCCTTCGCGACCACCGCTCAGCACCTCGTTACGTGCCGCCTCCGCCCGGTCCGGCTCCCCGGCTGCGATCCGCTCTTCAACGACGCGGCGGATTTTCGCACACCAAGCGTCCGTCTTTGCGATATCCTCGCACAGATCCTTAAGGATCCGCTCGCCCTCAGCGACTGCCGCCGCATACGAAGCATCCGAGATCTCCCCGGAAGCAAGCGCTGCATCCAGTTCATCCCGGTCGTCGACCTTGATATCGCCCTCCGGTGTAAAGATGATATCCAGATACTTATCGATATACACGAAGGTCCCGTCCTCATCCGTCTCTATGCCATCCGTGATATCCACGTACCAAATCGACGGCTGATAGTTCGGATCCGCCGGCACCGGATAATTCTTCCGCTCCGGGTCGTGTGTCCCGTCCGGGAAATACTTTACGGTGATCACGCAGGATGCGTCATCCGGAATCAGTTCCATCCAGCGCATTCCCGCACCCGTCACCTGCAAGCGGCCGGCCTTCGGCGTCTGCCAGTAGTTATTCTCCCCATCCGTAAAACGGATCAGGCACGCGTACCCGTGAAAAAACTCCTCGTCGATCCGCATCTGATAGTACGGATAGAAATCAAAGCCCCAGCCATGCTTTCCTCCGCGATTCAGTCTTTTATGCTTCATTTTCCCTCATTTCTTCTATTCGATGACTTCATCGATAGCGTCACAGTTCGTGACGGTGCCCTTCGCCCAGGGGCTTCCGACGTCACATCTTCCGTGATGGTAGTTTTTTTTCTCCGTGTCCGGGGGCAATTCCTCTGTAAACTCTACTTTCAACCGGCTTACACCGCTGGCCATCTGCTGATCGATCGCGGCGATCAATTCTTCTTCTGTCATAAAACGTCCTCCCTTCGACACTGTGTCATTTATACGTACGGGATGAGAATGCCGACCAGTAAACTGGCTGCATTGGCCGCAAGCGCGTACTTGATATTTTTCGAAATATCCTTCTTCCCGTCTTTATCCTTCAGAAGTATCGCATAAAGGATCATCTCCACGATAAATACATATACTTCCAGAACCAGGATCAGGAAAATGGGGCTGATCTTATCTCTTGGATTCCAGTCATAAAACCACAGCTGGTACGTGGTCATCGATATGTTGGTGATCGCATTCGCGACCACAACACTGATGATATTCCGTTTGGTCTTCGGAAATGCGAAAACCAGGAAGATGCCGAACTCGATCAGCAATGTCAACACAAAGCAGATCGCGACTTTCGTCCAACGTTTTTCGATCGTATTAGCCAGGTTTTCCGTAAGTTTTCCGGTGGCGACATCGTAGGTAAACGTTGCGTTGAACTCCTGACGATCCACCTCGTTGCTGATGCTGACGCTTCCGTCGGAGGCGATCACCATCACCTTAAAGTAACTGGGTACCATATAGCCCCAACGGTAGGAATGATCCTCATTGCTTTGCTTATAATTCTTTCCGACGAGGCCCTCCTCGTAGATCCATCCTTCATGGTAAAAGGTTTCCAGATAGGCAGCAACGCTGTCTTCATTTACTTGATCCAATCGAAGCGGACTTTCGGTCTTCGTCTCCTGCGTCGGTGCCAGAAGCACTATGAAATAGTCTGAAGGGGCATTCTCCAAGTGAAGCTCGATCGACGGCTTCGGCCCGATGTCCGCGGAAATGTCCTGCGTAAACGCCGTAAGCGTAGTGATAAAAAACAGGATCGCCAATAAACATGTCGATAATTTTCGGTCTCTCATACTGTCTCCTCCTCATTGAGTCCCAATTATCTACAGGCATTTGCGGCAAATATCCACGATCTCCTTCATGTTCTCCAGATCCGTGCTCAGATCCCCGGTCTCCAGCGAATGGTTTCCGCCATAGATCGTATGCAGTTCCAGGTTCTTCTCCTGCGCGATCTTCGTAAGCGTGGCATATTCCGCGTACGGATCTGCATCCCCGCAAAACAAGACTGCACCTGCTTCACGAACGAATTCCCGGATCATTTCCAAGGGAGAAAAACAGATCTGCTTTGCTATCAAGTGCTTCTTCTCGGCATATGCGTTCGCGACCACCGTTCCGATGCTTTTGGAAATAAACACGAGTTCGTCACCGGAGATGTCCCCGAACCGCTCGAGACCCGCTTCTGTCTTTTGTATACATACATCGACGATCCGAAGCAGGAATTCTCGGTCCTTCAGTGCCTCCTTACTCCAGTTCAATCCGGAAAAATCCAGATGCACCAACTCGTATCCGCATTGCTTTGCCAGTTTGCCTGTATAATATAACAACGGACGATCCTTGTTATATCCTACACCCGGAAATACGATCGCTATCTTTCTCATTTCATTTCCCCTTGCATCCACTGGCACATTCCGTGTCCGGTGCTCTCGCTCGGCCTGTTTTCGAAGCCGAAGCGTTGATAAAATTCTTCCTTGCCCATGGCCGACGACAGGCTGACCATCGCCATGCGTCCCTTCTTCAGGACATCCTTTTTGATGAAATCCATAATGTGGTTCATCAGTTCGCGGCCGATGCCTCGTCCCTGGTATTCCGGCATCACGATGACATCTGCGATATATACGACATAGCCATGATCCCACAGTACACGTGCCAGGCCGATCGGCTTTCCACCGTCCCGCAGGCAGCATACATAGGCCGAATACTTAATGCCATCCTCCGCCTCGTCCAGCGGGAACTCCCGCCAGCCGACGGCGCGTCGCATCGCCATATATTCTTCTGCGGTCAATGTATCCGTGACTTCGTATTCCGGCTTTGCCGCCTCTGTAAGCACGTCCGCCTGCACCTTAAGCTGATCAAACTGCCCGTAGATCGGACTCGGAAAATGCGGCTCGAACATGCCGCCGCGAAACCACAGGGCCTGGGCAGCCTTCATGCCGGCTGCACGCGCGGCAAATAGTTCCTTCGAACCGCCGTCGCCGACGTAGAGACATTCGCCCGGCTTTACACCGAGTTCCTCGATAATGCTTGTATAAACGACCGGGTCCGGTTTGCATACACCGAACTCATAGGAAAGCCGAACCGCGTCAAAGAACGGGAACAGGACGCTTTCCTTGATCAATTTACATTCATCCGAAAAGCAGTTGCTGATCAGGCCGATCTTATATCCGCGCTCTTTCAAATCGCGAAGTAGCTGGACCGACGCTTCCGGGATATTCGAAAACGTGTCGCCGAGTGCCTCCAGACGCTTTCTCGTGACCAGTTCAACGGCTTCTTCGATCTTTGCTTCGTCATAAGGCTTCGTCGCGTCACCGCCGTAGCCGATCATGCGCAACGACTCCGCCAGACCCTCTCCCAGCGTGTATTCGCCGCGGCTCCGACCGATCTCAGTCTTATGCCAAGCGGCGCGGAATTCATCCAGAGAAACGCCCGCATTCTGCAGGTCCTCCCGAATATTCTCACTGAAATACGTCCTACCGATGAACAAACTCACCAACGTCTCAAACATGTCAAAGATTACTGCACGAATCATTGCGAACCTCCTGTGAATTCCCTCGTTGTTATAAAATTATAAGATCACTTCCGTGTCTCCGTAAACCAACCCTTCAACGCCTGGGCCATCTCCTCCAGACAGCCGCCGTAGCAATGATCGGCCCCACGGATCGGAACCAATACAGCGTTTTTATATAACTTGGCCGCCTCAACGCCATGCGCATATGGGATGGTGTCGTCCGCATCCCCATGGATAATGCAGACCGGTCCCTCGTAGCGCTCGATCTCATCCTCCACGTGGATGGTCTGAGCTACTCTCACATAATCTCCGGCCAATTCCCGATCCCAGGACTCTATCTTCTCCGGAATATGCTTCGGATCAAATTGCGTCCCCAGGATAAAACCTGCCCTGCATGCTTCCGGGATCTTCCACGCCGGAGACATCGGAAGGATCGCCTTCAGATCATCCGGGCACATTCCACCAATCAGCATCGTAAGCAGTCCTCCCTGCGAATGCCCACACAAATACAAATCCGTCACAAAGTCCAGCGTCTTCGCATATCTTACGACCGCAAGTGCATTCGTCACCCACTTATACAGGGTGTGATCCTTAAACTGACCCTGACTCTTTCCATGCCCGTACATCTCCACACGTAGCACCGAAACACCCACCTCGTTCATGGCCCGCTGCGCAGCAACGATGTGGTCCTCCTCCATATGCCCGGTGAACCCATGGATCAGGATACACAGCGGCCCCCTCTCCGTCTCATTCACCCTATCCAGCTTCGCGTGAAGCCCGATTCCATCGCAATCGATAAAAAATTCTTTTTCCATAGTCTTGCTATCATCTCCTGTTAGAATCTAACACCTTCCATTCTACCCTCTCCCCACCTATGTGTCAACAGGGACTGTGTCAACGGGGACGGTTCTTTTTGACACATTCACAGTTTGTGTAATCACGCCCCCTCCCCCGAAACAGTCGGCAACCTCGGCAGTTCATTCTTTCCCGTGCAATGCGTTCACGATCGGACAGTTCACTGCAATGTGAAAAACACCGCAAGTAAGATGCCGGATGAGGGGAGAAAAGCGATTTCCGAGATCGCTTTTCGCGTGAGCAGAGGTCGTTTTCATCAAGAAAACGGCCTCTGTCGAAACGGGCACCCTCAAATACGGCATTGAACGAGCGGAATGTTTTTCACAACGAGCGACCTGACCGGGAGGGATCGTAGCACGCGGAAGGTCACACCGCTCGGGGCTGCTCAAAACCTAAATGTGCCAAACGGAACCATCCCCACTGACACATCAAACAGCGCCGAGTCATAGACCCGGCGCATGCGCAAATGTAGTAATTCAGTTTTTACGGAAAACCATCAACTAACATCACGCTCTGTGGCGTTTTTTGTAGTCTTCCTTGATGGGTGCGAGGAGTTCGTCGTCGTCGAGTGCCTCTTCCAACATTTCTGCGCTTTCACAGGATCTTGCCTTGCTGACGAGTTTCGACATAACGTGGAAGTTCAGCTGCGTACCTGCGGAGTCGCATTCATACCGAACGGCACGGCTTGCAGCAACGCCGAAGCGTCCCGCGACCTCGACTGCGTCGATATTCGCACCGAGGAAAATGAACTCCCAATGCTCCTTCGACTTTTTCTTCTCCACCATCTTCTTCACCTTATCGTAGGAATATTCCTTGCTGGCATTTTCCATACCATCCGTGGTGATGATGAACAAAGTCTTCTCCGGACGCTCATCCTCCGGCATCGCCTTCTGCACGTGGCTAATGTGGTGGATCGCCCCGCCGACTGCATCCAGCAGCGCCGTACAACCGCGCACATAATACTCCTTCTTCGTGATTGGCTTTACCTTCTTCACATCCTTACGATCATGCAGGACCTCCGTCTGATCGTCAAACAGCACCGTCGAAATGAGCGCCTCGCCCTCTTCCTCCTGCTGCTTCTTCAGCATCGAATTGTATCCACCGATCGTGTCGGACTCCAAACCACCCATCGAACCACTACGATCCAAAATAAAAACGATCTCTGTCAAACCCTTCTTCATAGTACTTACCTCTCTTTCCACCGGCTACCCGGCTGTTAATTTATCTTACAAGGCAAGTATACACAAAACAAAAAGACAAATGGTCGCCTCAGAAGCGACATTCGTCCCGTTACGAGCGGTGCGCATCCGCACACGGCGCGAACGGGAGTTTACTCACGATTCGAGACGATTGCGGATGCATAGCGCGACAGCGCGTAATGAGCCGTACGCATAGCGG